>JBBIMA010000013.1:0-78287 GCA_037444625.1 Solibacteraceae bacterium
CCGCGCCGCCGCGGGCGATCCGCTGCTGGCGGTTCTGACGCGGGACGTGCGGCGCCAGGGCCGCCTGCTGGTCCCCAAGGGGGCGCGCGTGCACGGGCGGCTGCGCACCGTGCGGCAGCACCTGACCCCGCGGCACTGGGGCGTGGTGGCGCTGGAGTTCGATCGGCTGGAGACACCCTCTTGGGAGGCGGAATTCCGGGCCCGGCTGGAGTTGCTGGGGAGCTTGATCCCCGCCCTGCGCCGGCCGAGCGACGTGCTGGTTTCCGCCTCCGAGCAGGAAAGCGCCATCCTGTTCAACGGGCCGCTGCGCAGCCTGCCCCGCGGTTTCCGCATGCAATGGAGAACTTTCTGACCAAGGAGATCCCGTGATTCTGGAGTGCACACCGCAACAGCGGCGGCTTTTCCAAGGGACGCTCGAGTTCGCCGCCCGTCAGGTCCGCCGCTTGATCGAACGTTACCCCGATTTCTACCCGATGTACACCCACCAGGGGCGCTGGAAGCACGACCTGCCCGCCTGGACGCACTGGTGCGACGGCTTCCTGCCCGGCATGATGTGGATCTTCCACCGGCTGGCGGCCGCGCCCGCGGAGGCCGCCTTCTGGCGCGAGCAGGCGGTTCGCTACTGCCGCCCCCTGGCCCCGCGCCAACACGATCGCGAGGTGCACGATCTGGGCTTCATCTTCATGTCCACCTACTATCGGTGGCATCAGATCGAACCCGACCCAGCCCTGGAGGCCGTGCTCATCCAGGCCGGACGCACTCTGGCGCTCCGCTACCAGCCCAAGGGCCGGTACTTGTGTTCCTTCGTCGCGCCCCATTCCCTGTTCATTGACATCATGATGAACGTGGGCATCATCTTTTACGCCGCCGAGCGGGCCGGAGACGCCCGGCTTCACGAGCTGGCCCTGCACCACTGCCTGACCACCCGGCGATGCCTGGTGCGCGGCGACGGCTCGACCGCCCACGAAGGCCTGTTCGACCTGGAAACCGGCGAGTTCCTGCGCCAGAGCACCCATCAGGGCTGGCGGGGCGATTCCTGTTGGTCCCGCGGCTTGTGCTGGGCGCTGTACGGCTTCGGCACCGCCTACCGCTACACGCGCGACCCGCGCCTGCTGGAAACGGCCGAAGCCTGCGCCGACTACTACCTCACCCACACTCCCGCCGACGGCGTGCCGCCCTGGGACTACGATGCGCCGCCCGAGAGCCGGTCCCTGGTGGACACCTCGGCGGCGGCCATCGCCGCTTCCGGCCTTTTCCAGCTTGCCGGCCTGCTGGCAGACCCGGCCAAGGCCGCTCTGTACGCCGCCGCCGCCCGCCATATCCTGGGCACGCTGTGCGAGCAGCACGTGGCCCGGGACGATCCCGACTGGGAGGGCATCCTAAAGGGGGGCGTCTACCACATCCACAAGGGGCTCGGAGTGAGGGAATCCGTCATGTGGGGCGAGCATTTCTTCGTCGAGGCGCTGGAAGCGGCGCTTCGCAACCAGACTGTCCCGAGGAGGTGAGCATGGCTCTGAAACTGGTCATCGGCGCTTTCCCGGAGGGTGGCGCCATCCCGAAACTGCACACCTGCGACGGAGCCGACCTGTCGCCCGCGCTGGAGTGGAGCGGCGAACCGGCGGGTACGCGCAGCTTCGCCCTGATCGTGGACGACCCGGACGCGCCCGCGGGAACCTGGAACCATTGGCTGCTGTGGGACCTTCCCGCCGGAGTCCACGCCCTTGCGCAGGGCTTCAAGCCGGGGCAGGCGGGGGTCAGCGGGACCAACGACTTCGGCCGGCGGGGCTACGGCGGACCTTGCCCGCCGCGCGGCCACGGCCCTCATCGCTATTTCTTCAAGCTCTATGCCCTGGGGGTCGAGTCGCTCAAGCTGGCCGAAGGAGCGCGGCGCGCCGAGCTGGATCGGGCCCTGGGCAAGCAGGTCCTGGCCCAAGCTCAATACATGGGCCGGTACGAAAGAAGGTAGAATGAGCGGGCAAGGAACCGTTATGGAAACGTCGCGCCGCCGCTTTCTCCAGGCCCCGGCCGCGCTGGCTGCCGCGCCGGCCGCGCCCGCCCCGCTGCTGCCCACCATCCGCCTGGGCAAACACCAGGTCACGCGCCTGATCTTGGGGGCCAATCCGTTTTACGGCTTTTCGCATTTCAACCGGCTGCTCGATCAGCACATGCTGGAATGGTGCACGCCGGAGAACGTCTGGAAAACCGTCCGCTCCTGCGAGGACAACGGCATCAACACCTGGCAGCTCTCCGACGCCAAGCGGGGCCTGGAAGACATCCGGGGCTACCGCGAGCAGGGGGGCAAGATCCAGTGGATCCTGCTGAGCTCGCGCCGCATGGAGGAGGATCTCTCCTGGATCCCGAAGATCGCGCGGATGGGGCCGATAGGCATCGTCCATCACGGAGGAACCACCGACCGGCGCTGGCGGGCGGGCGAGCAGGGCAAGATCAAGGAATTCCTCAAGGCGGTGCGGGACAGCGGCGTGCTGGTCGGGCTGTCCACCCACAACCCGCTGGTGGTCGAGGAGGTGGAAAGCCAGGGCTGGGACGTGGACTTCTTCATGACCTGCGTGTATCGCATCACGCGCACCGAGGAGGAGATCCGCAACCTGCTGGGGCAGCGCCCGCTGGGTGAAGTCTACCTGCCCCAGGATCCTCCCCGCATGTACCGCGCGGTGCGGCAGGCCAGCAAGCCGTGTCTGGCGTTCAAGATTCTGGGCGCCGGGCGTTTGACCGACTCGCCCCAGAGCATTGACCGCGCCTTCCAGTTCGCCTTCGACAACATCAAGCCGAGCGACGGGGTGATCGTGGGCATGTACCCGCGGTACAGCGATCAGGTGCGCGAGAACGCCGAGCGCGTGCGGCGGCTGCTGGCGAAGAGTTGAAAAGCCGGGCGGAACCGGGTGGCGCTCCGCCCGGCGCGCAGGCTGACTCTGGCTTGCGTCCGTGGGCGCCCCGGCGAGGCGCCCCTGGAGGACATTGGGTTTTGCCTATATAGTGGGTGCGCCCGCGGGAGTTCTCAGCCAATTTCCCGGCCCGGGCTTGCGCCACGCATCCAGGCGCGCTTCCAACTCCGCACGCAGCCCACGCAGGGACGCATCCTCAGCCCGATTGCGCAGCTCGTGCGGATCAGCCGCCAGATCGTAGAGCTCGCGATGCCCGCTGTCATAGCAGTTCAGCTTCCAGCGGCGCGTGCGAATGGTGCGGATCGGATTCACCCATTTCTGCTTGGCGTAGTATTCCAGGAAGACTTCGCGCCGGGCATGGCGCGCGGCCGTCAAATCCAAGCCCGCCGTCGGCCCGGGCCACGTCAATCCGGCCAGCGCGGCCAAGGTGGGCGCCAGATCGGTTTGCGTCACCAAACCGTCGCGTCGGCCTCGTCCCAGGGCCCCGTCCGGTGCGGCGATGAGAAAGGGTATGCGGATCAGCTCCTCGTACATGAAGGGGCCCTTGAAGGGCAGGCCGTGCTCGCCCAGGGCGTCGCCGTGGTCGCTGGTGTAGACCACCGCCGTGCGGCCCGGATCCACCGCCTCGAGCACCACTCCCAGGCAGGCATCCACCTTCTCGACCAGCTCCAGATAGTAGCTGCGGTAGCGCACCCAGTCCTGCGGGCCGTAGCCCAGCGCGACCCGGCCCTGGTCCCGCTCGGCGTACTCGCGCTGCTCGGAAGGCTTGCCGGCGAGCGCCTCCAGGCCGGTGGCCGGGGGCTTGACGCCCGGCCGCGGCCGCACTTGGGCCAGCCGCTTCGGCGCCAGATAGATGTCGTGCGGATTGATGAAGGAGACCCAGGCCAGCCAGGGTTCGGTCTGCGCGCCGATCCAGCGGGCCGCCTCCCGGGCCGCCTCTTCATCGCTCCGCCCGGCCGCGTAAACCTGGAAGCCGAACGCCGACAGGCCCTGGTGGCGGTCGCCGCCCAGGTGCCACTTGCCGAAATAGCCGGTGCGGTAGCCGGCCTGGAGGAAGACGCTGCCCACGGTGGGAAGCGCGGGCGAGAGCGGCTGCCCCAGCGAGCCGGCATCCACGTTGGCGATGACGCCTGTACGGTGGGGCTCCAGTCCGGTCAGAAGGGCGGAACGGGCGGCCGAACACTGGGGCGTGTTGCAAAAAGCGGAAGTGAACTCGACCCCCCTCTGCCGGAGCCGGGCCCGGTGAGGCAAGTGCGCCGGGCCGGGCAGCAAGGCGGACTCCTGGTCGGACATGACCACCAGCACGTTCGGGCGGCGCGCCGCCCTGCAAAGGGACGCCGGGGCGCCCAGCAGCGCCCGGCGGGAAATCAACCCGGCCGCCGGCATCAGACCCATGATAACGGCCGGGGCGGGCGGGGGAGCTATCCGCAGCCGCTGGTGCCGCCGCAGTTCTCACACTTGTAGCAGCCGCCGTTGCGCACCATCAGCGAGCCGCACTCCGAGCAGACCGGGGCGTCGCCGCTGATCGGCTCGAAGGGCAGCTTGGGCTGGAGCTCGGGTTCGGTCGGGCGGAGTTTGGGAGTTT
Source organism: Solibacteraceae bacterium (assembly GCA_037444625.1). Classification (GTDB taxonomy): domain Bacteria; phylum Acidobacteriota; class Terriglobia; order Bryobacterales; family Bryobacteraceae; genus DTHT01. The sequence continues at coordinate 4,489 of JBBIMA010000013.1, forward strand.
CACCCGCTTCCGAGATGGCGTACTCCGGACCCAGGAACTTGGCGCCCATCCAGCGGAAGATGTAGTCCAGGATGGACTTGGCGTAAGGGATCTGCGGGTTGCCCGTCCAGCCGCTGGGCTCGAAGCGCACGTGGCTGAACTTGTCCACCAGGAACTTCAGCGGAACGCCGTACTGGAGGGCGAAGCTGATGGCGGTGGCGAAGCCGTCCATCAGGCCGGAGATGGTGGAGCCTTCCTTGGCCATGGTGATGAACAGCTCGCCCGGAGAGCCGTCTTCGTACAGGCCCACCGTGATGTAGCCTTCGTGGCCCGCGATCGAGAACTTGTGGGTCACCGACTGGCGCTCGTCGGGCAGCTTTCTTCGCACCGGGCGGTAGACGACCCGTTCGGCGCCCGGCTGGGCGGCGGTCTTGCGCTCCGCCTCGGCCTTCGAGCTGAGCGGCTGGACGCGCTTGGAGCCGTCGCGATAAATGGCCACGGCCTTCAGGCCCAGGCGCCAGCTCTCGATGTAGGCGTTCATGATGTCCTCGACCGTGGAGTCCTCCGGCATGTTGATGGTCTTCGAGATGGCCCCGGAGATGAAGGGCTGGACGGCGGCCATCATGCGGATGTGGCCCATGTGATGGATGAAGCGCGTGCCGTTGGGGGCGCGCAGGCTGCAATCGAAGACCGGTAGGTGCTCGGGCTTCAGGCCGGGCGCGCCCTCGATCGAGCCGGTGGCGTCAATGTGGCTGACGATGCGCTCGACCTGCTCGGGGCTGTAGCCCAGGCGGATGAGGGCCTGGGGCACGGTCTGGTTGACGATGCGGATCACTCCCCCGCCCACCAGCTTCTTGTACTTGACCAGGGCCAGATCGGGCTCGATGCCCGTGGTGTCGCAATCCATCATGAACCCGATGGTGCCGGTGGGGGCGATCACGCTGACCTGGGCGTTGCGATAGCCCACCCGGCGGCCCAGTTCGTAGGCGTCCTCCCAACAGCGGCGGGCGGTCTCCAGCAGGGCGGCGGGCACGTGGCGAGCGTTCAGGCGGGCCAGCGCCGCCCGGTGCATGCGAATCACCTCCAGGAAGGACTCCTCGTTGGGACCGTAGCAAGGGAAGGGGCCGAGGGCTTCGGCCAGCCGGGCGCTGGTCAGGTAGGCCTGCCCGGTCATCAGGGCGGTGACCGCGCCGGCGTAATCCCGGCCCGGGTCACTGTCGTAGGGGATGCCCAGCGACATCAGCAGCGCGCCCAGATTGGCGTAACCCAAGCCCAGGGGGCGGAAGTTGTGCGCGTTCTCGCCGATTTTCTCGGTGGGATAGCTGGCGCTGTCCACCAGGATCTCCTGGGCGATGATCATGGTGTCCACGGCATGGCGAAAAGCCTCCAGGTCGAATTGCCCGTCGGGCCCCAGGAACTTCATCAGGTTCAAGGAGGCCAGGTTGCAGGCCGAATCGTCCAGGAACATGTATTCCGAGCAGGGATTGGAGGCGTTGATGCGCCCGGAGGCCTTCGAGGTGTGCCAGCGGTTGATGGTGGTGTCGAACTGCATGCCGGGATCGCCGCACTGGTGAGTGGCCTGGGCGATCTGCCGGAGCAGTTCACGCGCCTGGTAGCGGCGCACGGGCTGATCGGTCACGCGCGAGCGGGTCCACCACTCGCCGTTTTCCACCGCCGCGCGCATGAATTCGTCGGTCACCCGCACGGAATTGTTGGCGTTCTGGAAGAAGATCGAGCTGTAGGCCTCGCCGTCCAGCGAGGGGTCGTAGCCGGCGTCAATCAGGATATGGGCCTTCTTTTCCTCGCGGGCCTTCGACCAGATGAACTCCTCGATGTCGGGATGATCAATGTTGAGGATGACCATCTTGGCGGCCCGGCGGGTCTTGCCGCCGCTCTTGATCACCCCGGCGAAGGCGTCGAAGCCCTTCATGAAACTGAGCGGGCCGGAGGCGCGGCCGCCGCCCGAGAGGGGAGCGTTGCGCTCGCGCAAGGGCGAAAGGTTGGTGCCCGTGCCTGAGCCCCATTTGAAGAGCATGCCCTCGGTCTTGGCCAGTTCCAGGATGGACTCCAGCGAGTCCCGCACCGAGACGATGAAGCAGGCCGAGCACTGGGGGCGAGTCTGGCCGCCGGGCTCGAGCCGGCGGACGGCGTCAGCCTCCGGGTCGTAATAATAGCCGTAGCCGCGCGCCTCCTTGACCCCCACGTTGAACCAGACCGGGGAGTTGAAGGAGGCCTTCTGATTCAACAGCAGGTGGGTCAACTCCAGGCGAAAGTTCTCGGCGTCGGACTCGGTGCGGAAGTAGCGCCCGGCGCGGCCCCACTCGGTGATGGTGTCGGCCACCCGGCGCACCAGTTGGGCCACGCTGTGCTCGCGTTCCTCGGTACCGAGGCGCCCGTGGAAGTACTTGCTGGCGACGATGTTGGCCGCGGTCTGAGACCAATCGGCGGGAACCTCGACGTCGCGCTGTTCGAAGATCACTTCGCCCTTGTCATTGCTGATCGAGCAGTGACGAAGCTCCCAGCGGATCTCGTCGTAGGGAGTGCGCCCGGCCGCCAGGTGGGCGGTGAAGTAGCGCGGGAAGACCAGGCCCGTGCGCTCGGCCGGGCGGAGGCTGCGCTTGCGCTCGCCCGAAGCGGGAGGAAGACCGACGCTCAACTGACCCATGGTTTATGACTCCTTGCCGGCGATAATTGCAACCCTCTGCCGTCCGCCCCCTTCCGGCGAAGCGCCTCGCCGGGTCCCGCGGCTCGCGGAAGCCGACAGGCCGGGCGGCGCCGGCCCTGGGGCGCCCAACGGTTGGAACGCCGCGAGGCGGGAGAGGGCGCGGAAGCGGACGTTTCCCATGATGCCCCTACATATAGTAGGCCGTCAAGAAAAATATCTATATACTGCGCAAAAGCTTACGGGCATCCCCCGCCGCTCCGCTCGCCCAGCCCGCATTCCAACCCGGCTCTCCTCCCCCTGCGGCCTGCTATCCTTGAGGGCGGATCCTCATGTTCCGGCCGCTTGATCGCGCGCTGAGCGCCGCCCTGCGCCGGCCGCTCACCCCGGCCGGCTGGTTGTTCACCCTGGCCCTGGCGCTGGTCGCCGTGGCCGCCGTGCTCTCGGCCAACAACCTCCTGTTTCTGATCGTGGCCGCCATGCTCTCGGCGCTGATGGTCTCGGGCTTCATCAGCCGCCTGTCGCTGTCCGGGCTGGAGGTGGATTTCTTCCTGCCCGAGCATATCACGGCCCGGCGCACTGTACGCGGCCGCGTTCAAGTGCGGAATCTGAAGCGCTGGGCGCCTTCCCTTTCCGTGCGGCTGACCGGACGGCACCCGGGGGCGGAGTTCTCCGCCGTCTACTTTCCGGCCCTGCCGGGACGCACGCGCCTGGAGGAGCCCGTCGAGGTGCGCTTCGAGCGGCGCGGGCTGCATCGCGGCTCCAGTTTCGAGTTCGCCACCGGCTTTCCCTTCGGTTTCCTGGAACGGCGTGCGGAGGTGACGCTGGCCACCCAGGTGCTGGTCTATCCCCCGGTGGATCCGCAGCCCGGCTTCGAAGAGCTGCTGGCCTCGCTGCGCGGGGATTGGGAGACGCAGGCCCGGGGCCGGGGCTACGACTTTTACCGCATTCGGCCCTACGAGCCCTTCGAGAGCGCGCGCCACGTGGACTGGAAGGCTACCGCCCACACGGGCGAACTTCAGGTGCGCGAGTTCGCCCGCGAGCAGGAGCGCCTGCTGGAGATCTTCCTGGATCTGAACGTGCCCGCCGGCCTGGAGGACTGGTTCGAGCACGCCGTGGACTGCTGCGCTTTTCTGGTCTGGAGAGTCACGGAGCGAGCGGCGCGCCTGCGCTTTCGCACGCAGCAATTCGATCTGACCTTGCCGGAGATGGGGGACGTTTACAGCGTGCTGAAGTATCTGGCGGTGGCGGCCCCGCTCCCCGGCCGTGCGCCCCTCCGGCCGGGCCAGGAGGAAAGCTCGCAGGTGGTCTTCAGCGCCGCCCCGCCCGAGCGGCTGCGCGATCTGGGCTGGGAGGCGGCGCGAATCATCGGGCCGGAGAGCCTGAGCGCCGCCCAGACGGGTTGAGGGCGCGGGCGGAGGGCGCCCGCCCGCGTTTGCTCCTCTGCGCCGGGCTGTGTTAAAGTCATGATCTTCGACCTTGGCGGCCGCCGGCAGAGCGCTGCCGCCTGCGGCGCAAGGTCCGTGCGAGGGTCTCCGGCAAACGATGGCTGACCAAAAACCAGAGGGCAAGCCGCAGCCTGCGCCCAAGGCCCCCGCCGCCATGGCCGCCGTCGCCTGGGAGGACGATCTGACCCGGGCGCTCAGGGAGGAGTTCGGCGACCGGATCACGGAGTTCGCCTCTTACCTGGGACAGAAGTTCCTGGTGGCCAAGCCGGAGGCGGTGGTTCCCATCCTCGAGTATCTGAAGCTGGAAGCCGACTTCGACTACCTGGTGGACGTTACGGCGGTGGACTTCCCCGGCCGGCCGGAGCGCTTCGAGCTGGTCTACATCGTCTACAGCTTCGCGCGCAACGAGCGCATCCGCATCAAGACGCGGATCGGCGAAGGGGCGCGCCCGGCCAGCGCCGTTGCGGTCCACCCCACGGCCAACTGGCTGGAGCGCGAGGTCTTCGACATGTTCGGCATCCCCTTCGAGGGCCACCCGGATCTGCGGCGGATCCTGCTGCCGGAGGACTGGACCGGCCACCCGCTGCGCAAGGATGCCAGCATCCTGGCGGCCGATCCACGGTGGGTCAAGGAGCACCTGGGCCTGGAGGCCGAACCCTAGTCGCCATGCCGGATTCCACTTATCTGGACGCCACCGAACTGGTCCTCAACATGGGGCCGCAGCACCCTTCCACCCACGGGGTGCTGCGCGTGATTCTCAAGCTGGACGGCGAGAAGGTCATCGGCACCGAGTGCGTGATCGGCTACCTGCACCGGGGCGTCGAGAAGATCGGCGAGAACCGAACTTACGCCCAGTTCGCCCCCTACGTGGACCGGATGGACTACGTGGCGGCGGTCTCCAACGGCTTGGGCTACTGCCTGGCGGTCGAGAAGCTGCTGGGCGTGGAGGTTCCTCCGCGCGCCCAGGCGGTGCGGGTGATCCTGACCGAGTTGAACCGGATCGCCAGTCACCTGATCTGGCTGGGTACGCACGCTCTGGACGTGGGCGCCATCACCCCGCTGTTTTACACGATGCGCGAGCGGGAGGAGATCCTGAAGATCTACGAGAAGTACTGCGGCGCCCGGCTGACCACCCACGCCTTTCGCATCGGGGGTCTTCAGTACGAGCTCTACGAGGGCTTCGAGCAGGAGGTGCGGGCCTTCTGCGACATGTTCCTGCCCAAGGTGGACGAATACGAGGAGCTGCTCACCGGCAACCGGATTTGGATCGCGCGCCTGAAAAACGTGGGCGTGCTCACGGCCGAGGACTGCAAGGCCTACGGCGTCACCGGCCCCATGCTGCGCGCCTCGGGAGTCAAGTGGGATCTGCGCAAGGCGCAGCCGTACTCGGGCTACGAGCAGTACGATTTCCAGATCCCCACCGGGGTGAACGGCGACAGCTACGATCGCTACCTGGTGCGCATGGAGGAGATGCGCCAGTCGGTGCGCATCATCCGGCAGGCGCTGGACGGCCTGCCGGGCGGGGCGATCCTGGGCAAGGTCCCCAAGGTGATCAAGCCGCCGGTGGGGGAGGTCTACGTCTCGATCGAAGCGCCCAAGGGCGAGCTGGGCTACTACCTGGTGAGCGACGGCTCGACGCAGCCCTACCGGGTGCGGGTGCGGCCGCCCTCTTTCGTCAACCTCCAGGCGCTGGACAAGATGTGCCGGGGGGCGCTGGTGGCCGACGTGGTGGTGATCATCGGGACGATTGACATCGTGCTGGGCGAGGTGGATCGCTGAGGGAGGGCGGGATGCGGAAGTTCCTTCGCCGGCTTCTGCTGATTGACCTGATCGAAGGCCTCTGGGTGACGTTTCGCTACCAGCGGCCCAAACACATTTACACCGAGCAATACCCCGCCGAGCGCCCCAAGGTGGCCGAGAGGTACCGGGGCGCCCCCCGGCTGAACACCAACCCGGAGACCGGCGAGACGCTGTGCATCGCCTGCAACCTGTGCGCGCTGGCCTGCCCGGAGAACCTGATCGTGGTGAGCAGCGAGCGCAACGAGAAGACCCGGCGCAAGGAACTGACCAATTTCACCTACGACATTTCCCGTTGCATGTTCTGCGGATTGTGCGAAGACGCCTGCCCGGTGGACGCCCTCGAGCTGACCCAGGATTTCGAGCTGGCCGGCTACACGCGGGAAGGGACCGTCTGGGACCGGCAGATGCTCGAGGAGGGCCCCAGGCCGACGAGGTATCCCTATTGAACCGTCCGGTATCGGGAGTCAGGAGTCGGGGGTTTGCCGGCCGGCAAACTCCCCGGGAGAGCGATGTGGCTTGACACGCTGTTTTTCTACCTGTTCGCGGCCGTCACGCTGACCGGCGCGGTGCTGACCGTGACCCGGCGCAACCCGGTGCACAGCGCGATGTCGCTGATCCTGGCCTTGATCGGGGTAGCCGGGCTGTTTCTGCTCCAGAAGGCGGAATTCCTGTTCGCCGTCCAGATCGTGCTTTACGTGGGCGGCATCATGGTGCTGTTCCTGTTCGTGATCATGCTGGTGAACCTGGACCAGGCGGCCCGCCTGCGGCAGTTCAACCGGCAGTGGGTGCTGGCGCTGGCCTGCGTGCTGGCGGTGGCGGCCGAGGTGGTCTACGTGCTGGCCCGGGGCGCGGGGGCCTTCCGCTACGCCGCCCCGGCCGAGGCGCCGCGCGCGGGCAACGTCGAGCTGGTGGCGGACGCCCTGTTCAAGCAATACCTGCTGCCCTTCGAACTGGCCTCCATCCTGCTGCTGGCGGCCATCGTGGGCGGCGTGATCATGGCGAGGAAGAGGAGCTGATGCTGCACCCGGTCACGACCACCCACTACCTGGTGCTGGGAGCGGCCCTGCTGGCCATCGGGACCATCGGCGTGCTGGCCCGGCGCAACATCGTCGTTATTCTGATGGCGATCGAGCTGATGCTGAACGCGGTCAACATCAACCTGATCGCCTTCTCCCGCTACCTGGGCCAGGTCCAGGGGCAGGTCTTCGCCATCTTCGTGATCACGGTGGCGGTGGCCGAGGCGGCCGTGGGCCTGGGCATTCTGATCGCGCTGTTCCGCAACAAAGAGACGGTCCAGGCCGACGAGATTGACTTGCTGAAATGGTGAAGGGCGGGCGATGGATTTCCTGGAGCTGATCTGGCTGATTCCGCTGTTCCCGCTCGCCGGGGCGGTGCTGATGCTGCTGCTCGGCCGGCGACTGGACCGGCAGCCGCCTTCGGAAGTGGCGGCGGCTCCGGGCCTGGCGCCGCCGGCCGGGTCGCACGGGCACGGGCCGGCCCACGTTCAGGGAGCGCACGGCGGCCGCGGCAAGGCCCTCATCTCGCTGCTCTGCCCGGGAACGGTGCTGCTGTCGTTGATCTTCTCGCTGGGGGCGGTGGCCCAGCTCGCCGGCCTGCCCGAGCGCGTCCATCAGGTGGTGAAGTTCACCTGGGTGGCGGGCCTGCCCTTCTTCACCCAGGGCGGCGCCCCGGCCCGCTTCGCGGCCGATTGGGGCTTTCTGCTCGATCCCCTGAGCGCGGTGATGATCCTGGTGGTGACCGGCATCAGCTTCGTGATCCACGTTTACTCGGTGGGTTACATGGGGCACGAAGGGGGATACTACCGGTTTTTCGGCTATCTGAACCTCTTCGTGTTTTTCATGCTGATGCTGGTGCTGGCGAACAACTATCTGCTGATGTTCGTCGGCTGGGAAGGCGTCGGCCTGTGTAGTTATCTGCTGATCGGTTTTTACTTCCACAAGAAGTCGGCGGCCGACGCCGGCAAGAAGGCCTTCGTGGTGAACCGGGTGGGCGACGCCGGCTTCATTTTGGGCATGCTGCTGATGTTCAGCGTCTTCGGCAGCGTGCGCTTCCTGGACGTCAACCAGGCGCTGGCCTCGGGACGGTTCGGGGCCGAGAGCGCGGGCCTGGGCGTGCTGAGCGCTATGGCCCTGCTGCTGTTTTTGGGCGCCACGGGCAAATCGGCCCAGTTCCCCCTCTACACCTGGCTGCCGGACGCCATGGAGGGCCCCACGCCGGTCTCGGCCCTGATCCACGCCGCCACGATGGTGACGGCGGGCGTCTACATGGTGGCGCGCTCGCACCTGCTCTACCGACTGACGCCCGAGGTTTCCCTGATCGTGGCGGCGGTGGGGGCCTTCACCGCCTTGCTTTCCGCCTCGATCGCCCTGGTGCAGAACGACATCAAGCGGGTGCTGGCCTACTCGACCGTCAGCCAGCTCGGCTATATGTTCATGGCCTGCGGGGCGGGGGCGTACTGGGTGGCAATCTTCCACCTGTACACGCACGCCTTCTTCAAGGCCCTGCTGTTTCTGGGCTCCGGCTCGGTGATCCACGCCCTGGGCGGGGAGCAGGACATGCGGCGCATGGGCGGGTTGAAAGACCGGATCCCGATCACCTACCGGACGATGTTCGTGGGCGCCCTGGCCATTGCGGGCATTCCGGGCCTGGCCGGTTTCTTTTCCAAGGACGAGATTCTCTGGCAGCTTTATTCGCATCCCCACGGCTGGAAGGCGATTTACGCGGTAGCGCTCGTCACCGCCGCCATGACGGCGTTCTACATGTGGCGGCTGATGTTTCTGACTTTCCACGGGGCGCCGCGTCTGGCGGCGGACCGGCTGGCGCAGGTGCACGAATCGCCGCCCGTGATGACCATCCCCCTGGTGGTGCTGGCGGCCGGCAGCGCGCTGGCCGGCTGGATCGGGGTCCCCAGGCTGTGGAGTTTTCTGCCCGAGGGATTCCGGGCGTTCGAGCACTGGCTGGCGCCGGCGCTCTCGGTTCACCAGGCGGGCGAGAGTCTGGAGCACGCCGCCGAGGCCGGGACGGAATGGCTGCTGATGGGACTGTCGGTGGCGGTGGCGCTGGCCGGCATCGCGCTGGCGCGGGAATTGTACCTGCGGCGGCCGGCGCGGGCCGAGGCGCTGCGGGTCGCGGCCGGGCCGCTATACACCGCGCTGCTGAACAAGTGGTACGTGGATGAGATCTACGATTTCCTGTTCGTCAACGGTCTGGGCAAGGGCGGCGGGCGGGCGCTGGCGCGCTTCGACAACCGGATCGTGGACGGCGGGGTGAACGGCGCCGGTTGGCTGACCCGCCTGACCTCCAGCCTGAGCATCTGGTGGGACACCTGGATCGTGGACGGAGCGGTGCGGCTCGGTTCCTTCCTGGTGAAAATGTCTTCCTATCCGGTGCGGGTGCTGCAAACCGGTTCCCTCCAGACTTACGCCCTGGCGATCGTGCTGGGCGCGGCGGCGGTCTTCGCCTGGTATCTGATGCGGTGAGCCGATGAGCGAACACTTGCTGAGCCTGGTCTTGTTCACGCCGCTGGCCGGGATGCTGGTGCTGCTGCTGATTCCCGGATCGCGCAAGAACCTGATCCGCCTGTGGGCCAACCTGGTGGGGGCGGCCGGCTTTCTGGTTTCGATCCCGCTGGTGCTGCGCTTCGACAAGAGCGCGGGCGGCTTCCAGATGGTGGAGCGGGCCGAATGGATTCCCAGTCTGGGGGCGCGCTACATCGTGGGCATTGACGGGATCAGCCTGCTGCTGGTGATGCTGACCACCCTGGTCGGGGCGCTGGCCATTCTCTCCTCCTGGAGCGCGATCGAAGAGCGGGTCAAGCAGTACTACGCCATGTTCCTGCTCCAGCAGACGGGCATGCTGGGCGTGTTCGTGGCCCTGGATTTCTTCCTGTTCTTCGTCTTCTGGGAAGTGGTGCTGGTGCCGATGTACTTCATCATCGGCGTCTGGGGCGGGCCGCGCAAGCTGTACGCGGCCATCAAGTTCTTCCTGTACACGCTGGCGGGCAGCGTGCTGATGCTGCTGGGCATCCTGACTCTGTATTTCCAGCACTTCCGCCAGTTCGGCTTCTACAGCTTCGAGATCGCCGAGTTGATGAAACTGGATTTGCCCCCGGGCCTCCAGCAGTGGGTTTTCTGGGCGTTCTTCATCGGCTTCGCCATCAAGGTGCCCATGTTCCCCTTCCACACCTGGCTGCCGGACGCGCACGTGGAGGCGCCCACCGCGGGCAGCGTGATCCTGGCCAGCATTCTGCTGAAGATGGGCACGTACGGCTTCCTGCGCTTCTCGCTGCCCCTGCTGCCCAAAGCCTCGATAGACCCCCTGGTGGTGCAGATCCTGATCGGCCTTTCCCTGGTGGCCATCATTTACGGCGCCCTGGTCAGCCTGATGCAGCAGGACTGGAAGAAACTGGTGGCCTATTCTTCGGTCAGTCACCTGGGTTTCTGCACGCTGGGGATCTTCGCCCTGAATCCCAACGGGCTGGCGGGCAGCGTGATCCAGCAGATCAACCACGGCATCTCGACCGGCATGCTGTTCTTGATCGTGGGCATCGTCTATGAGCGGCGGCACACCCGGGAGATCGCCGAGTACGGCGGCCTGGCCCACGTGATGCCCAAGTTCGCCACCGTCTTCGCCATCGCCATGCTCAGTTCGGCCGGCCTGCCCCTGCTGAACGGCTTCATCGGCGAGTTCACCATTCTCCAGGGAGCTTTCGAAGCCAACCGCATCTGGGCGGCCTTCGCCGTCACGGGGGTGATCCTGGGAGCGGCCTACCTGCTGTGGCTTTACCAGCGCACGATGCTGGGCCAGATCACCAACCCGAAGAATCTCCGCCTGCCCGATTTGAACCTGCGGGAACTGGCGGTCTTCCTGCCCCTGATCGCCTGGGCGATCTGGATCGGAGTCTACCCCAAGCCGTATTTCGAGGTGCTGGAGAAACCGGTGGCGGAGATCGTCGAGCGGGTCCGGCCGGATTACTTCCGGCAGGCGCCGGCGGCCGTGGCCGGGCTGGAGGTGCTGCGGTGAGCGCCTACTACACGTCGGTGGACCACTTCGCCCTGATTCCCGCACTGATGCTGGCGCTGTTCGGCTGCGCCGTCCTGCTGTTCGATTTTCTGGTCTTTCCCTCGCCGCGGCAGCGCAAGTGGCTGCTGGTCTTCCTGGCCCTGGGAGTAGGTTTCGCGGGCTTCGGCCTGGCCCGGCAACAGGCCTTTCTGGCCGAACAGGGGTTGAGCGATTTCACCGCCTTCCACGGGGCGCTGACCATTGACGGTTTTTCCATCTTTTTTAACTGGATTTTCCTGGCCGCCTCGCTGATCGTGGCTCTGGTTTCCTACAAGTATCTGGAAATCGAGGGCGAGCATCACGGCGAATATTACGGCCTGATCCTGCTGGCGAACTGCGGGATGTATTTCCTGGCCTGCGGTACCGACCTGGTGACGCTGTTCGTCGGTCTGGAGCTGATGGCGCTCAGTTTCTACATCATGGTGGGCTTCTTGCGCTCCGACAAGCGGTCCAACGAGGCGGCCCTGAAGTATCTCCTGCTGGGGGCCTTCTCCAGCGGCCTCTTGGTCTACGGCTTTTCGATCCTGTACGGTTTGGCGGGTTCGACCCGCCTGGGCGACATCACGGCCGCCGTGGCCGGGCGCTCGGCCTGGGATCCGCTGGTGTTCCTGGCCCTGACCACCACGGCGGTGGGTCTGTTGTTCAAGGTCTCGGCCGTGCCGTTCCACATGTGGGCGCCGGACGCCTACGAGGGAGCGCCCACCACGGTGACGGCCTACCTGTCGGTGGGCTCGAAGGCGGCCTCCTTCGCCTTCCTGGTGCGGATCTTCCTGGGTCCGCTGGCGGCGGCGCGCGAAGTGTGGGTTCCCCTGCTGAGCGCGGTGGCGATCGCCACCATGACGGTGGGCAACCTGGCGGCGATCAGCCAGACCAATATCAAGCGGCTGTTGGCCTACAGCTCGATCTCGCACGCCGGCTACATTCTGCTGGGCCTGGTGGCGGGCAACGCGACCGGCATCAAGGGAGTGGCGGTGTACGTGTTGGTGTACACCTTCATGAACCTGGGCGCCTTTCTGGTGGTGGTGGCCCTGCGCCGCAAGGACATCCTGGGCGAGGACCTGGAGGATCTGGGCGGGCTGATGCGCAAGAGTCCGGGGCACGCCCTGCTGATGCTGATCTTTCTGCTCTCGCTGGCGGGCATTCCTCCCACGGCGGGCTTCCTGGGCAAGTATTACATTTTCTGGGCCCTGATCGAGACCCGGCACTACCTGCTGGCGGTGGTGGCGGCGGCCTACGTGGCGGTGGCCGTTTACTATTACTTCCGCGTGGTTCGGAGCATGTTCGTGGCCGAGGCGCCCGATCGCGAGCCGGTGGCCTCCAGCTTCGGACTGCGGCTGGCGCTGGGCGTGACCGGGTTGCTGACGCTGGCCATCGGCGTTTATCCGGAACCCTGGCTGGCGCTGGCCCAGACTTCGGTTTTGCTTCGGTAAGCGCTTATGCAAGAACTTCTCGCGCACCCGCTGGCGATGCCGGTGCTGATGACGCTGGCGATCATCGCGTTGTTCCCCCTGTTGGCGGGCTACCTGGTGCTGCTGGAACGGAAGATCCTGGCCGACTTCCAGGTGCGGCTGGGGCCGATGCGGGTCGGCCCGCACGGCCTGCTCCAGCCGATCGCCGACGCCGTCAAGCTGATCGTCAAGGAGGACATCATCCCGGCGGAGGCCGATCGGGGCCTGTTCTGGCTGGCCCCGGTCATCTCCACCGTCACGGCGCTCACCGCCTTCGCGGTGATTCCCTTCAGCGCGCAGTTGCGCGTGGCGGACGTGAACGTGGGCCTGCTGGTGATCAGCGCCATGTCGGCGGTGGGCGTGTTGGGCATCGTGCTGGGGGGCTGGTCGGCCAACAGCCACTACGCCCTGCTGGGGGCGCTGCGCAGCGGGGCGCAGTTGATCAGCTACGAGGTGGCGCTGGCTTTCGCCCTGCTTTCGGGCGCGATGGCGGCGGGCACCCTGAGCATGGTGGGCATCGTCCAGGCGCAGCAGCAGCGGCAGATCTGGTTCGCCTTCGAGAACTACGGCCTGATGCTGATTCCGGCGGCCGTCTACCTGATGGCGGCGGTGGCGGAGACCAACCGCGCGCCGTTCGATCTGCCCGAGGCCGAATCCGAGCTGGTGGCCGGCTTCCACACCGAGTACAGCGGCTTTCGCTGGGCGCTGTACTTCCTGGCCGAGTACGCCAATATCTTCATCGTGGCCTCGGTGGCGGTAACGCTGTTCTGGGGCGGCTGGCTGCGCCCCTTCCCCAGCGTGGCCTGGCTGAAGTACCCGCTTGAGTACGCCTTCCCCCTGGCGCTGACGGCCGGCTCGGGCCTGATGTGCTTTCCGCTGGCGGCGCGCCTGAAGAGCCGAGGCAACGCGATCGGCCTGCGGGTGGTGGGCGTGAGCCTGATCGCGCTCGGGCTGGTCTTTCTGATCCCGGCCGTGAATCGGGCGGTGGTCAGCCCCTTCTGGTTCCTGCTGAAGGTGGCGGTGGTGGTTTACGCCTTCATCTGGTTCCGGGGCACCTGGCCGCGCTTCCGCTACGACCAGTTGATGAACATCGGCTGGAAGCGCCTCATCCCGCTGGGCATGGGCGCCCTGCTGGTGAACGCCGCGGCCGGCATGCTCAAGGGCTGAGAGCCGCGGCCCTCGCTCAGCGCAGGGCGAGCTTGAGAATCGTCAAGGAGTGGCGGGGAAAGGTGTAGGTGAAGCCGTTCCCCTCGAGGGCCGCCCGGATGCTCCTGGTCACCGGTCGGACCTTGTCGTCGGCGCCGAAGGTATGCGTGACTTTCAAGTCGGTGTGATAGAGTTCCCAGACCTCGACCGCCTCGGAAAGCCGGCCCTCGACGTTCAGGATCCGGGTCGCGATGTCGCTCTCCCGGCTGCGGTTGAGCACGTTCAGGAAGATCCGCCGCTGCCGGGGATCATAAGTGGCTGAGACGTCCAGGTAACCGAGGGGCGGGCCGGAATCCGGCCGGTAGCGGGGCGAATCCACGAGCACGTCGAGCGCCAGATGGCCGCGCTGCCGGGCGTATTCGGCCAGGGGAAAGTAAATCGTCTGCAAGAACAAGCCTTGGGGGTTGGTGAAAATGGGCGCGATCACGTTGACGAGCTGAGCCAGATTGGCCATCTTGACCACGTCCGCGTGGCGGATGAAAGAGTTCAAGAACATCCCCATGGCCAGGGCGTCCTCGAAGTTATAAATCTCCTCCAGGCGCGTGCGGCCGGTCTCGAACTCGGAGCCGGCGCGAGCCCGGTACCAGACGTTCCACTCGTCGAAGGCGATGTAGACGGGGCGCGGGTTCGGCCGCCCGCTTTGAGCGGCGCGGATCAGCCCGGCGGTCAACTCGATGCGCTCGTCAATGACGCGCGAGGCGGCCAGGAAGCGCTCGAAGTTGTTCTCCCGGTTGCCGATGTAAGTGTGCAGCGAAATGTAGTCAATTTCGCCCGCCAGGCGCTGGAGCACGGTGCGGTTCCAGCCGATCCAGTCCGCCTCCCGGCCGAAGTTCGAGGAGCCGGCGGCGATCAGCTTGATGGAGGAGTCGGCGCGGCGCATGGCTTTGGCCGCTTCCAAGGCGAACTTGGCGTAGTCCTCGGCGTTCTTGTGGCCGAGCTGCCAGGGGCCGTCAATCTCGTTGCCCAGGCCCCAGTACTTGACGCCCCAGGGCTTGTCCCGCCCGTTGTTGCGCCGCTGCCGGGCCCAATAGGTGTCGCGCGCCTCGTTGCAATACTCGACCCACTGGCGGGCCTCCTCAATCGAACCCAGGCCGGCGTTGATCGCGATGTACGGCTCCACGCCCAGCTTTTCGCAATAAAGCAGGAATTCGTCGGTGCCGAAGCGGTTGGGTTCCAGGTCGCCCCAGGCGTGATCCGGCCGCACGGGACGCAGGTGGCGCGGGCCGATGCCGTCCTGCCAGTGGTAGCCGGAGGCGAAATTGCCCCCCGGCCAGCGCAGGATGGTGACGCCCAGACGCCGCACCGCCTCCATGACGTCCTTGCGAAAGCCGTCCGCGTCGGCCAGCGGGCTGCCTTCCTCGAAGATGCCGCCGTAGATGCAGCGTCCCAGGTGCTCGGCGAAGTTGCCGAACAGGTGGGGGTGCACCTCGCCCACCACGCGGTCGGTGTCAATCTTGATGCGCGCCTGGGGCCCCTGGGCGGAGCAGGCGGGAAGACCAAGGCTGACGAGCCCGACAACCAGCAGGGGATTCAAAACTCGCAGGACAGTCACCGGATCGCTCCCGAACCAGTGTATCGCGAGGCCGCCGCTGCGGCCGGGCTTCCCCGCCCGCCCGGCGCTTCCCTATAATTGTGCGTATGAAAATCGCCGTGCTGGGGTTGGGCTTCATGGGCAGCACCCATTTGAACGCCCTGCGCAAGATTCCCGAAGCGGAGCTGGCGGCGGTGGCGAGCGACATCCCGCAGCGCCTCACGGGAGACTTGAGCGACGTGCAAGGCAACATCGGCGGACCGGGCGGGCGCCTGGATTTCAGCCGGGTCCGCAAGTACAGCGACGCCTACCAGGCCCTGCGCGACTTCGAGACCGAGGCGGTGGATCTCTGCCTGCCCACCCATCTGCACGCGCCGGTGGCGGTGGCGGCCTTGCAGGCGGGCAAGCACGTGCTGGTGGAGAAGCCCATGGCGCTGACGGCAGAGGACTGCGAGCGCATGATCGCCGCGGCCCGCCAGGCCGGCCGCATCCTGATGGTGGCGCAAGTGTTGCGCTTCATTCCCGCCTACCGCACCACGGCCGAGACGATCCGCTCCGGGCGGCTGGGGGCCGTCCGGGCGGCGATCTTCCGGCGCCGCTGCGCCGCGCCCGCCTGGGGCGGCTGGCTGCACGACAAAGCGGCCAGCGGGGGCGGCGTCTTCGATCTGCTGATTCACGACGTGGATTTCATGCTTCAGGCTTTCGGCCGGCCGGAGGCGGTTTCGGCCGCGGGCTGCGAGGATCTGGCGCGGGGGGTGGACTGGATCACGGCGACGTTCTACTATCCCGGCGGCCCAGCGGTCGTCATCTCAGGGGGCTGGCACCACCCGAAGGCCTTCCCGTTTTCGATGGAATTCACCGTGGTGGGCGAGCAGGGGACCATCGAGTACAGCTCGGAGGGCAGGCCGCTCACGCTTTACCGGGCCGACGGGGAGGCGGAGGCGCTGGAAGCGGGCGGAGAGCAGGACTGGTACGAGGCCGAAATCCGGTACTTCTTGCAGTGCGCCGCACGCAACCAGCCGCCCGAGTTCTGCCCGCCGGAAGAGTCCGCGGCCGCGGTGAAGCTGGCCTTGCGGATGTTGGAGGCGCGATCGCGAAACGGAGAGAAGATCCCATGCACCCTTTAGAGGCAATGGAAATCGGCGTCATGTTCTGGGCCGGGCGCGATCCGGTTCAGACCCTGCGCGAGGTCAAATCCCTGGGCGTGCGCTGCGGCCAGTTGGGCCTGCCGGGTGAGGCGAGCCTGGATGCGGCCGCGGCGGCCGCCTGGCGGCAGGCGCTGGAGGCTGAGCAGTTCACCCTGGTCACGGTCTTCGCCGCCTACCAGGGCGAGAGCTACGCGGACATCCCCACCGTGCAGCGGACGGTGGGCTTCATTCCGCCGGCCACCCGGGCCGAGCGGGAGGCACGCACGCTGGCGGTGAGCGATTTCGCCGCCGCCCTGGGGGCGCCCTCGATCGCCTGCCACATCGGTTTCGTGCCGGAGGACGCCGACAGTCCCGATTACAAGGCGGTGCGCGAGATGGTCCGCCGGGTGGCCGATTACGCCGCGCGGCACGGCCAGACCTTCGCCCTGGAGACCGGCCAGGAGCCCGCCCGGGTCCTGCTGCGCTTCATCGAGGACGTGGCCCGACCCAACGTGCGCATCAACTTCGACCCGGCCAACATGATCCTGTACGGCACGGGCGATCCGATCGAAGCCCTGGATCTGCTGGGACCCTTGGTGATTTCGGTGCATTGCAAGGACGGCGACTGGCCGCCGCGCGAGCAGCCGGGCGCGCTGGGCACGGAGCGTCCCCTGGGCCAGGGATCGGTGGGCATCGAGCGCTTCGTCCGCAAGCTGAAGCAGATCGGCTACCGCGGCACGCTCAACATCGAACGGGAAATCGAGGATCCCGAGCAGCGCCTGGCCGACATCCGCATGGCGGTGCGCCTGCTCGAGCGCCTGCGGGCCTGAAGGCTGCCGCCGGCCGCGATCTCACCACTCCAGCCGCAGCTTCAGTGTGATCTGGCGCGGTCCCTGCCGGATGGGGCTGGCGTCGGTCTCCACCGAGGAGGCCGTGAAGACGCCCGGCTTGGGATAGCTGATGTTGGTGTTCGGGATCCCGAAGTGCGGCGTGTTGGTCAGGTTCGAGATCTGGGCGGTGAAGACCGCCCGCCAGCTCTCGCCCAACGGGATCTGCTTGGCCAGGCTGACGTGGCCCACGTGGACCGGATAGCCTTCCAAGATGTTCATGCCGCAAGTCCCGTAGCGCCCGGCGCCGGCCGGCGGCGGCGCGAAGGCGGCCGGGTTGAACCAAAGGTTCTTGTTGCGCGCCCCCGCGTCCGGATTGCCTACGCAATCGGGCAGTGAGGTGACGAAGCCCGGGGCGGCGTTGGCCGGATCCGGCCCGGTAAACCAGGGTGAGTAATACTGTCCGGTGGCGAAGGTCGCCAGAGCGTACAACGACCAGTTGCCCAGCGCCAGGTTCTTCACCGGCCCGGCCTTGCCCAGCAAGCGCCGGCCCCGGCCCACGGGCAGGGACCAGCCGGCGCTGGTGGCCGAGTACAGGCGGCGCGTGGCGGCGTCACGCGTCCAGCGGTTGGTGACGTTGTAGGGATCCAGCGTGTTGGCGTAATTGCTCCGGTTATCGGCCCAGGTGAAGGCGGACTCCAGCAGAAGAGGACCGCGGCGGTGGCGCACGCGCGCCGCCAGGGAATCGTACTTCCAGCGTCCGTCGGTCCGCGTGACGTAAGTGCTGCCGAACTGAGGGTACGGCTTGCGGGAGTTGTCGAAGGGGATCGAACTGGCGCGCGGTTTGTTGACGTCCAGCGTGTAATTCATGTGCACGCCGCGGAAGCCGATGTAAGAGAGGCTCCAGGCCAGGCCCCGCCAGGCGTGCTCCACAGTCAGGTTCGCCTGGCGCAGGACGCCTTCCTCGGTCTTCATGGGCAGCGCCGTGACGCTCTGGCTGGGCAGCCCCACCGCCGCCGGGTTGGTGGGGAAGGGGCGAGGAAAGGCCAGAGCGGGCACGGTGATGGGAACCCAGTTAGTATAGGTTTCCTTCAACCAGTAAGGGTTGGTCGAGGGCAGCCTTCCCTGGGGGCCGTAGCCCGGGTTTTCGGTGAATTCGCCGTAGCTGGCGCGCAGGGCGGCATTCTCGCTCAAGCGCACGGCCAGCCCCAGCCGCGGGCGCACATTGACGGCCTTAGGTTCCGGGACCACCCGTCCCACCTCGACCGCGATGGTCTTCGGGTAGTAGGCGCTCACGGAGGTGAAGGTGCCGGGCGCGACGATCACTTTGCCGCTCTGGGGATCCCAGTTGGCCATGTAACCGTCGTCGTAAGTGGGTGTGGCGTAGTAATCCCAGCGCGCGCCCAGCTCCAGGGTCAGCCGCGAGCTGAGGCGGAAGGAGTCGGCCAGATAGAGGCCCGTCTGATACTGGCTCACACGCCGGTTGACCCGCGCCGTCTGCCGGGAGCTGGTGGCCGGATAGCCCAGCAGGAAATCGGCGTAGCCCAGCCCGGTAAAGGCGCCGCTGAAGGTAAAAGCGCCGTAGACCGTCTGAGGTACTTCGCCCAGGCGCCAGAAGTAGCGGCTGTGGTCCACGCCGCCTTTGAGCGAGTGGCGGCCGCGCGTCCAGGTCAGGGATTGGCGGAGGGCGAAAAAGCCGTCGTTGCGCGCAATATTATCCTCGGCGCCGCCCCCGTGCGGCATGCTCAGTCCGGTCAAGCCGGCGATGGAGACGGCCGGGAAGCCCATGGCGCTGAAGCCCTGCGGGTTGACGCCCTGAAGGCCCACGGTGCTGACCACCGAGTCCCCCCGCGGCGGGTCCACGTCGCCTTCGCTTTCCCCTTGCTTGATGCGGGCGCGCACGCGCGCCAGGGAGAGGTGGTTGACCAGGCTCGAGGAAAAGGCATGCGTGTCGGAGAACAGCAGGCTGCGGTAGCGCAGGGTACGGGTGGCGTCCAGCGGGCGACCCACGCTGCCGGGGATCACCGAAGCGGTCTGGTTCTGGAGCCAGCGCAGGTAAAACTGGTGTTGCGAGGTGACCCTTTGATCCCAGCGGGCCAGCGGCCAGTTGCCGTTGTAATCGTCCGGGCCGAAACGGTGCAGCCAGGTGTAGTTGCCGGCCAACGTGTTGGCGTCGCCCACGTTAGGCAACTGGTAGTAGCTTCGCACGTAGTTCAACGAGACCGAGCTGATGCGGTTCATGGGGATCAGGTTCCGCGGGAAGGGCTGTCCGCTGCGCGGATCCCTGACGGCCACCGTCTTGCCGTTGGGAGCGATCGCGGGATCGAGGAACTGGCTGAGGTCGCCGTCGCGCATCTTGGCGCTGGGGATGTCGGCGTAAAGGTTTTGCCGGTACAGCAGCAATTGGTACATTCCGCTGCCGTACAGCCAGGTCCAGTCTGGGATCAGATCCCAACCCATTTCCCCGCCCGCCTCGCGCTGGCGGTAGGAGGCCGCCTGAGTGTCGAAGAAAGAGCGGGCATTGAGCCGCGAGGCGCCGTGCTTGTAAAACACCGTGCCGTGCAGTCTCTCGCCGGCGCGCTTGGATACCGCCAGAAAGCCGGCCGGGCGGGCCGCGGCGGCGTCCGGGGTGGCCAGGACGACCTCGACGGTCTCAGTGGCCAGGGGATTGAGCGTCTGGTTGGTGGTGTCGTCGGGGATGCCGTCGCTCAGCCAGCTCTGCTGCTGGCGGGAGGAGAGGCCCGAGAGGACCAACCCGTCACGGTCGCCCTGCACGGCAGGAGCCGTGACCACGAGGGGCAGCAGCGTCGGGTGGCGGTCGGCCTGGGGAGCATCCAGCCAGCGCGTCTTGTAATCCAGGGTGACGCCGGCCTGCCCGCCGTAGGTCCGGATCAGCGGCTCGGCGGGCTTCACCTGAACGGTCTGGGAGGGATCCCCGGGCGTCATCCGGGCGTCGAAACGCCGGCTCTGCCCGGGATCCAGCCGAATGGGCTCGGCTTGAAAGGCCTGATAGCCGCTCTCCTCGATGAGGATCTGGTAAAGGCCGGGCCTCAGGTAGGGGGCGTAATAGCGGCCGGCGGCGTCTGTGACCGGGCGGCGGACCACCACGTTGGCGGCCACGTCCGCAATGAAGACCGTGAAGCCCTCCAGCGGCTTGCCCTCGGCGTCGCTGACCACGCCCCACAAGGTGGCCGTATCCGACTGGGCCCATAACCGCCCCATCCCGACGATCCAGAGCAGCAAAAGTCCCGTCCTTGGCAAAGACATGTGACCTCGCGGGCCGGTCCCCGTCGGAGCGCGGGGCCGGCCTCGCTTTCGGGCGAGAGCTTCGCGCCCCGCGGTGCAAGGCGGATCCAGGAGTCTGGAACCCCCGAGACCGGGCGTCAATAAACCAATATAGCTGTTCGCGCCGCGATCCTGGCCCCCAGAGCGCCCCGGGCCCCTGGGTCACGCCTTGCGCCGGTTGACCGGCGGCAGGGGAAACTGGCATCCTGGGTCTTGCGCCTGTGATGAGGTTTGCTCCCGCCGCGCGAGTGGTGACCGCCGTCTGCCTGGCGCTGCCTCTGGCCGCGCAGCCGGGGGGTGCGACGCCCGACCAGCCCGACCAGCAGCCTGCCGGCCCGACGCAACCCGCCCCGGCCGTGGCGGCGAAGTTCGAACGGTTCGCTTTCGGCTTCCGCATCCGCACGCTGCCGGTGCAACCGCTCAGCGTGATGCGCGACGACAGCCTCATGAGCACCACCTTCGCCGACCGCACAGCCTACGACGTGAACGCGGGCACCAACTCCCGTTCGCCTTCGGTGGGCGGCGGACCCTCCCTCGAGCTGCGACTGACGCGCCGGGTGCGGCTGACCGGCGAGGCGCTGTTCCACCGCCTGCGCTACGAGCGAACCTTCGACCGCTATTCGGGCACGGACGATCCGGCCACGGGCAACGACGAGCGGTCGCACCTGAGCATCACCGAGCGCACCAAGGGCAGGCTTTGGGACTTCCCCCTGCTGGCGCACTACCGGGGCCTGAGCTCGACCGGGGCGCTCTCGCATGTCTGGCTGGCGGCCGGGGTGGCGGTGCGTTCGATCTCCGAGATCCGGACCAGCAACGAGATCCGCAACCCGGACGGCAGCGGCTCGAGCGATTATCTGGCGGCGCAACCCTCCCGCCGTAACCTGCTGGGCGCGGTGATCGGCGTCGGGCTCCGGTTCATTGACGAGTTCAACATCAAGATCACGCCCGAGATACGCTACACGCGCTGGAGCGGCGCCACCTTCGCCGCCGGCACCACGCGTTCGCCCAAGGGCCAGCTCGAGATCAGCATCGGTTTTACGCGCTGAGCGGGGCCGGCCGGGCCGCTTGACGTGAGCACCCGGGTTGTTTCATCCTCGATGTACGGGAGGCCTGTCCCGGGGTTTCTGAGGGCGGCCTCGCTCTGAGTCCCCCCGCCGGGGGAAGGGGTAGCAAGGATTCCGAAGATTCGCTTCAGGAGGTAAAGTGATGCAGCGCCATCGCAAGATCGCGGCGGCCGTAGTGCGGGCCGTCGCGGCCGTCTTTGTGTTTTCGGCGTGCGTCTTCGCGCAGTCCGACACGGCGCAGATCTCGGGCTTCGTCAAGGACCCCACCGGTTCGGTGGTGCCCAACGCCAGCGTGACCGTGACCAACGAAGCGACCGGACTGGAGCGCAAGACGGCGACCAACGAAACCGGCTACTATGTGGTCTCCAACCTGCCGCCCGGCTTCTACACCGTGACGGTGGAAGCCACCGGCTTCAAGAAGTTCGTGCGCACGCAGAACCGGCTGGAGCCCAACCTGCCCAGGACGGTGGACGTCTCCCTGGAGGTGGGCGCGGTGACGGAAACCGTCGAGGTCACCGCTTCGGTGGCGGCCGTGCAGTCGGACACCGCCACGGTGGGCCGGCTGGTGGAAAGCACGCAGATCCAGAACATGATGTTGAACGGACGCAACCCGATCTGGCTGGCGATGCTGAAAGCGGGCGTGCGCAGCGGCTCTTCCCTGGCCAGCTTCAGCTTCGGGTTGACGACCGCGGGCTTGAGCATCAACGGCGGGCGGAGCCAGGACTTCGTCATGAACTTCGACGGGGCCGTGGCCGTGCGCACGCGCGCCAACGGCACCTCGATCGGGGTGGCCGACGTGGACACCGTGCAGGAGATCCAGATCCTGACCGCCAACTACAACGCCGAGTACGGGCGCTCGGCCGGCGGCCAGATCCGCCTGGTGACCAAGAGCGGCACGCGCGATTTCCACGGCAGCCTCTATGAGTACTTCCGCAACCGCGAGCTGGACGCCAACACCTGGGCCTTGAATCGCGCCGGCTCGCCCCGCCCGGCCAACAAGTACAACCAGTTCGGCTACATCTTGAGCGGACCGGTCTTCATTCCCCAGAAGTGGAACACCGACCGCTCCAAGCTGTTCTTCCTTTGGAGCCAGGAATGGGTGAAGTTCCGCCAGGAGTCCACCTCCATCATCACCGTGCCGTCGCTGGCCATGCGCCAGGGCAATTTCTCCGAGTTGCTCAGCCCGAATCCCTTCTTCACCGGCACGCGGGTGATTTACGACCCGGACACCGGCCAGCCCTTCCCCAACAACATCATCCCGGCCAGCCGGCTGAGCCCGAACGGGCTGGGATTCCTGCGCTCCTATCCGGAACCCACCCCGGGCTTCCTGCAAGGGCGCAATAACTTTATTCAGACCCGTCCCAATCCCCAGAATCAACGCAAGGACACCATCTCCATTGACTTCATCCCCAGCGAGAAGCATACCTTCCGCTTCCGCCACCAGAACTATAGCTACACCGCGGTGGACGCCTTCCGCAGCGGCACCGACCGGGCGGTCACCGACTGGAACCGGCCCAACAAGACCGCCTCGCTCAACCACATCTGGACCATTTCGCCCACCATGGTGAACGAGTTCCTGGCCACGGCCAGCGTGGACCGCGTTTTCATCGGGGTCTACCGCCCCGGCGAGCGTTACGCGCGTTCCAAGTACGGGATCAACTATCCCTACATCTTCCCCGAACGTAAGGAGATCTACGACAAGATCCCCACCATTGCCATCGCCAACTTCGCCACCGTGGACGGCGGCCCGTATCCTTCCCAGTCTACCGGGCCGATTTACGTCTTCTCCAACAACCTGACTAAGATTTACGGCAACCACACCTTCAAGTGGGGCGTCTCTTACGAGCGCAGCGGGCAGAACGATTTCGACCAGATCAACGTCTCGGGCGTGCCCGGCGGCACCAACAATCAGAACGGGCGCTTCGTCTTCACCGACGCCCGCGCGGGCGCTCCCAGCACCCGGCTGGCCATCGCCAACGCCGCGATGGGCCTGTTCGACACCTACGCCGAGATCGGCCAGCGCGCTTTCACGCCCTACCGGGCGAACATGTTCGAGTGGTTCGCGCAGGATTCCTGGAAGGCGACCCCCAAGTTGCGCCTGGAGCTGGGCGTGCGCCACACTTACATGACCCCCTATTACTTCAGCTTGTGGGGTAATATCGTGGTCTTCGATCCCCGGCGCTACAACCCCGCCCAGGCGGCCGTCCAGGACCCGGCCAGCGGCTACATCCTGAGCGGCGATCCCTATAACGGCATCGTCATTCCGGGCAAGGCATGGCCGGAGGCCGCCAAGGGTCGCATAGCGCTAGCCGACGACCGCAGCTTCGACCGCCTGTTCTCCGGCGGGCCCAACTACTGGGGCGAGCGCCAGTGGCTGAACTTCCAGCCGCGCGTCGGCCTGGCTTACTCGATCACCGGCAAGGACGCCGTCCGCGCCGGCTTCGGCCGCTTCATGGCCCGGCCCGGCGTCAGCGACAACATTTTCCTGGGCGGCAACCCGCCGCTTCAGCCCATGGTCTCGATCGCCAACGGGCAGGCGGACAACCCGGCGGGCGGCAGGCCTTCGCGCTTCCCGTTGTTCTTCATGACGACCGATCCGGTCTTCAAGATCCCGGGCGCCTACACCTGGAACTTCACTTACGAACGCGAGGTGGGCTTCGACACGCTGGTTTCGGTGGCCTATGTGGGGCGCACGGGCGTGCATCTGGAGCGCGAGCGGAATCTGAACGCGCTTCCTTTGGGCACCCTGTTCAAACCGGAGAACAAGGGCATCAACACCAACGTGCTGCGGCCTTACAAGGGCTTCGCCCAGATCGCGCTGGGCGAGATGGCGGCGCGCAGCGAGTACAACGGCTTCCAGCTCGAGGTCAACCGCCGCTTCACGCGCGGCCTGAGTTACGGGCTGTCCTACACGTACTCCAAGAGCGTGGACAACGCCTCCGGCCGGCGCGATCGCATCAACAACCCCTGGGACGACCGCAACTTCTGGGGCCCCTCCAGCTTCGACACGCGCCACGTGGCGGTGGTCAACTTCATCTACCAGTTGCCGCTGCTGCGCGGCCGTAACGACATCCTGGAGAAGACCCTGGGCGGCTGGCAGCTTAACGGCATCGCCCAGTTCCAGACCGGCGCCCCCTTCAGCGTCGCCACCTCGGACGACTTCGCCGGCATCGGCGCGGTCGGCGAGGGCCAGGCCTGGGACATGCTGGGCGACTGGAAGCTGCCCCGCAGCGAACGCAAGTTCTCCCAGGGCGCCGCGGATCAGAACTTCTGGTTCCGCACCAAGCTGCCCGACGGCTCCCCGCTGTTCGTGCCTCCTGCCCAGGGCACGTTCTCCAAGAGCCAGACCCGGAACATGCTTTACAACGTCGGCTTCCAGAACTGGAATCTGGCGGTCTTCAAGGATTTCCGCATCCGGGAAGGCCACACCCTCCAGTTCCGGAGCGAGTTCTTCAACTTCCCGAACCATCCCAACTGGGGCGGCGTGGATTCCAATCCGCGCAGCGGCACCTTCGGCAAGGTGACCAGCAAGGGCGGCAACCGCAACGTCCAGCTCGCCCTGCGCTACAACTTCTGAGCCCCTGAACGCAACCGCCCGCCCGCCTGCCCGGCGGGCGGGCTTTTTGTTTCAGTAGGGCCAGGCGCTGTCGTCGGCCCGCCGGATGGTGGGCCGGTGCCGCGCCAGATAGGGATACTCGGCGGCCGCTTTCTGGTTGACTTCGATGCCCAGGCCGGGCCCGTCCTCGATGTCCACGTACCCTTCGCGAAACACCGGCGCGGTCGAGAAGACCTCGCGGGCAGGCTCCGACCAGTTCGTGGCGCACTCCTGGATGCCGAAGTTCGGCGTCGAGAGACTGACATGGCAGTTCGCCATGTGAGCCACCGGGGAGATGTTGCTGGGACCGTGCCAGGCGGTCAGGATCCCGTAAGGCTCGGCGATGGCGGCGATCTTCCTCCCGGTGGTGATCCCTCCGCAATGGCAAAGGTCGTGCCGCACGTAGTCAATCAAGTGCTCGGTGATCAGGAACAAGCCGTCCCACTGGCCGGTCCAGATCTCTCCCATCGCCAGGGGCGTGGCGGCCTGCCGCCGGATCAGGCGGAAGGTGTCGGCGTGCTCGGGACGCAGGGGATCCTCCAGGAAGAACAGATTGTAGGGTTCCAGGGCCTTGGCCAGCCAGAGCGCCTGGCTGGGCGCGATGCGCTCGTGCACGTCGTGGAGCAACTCGATCTCCTCGCCCAGCGTCTTGCGCAGGTGCTCGAAGAGCTTGGGCAGGGTACGCACGTAAGGCCCCGGCTCCCAGGTCTCCAAGGGAGGCACGCCCGCCTGATGAGCCTTCTCCGTCGCGGCCCGCTGGCGTTCCGAGGGTGGAACCGCGTAGCCGGACTCCAGCCCGGGCGCGGCCACCTGTACCTTGAGAACCTTGTAACCCCGTTCGATCATGCGCCGGGCGCCCTCCTCCACCTGCCGGAAGTCGCGCCCGCCCACGCTGGTGTAAGTCAACAGCCGCGCTCGCGTCCGCCCGCCGAGTAACTCGTACACCGGCAGGCCGGCCACCTTCCCCTTGATGTCCCAGAGCGCCATGTCTATGCCGCTCAGGGCCGACATATGCACCGAACCGGAGCGATAGTAAGGCAGCAGAAACAGCGTCTGCCAGATGTCCTCCAGGCGCATCGGGTCGCGCCCGAGCAGGGCGGGCCGCAGGTGCTCTTCCAGGAACCGGGCCACGGCCAGCTCGCTGCCCGAGCAGGTGGCGTCGCCCCAGCCGTAGAGGCCCGGCTGGGAGGTTAGGACCTTCACGAGCACGTAGTTGCCCAGCGGCGCCCGGTTGGGGTTGGTGAGGACCACCTCCAGGCCGGTGATCTTGAGGTTGCGGGGCGCCCGAACGGCGGCCGAGGGCGCGGCCGGCAGCGGAACGCCCGCCAGAGCGGCCAGGAAATCACGCCGTCGCATGGCTCAACTCCACAGTCGGTCCCAGGAGCGCTCCTTGTCCCACTCGGGCGTGGGTTCGAAGTACCCCGGCTCGGCCAGATGTTTCTTCACCGCCTCTTCGTTGAGCGTGATACCCAAACCGGGCGTCTCCGGCACCTTGATGAAACCGCGATTGACGATCGGCTTCTCGATCCCCTCGACCAGGTCCTCCCACCAGGGCACGTCGGCCGAGTGAAACTCCAGCACCAGGAAGTTCTCGGTGGCCGCCGCGCAGTGCACGTTGGCCAGACAGGAAACCGGAGTGCCCGCGAAGTGCATCGCCATGGCCACGCCGTATTCCTGGGCCGCGTCGCCGATCTTCTTGGTCTCCAGAATCCCGCCCGCGGTGGCCAGATCGGGATGGATGATGTCCACCGCGTGGCGCCGGCACAGCTCGATGAACGGCTCTTTCAGGTAGATGTCCTCTCCGGTCAGGATAGGAACATTGACCGCGTCGGCGATCTGTTTGAGCAACTCGGTGTACTGCCAGGGAATCATGTCCTCCAGCCAGGCCATGTTGTATTTCTCCAGGGCGCGTCCCAGGCGGATGCAGGAATTCACGCCCAGGTGGCCGAAGTGGTCGGCCGCCAGCGGGACCTCCATGCCGATCGTCTCGCGGATGGCGCCCACGTATTCGGCCATCAGGGCGACGCCCTTGTCGCTCAATTCCATGCCCGTGAACATGTGCTGGGTGAGGAAGAAGTCCCGCTGCGTGGTTCCCAGGGGTCTGCTCAGCGCGCCGGGAACCTTTTCGACCAGATCCACGCCCAGGTCCATCTTCAGCCAGGTGAAGCCGGCCTCGAGGCGCTTCCTCATGCGCTCGGCGTAGATCTTGGGGTCGTGCGATTCCGGCGTGTCGGCGTACAGCCGGATCCGGTCCCGGAATTTGCCTCCCAGCATCTGATAGACGGGCACCCCGTAGGCCTTGCCGGCCAGGTCCCAGAGCGCCATCTCGACGCCCGAGACCCCTCCGCCCTGGCGGGCGTGAAAGCCGAATTGCTTGATCTTGCGAAAAATCTTGTCTATGTTGCAGGGATTTTCCCCCAGCAGCCGGCTTTTCAACATCAAGGCATAGCTCTTGCTGGCCCCGTCGCGCACCTCGCCCAGCCCGTAAATGCCTTGATTGGTGTCAATACGCACGATGGGACAGCGCATGGGAGCCCGTCCCACCACCGCCACCCTGAGGTCGGTGATTTTCAACTGGGAAGGCTTGGAGGCGGTACGAGTGTGCTGGAGCAACGACTCCAGCGTCTCCCCGTTCCACAAGCCGCCCGCGCACCCCGCCATGCCGGCCAGGAATCCCCGCCGGCCGACCCCGTTGTCGTCCAGGTTACGTCCCATGGAATCCTCCCTGACTGTTGACGGCTTATTGTATCCCGCCGCCGCCGGCGAGCTGCCGGGCGGAAGCCAGATAGACGGCGTTCAAGATGAACTTGAAGGTTCCGAACGGCTGCCCGCGGAATTGGGGGCGGAAACCGAACACCACCACGCGGCCTCGGCCGTAACGGGCCTCGACCAGCGCCGCCTTGCCCAACACCTGCCGTTCTCCCGAGATCCAGCCGCTGGCCAGCAGCTTCTCGGCCGCGTAGCGCGCCACCACGCGGGTCTCGCGCTCCCCGCGGTTGTATTCCTCCGGCAGCGTCACCTCCCAGGCCTGACCCCCGGTGGAAAACGCGATCGCCTGGGCGGGCATGCCCAGCGCCAGCGGATGCGCCGTCTCTACGTTGAGGCGCAACAGCGACCCGGGACATTGAAAGCCGCCCGCGCCGGGACGCACGGCGTTGCGCAAGGGCAGCGGGAAGTACTCCACCGGCAGTTCGGCCGCTGCGTCGAAAGCGATCAGCGTGCCCCCCTGCCGCACGAATTCCTCCAGCGCGGCCAGGCCGCGCACGCCCACGCCCCCGGTGTACTCCGGACGCTGCACTGCCCGCGGCTCCTCCGGCGCCGCCGCGCCCTCGCGGACCGGCGCCGGCCGCTCGGCGAAGCGCACGCCGTGCAGGATCGAAGCGGCGCTCTGGGAAGCCAGGATCAGGGCGTCGAAGCGTTCCCCGAGCGAGCCCTGCCGGATCTCCGCGTTGTGCAGCAGCGTGTGCGGGATCTTGTAATAATCCAGCAACCACTGGGTCCAGCCGGTATCCATGTTGGCGGTCCAGGGCTCGTAGAGCGCCACCCGCGGCCGCCGTAGCTCCCAGGCCGCTTTGGCCAGGGCCTCCGCACCCGCCCGGCCTTCGACCAGGAACGCTCCGTCGGAAGCGCGCAGGACGCGCGCCCCGCGCTCGAGCAGTTCGGCCACGGTTCGAAAGCTGGCGTTCTGACGGGGATCCAGGCTCTCGGCCGGAAGCGCGAAATCGGCCGCCTCCTCCAGCTCGGCCTGGAAAGGCTCGTCCACCCGCTCGACCTGCACGCCCATTTGCAAGGGCAGCGTCCAGCCCGCGATGTCGTAAGGCCGGCGGGCGGGGCCGGAGTCGCCGGCGCGCAGATCCGGGTAGCGCTGCGGCTCCATCAGGTCCACCAGATAGGCCCGGAAGGGCTGTGCGGCGGGCAGCACCCAGCTCCCGGCGGCGAACGTCTTGCCGGCGGCCTGAAACTGGCCCCGCGCCCGCAGCACGCGCAGGCCGCTCCGCCGCAGCCGCTCGAGCATCTCCAGAGCGCTCGAGCGGTCCCACTGCCCGGCGGGAACCACATAGGCGTAGGGCTTGCCCCGCCGCCCCGCCTCGATCGCCGCCTGCGCCATCTGCCAGGCCTTCAGCAGGAAATCCGAGGAGCGCTGGGCGGCCAGGTCCAGAATGGCGAAGTCCGCCGTGAGCATGTATTCGATGGCGTCGCGCAGCGTCCAGCGGCCGCCCGGCCAGGGCTGCGGATAGAAGATGCTGGGTTCGCGCGTGGGCACGCCGTTGGCGAAGCGCGCGGGAAATTCCTCCGGCCGGTAGGTGCGCGGCGTGGCGTAGGCGAAGCCCGCGGTCTCGGTCAGGATGCCGTGCATGTTGTGAAAGACCGGCACGGTGCGCAAGCCGCCGTTCCACCAGGAATCGAAGGTCAAATACGAAATGACGCCCGGTTTGTTCTCCCGCGCGAAGCGCTCCTTCATAGCCGCACCGATCAGGTTGATTCCCTCGATAACCGCCGCGGGCAGGTTGGGATTCAACGGTTCGGCGTGCGGCGGCACGAAAATCCGGGCCGGAAAGGGCGGCGACTGGTGCTGGTTGTAGACGATCTGGGGGAACCATTCCTCGAACAACAGCCGCGTGACGTGGCGGGTCTCCTCCAGGTTGAGCATGAACCAGTCCCGGTTGTTGTCGTGCCCGGCGTATTTCTGATAAAGCCAGGGCAGGCGGGCGTTCTCATGTGGGGTGCCCAGATTGCGCCGGTACCATTCCGCCACCATGTCCAGGCCGTCCGGGTTGATGCAGGGAATCTGGAGCAGAATCACGCGCCGGCGAATGCGGCGGACCTCCTCGCTTTCCTCGGTGAGCAGGCGGTAGGCCAGGTGGGGCGCGTGCTGGGAAGGGGCGGTCTCGCTGGCGTGCAGGCCGGAATCAATCCACACGATGACCTTGCCCTCCTCGGCCAGCCGACGGGCCTCTTCCGGTGCGGCTTCCCCCAGCGCCAG
This sequence comes from Solibacteraceae bacterium, assembly GCA_037444625.1. Lineage (GTDB taxonomy): Bacteria > Acidobacteriota > Terriglobia > Bryobacterales > Bryobacteraceae > DTHT01. Next base: position 34,527 of record JBBIMA010000013.1, read on the forward strand.
CCGGCGGCTGACGGCGCGGTAGCGTTCGAACTGGCGCAGGTTGTCGGCGTCGGAAATCAAGGCCGCCAGCATAGGCTTGCCCAGCGAGGTGCGCCCGAAGCGGATCAGGCGGATGCGGTCGCTCGCCCCGGCCAGCTTCTCGAAATAGCCCGCGAGCTGCCGGTAGTCGGCCAGCTTGTAATCCTCGCCCGGATCGAAGCCGAAGTGCTCCCTGGGAGCGGGGACCGGGGCCGCCCAGCAGGCCGCCGAAAGCGTCAAAATGAAAAGTCTTCGCCTCATCGTGAAAGAACCTATTATGCATCCCGGGGTGCGCTTCCGCGCCGGCCTGATTCAAATGGCCTGCGGCGAAGACCCCAACGAGAACCTGGCCAAAGCCCTCTGGCGTATCCGCGAGGCGGCCGCCCGCGGGGCCCGGCTGATCTGCCTGCCCGAGTTGTTCCGCTCGCGCTACTTCTGCCGGGAAGAGGACGCCCGGATGTTCGCCCTGGCCGAGCCGGTGCCCGGTCCCACCACCGAGACCCTGGGCGCGCTGGCCCGCGAGCTGGCGGTCTTCATCGTCGCCCCGCTGTTCGAGCGGCGCGCCCCCGGCCTCTACCACAACACCGCCGTGCTGCTCTCGCCGGAAGGCTCGGTCGCCGGAATCTATCGCAAGATGCACATCCCGGACGATCCCCTGTACTACGAGAAGTTCTACTTCACGCCGGGCGATCTGGGCTTCCCCAGTTTTCCCACGCCCTTCGGGCGCATCGCCCTGCTGATCTGCTGGGACCAGTGGTTCCCCGAAGCGGCCCGCCTGGCCGCGCTCTCGGGTGCGGTCCTGCTGCTGTATCCCACCGCCATCGGATGGCACCCGGCGGAAAAAGCGGCCGAGGGTGAGGCCCAACGGGAGGCCTGGCGCACCGTCCAGCGCGCCCACGCCATCGCCAACGGCGTCTATGTGGCGGCGGTGAATCGCACCGGGCGCGAAGGCCCGCCCGGCCGGGACTTGGAATTCTGGGGATCCTCCTTCGCGGCCGACCCCTTCGGGCGGCTGCTGGCCGAAGCCCCGCCCGACCAGGAAACCACCCTGGTGGTGGAATGCGACCCCGCCCAGGTCGAGCACGTGCGCCGGCACTGGCCGTTCCTGCGGGATCGCCGCGTCGAAGCCTACTCGTCAATCCTGCAACGCTGGCTGGAGTGATGCCTGCCCGCCGCCCCACGCCCGCCCGGCTCGGCTTCCGCCTCCCGGCCGAATGGGAGCCGCACGAGGCCACCTGGATCGCCTGGCCCCACAACCGCAGCGACTGGCCCGGCAAGTTCGCTCCCGTCCCCTGGGTGTACTGCGAGATCGTGCGCCACCTGGCCCGCGTCGAGCGAGTGCGCATCCTGGTCAACGACCAGGAGGCAGAGCGGCGCGCCCGGCGCCAGTTGAGTTGCGCTCATGTCCCGCTGGAAGGCGTGGAGTTCTTCCGTTGCCCGACCGACCGCGGCTGGACACGCGATTTCTGCCCGCTGTTCCTGAAGGACGCCGCCGGCCGGACGGCGGCCGTGAAGTTCCGCTTCAACGGCTGGGCCCGCTACCAGGACTGGCGGCGGGACGAGGCCGCCGGGGAGTTCGTAGCCCGGCGCTCGAAGCTGCCGCTGTGGCGTCCCAGCCGGCGGGGACGCCGGCTGGTGCTGGAAGGCGGCGCGGTGGAGGTCAACGGCCGCGGTCTGCTGCTGGCCGCCGAAGAGTGCCTGCTCGATCCGGTGCAGGCGCGCAATCCGGGCCTGGCGCGGGAGGATCTCGAGCAGGCGCTCTGCGAATATCTGGGCGTCCGCCGGATCCTCTGGTTGGGGCGGGGCATCGCCGGGGACGACACTCACGGCCACGTGGACGATATCGCGCGCTTCAGCGGACCGGCCACTGTAGCAGCCGCCTTCGAGCCCGACCCGGCCGACCCTAACCACGAGCCCCTGCGAGAGAACCTGCGCCGCCTGCGCCGCTTCCGCGACGAGCGCGGCCGCACCCTGCGCGTCGTCACCCTGCCCATGCCCGCCCCGGTTTACTTCAACGGGCAGCGGCTGCCCGCCAGCTACGCCAACTTTTACATCGCCAACCGCCTGGTGCTGGTTCCCACCTTCGACGATCCCAACGACCGCATCGCCCTCGAGCGCCTGGCCGCCCTGTTTCCCCAGCGCCGCGTCATCGGCATTCACTGCCGCGACTTGGTGCTCGGACTGGGCGCCCTGCACTGCCTCACGATGCAGCAGCCCGCAGCAGGACCTTGAGCGCTCCCCGCCGCGCCGCCGCCCGGAAGGCCTGCGGCGCTTCTCGCAGAGGATATTCCGCCGTGATCATTTCCCGCAGCCGCAGGCGCCCGCCGGCCAGCAACTCCAGCGCGGGCTCGAACCGGCCGCAGCGCGAGCCCACGAGCGCAATCTCGTTGACCACCACCGGCGCGGCGTCCAGCCTCACCGCTTCGTGCACGGTGGATTTCACGATCACCGTGCCTCGCGGGCGGGTCATCGCGATCGCCTGAGGCAAGCCGCCTGCCGACCCGGTGGCCTCCACCACCCAATCGTAACGGGCTCGAGGCAGCCGCTTCCCCGCCCGCTCGCCGGCGACGCCCAGCGGCTCAACCAGGCGCAGCCTCTCAGGATGCCGCCCGAACAGATCCACCCGCAGGCCGCGGATCGCCAGCACCTGGGCGATCAGCAAACCCAGCTTGCCGTCGCCCAGCACGGCCACTTCGCTCCCCGGCGGGATGGCGAGCTGCTCGAGGATCTCGCAGGCCGCCGCCAGCGGTTCGGCGAACACCGCCTCTTCGGTGGAGATCGCCTCCGGCAGCGGGTGCAGGTTGCGCTCGGGCAGCGTGAAGAACTCGCTGAACGCCCCCGGATGCCCGGCGATGCCCAGCACCCGGCGCCGCGGGCAGTGCCGTCCCATGCCCCGCGCGCACCATTCGCAGCGGCCGCACGCCAGGTTGATCTCGCCCACCACGCGCCGGCCGAGCAGCGAGGTCTGATCGGCTTCGACCACTTCGCCCACGAACTCGTGACCGGGCGTGCCGCGGAACCGGTAATAGCCGCGCAGCAGCTCGAGATCGGTGTTACAGATGCCCCCCGCCAGGAGGCGGATGAGCGCGAATCCTTCCCGCCTCAGCGGCCGCGGCCGCCGGCGCAATCCGACGCGCCCCGCCTCCAGATGCACGGCAAGCATGAGCGTCTCCCAGTATAATCAGGGTTTCCATGAGTGCCGAACTGGTCTGCTTCCAGGCCGCCTGCCGCGCGCGCTTCCCCGTCACCGAGATCCTCTACACCTGCCCTCGTTGCGGCGGGCTGCTGGAGGTGGCCTACGGCGGGCCCTTCATGCCGCCGGAAGTGCTCAAGCAGCTCTGGCGTTCCCGCCGGCTCAACAACGCGCCGCTCGATCAAAGCGGCGTCTGGCGCTACCGGGAGATGATTCCCTTCCTGGAGGACTATTCGGCGGTGGTCTCTCTCGGCGAGGGCAACACACCGCTGATCGAAGCCCCCCGCGCCGCCTCCTGGGCCGGACTGGAGCGGCTGAGCTTCAAGCATCAGGGTTACAACCCCACCGGCTCGTTCAAAGACAACGGCATGACCTGCGGCGTGGCGCAGGCGCTGCGTCTGGGCATGCAGCGCGTGGCCTGCGTCTCGACGGGCAACACCTCGGCCTCGATGGCCGCCTACGCCAGCGCCGCGGGACTCCAGCCCATCGTCTTCATCCCCCACGGCAACATCGCCTACGGCAAGCTGGCGCAGGCGCTGGAGTACGGCGCGCGCACCCTCCAGGTGGAGGCCAACTTCGACCGGATCCTGGCCCTGGTGCGCACGCTGGCCGAACGGCTCGGCATCTATCTTCTGAACTCGATCAACCCCTTCCGCATCGAGGGCCAGAAGACCATCGTCATCGAGATGCTCGAACAGCGCGAGTGGTCCCCGCCGGACTGGATCGTGCTGCCGGGAGGGAATCTGGGCAACACCGCCGCCTTCGGCAAGGCCCTGCGCGAGCTGGCCGAGCGCGGCCTCATCAGCCGCCTGCCCCGCCTGGCGGTCATCCAGGCCGAGGGCGCCGCCCCGTTCTATGAACTGGCCCGCCGCCGGGACGGCCCGCTGGAGCCGGTGGCGCAGCCGGAGACCCTGGCCACCGCCATCCGCATCGGCGATCCGGTCTCCTGGCCCAAGGCGCTGCACGAGGTGCGCTCCACCGGCGGCCTGGTCGAGAAGGTCAGCGAACAGGAGATCGCCGACGCCAAGGCCGTCATCGGGCGCTGCGGCATCGGCTGCGAGCCGGCCTCGGCCGCCACTCTGGCCGGCATCCGCAAGCTGCGCGCCGCAGGCGTCCTGCGCCCCGGCGACGACGTGGTGGCCGTACTCACCGGCCACCTGCTCAAGGACCCCGACTACATCCACCGCTACCACACCGGGCAGCTCGTGACGCCGCGCGGCGACCGGCTGAGCTCGACCTACGCCAACCAACCGGTCGTGGTCCCCAACGACCCCGACCGCATCGCGGAGGCGCTCCAATGACACGGCGGGAACTTGCGGCCGCGCCCCTGAGCCTGGCCGCTGCTCCGGCCCCGGCGATTTGCCGGGTGAGGGGCGCCGACGGCGCTCCGTTGCCTCTCGAGGACTTGCGCCGCTTCCACGTTTGCGACCAGAAGCTGCGCCCCTTCCCTCTCCGGCCCGAGCTCCAGCCGGGCCAGGTGCGCTTCACGCCGCCCGATCGGCCCTTCCGCATCGGCCTGACGATGGCGGTGCCCGGTTTCGGCCACGTCATGGTCTATGCGGACAACCGCGGGCGCGGCTACACGAGGGAGTCCTTCGGCCGACCCCTGGCCTTCGAGCTTGAGGCGGCCCGCGATCGCATCGCCTGCGTTCGCCGTCGGATGGAAGACTGCCGGCGCTCCGGCTACGACGTGCCGCCCGGCCCTCGGCGCAGGATCGAGAAGGCCGAGGCCGCGCTCGGTGAGGCGGGCGGCGCCGGCCGCGAGCTGGAGGCTCTGGCCGAGGCCCTCTGGGCGGGAGAGGAGCTGGCGGTGGATCGCGCGCGCCAGGCGATCGCGCGGCGCGGCCCGCGCCCGGGTTTCCTGTTCGGCTCGAACGCCTTCGGCTATCCGCGCCTCGGCCGGCCTTACGCCGAACGCTTCCAGGCGATCTTCAACTACGCCACCCTGCCCTTTTATCTCGGGCCGATCGAGCCGGTCGAGGGCCGGCCGAATTACGCCAACGTCGAGAAGATCCTGGAATGGCTGGCGGGAACCGAGATCCTGGCCAAGGGGCATCCGCTGGTCTGGTTTTACCCCCGCACCACCCCCGCCTGGCTGCACGGCAAGCCCTTCGAAGAGGTCCGCCGCCTGGCTCTCGAACACGTGCGCCGCTCGGTGAGCCGCTTCCGCCATCGCATTCACGTCTGGGACGTGATTAACGAAGCCCATATGCAGAACGTGCTGGGTTTCACTCTCCAACAGCAGATCGAAATGACGGCCGCGGCCGCGCGGGCCGCCCGCCAGGCCGACCCCACCTGCTTCCGCGTCGTCAACTGCTGCTGCACCTGGTCCGATTACATGGCGCGGCAGCCCAAGCCCGGCCAGCAAAGCGTCTACGACTACCTGGCCATGGTGCGCGACGCAGGCATCGAATACGAAGCCCTCGGCCTTCAGTATTACTACGCCGCCCGAGACATGCTGGAGATCGAGCGCTCGCTAGAGACCTTCCGGGAGTTCGGCAAGCCGGTCCACATCACCGAGCTGGGCCTGCCTTCCTCTTCCGAGCCGGTCAACAATCCCTACGGGCAGAGCACGCGCTATCCCTGGCACGGTTCCCAGTGGAGCGAGAGCGCCCAGGCGGATTGGATCGAGCAGTTCTACACCATCGCCTTCAGCAAGCCCTGGATCGAGGCCGTCACCTGGTGGGACCTGGCCGATCCCGCCTTCGTTCCCCACGGCGGCTTGCTGCGCAGCGATCTCAGCCCCAAGGAGGGCTACATGCGCCTGGCGGATCTGATCCGGCGCTGGCGCAGCCCGACCGCCTGAGTGGGGCGGGGCGATCAGGCCGGCGGGTACTTGACCTTCTTGAGCACCTTGCCCAGGATCTTGATCGCCCGGTCCACCTCGGGCTCGGTGATGACGTAGGGCGGCAGGAAGCGCAGCACGTTGTCGCTGGTGCAGTTGATCAGCAGGCCCTCGGCCAGGGCGTCCAGCACGATCTGCTTGCCGGGCACCTCCAGCTCCATACCCAGCATCAGGCCGCAGCCGCGCACTTCCTTGACGAAGCCGAAGTGGCGGGCCAGTTCGGCCAGTTGCACGCGGAAGCTGCCTCCGATCTGGTAGATCGAGGGCAGCAGCTCGGCCAGGACGTCCAGGAATTCCAGGGCCACGCGGCAGGCCAGCGCTCCGCCGCCGAACGTCGAGCCGTGCATGCCCGCCCCCAGCGTGGCGGCCGCCTTGGCGTTGGCGATGATCGCCCCCAACGGCAGGCCGCAGGCCAGCGGCTTGGCCACCACCGTGATGTCGGGCGCGACGGGCGGTTCGGCAAGCTGGTAGGCGAAGTAGCGGCCGGTGCGGCCCAGCCCGCACTGGATCTCGTCGAAGATCAGCAAAGCGCCGTGGCGGTCGGCCAGCTCGCGCGCCCTGCGGGCGAAGGCCGGCTCGAGCGGCAGGATGCCGCCCTCGCCCTGGATCCATTCCAGCACGATGCCGGCCGTGTCGGGTCCCACGGCCGCCTCCAGGGCCGCCAGGTCGTTGCGCGGGACGAAGCGCACGCCCGGCAGCAGCGGCTCGAAGGCCTCGCGGTATTTGGCCTGGCCGGTGACCGAGAGCGCCCCCAGCGTGCGCCCGTGAAAGGAATTCTCCAGCGCAACGATCTCGTGCTTGCCGGTCCGGACGCGCCGGCCGTGCGCGCGCGCCATTTTCAGCGCGCCCTCGACCGCCTCCGTCCCCGAGTTGCAAAAGAACACGCGCTCGAGGCCGCTCAGCTCCGCCAGCCGGCGCGCCAGCGGCCCCTGGTAATCGTGATAGTAAAGATTCGAGCAGTGCACCAGCAGGCCGGCCTGCTCGCGGATCACGCTCAGGATGCGCGGGTGGGCGTGTCCCAGCGCGTTCACGCCGATGCCCGCGATCAGATCCAGGTAGCGCTTGCCTCCGGCGTCATAGAGGTAGCAGCCCCTGCCGCGCCGCAGTACGAGCGGGAAACGGCTGTAGCTCTGCACCAGGTACTGCTGTTCCAGCTCGATGACCGCTTGAGCTTCAGGCACGGCCGATGATGCTATGGGGCCGCTCATCCCCACATGATAGCGCCGCCGGACGCCCGTGCGCCGCCCTCAACGGGCGGCCGGCGCCACGTCTTGCCAGCCGACCAGCCGGATGCCCAGCTTGCCCATCAACTGGCGGGTTTCCGGCGCCAGGAAGATCCGGCGGTCCGCGTCGCGCTGCCAGGCGCTAGCGGTGGCGCCTCGGAGCTCTTCGTCCAGGTAGCCCGGATGCAGGATCATCATATGGACGCCGGGCGGGAGCTTGTGCAAGGCGGCGTGGTAGGCGGCGCGCGCCTCGGCTTCGCCGCTCGCCCCGCGGGCGGCCGCCGAGAGCAGGCTGTCCAGCCGGAAGACTCCCTCGGCGCGGTAGCGCTCCTCGTTGGCCAGCAAGTAGTCGCGGATGCCCGGCGGCGCCTGGGCCAAGGCCTGCTCGGAGGGCTTGACGCGCAGGATCGGCACCCCGTAGTCGCGACCCAACTTCTCGAAGACCTGGAAGTAGTCCGGGCGGGCGTAGAGCGTGCCCATGTGCGTGTCCAGATGGGTGAAGCGGATGCCCAGGCGGCGGGCTTGCTCGACCTGCGCGCGCAGTTCGGCCTCCACCTCTTCGGCCCGGGCGCGGCTCGCGGTTCCCGCCACCGAGGGCCAGAGATAGCCTTCCGGATCCAACAGGCCGGGCACCCGATCGCGCGGGGCCAGCGGCCCCCAGCGCAGCGTCTTCCACTCGCTGTTGAGAGTGAGATGCAGGCCGATGTCTTTCTCCGGATGCGCCCGTGCGTAGGCCGCCGCCTCCGCCACCCACGGGCAGGGCATCATGATCGAAGCGCTCGAGACCGCTCCCTGATCCAGCATCTCGATGATGGCCCGGTTGACCGAGTGCGACATGCCGAAATCGTCGGCGTGCAGGATCAGCCGCACGTCCGCGCCGGCCGCCAGGGCCGGCAGCCAGATGAACCGCAGCAGCCGAAATCTCACCGCGGGCCTCCTCAAAACAGCGCGTAGCGGAGCGCCTTCAAGACGACCCAAACCACCCACAGCCCCGCCACGGCGCCGAGCGCTTTCGAATAGCTCAGCCTGCGCGCCGCCGCCGAAAGGCCCAACGCCAGAAGCAGGACGACCCAGATCGAGAACAGATCTATCGAGGAAGCCACGCTGACCAGCCACTTAGGCGTGGCCTGCGGATCCAGATAGGCCCCGATGTTGAAGGCGGTCGGGTTCTCCAGATCGAAGTCCTCCGGTTGTTTCAGGTACATCATCAGGATGCCGAACCCCCCGGCCAGCACGTTGGGCAGGAAGGCGTAACAGGTCGCGGCGAACACCTGGCGAAAGGCGAGCTGGGCGCTCAGCATCAGATTCGAGACGAACAGCAGCAGCCCGGCCACCACCAGCGCCGAGACCACCGTGCCGCCTACTGCGCCTACGTAAGCGAAGGCCGAAACCAGCGGCAGTTGCTGCTCCAGCACGCGCTGCCGCTGCTCGGCGGTGAGGCTCTCGGTGCGCGGGCTGGACTGCAAGGCCCGCTCCAGGTAATGCTCCCAGCCCACGCGCTGGGAGAACAGATACACGAAGATCACACCCAACAGAACGCTGAGCAGGAGGGGAACCCACCAGCGCGGGCGGGCGGCGATGTCGGCGAAGGCGCGTTTGGGATCGAAGAAAACGGCGCCCAGGCGAGTGAGTTCGCTCAGGGGCGGCGCTTCCGGGGCAGGGGCGGCTTCCGGTGTCATGGGTTGGTTCTCCGGACCTGGATTATCCCACAAACCGGCCGCCGAGCTGCCCAGGGGTGGGGTTGCTACACTGGCGAATGGAATCGCCTTGCGCTTGCGCAAGTCATTCATAGGGACTTTTCTGCTCTGGGTGCTGGTTCCCGGACCGGGTTGCGCGCCGGAAACGCCCCGGGAAACCGTGCTGGGCGAGGCGTACGTCGGGCCGGCCACGCTGCGGTTGCGCCGCGAGTTGACTTCCAAGACGCCCGACGGAGAAGTCCTCCGCCACGGCGAGCGAGTCGAAATCGTCGGCCGGCGCCGGGTGTTCGTCAAGGTGCGCACGGCCGGAGGAGCCCGGGGCTGGGCCCTGATGCGCCAACTGCTTTCCTCCCGCCAGATGGAAGAGCTGAACGCGCTGGCCCGACGCGCCGCCGAGATGCCTTCCCACGGGGCGGCCACGGTCTACGAGGCGTTGAACGTTCACAGTGAGCCGAACCGCCAGGCGCCCAGCTTTTATCAGATCCGGCAAGGCGAACACGTGGAAGTCCTCGCCCAGAAGCTCGCCCCCCGAGTGCCTTTCCAGAACCCCGCCCTGCTGCCGCCCCCGACCGAGCCGGCCCGCCCTGCCCGGCCCAAACCGCGACGCGACGGCAAGCTTCCCGACCCGCCGCCGCCGCAACCTCCCAAGCCGCCGGCGGACTGGTTGGAGTTGTCCCGCACCCCGCCGGAAGTGGCGGCCGAGCGGGCCGCCCGTCCGGCCAGACCCGTGCCCGTGGACACCTGGGCTCTGGTGCGGCTGAAGAGCGGGCGGGCCGGCTGGGTGCTGGCCCGCATGCTGCGCATGGAGATCCCCGACGAGGTGGCGCAGTACTCCGAAGGCCACCGCATCACCTCCTACTTCTCGACCGGACGGGTCAAGGACGGGGATCAGATTAAAGACAACTGGCTGTGGACCACCCTGGCGCCGGGCGATTACCCGTACGATTTCGACAGCTTTCGCTACTTCGTCTGGAGCACGCGCCGCCATCGCTACGAGACCGCCTACGTGGAGCGGAATCTGCGCGGCTACTTCCCGGTCTCGATTCATCCCGTGCAGGTGACCGTGGGGCGCAAGACGCAGACCTGGCCCGGCTTTTCCCTCATCGTGGAAGAGGCCGACGGCGTGCGCTACCGCAACACCTACGCCTATCAGGTGTATCTGGTACGGCTGGTTTCGAAAACCCCGCTGCCGCCCCCGGCCGAATCCCCGGCCCGGGGCCCGGAAGCGCTCAGGAAGCCGTAGGACCGCAGAAGAAATCCAGCGCCTTGGAGATGAAGCCCTTCAACTGCGGGCGCGGCACCACGGCGTCCAGCATGCCGTTCTTCAGCAGGAACTCGCTGCGCTGAAAGCCCTCGGGCAGCTTCTGGCGGATGGTCTGCTCGATGACCCGCGGGCCGGCAAAGCCGATCAAGGCGCCCGGCTCGGCGATGTTCAAGTCGCCCAGCATGGCGAAGCTGGCCGTGACGCCGCCCGTGGTGGGATCGGTCAGCACGCTGATGAAGGGGACGCGCGCCTCGTCCAGGCGCATCAGAGCGGCGGAAATCTTGGCCATCTGCATCAGGCTGACGGCGCCCTCCTGCATGCGCGCCCCGCCCGAGGCCGAGACGATGATCAACGGGATGCGCTGGGCCAGGGCCCGCTCGATGGCCCGGGTGATCTTCTCGCCCACCACCGCTCCCATGCTGCCCCCGATGAATTTCACCTCCAGCGCGCAGATGTAGACCGGCCGGCCCTGGAGCGTGCCGCCGGCCGAGATCAGCGCGTCGTTGAGCTGGGTGGCCTGGCGCATGGCGGCCAGGCGCTCCTTGTAGGGCTTGGCGTCCACGAAGCCCAGCGGGTCGGTGGAGACCAGGTGGGCGTCGAAGGTCTCCCACTCGCCGTCAAAGAGCAGGCGCAGCCGGGTGAGGGCGTCAATCTTGAAGTGGAAGCCGCACTTGGGGCAGACGTGGAGGTTCTCCTGAAGGGCCTTGCGCCAGATGATCTGCCGGCAGCCGTCGCACTTGACCCACAGGCCCTCGGTGCGGACGCGGCGCTCGCCTTCCTCGGGAGGCCCTTCGGTTTTGGGTTTGGGTCGGGTGAACCAGGGCATGGCTCAGTACTCGATGCCCCGCTGGGCCGGGATGCCCTGCCGGAAGGGATGCTTGATCTCGCGCATCTCGCTCACCAGATCGGCCGCTTCGATCAGGCGGGCGTGCGCGTTACGGCCCGTGCAAATGACGTGGAGCTGCTCGGGCCGCTCGCTCAGACCCTCCAGCACCTGCTCGATGCTCAGCAAACCGTAGTCCACCGCGTTGTTGATCTCGTCCAGAATGATCATATCGTACCGGCCGGAGCGCATTTCCTCCCGGGCGGTCTGCCAGGCCTGTTGCGCGGCGCGGACGTCCTCCGGGTCGGGCCGACCGGCCTGGACGAAGCCGCGGCCCATGGGGCGGATCTCGAACGCCCCTCCCAGCAGGCGGGCCGCCTCCAGCTCACCGTACCGCCAGGAGCCCTTGATGAACTGGATCATCAGGACCTTCCATCCCTGGCCCACGGCCCGCAGCGCCGCCCCCATCGCGGCGGTGGTCTTGCCCTTGCCGTCGCCGGTATAGACGATCAGCAAGCCCCGCCGCGGCTTTCTCATCGTCTTACGGTAGCGCGCCGGCCGGGCCCCCCGCAATGGGCTCGCACCCCGCCGCTCCGCCGCGCGTTGACTCGCCGACGGCGCTTTCGATTATAATGGCGGGTCTCGCGAGGAGATCCGAAGGCTAGCTTATGAGCGCAGCGGCGGCAACCAAGATCGGCGAGCGAGTCGGCTTTTACGAGGCGCCGGTGGGCAAGAAGGTCATCGTGGCGGTGACCGGGCTGGTGCTGATCGGCTACATCGTGGCCCACATGCTGGGCAACCTGCAAATCTTCCTGGGGCCCGAGCGCATCAACGCTTATGCCGAGCTGCTGCACAGCGCGGGACCGCTGTTGTGGACCGCCCGCCTGGTGCTGCTGATCTCTGTGGGCCTGCACATCCTGCTCACCTTGCAGCTCTGGCTGCTGAAGCGGCGCGCCCGCCCGGTGCGCTACGTCAAGAAGGCCGACGTGCCCTCGGCTTACGCGGCCCGCACCATGATCCTGAGCGGGCCGCTGATCGCCGCCTTCGTGGTCTTCCACGTGCTCCACCTGACCACGGGCGACGCCGGGCTGCCCTTCGAGGAGCTCCGGGTCTACGAGAACGTCGTTCGGGGCTTCCGCATCTGGTACGTCTCGGCGGCCTACATGGCGGCGGTCTCCCTGGTGGGGCTGCACGTCTGGCACGGCTTGTGGAGCATGCTGCACACGCTGGGCCTGGACGACGAGCGGTACCGGCCGGCGCTGGAGCGCATCTCGCACGCCGCGGGCCTGCTGGTGGCGCTCGGCTACCTCTCCATCCCGGTGGCGGTGCTCACCGGCCTGATCGGCGCAGGAGTCCACTGATGCAACTGGAGGCGAAGTGCCCGGGCGGTCCCATCGAGACGCGCTGGGACCGGCACAAGTTCAACCTGAAACTGGTCAGCCCGGCCAATAAGCGCAAGTACACCATCATCGTGGTGGGCAGCGGGCTGGCCGGCGGCTCGGCCTCGGCCACCCTGGCCGAGCTGGGCTACAACGTCCGCTGCTACTGCTATCAGGATTCCCCGCGGCGGGCCCACTCGATCGCCGCCCAGGGCGGCATCAACGCCGCCAAGAATTACCAGAACGACGGCGACAGCGTCTACCGCCTCTTTTACGACACCATCAAGGGCGGCGACTTCCGCTCGCGCGAGTCCAACGTCTACCGGCTGGCTCAGTTGAGCGTGGACATCATTGACCACTGCGTGGCGCAGGGCATTCCCTTCGCCCGCGAGTACGGGGGCGTGCTGGCCAACCGCTCCTTCGGCGGGGCGCAGGTCTCGCGCACCTTTTACGCCCGCGGGCAGACCGGCCAGCAGCTCCTGCTGGGCGCCTATCAAGCCATGCAGCGGCAGATCGCCGCCGGGCGGCTGACCATGTTTCCCCGCCATGAAATGCTGGAGCTGGTGCTGGTGAACGGGCGCGCCCGGGGCATCGTCACGCGCAACCTGATCACGGGCGAGATCCGCTCCCACACGGCGGACGCCGTGGTGCTGGCCACCGGCGGCTACGGCAACGCCTACTACCTCTCGACCATGGCCAAGGGGGCCAACGCCACCGCCATCTGGCGGGCGCATCGCCAGGGAGCCCTGTTCGCCAACCCCTGCTTCACGCAGATTCATCCCACCTGCATCCCGGTCACCGGCGAGTACCAGTCCAAGCTCACCTTGATGAGCGAATCGCTGCGCAACGACGGGCGCATCTGGGTGCCCCTGGCCAAGGGCGACAAACGGCCGCCCCACCAGATCCCGGAGGAGGAGCGGGACTACTATCTGGAGCGGCGCTATCCGGCCTTCGGCAATCTGGTGCCGCGCGACATCGCCTCGCGCGCCGCCAAGCAGGTCTGCGACGAAGGCCGCGGCGTGGGCGAGACCGGCTACGGGGTCTACCTGGACTTCCGCGACGCCATCGAACGCCTGGGCGCGGCCGTCATCCGCGAGCGCTACGGCAACCTCTTCGAGATGTACGAGCGGCTGACGGGCGAGGACCCTTACAAGGTCCCCATGCGCATCTACCCCGCGATCCACTACACCATGGGCGGCTTGTGGGTGGACTACAACCTCATGTCCACCATCCCGGGCCTGTACGTCATCGGCGAGGCCAACTTCTCCGATCACGGCGCCAACCGGCTGGGCGCCAGCGCCCTGATGCAAGGGCTGGCCGACGGCTACTTCATCCTGCCCTACACCATCGGCGACTACCTGGCCTCGACCAAGTTCGAGAAGGTCAGCCCCGAGCAGGCCGAATTCCGCGAGGCCGAGCGGGCGGTGAGCGAGCGCATCCGGCGCTTGCTGGGGATCCGCGGCCGCCGCACGGTAGACTCGCTGCACCGCGAGCTGGGCAAGCTGCTCTGGGAATACTGCGGCATGGCGCGCAACGCCCAGGGGCTCCAGTACGCCCTGGGAAAGATCCCCGAGCTGCGCGAGGAGTTCTGGAGCAACGTGAACGTGCTGGGTTCGGGCGAGGAGTTCAATCAGGCCCTGGAACGGGCCGGGCGGGTGGCGGACTTCCTGGAGCTGGCCGAGCTGATCTGCCACGACGCCCTGCACCGCAACGAATCCTGCGGCGGCCATTTCCGCGAGGAGTACCAGACGCCGGAAGGCGAAGCGCTGCGCAACGACGCCGAGTACGCCTACGTGGCCGCCTGGGAGTTCACCGGCCCGGGCAATCCGCCCCGGCTGCACAAGGAGCCGCTGAAGTTCGAGTACGCCCAGCCCACCGAGCGGAGTTACAAATGAGGATCATCCTGCACGTCTGGCGGCAGAAGAACGCCCGCGAAGCGGGGCGCATGGTCCGCTACGAGGTCAACAACGTCAACCCGCACATGTCGTTCCTGGAGATGCTCGACGTGTTGAACGAGGAGCTGACCCAGAAGGGCGAGGAGCCCATCGCCTTCGATCACGACTGCCGGGAAGGCATCTGCGGGATGTGCGGCTTCATGATCAACGGCCGGGCGCACGGCCCCCAACCGGGCACCACCGTCTGCCAGCTCCACATGCGGCATTTCCAGGACGGCGACGAACTGTGGCTGGAGCCCTTCCGGGCTCGCGCCTTCCCCCTGCTGCGCGACCTGGCGGTGGACCGCAGCGCCCTGGATCGGCTCATCGCGGCCGGCGGATACATCTCGGTCAACGCCGGCAGCGCCCCGGACGGCAACGCCGTCCCGGTGCCCAAGCAGGCGGCCGAGAAGGCCATGGATGCGGCCGCCTGCATCGGCTGCGGGGCCTGCGTGGCCCAGTGTCCTAACGCGGCGGCCGCCTTGTTCCTGGGCGCCAAAGTCTCCCATCTCGGCCTGCTGCCCCAAGGCCAGCCGGAGCGCTACGAGCGCGTCCTCAACATGGTGGCCCAGGCGGCCCGCGAGGGCTTCGGCTCCTGCACCAACATCGGCGAGTGCGAAGCGGTCTGCCCCAAGCGGATCAAGCTGGAAGTGATCGCGCGCCTGAACCGCGATTACCTGGTGGCCACCATCAAGCACCTGGGCGTCAGGGAGACCGTCGAGGCGGGAGCGGGCTGAGTCCCCGCCGGCCGCCGCCCGGCGGAGGCCGCCGTATAATCGGATCAGGCTCGGTCCCCGATGCGAAGGCGGTTCCTGTATCTGTCCGGCCTGGTCCTGCTGCTGGTCTCGGCCGGGCTGGTGATCTGGCAAGGCTCGTTCAGCTTCGGCGAGCTGGCGCCCACCAGTCCCGAGCAGACCGTGCTCTACTGGGCGATCTCCACCCTGGTCTTCCTGCTCACGGTCACCCTGGGCTTCATGCTGCTGCGCACCGCGCTCCGCCTCTACGTCGAGCGGCGTAGCAACCGGGAAGGCTCCCGCATCAAGACCAAGCTGGTGATCGGGGCCCTGGCGCTCAGCTTCCTGCCCGTATTTTTCCTGGTGCTGTGGAGCGTCTCGGTGCTGAATCGCAACCTGGACAAGTGGTTCAGTCGGCCGGCGGAAAATGTGCGCCTGAACCTCCAGGAGGTGGCTCGGGCGCTCGAGCAGGAACGGGCCAGCGCGGGCCGCATCCAGCCCGCCTGGCTGGCCGAAAAGCAGAAGCAGATCGAGGGCTACATCCGCGAGTACGACCGGCTGGCCATCAGCCGCAAGGAGGCCCGGCGCTTTTACCTGATGCTGCTGGCGCTGATCACGCTGTTCGTGCTCTTCGTGGCCACCTGGATCGCGCTCTTCCTGGCCCGGCAGATCTCCAATCCGATCTCGGCCCTGCTGGATGCGGCCGCCCAGGTGCGCCGGGGCAATCTGGAGCATCGGGTGCAGGTGCGCGCGATTGACGAGCTGGCCACCCTGGTGCGAGCGTTCAACGAGATGACGCGCGATCTGGAGGCCAACAGCCGGGAGCTGGAACGCCGCCGGCGCTTCACGGAAGCGATCCTGGAGAGCATTCCCACGGGGGTGATCTCGGTGAGCTTCGACGGGCGCATCCAGCGCGTCAACCGGGCTTTGGGCGAGATCCTGGGGGCGCAGGGGGTGGCCCGCGCCCAGCGGCTGGAGGACCTGTTTTCGCGCGAAGACACGGCCGAGCTGCGCTACATGATGAAGCGGGCCCGCCGCACGGGCCTCGCCTCCCGCCAGTTCGAGCGCAAGGCGGGAGGCGCCGTGCAGCACCTGGCGGTTACGGTGGCGGCGCTGGAAGACAAGGCGGGTTCGGGCTTTGTCCTGGTCCTGGAGGACACCAGCGAGCTGCTGCGCGCCCAGAAGGCGCTCGCCTGGCAGGAGGTGGCCCGCCGCCTGGCGCACGAAATCAAGAATCCCCTGACGCCCATCGCCCTGAGCGCGGAACGCGTCGCCTACCAGCTGGAACGCCATCCGACGCCGGCCGAATTCCGCCGCATCGCGCGCGAGTGCCTCCAGACCATCACCCGGGAGGTGGAATCGGTCAAGAGCCTGGTGGATCAGTTTTCCCAACTGGCCGGCTTCCCGGCCGCCCGCCCCGCCCCGGCCGACCTCAACCAGGTGGTCCAGGAGGCCCTGGCCGTGTTCGCCGGAAGACTGGACGGCATCGAGCTGCGCTGCGAGCTGGCGCCCGGCCTGCCCCCTGTCAAGCTGGATCGCGAGCTGTTCAAGCGGGCCATCGTGAACCTGGTGGACAATGCGGCCGAGGCCATGCAGGAGTCCCCGCTCAAGCGCCTGTACGTGGCCACCCTGGCCCCTTCTTCCGAGGCGGTCGAGCTGGTCATTGCCGACACCGGCTGCGGCATCTCGCCCGAGGACAAGGAGAAACTTTTCCTGCCCTACTTCTCCACCAAGGGGCGGGGGACCGGCCTGGGGCTGGCCATCGTCAGCCAGATCCTCCACGAGCACAAGGCGGGCATCCGCGTCGAGGATAACCAGCCCGCGGGGGCGCGGTTCATCATCGAGATCCCCGCCCTGGAGGCCGAAGCACAACCCGCGGAGTGGACGGCGTGAAGCGCGTACGCGTGCTGGTGGTGGACGACGAGCCCGGCATCCGGCAGTCCCTGTGCGGCGTGTTGGAGGACGAAGGCTACCTGGCCGAGGCCACCGCCAGCGGCGAGGAGGCCCTCGAGCGGCTCGGCCGCCAGCTTTACGAGCTGGTCCTGCTGGACGTCTGGCTGCCCGGTATGGACGGCCTGGAGGTCCTGGCGCGGATCCAGGAGCTGCCCCCGGCCGATCGCCCGGTGGTGGTGATGATCTCCGGCCACGGCACTATCGAGACGGCGGTCAAGGCCACCAAGATGGGGGCCTTCGATTTCCTGGAGAAGCCGCTGACCATCCACAAGGTCTCGGTGGTCATCAAGAACGCCGTCGAACACCGCCGCTTGAGGCTCGAGGTCGGCCGGCTGAAGCCCGGCGCCGAGTCCTGGCGCATCATCGGCGAAAGCGTTCCCATGAAGGCCCTGCGCCAGCAGCTCGCCTTGATGGCGGGGACCAACGGGCGGGTGCTGATCTACGGCGAGAGCGGCACGGGCAAGGAGCTGGTGGCACACGCCATCCACGCGCTGAGCCCGCGCGCCGCCGAGCCCTTCGTCGAGGTCAACTGCGCGGCCATCCCCGAGGAGCTGATCGAAAGCGAACTGTTCGGCCACCGCAAGGGGGCCTTCACCGGGGCCAGCGAAGACAAGACGGGCAAGTTCCAGCGGGCCGACGGCGGCACTTTGTTTCTGGACGAAGTGGGCGACATGAGCCTGAAGACCCAGGCCAAGGTGCTGCGCGTGCTCGATGAGCAGCGCTTCGAGCCGGTGGGCGCTTCCGAATCGGTCCAGGTGGACGTGCGGGTGATCGCCGCCACCAACAAGAACCTCGAGGAGGAGATCGAGCGGGGCAACTTCCGGGAGGACTTGTTCTACCGCCTCAACGTGATTCCCTTTTACGTTCCGCCGCTGCGGGAGCGCCGGGAGGACATCCCTTTGCTGGCCGATTACTTCCTGCGCGAGTTCGCCACCGCCTACGGGCGCAAGCCCAAGGAACTGACGCCGGAGGCCTACCGCCTGCTTCAGGAATACCCTTGGCCGGGCAACGTGCGCGAGCTGAAGAACCTGATGGAGCGGATCGTCATCATGAATCCGCAGTCCCGCATCGAAGCTTGCCACATCCCCTTGAATGCGGCCCGGCGGGCCCCGCCTGCACGGACGTTGGATCAGTTCGCCAGCCTCGAGGAGGTGCGCCGGGCGGCCGAGCGGGACTACATCCTGAAAAAGCTCGAGGAGACCGGAGGCAACGTCAGCCGGGCGGCCGAGCTGCTGGGCCTGGAGCGCAGCCACCTCTACCGCAAGATGCGCTCCTTGGGCATCGAGCCGGGCGAACGGCTGCGCAACGCCTGAGCCGGCCGGAGCGCCTACAATAAAGCCTATGTGCGGCATCGTGGGCTACATCGGCCCGCAGCGGGCGGTGCCCATCCTGCTGGACGGCCTGCGCAAACTCGAGTATCGCGGTTACGACTCGGCCGGGCTGGCGGTATGGAGCGAGCGGGAAGGTCTGGCGATCCGCCGCGCCTCCGGCAAGCTGCGCAACCTGGAAGAGGCGTTGCGCCTCCACCCGGTGGACGGGGCCTACGGCATCGGACACACTCGCTGGGCCACGCACGGCCGGCCGACCGAGGAGAACGCCCACCCCCACCGGGACTGCACCGGGCGCTTCGTCGTCGTCCATAACGGCATCATCGAGAACTATCTCGCGCTCCAGCGCGAGTTGGCGGCCGAAGGGCACCGCTTCCATACCGAGACCGACACCGAGGTGATCGCCCATCTGATCGAGCGGCACTTCCAAGGCAATCTGGAGGAGGCCGTGCGCCAGGCCGCCCGGCGGCTCAGCGGGTTGTTCGCCCTGGCCGCCATCGCTCAGCCGGACCCCGGCAAGATCGTGGTGGCCCGCTCGGGGCCGCCGGCCATCATCGGGCTGGGCCAGGGTGAGTACTTCGTGGCCTCCGACGTGCCCGCCATCCTCGGCCACACGCGGGACGTGATCTTCCTGGCCGACGGCGACCTGGCGGTCCTCACGCCCGAGGGCGTGCAATTGAGCGATTTCGCAGGCAGCCCGGTGAAGCGCCCGGTGACGCACGTGCTCTGGGACCCCATCCTGGCCGAAAAGGGCGGCTACAAGCATTTCATGCTCAAGGAAATCTTCGAGCAGCCGCGGGCCGTGCGCGACACCGTCGTGGGCCGCCTCAGTCCCGCCACCGGCCGGGTCTTCCTGGACCAGATGGACATCACCGAGGAGGAATTCCTCCGCTTCCGCCAGATCAAGATGGTGGCTTGCGGGACCAGTTGGCACGCCGCCCTGGTCGGCAAGTTCATGATCGAGCGGCTGGCCCGCCTGCCGGTCGAGGTGGATTACGGCAGCGAATTCCGCTACCGCGATCCGATCCTGGGCGAGGATACGCTCACGGTCCTCATCTCCCAGTCCGGCGAGACCGCCGACACGCTGGCCGCCCAGCGCGAGGCCAAACAGCGGGGATCCAAGACGCTGGCCATCACCAACGTCCTGGGCTCGATGGTGATGCGGGAGGCCGCCGGCGCCATTCTCACCCACGCCGGACCGGAGATCGGCGTGGCCTCGACCAAGACCTTCACCGCCCAACTGGCCGCCCTCTATCTGCTGGCGATGTACCTGGGGCAGATTCGCGGCTCGCTCGGCGCCGAGCAATCCCAGGCTTGCGCCCAGGAGTTGCTGTGCCTGCCCCACAAGCTGGAGCGCGTGCTCTCGCGCGACGGCCTGTGCGAAGAGCTGGCGCGCCGCCTGTTCCGCGCCTCCGATTTTCTGTTTCTCGGCCGCGGCGTGCATTTCCCCATCGCCCTGGAAGGGGCCCTGAAGCTCAAGGAGATCTCCTACATCCACGCCGAGGGCTATCCGGCCGGGGAAATGAAGCACGGCCCCAACGCCCTGATTGACGAGAATCTGCCCGTGGTCGTGCTGGCCGCCTGCGATCCCGCCTCGCCCTCCAGCCGCCTGCTTTACGACAAGACGCTCTCCAACATCCAGGAAGTCAAGGCGCGGGAGGGCATCGTGCTGGCCCTGGTCACCGAGGGCGACCAGCAGGCCCGCGCCCTGGCCGATTACGTGCTCGAGATCCCGGCCGCCGACGAGCTGCTGCTGCCCATCCTGGAAGTGGCCCCGCTCCAGCTTCTGGCCTATCACATCGCGCTGCGCCGGGGCTGCGACGTGGACCAGCCGCGCAACTTGGCCAAGAGCGTGACCGTGGAATGAGACAGGCCGGCCGGGCGCCTTGCAGCCTTTTGCGCCCCTCTCGTATGATTGAAGTTCCATTCCCATGATCCCCGACCAGATCCCGGAAGGTCTCACCTTCGACGACGTGTTGCTGGTGCCCGCCCGTAGCTCCGTGCTGCCCGCCGAAGTGGACACCCGCACCCGCTTCAGCCGGCGGATCGAGCTGAACATCCCCATCGTCAGCGCGGCCATGGACACGGTGACCGAAGCCCAGTTGGCCATCGCCCTGGCGCGCGAAGGGGGCATCGGCATCATTCACCGCAACCAGCCGCTGGCCCGGCAGGCCGAGGAGGTGGACCGGGTGAAACGCAGCGAAGCCGGCATGATCGTGGATCCGGTGACCATGGAGCCCGAGCAGCCCATCCGCCAGGCCCTCGAGGTCATGCGCCGCTACCGCATCTCGGGCGTGCCGGTCACCCGCAACGGCAAGCTGGTGGGCATTCTGACCAACCGCGACCTGCGTTTCGAGACCGAGCTGGACCAGCCCATCGCCAACGTGATGACGCGCGAAAACCTCATCACCGTGCCCGTGGGCACCACGCTCGAGGAGGCCGAACGCATCCTGCACCGGCACCGCATCGAGAAGCTGCTGGTGGTGGACGAGGAGTACAACCTCAAGGGATTGATCACCGTCAAGGATATCCAGAAGAAGCTGAAGTACCCCCACGCCGCCAAGGACTCCCACGGCCGGCTCCGCGTGGGCGCCGCCGTCGGCGTGGGCGGCGACTTCCTGGAGCGCGCCCAGGAGCTGGTGGCCAGGAAAGTGGACGTGCTGGTCATAGACAGCGCCCACGGCCATAGCGAGCGCGTCATGCAAGCCGTCCGGGCCATCCGCCGCAAGCTGCCCGACGTCGAGCTGGTGGCGGGCAACGTCGCCACCTACGAGGGCGCGGCCGATTTGATCGCCCTGGGCGTGGACGCGATTAAGGTGGGCATCGGCCCGGGCTCGATCTGCACCACCCGAGTGGTCTCCGGGGCGGGCGTGCCCCAGTTGACCGCCATCGCCGAGTGCGCCCGGGCCGCGCGCGCCGCGGGCATCCCGCTGATCGCCGACGGCGGCATCAAATTTTCCGGCGACATCACCAAGGCCATCGCGGCCGGGGCCGACACGGTCATGATCGGCAGCCTGTTCGCGGGCACCGACGAAAGCCCGGGCGAGCTGATCCTTTACCAGGGCCGCACCTTCAAGAGCTACCGCGGCATGGGCTCGATGGGCGCCATGGCCGGCTCAGGGGCCGACCGCTACGGCCAGGAGGCCGGCGGCAAGCTGGTTCCCGAAGGCATCGAGGGCCGCGTGCCCAGCAAAGGGCCCCTCAGCGAGCTGGTCTACCAACTGGTGGGCGGGCTGAAGGCCGGCATGGGCTACTGCGGCTGCGCCAGCATCGCCGAACTCCAGCAAAAGGCCCGCTTCCTCCGCGTCACCTCAGCCGGGCTGCGCGAGAGCCACGTCCACGACGTCATCATCACCAAGGAAGCCCCCAACTACCGCCTGGAACCCTGAGGGCGGCGGCGCATACCGCCCCAAGAGGATGTCCCCGCTCAGCGACCCGTCCCCTCGGGCGCTTCCAAGAGGAACCGGAGCTGCCGCTCCCGGGCGGTCTTCAAATCCAGCGGAACCGTGAGGGCTCCCACGGCGTACTCCAGCTCGACCTCGGGACCGTTGCGGTAAGGGTTGTAAGGATACACCGGCCAGGACAGCCGGGCGGCCGGGTCCACCCGAAGCGTCCACCCGTTGTGGCGAATCCAGCCTCCCAGGCGCTCCCACTCCAGCGCCTGCGAGCCGAGCACTACCGGGCCGCCGGCCCCGCTTTCCAGCACCCCGCCGGCCTTCAAGCACAACTGAAGCGTGAGCCAGGCCTCTTCCGGCACGCTCTTGCGGCGGATGAGAAAGCGCAAGCCCAGCCGGTCCGGCGCGGGCGGATCCACCTCCACATCGGCCGTGAAGGTGTTATAGGCCAGCGAGAGACGATCGCCCCCGCCGGCCATCCTGAGCCGGCTGTCCAGCGGCAGGTGGAACCAGCCGGCGGGGATCCTCTCCCGGAAAGTAGCCAGCTCGGGCTGGCGCTTGGAGTGGGCGCCGCTGATGATCAACCCGGACCGGGCGTGGTAGACCTCGACATGAGCCTGACGGTCCAGATAATACTGGCTGGTCACCGCCTGCGTGCTGATGATTCCCGACAGGCACACCACCCAGGGGCCGCTCTTGCGAATGCCCGCCGGCACGGACATCCGGTGCGCGTAGTCAGGCTGATCCTGCGGGATGGGCGCGGTCTCTCCGTCGTGCCAGTACAGAGCGTTCTGCGCCAGGCGACCCGCATGCTCCATGGAGAGCCGCTCTTCGCGCAAGCAGGCGGTGAGGAATTCCGCATAGCGGCGCCCGTCCGGGAAATGGGAAAAACCGAAATGGCCCCAGGGACTGACGTAAGCGTGCCGCCGGCGGTCGTCAATGCCCATGACCGGCCGGCCGTCCGGCCAGGTGAAGTACTTGTGAAAATCGGTCGAGCGGCGCAGAGCTTCCAGAGCCGCCGGGTCGCGGCTGTGCTCGTAATAAAGCGCCACGGCCGCTGCGGTCAGGTAGTCATAGGCGGTGGTGGGCCCGGCGTGGGAATGCTCGCCCCAATAGCCGTCCGGAGATTGCTCTTCGGCCGCGAAGCGGTGCATGACGGCGGCTCCCAGCCGCTCCCACTCCGCCCGGCCGAAAACCCGCCCCGCCAAGTGCACCGTGGCGGCGCGCAAGGCCGTGTGGTTGGTGGGCACACCGAAGGGCGACTTGTAGGCCGGACGATCCTGACGCTCGCGGACCTCGGCCGCCATCTCGGCAATCAGCCTCTCCAGCGCCCGTCGCCAGCGCAGCCGCCGCGGACCCTCCAGCCGGCTCTCCAGCAGCCGATATGCCTCCAGCCACATGTAAGTGTCGCGATGATGATCGCCGCGTTCGAGGTAGATGCCGGCTTCCTGCTCGGCGGCCAGAAGATCCCCCAGCCTGGCGGCCAGCGCCAGCGCCTGGGGATCGCCGAAGCGGGAGTTGGCCGGATGCTCCTTGGCGTACAACACGGCCGCCACCAGCAGCGCCCCCGGGTAATAGTGGCTTCGCGGTCGCGCTTCGGGCCGGGCCGGCAAGCCTCCCGCATCCACTCGCGCCACCGCCGCCTCCATCAGGCGGAAGTATCGGGCGGGCAGGTCAGCCCCGCAGAGGGCGACCGCCCACCAAGCCAGAAGCATGAACTTGAACCTCTGCCTCATGGGGATGCCTCGTTGCGGCGCCTGTCATCGAGGAGCCTACAGGCGCAGCTCGTAACCCAGCTCACGCAAGCCCTCGATCAGACGGGCGCGGATCTGGCCCACCTCCTCCAGCGAGAGCGTGTGGTCGGCGGCGCCCACCCGCAGCCGGAAGGAGACGCTCTGGCGGCCCTCAGGAATCGGCGGACCGGCGTAGGTCCGCAGGAACTCGATCGAGTCCAGCCATTCGCCCGCCAGCCGCACGAGGTGCCGCTCGATCTCCCCGATCAGATCGCGCCGGCCGGCGATCACCGAGAGATCGAAGGCGCTGGTCGGGAAACGCCGCAGGGGCCGGTAGCGGCGCTCGGGGCGCCCCAGCTTCTGAATGAGATCCAGGTCCAGGTCCAGCACGGCGGCCCGGCCGGTGAGCAGCGAAGGATGCAGCTCGAACAGACGCCCGACGGTCTGCTCGCGCCAGAGCACGGCGCCCGTCCGGGCCGGATGCTCGTAGCTGCGCGCCTCGGCAGGGCGTATGTGCGCGCCCTCCAGCAGGCACTGGGCCACGCGCACCAGCTCGTAGAGATTCTCCTCCCCGTCCTGGCGCGCGTAGATCGCCGCCACGGCGTGCGGAATCTCCCGCGGCAGTCCGGCCGCCTGCTTGTGGATCTCGCGCCCGATCTCGAACAGGCGGAAGCTCTCCAGGTGCTTGCTGTTCTCCAGGATGTTGCGGTAGACCAGGGGCAGCAGGCTGCGCCGCATCAGTCTCTGCTCGGGCGAGATGGGGTTGGCCACCGCCAGGTGCTCGGCCGGATCCAAACCGAAGCGCCGGGCCAACTCCTCGCTGTAGAAGGAGTAGTTGTAAACTTCGCAGAAACCCTGGGCGGCCAGCAGGTCGCGAACCTCCCGCAGGAAGAGGCGCTCGGGGTCTTCGGGGGGAGGGGTGCAGGCGACCTCGGGCGGGCGGGGCGCGATGGTGTCGTAGCCGACCATGCGGCCGACCTCCTCGACCAGGTCGTCCGGGATCGAGACGTCGCGGGTGGCCCGCCAACTCGGCGGGCTGACGGCGAAGATCCCCGGAGCGGCCTCCCGCACATCGAAACAAAGCCGTTCCAGAATGTCGCGGACCTCCCCGGCTCCCACTTCCCGGCCCAGCTTACGCTCGAGCCACGACAGGGAAAGCCGTATGGGCGCCGGCCGCGCAGGCTCGCGCCCGCAGTCCGCCACCCCGCCCACCAGCCGGATGCCCGGCGAAACCTGCCGCAGCAGCTCCAGCGCCCGCGCCAGGCCCCGCACCGTGTTGGCCGGGTCCTGCCACTTCTCGAAGCGCATCGAGGCGTCCGTGCGCAGCTTCAGCCGGGCCGAGGTCTTGCGGATCGAGGCGCCCTGGAAGCAGGCGCTCTCCAGCACGATCCGGCGGGTGCCGGGATGGATCGCGCTGTCCAGCCCCCCGATCACGCCCGCCAGCGCCACCGGCCCCTTGGCGTCGGCGATCACCAGGCAGGCGGGGCCCAGCCGGTAAGTCTCTTCGTTGAGCGCCGTCAGCCACTCGCCCTCCCGGGCCCGCCGGACGTAAATGACCTGCCCGTGCAGCAACTCCTGATCGAAGGCGTGCAACGGTTGGGCCAGCTCGGCCATCACGTAGTTGGTGACATCCACGATGTTGTTGATCGGGTTCAGGCCGACCGCCTCCAGCCGGTACTGAAGCCACAGCGGCGAAGGGCCTACGCGGACGTTCTCCAACACCAGGGCGCTGTAGCGCGGGCACAGCCCGAAGTCCTCGATCTCCACGCCGATCGCGGCCGGCCCCTCGGGCAGCAGCTCGCAGCGGACCGGATCGCGCAGCTTCTTGCGCAGAATCGCGGCTGCTTCGCGCGCCAGGCCCAAATGGCCCCAGAGATCCGGCCGGTGGGTGAGAGATTTGTTGTCTATCTCGAGGATGTGGTCCGGGCGGCAGCCGGGCAGAGGCGCCCCCGGCTCGGCTTCCAGCTCCAGGATGCCCGCCGCATCGCGGTTGACGCCCAGCTCGGCGCCGCTGGCCAGCATGCCGTCGCTTTCAACGCCCTGAATGAGGACCTTGCCGATCCGCCCGCCGGGCAGTTCGGCGCCCGCCGGCACGTAGGCCGAGACCAGACCGGCGCGGCAGTTGGGTGCGCCGCAGACCACGGTCTTCCGGCCGTAGCGGCCGGTATCCACGACCACCTTGCGGTTATGCCCGGCAGGCATCGGCTCTACGGAGACCAGACGTGCCGCCACCACCTGT
Source organism: Solibacteraceae bacterium (assembly GCA_037444625.1). GTDB lineage: Bacteria > Acidobacteriota > Terriglobia > Bryobacterales > Bryobacteraceae > DTHT01. Next base: position 60,285 of record JBBIMA010000013.1, read on the forward strand.
TCCAGGTGCGCTCCATAAGGGGCGACGCCTTCGCACTCCGCGGTCTTCATGGTGATCTGAAGGCCCAGCGCCTCGGCCTCCAGATCCAGCCCCTCGACCAGCTCGGCCAGCCAGTTGTAAGAGAATCTCATGCTCGAGCCGTCACCCTTTCGCCCTCAGAATTGCCGCAGGAATCGCAGATCTCCGCCCTGCAACAGGCGGATGTCGTCCAGCCCGTAGCGCATCATGGCCAGCCGGGTCAAGCCCAGCCCGAAGGCGAAGCCCATCCACTGCTCGGGATCAATGCCGCTGGTGCGCAGCACGTTGGGATGCACCAGGCCGCAGCCCAGCATCTCGACCCAGCCGCTGTGCTTGCACACCGGGCAACCGCGCCCGCCGCAGACCAGACACTCCAGATCCAGCTCGAAGCCCGGCTCGACGAAGGGGAAGTAGCCCGGGCGCAGCCGCACCGAGGCCTCCCGGCGGAAGACATGGTTGAGCAGGGTCTTCATGAAGTAGACCAGGTGGGCGATCGAGACCTCGCGGTCAACCATCATGCCTTCCAGTTGGTAGAAGGTGTGCTCGTGCGAGGCGTCCACTTCCTCGTTGCGGAAGACGCGGCCGGGCGCGATCATGCGCAGCGGCGGGCGCAGCCGCTCCATGCCCCGCACCTGCACGGGCGAGGTGTGCGTGCGCAGCAGGTGGCCGTCCTCCAGCCAGAACGTGTCCTGTACGTCGCGCGCCGGGTGATCGGGCGGGATGTTCAGGGCGTCGAAATTGTGGTACTCGGTTTCCACCTCGGGACCGTCCAGCACCGTGAAGCCGAGGGAAACGAAGAGATCCTCGATCTCCCTCTGAAGCTGTGTGATGGGGTGCAGGCTGCCCCGGCGCGGACCCGGCGCGGGCCGCGTCAAGTCAAGCCATTCGGCCTCCAGCCGGGCCTGGAGGGCGCGCTGCTCGAATTCGGCCTGGCGCGCAGCCAGCCGCTGCTCCAGCTCCTGCTTGACGCTGTTGAGCAGCCGCCCGATGCGGGCTCGTTCCTCGGCCGGCAGGGCGCCGAGCTGCCGGGAGATCTGCGCCAGCGTCCCCTTGCGGCCCAGAGCCTCCACCCGCACCGCCTCCAGCTCCTCCGGCTCGGCGGCGGCGGCGATGCGCTCCCGGGCGCGCGCCTCCAGTTCGCTCAGAGCGGCTTCCAGCGACAAGGCGGATTCGGGCATCAGGGCTTAATCGGTTATTGTAGCGTGAGCCGGCGCGGGCCCGCCCTCTTCAATGCGCGGGCGCGAAAATCTCCTCGGCCTTGGCCAGCTCCCAGCCCAGATGGTTGATGTAGAACAGCAGCACGCTTTCCGGGTAGCTCCCCCGGAAGCGCTCCCAGACCCGCTGCGCCCAGCCTTCGCTCAAATACGGCGTTGCGTCCAGCTCCTTTTCGAAAAAGCCGTCCCGGTTGGGAACGCCCAAGAAGTCCAGCACGGCCTGCACCATCTCGATGTTGGAGACCAGCACGGCCTGGGCCAGCTCCTTGGCGAACTCCTCCTCGCCTGCGGCCAGCCGCTCCCAGAAGCGCGGGGCCGCCTTGCGCAAGGTCTCGGTGTTCAGCTTGTGCAGGTGCGCGCGCACTTTCAGGCTCTCGTAAAGCCGGAAGGTTCGCAGCCGGCTGATCGAGATGTGCCGCAACAATTCGCCGAAGCGCGCCTCGCCCAGGGCGCCAAAGACCTCGCAAAGCTGCATAACAGGCCAGGGTAGCACGCCGCCCCCAGGGCCGCGGCGCGGCGCCGGCGCCTAGCCTGCGGTCGAAATCGCCGGACCCGGGATCAGCCCCCGCAGGCGCTCGACCATGTCGCCGTGCCGGGCGGCGATGTTGTGGTTTTCCAGCGGATCCTTTTCCAAATCGAAGAGCAGGACGGCGGTGTCGGCTTCCGGCGGCCGCGCCCCGGGCGGGTTGAAACCCGTCACCGGCTTGTACCGCCCGTCCCAGACCGCCCGCCACCGGTTCAAACCCGAAAGTACGAACTCACGGTGAGTGCGCGCCTTGCCCTTCAACAGCGGCCAAAGCGAGCGGCTGTCCATATCCCTGGGCACGGGCAGGCGCGCAGCCTCCAGAAACGTAGCCGTCAGGTCCGGATGGCTGACCAGGGCCCGGCCGGCGCCTTGCGCCGTGACGCCCGGTCCTGCGATCAGAAGCGGCACGCCGATCGAAGCATGGTAGGGGACGCTCTTTCCCCACAGATCGTGATCGCCGAGCATCTCGCCATGGTCGCTGGAGTATACGATGAGCGTGTTCTCCAGCTCCCCCGCTTGTTGAGTTCTTCCAGGTAAATGCCGAGCCAGCGATCAATGTTCTCCACCATGGCGGTGTAGTTCTGCCGGATAGCCACGTGAGTTGCGGGGTCAAACCGAGTACAACCGTTGGGCTGAGGGAAACGGCGGGCGCGGTGGTACTCTTTGCCCGAAGCCAGGCAGGCGCGCGACGGCGCGCACAAGGGCGAGGCGACGATCGCGCGTTCGAATACAACGCCTCTGCGGGCCAGCGACGCCAGGTGGGGCGTCCGAACGTCGAGGGCGGAGTTCAACCCCGTCCAGTCGAAGCGGTGCTGGTCCGGAAAAAACAACAGGATATTGGGCAGCCGCCTGCCGCGCACCGCGGGTGCCGCGACCGCTGCGGCGGCCCTAACGACAAACGATCGCCGAGTCTCGATGTGCATAAGCCGGGATTCCCATGTCGGACTTCCGTACCAGAGAAGTATAGCCCGAGCGTCCTTCGGTGCCCGGAGCCCATCGCGCGGCCCGGCCTCCGATCCCACCCGCCGGCCCGCCCTGTGCCCCCGACTGGCGTTTATGGACGGACGACGGGCGAGGAATCCTGGCCGGAAGCTCGAGCCCCGCGCCGCCTGCGTTATCCTGAAGGGCAGGAGGCGAGCGGATGGGTTCGGAAAGCGGCCCGGGGCAGGGCGAGGCCAAGCCCGCGGGCCGGACTGTGTTTTGCGTCAAGTTCCAGCGCGAGATGCCGGGGCTGGATGAAGTCCCTTTCGAGGGTCACCCCCTGGGGCAAAGGATCTACGAGAATGTCTCCAAAGAAGCCTGGCGGATGTGGGTCGAGTACATGAAGATTCTGATGAACGAGTACCGGCTCAATCTGGGCACCCGGCAGGCGCAGGAATTCCTGCTCAAGCGCATGGAGGAGTATTTCTTCGGCGAAGGCGCCGCCCTGCCCCCCGACTACGTCCCGCCCCACTGAGGGGGGCCGGCCGGGCAGCCTTAGCGGGCAGTCCGGCTGCATGGCGAGGGGCGGGGTCGGTGAAGCGGGCGGCCGGGGAGGCGGCAGCCTCACCTTGGTAGCGCTAACGGGATTCGAACCCGTATTTGAGCCTTGAGAGGGCTCCGTCCTAACCCTTAGACGATAGCGCCGCTCCAGAAAAAGCTTAGCACAAGCGGCCGGCCCCGGGGCCGCCCGGCGGCTCAAGAGTCGCCTCCGCGCCGAGGTCGCGAGCGCGCAGCACACCGGGAGGCCGTGCCGCCGACAGCCGCCCTCAACGCGGCCAGAGGCTCGCGATCAACTCCTCCACCCGGCTTTCGGGCACCGCCAGCCCCAGCCGGACAGTGTCGCCCGCCACGGAGACCTCCAGCAGGTTCAGCAGCCCGGCCAAGGCGGCCGCCTTCGGATCCCGGCGGCTCAGCCGGGCCAAGCCGACCAATAGCCGCACCGAGTCGGCCAAGTCCCGGGCCTCCTCGGGACCCACAGCGACCACCTCGCCCTCCGCCGCCACCATCGCGCCCAACCGGAGACTGCCGGCAGCCTCCTCGATCACCGCGAGAATCCCGCGCATGGGTCCCGCGCCCGGCGCACCCGCCGCCTCCGACCCCGGGATCAGGCAGACGAACCAGGCATCGGCGCCCGCGCTCACGGCGCCGATCCTATTGGCCAGTTCGGCGTTCAAGGCCGGTCCCGGCCGCCGGTGCCGGTCAACGGCCAGACGCACGCTCTCGGGATCGCCGCTGACGGCCAGCGAGTCGCTCAGGAAGGCCAGGGCCGAGGGGTGCCGCGTCCGGGCGCCGAAGGTCACGATCTCCACACCCTGATAAAGGCTGAGTTCCGCGCCCCGCTCCCGCGCCGCCGCCACGATGCGCTCTCTTAGGAAGGTTCCGGCAGCCGCAACCAGCCGCCGCTCTTCGCCCCGCCCGCCCGGAGAGGCCGCCACGACCTCCCGCAGGTCGGTGCGCGGATCAAAACCCGTCGCTTCTCTCATCCGGTCCAGTTGCTCGACGGCCACCGGATCCAGCCGGGAGAGCAGGAACTGGCCCAGCGGGGAGTGAAGGGCGCGCTGGACGTCCACCCCGGCCGCCGCCCGGGCGTCGGGCATGATCAAATTCAACAGAGCCGGCTCGGCCGCCGGGCCGAAGCCGGCCCAAGCCAGCATCAGGACGGCGCAGTGCGCAAGACTCTTCATGGGGCTCCTTCGCCTGCCTTCAGTATACGGCTCGGCAGGGCCCGGGTTCTGCTATAATGAGGGCGGATGTTGATTTCCCCTCCGCCCGAGCGGAAGGCGCCACCTCCCCACCCCCCTGGAAATCATCGTGTTTGATACCCTTCATGTAACGGTATTACGCGCGGGATGCGGCCCGTCCCCCCATTCGGCCCCGCGGTCGAGCGCGGCCGCCTGGGCGAGCCGGCCCGCTCACAGGGAGGTCAGCCAACGCCTGAAAGGATGAAAGTCTCCGTTCAAATCACACGCGGGATCGAGCCGTTGTTCGGGACCCGCGACGAAAACATCCGCTTGCTGGAGTCCAGCCTGAACGTCAGCACACAGCTTGCCGACGACAGCCTGGAGATCGAGGGCGAGGCGGAGGCGGTCAGCCGGGCGGAAACCATCCTGGAGGACTACATCGCCCTGGTCAAGGAAGGGCACGTCTTCAGCAACGGGGACTTGAACAGCTATCTCCGGGTGGTCACCGAGGATCCGGCGGTCACCTTGCGGAACCTGGTGCTGAGCGGGCGGCAGCGGAACTTCGGCAAGAAGGTCGTCGTGCCCAAGACCATCAACCAGCGTCGCTACCTGGAGGCCATCGAGCGCAACGACCTGGTGTTCGGCATCGGCCCGGCGGGCACGGGCAAGACCTACCTGGCGGTGGCCATGGCCCTCTCCGCCCTGCTCAGCAAGAGAATGAGTCGGATCATCCTGACCCGTCCGGCGGTGGAGGCGGGCGAGAAGCTGGGCTTCCTGCCGGGCACCTTGCAGGAAAAGGTGGATCCCTATCTGCGCCCTCTCTACGACGCGCTCTACGACATGCTGGAAATCGAGAAGGTCGAGAAGCTCCTGGAGCGCTCCGTGATCGAAATCGCGCCCATCGCCTTCATGCGCGGGCGGACGCTCAACGACAGCTTCATCATCGTGGACGAGGCCCAGAACTCCACCCCCGAACAGATGAAGATGATCCTGACCCGCCAGGGCTTCAACGCCAAGATGGTGGTCACCGGCGACGTCACCCAGATTGACCTGCCCTTCGGCAAGAAGAGCGGCTTGTTGAACGCCGAGGAGGTGCTGCGCGGGGTCGAGGGCATCAGCTTCGTGTATTTCGACGAGCGGGACGTGGTCCGCCACAGCCTGGTCCAGCGCATCGTGAAGGCCTACGAGCGGTACGACGAGGCGTCCGGCGGCCGGCAGTTGACCTTGCGCTGGAACGAAGCGCCCGCCGCCCCGGCCGCCGACCCTACTCGGGCCTGAGAGGGCCCCATGGACGATGCCGACCCTCCCGTGATCTTTCGCCGCCCGCTGCCGCCTGCCCGGCGGCGCGCCTTGCAGGTCTTCGCCGAGCGCCTCGGCCGGGAGCTGGCGCGCGGCCGCCGCTTCCTTTGCCTGATCACGGGCGACCGCGAGTTGCGCCGCCTGAACCGGCGCTTCCTGGGGAAGGACTACCCGACCGACGTGCTCTCGTTCCCCCGGCAGCAGGGGACGGGCGGAGAAGCCGGGCTGGGCGAGATGGCCATTTCGCTCGAACGGGCGCGGCGCCAGGCTCGCCGCTTCGGCCATTCGACCGACCAGGAGCTCCGCATCCTGATGCTGCACGGCTTGCTCCACTTGCTGGGCATGGATCACACGCGGGACCGCGGCCGCATGGCGCGGCTGGAAGCCCGCTGGCGCCGGCGCCTTGAGCTGCTGGCCGGGCTGACCGAACGGGTGCGGCGATGAGTGCGGCGGCGGTGCTGCTGGCGCTGACCTGCCTCCTGCTGGCTCTGGTGAGCTTCGTGCAGCTTCTTTACCTGGAGGCGCTGCGCTTGCGGGCCCGGGAGCGCCCGGCCCTGGAGCGCTTCAAACAGACCCTGGCCGGGCGGCTGGGCATGGATCTGGAGCGCGGGGCCCTGAGCTATTCCCTCATCAAGCACGCCGCCCTGGTGCTGACCGGGGCGCTCTCGGCCGCGCTGGCCCTGACCGGGGAGGGCCGCGACGCCAAAGCGGCGGCCGGAGCGCTGCTGGGCGGCTGGTCGGCGATGCTCCTGGCGGCCTACGTCACGCCCCATTTGCTCTACCGGCGCACCGACGGGGCCTGGCTCGCTCCGTTGGTCCCTTTGCTGCGCGGGATGGCGCTGGCGGTGCGCCCCTTGGCGGCCACCTTCGAGTTTTTCGAGTCGCTGTCGGAATTGAGCCGCGCCCCGGCCGAAGTCCCCGAGAACACCCGTCCGGCCGACGACATCGAGGTGCTGCTGGAGGCCGGCACCGAGGAGGGCCTGATCGAGGAGAGCGACCACGAGCTGATCCAGTCGGTGGTGGCCTTCGGCGACAAGACGGTGCGCGAGGTGATGACCCCGCGGCCCAACATCGTCGCCATCCAGGCTGACCGCTCGCTCGAGGAGCTGCGCGAGCTGGTGATCAACGAGCAGTATTCCCGCATCCCCGTCTACCAGGACTCCATAGACGATATCCTCGGCTTCGTCCACGTGCGGGACATGTTCGAGCTGGAGCAGGCCGAGCGCCGCCGGCGTCGGGTGCGCGAACTGGTGCGCCCGGTGCGCTTCGTCCCGGAGACCAAGCCGGTCAGCGCGGTGCTGCGCGAGATGCAGCAGGACCGGGCCCACATGGCCATCGTGATTGACGAGTACGGCAACACGGCGGGCCTGGTCACCCTGGAGGACCTGGTCGAGGAGGTCTTCGGCGAAATCCGCGACGAGCACGAGCCGGGGCTGGATGTCACCCCCGACGGCGAGGGCGGCTACACCGTTTCGGGCAACCTGGATCTGGACCGGCTGGAAGAACTGCTCGGGTTTCGCGCCCAGCCCCGGCCGGAATCCACCACCGTGGGCGGCCTGGTCACCGAGTGGCTGGGGCGCGTGCCCGCACCCGGCGAGCGCGTCCAGCGCAATGGAATCGTGATCGAAGTGCTGGCCGGCAGCGAGCTGCGAGTCGAGCAGGTGCGGGTCTCGCGGATCGCCGAGAGCAACGGCCGGCCGGAAGCTCCCCAACCCGATGCTTGAAGCCGAAACCCCGGCGTCGCCCGACCGCTTCCGCTCCGGTTTCGTCTCCATCCTGGGCCGGCCCAACACCGGCAAGTCCACTCTGTTGAACGCGCTGACCCGCGCGCGGCTGGCGATCGTCAGCGACAAGCCCCAAACCACGCGCACCCTCATCCAGGGCGTGCTCACCCTGCCCGAGGCCCAGATCGTGTTCCTGGACACCCCGGGCATCCACAAGCCGGACTCGGTCTTCAACCGGCGCATGATGGAGACGGTGCGCACCGCCCTTCAGGAGCGCGATCTGCTGCTTTACGTGGCCGACGCCACCCAGCCGCTCAGCCCCGCCGAGCGCGAGGCCGCCGGGCTGGTGCTGGAGACCGGGACCCCTGCCCTGCTGCTGCTCAACAAGATTGACCGCGTGCGCGACAAGAGCCGGCTGCTGCCCCTGATCGAACAATACCAGGCGATCGGGCGGTTCGCCGAGTACATCCCGATTTCCGCCTTGCAAGGCGACGGCCTCGACCGGCTGCAAAAGGCCATCCTGGAGCGCCTGCCCGAAGGCCCGCCCTACTTTCCGCCCGATTACATAACCGACCAGCCCGAGCGCTTCCTGGCGGCGGAGTTGATCCGGGAGAAAATTCTCCTGCTCACCCGGCAGGAAGTGCCCCACGCGGTGGCGGTCCTGGTGGATCGCTGGGAGGAGACGCCCAAGCTGCTGCGCATCGCGGCCACCATCTACGTCGAGAAGGAGGGCCAGAAAGCGATCGTGATCGGCGCCGGCGGCCAGATGCTCAAGAAGGCGGGCACGGCGGCGCGCCAGGAGATGGAGGCCCTGTTCGGGCGCAAGATCTTCCTGGAGCTGTTCGTGAAGGTGCGCCCTCGCTGGCGGGAGGACGCGCGTTTCCTGGCGGAGCTGGACTGGCGGGCGATGGCGGGCTCCGGCCCGGAGTCCTGAAGACCGCCCCCGGGGTCCCCCGGACCGGCGCGGCGGAATATGATAAGGGTCGGAGGCCGGCCGGATGAGCGCCCGCTGGTTCTCGTACCCGGATGCCCGCGCCGCCGCTGAGGCCTGCGCGAAGCACATCCTGGCCCGCCTGGAGGACGCCCTGGCGGGCCGTTCCTACGCCACGCTGGCGCTCTCGGGAGGGGCCACGCCGCGCCCCCTGTTCGAGAGCCTGGCCCAGGCGAAGTTCCCCTGGCAGCAGGTGCACGTTTTTTGGGCGGACGAGCGGGCGGTGCCCCCGGGGGATGCGGCCAGCCACTACAAAATCGCCGCCGAATGTTTCCTCCTGCCCGCCCGCATCCCCTCCCGCAACATCCATCGCGTCCAGGGCGAGCTGATGCCCGAGGTCGCCGCCCGCCGCTACGTCGAGGAGATCCGCCACTTCTTCGGCCTGGAATCCGGCGAAATGCCCCATTTCGACGTCATCCACCGGGGCGTGGGGGCCGACGGGCATACCGCCAGCCTCTTCCCGGGCGAGCCGTTGCTGGAGGACCGGGAAAACATCGCCGCCGCGGTCTACGTCGAGTCCCTGGCCCAGTGGCGCATCACCCTGTTGCCCGGCGTGTTGCTGGCCGCCAAGCACACCGTCTTCCTGGTCACCGGGGAGGACAAGGCCGAAATCGTCCGGGCGGTCTTCCACGAGCCCTACAACCCCATGCGCTACCCCGCCCAGATGGTCTCCCTGCACGGGCGCGGGGTGTGCTGGTTCATGGACCAGGCGGCTGCGCGCTTGTTGGAGTGAGAGCGCGGCCGCCGGCCGAGGCGCCGCGGACGCTGTGCGGGTTGTGGTATCTTCCAAGGCCGGAGAACCACGGGAGGCCGGAGATGACATCGCGAAGGATTTTCCTGGGCGGGGCGGCCACGGCGCTGTCGGCCGGGCGGGTGGCGGGGGCGGCGGACCGCATTCGCCTGGGCATCATCGGCACGGGCGATCGCGGCAAGTACCTCATGAAAGTGGCCAATCAGGTGGGCGGCATCCAATGGGCGGCCGTGTGCGACGCCTGGGACGTGCGCCGCAACCAGGCGGCCGAGCTCGCCGGCGGCGGCGTACCCGCCTACGGGGACTACCGGCGGCTGCTCGATCACAAGGACATTGACGGGGTGATCGTCGCCACCTGGGACCATCTGCACGCGCAGATCACAGCCGACGCCTGCCGGGCGGGCAAGGACGTCTTCGTCGAGAAGCCCATGACCTCGCTGCCCATGCAGGGGCACGAGGTGGTGCGCGCGGCGCGCGAGCACCGGCGCATCGTCCAGGTGGGCACGCAGCAGCGCTCGATGGCTCATTTCATCGAGGCCAAGCAACGCTTCTTCGACAGCGGCCTCATCGGCCGGGTCAACATGGTGCGCACCTTCTGGAACGCCAACCGGGGCTATCTGACGCCGGTGCCGCCCGGCATGGAGCGCAAGCCGGAGGGTTTGGATTGGGAGGCCTGCCTGGGCTGGCTGCCCAAGATCCCCTGGGACCCCAAGCGCTACTTCAACCGCTTCGCCTACTGGGATTTCTCCACCGGAGGGCAGACCGGCGGCTTGTTCGTCCACATGGTGGACGTCGTGCACTGGTTCTTGAACGTTCGCCGGCCGCTCTCGGCCGTGGCGCTGGGCGGCATCTATCTCTACGACGACGGGCGGGACACGCCCGACAACATCAACGCCGTGCTGGAGTACCCCGACAAGCTCAACGTGACCTTCGAAGCCACCCTCACCGACCTCATCCCCCGAGGCGCCGCCGACATCGTCTTCATGGGGACCGGCGGGCGGCTCTCGATCTTCCGGCGCGGCTATCAGTTCCTGCCTGCCGAAGCGCACGCCAATCTGGGCGAGATCAGCGCTCCCGGCTCCCCGGAGACCAGCCACATGGCGAACTGGCTGGAGTGCATCCGCACGCGCCGGCGCCCCAACTGCGACGAGGTCGAGGGGCACTATTCCTCCCTCGCCTGCCACCTGGTCAACATCGCTTACCGAGAGAAGCGCCGAGCGCTCTGGCAGTCCGAGTGGGACGTCTGAGGTCCGGGCGGACCTTCCGCCCAAGGTATACTGGGGAAAAGGGCGGTATGAAAACCTACGGCAAGTTTGCCGCGCTGATCGCCGTCATCCTGGGCACGCTGATCTGGCTGGCGGCGGGCGGCGTGGGCGAATCCAAGACCTATTACAAGACGGTGGCCGAGCTCGAGCAGATGGGGCAGGCGGCGCTGGGCAAGCGGCTGCGCGTGGCGGGCGACGTGGAGGCAGGCTCGATCCGGCGCAGCGGCGGCGAGGTGCGTTTCCTCCTCCGGCAACAGGAGCGGAAACTGCCGGTGGTCTACCGGGGGAGGGATCCGCTGCCGGACACCTTCCGGGACGGCGCGCAGGCGCTGGCGGACGGCAGGCTGGGAACCGACGGAGTGTTCCAGGCCTCGCGCATCCAAGCCAAGTGCGCCTCCAAGTACGAGGCCAAGCCGGGAGCGCAGCCCGGCCGGGCGTCCCCGCCCGTTAACGCGGCCGGCCTTTAGGAACGCTGGGCCCATGGAAAACCTGGGATCGCTGGCGATTCTGCTGGCGTTTTGCCTCTCTGCTTACGCGGTCCTGGCCTCTCTGGTGGGCGGCTGGAAGAACCGGCCCCTGCTGGTGGCCAGCGGCGAGCGGGCCGTGTACGCCGTCTGGTTCCTGCTGACGGTGGCCGGCGCCGCGCTGGTTCTGGCGCTGGTGGGGGACGACTTTCGCCTGGCTTACGTAGCCGCCCACAGCAACCGCGCCATGCCCGCGCTTTACAAGTTCGCCGCCTGGTGGGGCGGGCAGGAGGGCTCGCTGCTGCTATGGAGCTGGTTGCTGGCCACCTACGCCATGATCGTGGTGGGGGGCAGCCGGCGGCGGCACCGCCCGATCCTGCCTTACGCCACCGCGGTGCTGATGGGGGTCGAGTGCTTCTTTCTGATCCTGAACGCCTTCGTGGCCAGCCCCTTCCAGGTGCTGGCGGTGGGGCGTTCAGTGACGGCGGTGGCCGACGGCAACGGGCTGAATCCCTTGCTTCAATACTGGGCCATGGCGATCCACCCGCCCATGCTGTATCTGGGCTACGTGGGTTTCGCGGTGCCCTTCGCCTTCTCCGTCGGATCGCTGGCCACGCGCGCCCCGGGCGAAAGCTGGATCTACACGACGCGGCGCTGGGCGCTGTTGACCTGGCTGTTTCAGAGCTGCGGCATCCTGCTGGGCGCCGGCTGGGCTTACGCCGTGCTGGGATGGGGAGGCTACTGGGCCTGGGATCCGGTGGAGAACGCCTCCCTGCTGCCCTGGCTGACCGCCACCGCCTTCCTGCACTCGGTGATGATGCAGGAGAAGAAAGGCATGATGAAGGTCTGGAACGTGGCCCTGGTGGCGGCCACCTTCTGGCTCAGCATCCTGGGGACCTTCCTGACGCGCTCGGGTGTGGTCAGCTCGGTGCACGCCTTTGCCCAGTCGGCCATCGGCGCGTGGTTCGCGGGCTTCATGGCCGTGGGCATCCTGGCGACGGCTTATTTGATTTTGTCCCGCCTGGATTACCTGAGGAGCGAGGCGCGGCTGGAGAGCGTTCTCTCGCGCGAGTCCGCCTTCCTGTTCAACAACCTGATCCTGGTGGCGAGCTGCTTCGCGGTGCTTTGGGGCACCCTGTTCCCGCTGCTCTCGGAAGCCGTCAGCGGGGAGAAGATCAGCGTGGACGCCCCGTTCTTCAACCGGGTCAACATTCCCATCGGGCTGTTCCTGCTGCTGCTGACGGGAGTGGCGCCGCTGGTGGCCTGGCGGCGGACCTCGGTCGAAAGCTTGCGCCGCAATTTCCTGCGACCGGGGCTGGGGGCGCTGCTGCTGATGGCGGCGCTGGCCGCAGCGGGCATCCGCCATCCCTACGCCCTGATCGCCTTCGGCCTCTGCCTGTTCGTCGCCTGGACGATCGTGGCCGAGTTTTACAAGGGGGCGCGGGCCATCCGGGCGCGCACGGGCCTCAACCCGCTGATGGCGGCCGTCGAACTGACTCGGCGAAACACCCGGCGATACGGGGGCTATCTGGTTCACATGGGCATCGTGCTGATGTTCGTCGGCTTCGCCGGCTCGGCCTTCAACCGGCACGCCACACACGAGCTGGCCGTGGGCGCCACGGCGAGCATCGGGCGCTACCAATTGCGCATGGCGGACATCCGGCAGGGGGAGAACGAGAATTACAGTTGGGACCACGCGGTGGTCGAGGTCTTTCAAGGCGGCCGCAAGATCGCCAGCCTCGAGCCCGAACGCCGCTTTTACAAGGCCGGCCGCCAGCCCACCTCCGAGGTGGCCATCCGGCGGCGGCTCCACGAGGACCTGTACCTGAACTTCGCGGGCATGAGCGAGGATAACCGGCGGGGCGTGATTCAGGCCTACGTGTTTCCGCTGGTCTCCTGGATTTGGATCGGCTTCGCCCTGCTGGTCTTCGGCGGCCTGGTCTGCCTGACGCCGGGCCGAGCCAGGCGAGCCGGGCGGACCGAGGCGGTACCCGCGGGCGAGGAGCGTTATGCGGCCGCTCGCTGAAGAACGCGCCGGCGCGGGAGGAGCGGCGTGCTGACGCTGGCTGCCGTGCTGCTCGCCGTCGGAGCGGTCCTCTATACGCTGGCGGTGCGGGAGCAGGATTTGCCCGCGCCTGAGCGGCCTTCGCCCGCCCGGCACCTGGAGGAGCGCAAGGCCGCCGTCTACGAGAGCCTGCGCGATTTGCACTTCGAGTACCGCCTGGGCAAGCTCTCCGAGCAGGACTACCGGCAAACCAGGGAGGATCTTCAACGCGAGCTGGCGGCGCTCAACGCCCAGATCGAGAGCCTCGCAGGAAAACCGGCGCCCGCCCAACCCCCCGCCCAAACGAAGCCCTCCGCCCAGTGCCCGCATTGCGGCGCCCGCTTTCCGCAGCCCATGAAATTCTGCGGCGAGTGCGGCAGGCCGCTCAGCCCGGAGGGGGCATGAAGCGCACGGCGGTTCCGGCGGCGCTGGCGCTGGCTTCGGCCGCGCTGGCCGCCATCCAAGGCACGGCGGTCAATCGCACGACCGACAAGCCGGCGGCGGGCCTGGAGGTCCGTTTGATCCGCATGAGCGCGGCGGGACCGGAAACCCTCGGAAGCGTGCAGGCCGACGCCCAGGGCCGCTTCGCCTTCCCGAACGTTCCCGAGGCGGTCCATTACTTGCTCGAAGCCCAGTGGGACGGGGTCACTTACAGCCGCATGGTCGCGCCGGGGGAAACGCAAGGGCCGGTCGAGCTCGCGGTCTATGACGCCGCCCGGCGGCCGGGGGCGGCCCACCTCACCCAGCGCATCGTGTTTCTGGAGCCGGGCCCCGACCGGCTGACCGTCAACGAGACCTGGCTGTTCCGCAACGACGGGCGGCTGACTTATCACGATCCCGAGGCCGGCGCCTTCCGCTTCTATCTGCCGGAGGAGGCGGGCGGCAAGGTCACGGTCATGGCCACCGCGCCGGGCGGAATGCCGCTGGCGCGGCCGGCGGAGAAGACGCGCGCGCCCGGGCTCTACCGGGTGGCATTCCCCATCAAGCCGGGCGAGACCCGTTTCGACCTGAGCTACAGCCTTCCCTCCGGGAAGGCCTTCTCCAGCCGCATGCCCTACCCGGAGGCCCCCGTCCGCCTGGTGGTTCCGGCGGGCGTAACCGTCCAGGGCCAGGGGCTGGAGGCTTTGGGACAGGATCCCTCCCTGCGCGCGAATATCTTCCAGCTCAAGGGCCGCAGCGAATTCGCGGTCGAGATCTCCGGCAGCGGATCGCTGGCCCAGGCGGGTTCGGACGAGGATTCCGGCCCGTCGCTCGAGCAAATCCTGCCGCGGGTCTACGACGGCCTGCCCTGGATCCTTGCGCCCGCCCTGGCCGCTCTGGCGCTGGGATTCGCTCTGCTGTATCGCAGCCGTCCGTCGGCAGGGCCCGCCGGAGGCCGGCGCCGCCGATGAGCGCCTTGGAGCTGGAGGAGGTCTGGAAGTTCTACGGGGATTTCCCCGCCCTGCGCGGGATCACGATGCGGTTCGATCCGGGAGCTTGCCTGGCGCTGTTGGGGCGCAACGGAGCGGGCAAGAGCACGTTGTTGCGCATCCTGGCGGGTCTGTCGCGGGCGGGCCGCGGGCAGGTCAGGGTGCTGGGGGCGGACCCGCGCGAGCGGCAGGCGCGAGCGCGCATCGGCGTGTTGGGCCACGGGCTGTCGCTGTATGAGGAGCTGTCGGCGCTGGAGAACCTGACGCTGTTCGGCAAGTTGTATAACCTGGCCGAGCCCGGCCGGCAGGCCCGCCGGTGGCTGGAACGGATCGGCCTGGAGTCGGCCGGCGACGCTCTGGTGCGCGAGTTCTCGCGCGGCATGCGGCAGCGGCTGGCGATCGCCCGGGCCTTCCTGCACGAGCCGGAACTGCTGCTTTTGGACGAACCGTTCACGGCGCTGGACGACCGGGCGGTTGCCGTCCTCCAGGAGTTGCTCGGGGAGGCGCGCCGGAAGGGGCGCACGGTGGTGCTCTCGACCCATCAATTGCGCGAGGCGCTCGAGCCGGCCAGCCACGTGGCCCTGCTCGTGCGGGGGCGGCTGGCTTACGCCGGGGAGCGCCGGCGCGAGATGCTGGAGGATGCCGGCTGGCTCTACCGTACCTACGGGGAGGGGACATGACGGCGCCGGCCGGTCCGAGCGCACTCGAGAGCGCCGTTGAACCGGCCGTGCGCAGGCCGGCGGGATTCCTGCGCTCCGCGCTCACCGTCGCCCTCAAGGATCTGCGCGCCGAGCTGCGGACCAAGGACGCCCTGAACGCCTCACTGGCTTTCTCGGTCGTCATCCTGCTGTTGTTCAGCTTTGCTTTCGATCCCAGCGTGGAGGAGACGCGGGCGCTGGCCGGCGGCCTGCTCTGGCTGGTGTTCGCCTTCGCGGGCGCGCTGGTCTGGAACCGCAGCTTCGCCCGGGAACTGCCCAACGACTGCCTGGAGGGGCTGCTGGCGGCGCCCATCTCGGGGGCGGCTTTGTATGCGGGCAAAGCGGCGGCGAACTGGCTGCTGCTGATGGCGGTGGAGCTGGCCGGTCTGGCGGTGTTCGGCGTGTTCTACAACACCGCCTGGACCAGCCGCTTCTGGCCTCTGCTCGGCGTGCTGGCCTTGGGGACATGGGCCATGACGGTCGTGGGCACCCTGTTCAGCGCCTTGACGGTGAACCTGCGGCTGCGCGAGCTGATGCTGCCGCTGCTGGTCTATCCCATGCTGATTCCGGCGCTGCTGGCGGCGATTCAGCTCACCGGGCCTCTGGCCCTGGGCCAGCCGGCGCCCGCGGAAGTCCTGGTTTGGCTGCGGCTGCTGGGAGCTTTCGATATCATTTTCACGGCGCTGTCCTTGGCGCTGGTGGAGGCGGTCTTGGTCGGTTGAGGGCCGGGAGGGCGTAGCGTGCGAGGGAAGACGCTGATCGTGCTCTGCGGGCTGGCGGCGGCGCTGCTGGCGCGCAATCTGTACGTGATGCTGCTGGAGCTGCCGGACGAGGCGGCGCAAGGGCCGATCTTCCGGATCATTTTCTTTCACGTGCCGGCGGCCTGGACGGCTTTTTTGGCCTTTCTGGGCGCGGCGGGGGCCAGCCTGCTGTATCTGCTGCGCAAGGACCTGCGCTATGACGCGTTCGCCGTGGCTCTCACCGAAGTGGGGCTGGCGTTCGCGGCCGCCAACCTGGCGACGGGCATGATCTGGGGCCGGATCATCTGGGGGATCTGGTGGACCTGGGATCCGCGGCTGACCTCGATGCTGGTCTGCTGGGTGCTCTACGCGGGCTACCTGACGCTGCGGCACGCGGTCGAGGAGCCGGGCCAGAGGGCGCGAGTGGCGGCGGTGGTCTCGATTCTGGCTTGCGTGGACGTGCCCATCGTGTTCTTCTCGATCCGCTGGTGGCGGACGCAGCACCCGCAGCCGGTGGTCTGGGGAGGCGGCTCGATGGACCCGGCCTATTGGAATATGCTCTTCTTGAATTGGATTCCGCTGCTGCTGCTGGGCGCGGTGCTGACGGCCCTGCGCATGCGTCAGGAGAGCTGGCAGCGGGAAATCGAGGGGTTGCGGCGGCGGGCGCACGCGCTGTGAACGGCCCGGCAGGAGGAGGCGATGGACCCACGTAACTTCACTTATATGTTTTACGGTTTCCTGGCCGCCTGGCTCATTCTGGCGGCCTATGTGGCCGCGCTGGCCGGCCGCGAGCGCCGGCTCCAGCGCCGCTTGGACAGCCTGAAGCGCCTGCTGGAAGACAAAGAGAAGGGGGCCCGATGAGACGCCGCGAGCTGGTTCAGGCGGCGATGGGCGGCGCGCTGGCGGCGCGGCAGCTTGCCGCTCACCAGCAAGCCGAACGGGCGGCCCGGGGCATGCCCTCGCCGCGCATCAAGGAGGTCCGGGTGATCGCTACCGCGCCGGCCGGATTGCGCCTGGTGGTGGTGAAGATCCTCACCGATCAGGACGGCCTGTACGGGTACGGCTGCGGCACCTTCACGCAACGGGCGGAGCTGGTGGTCGCGGCGGTCGAGAAGTATCTCAGGCCCTTTCTTCTGGGCAAGCCGGCCGACCGCATCGAGGACCTCTGGCAGGCCTGCTACAACTCCTCCTACTGGCGCAACGGTCCGGTCCTCAACAACGCCCTCAGCGGCGTGGACATGGCCCTGTGGGATATCAAAGGCCGCCAGGCCGGCCTGCCGGTCTACCAGTTGCTCGGGGGCAAGTGCCGGGAGGCGGCCGATTGTTACGCCCACGCCTCCGGCCCCGACATCCCGCAAGTGATCGAGAACGCGCGCCGGCTGATGGAAAGCGGCTTCCGCCACATCCGCGTGCAGGTGGGGATTCCGGGCATGGCGGCCTACGGCGCGGGGCGAGGCGAAGCCCGCGTCGAGGCGCTGCACGCCGGTCCGGTCTTCGAGCCGGCCCTCTACATGCGGCGGACCCTCAGACTGCTGGAGGAATGCCGCAAGCAATTGGGCGAAGAAATCGAGCTGTTGCACGACGTGCACGAGCGCCTCTCGCCCACCCAGGCGCTCCAGTTCGCCAAGGATTGCGAGCGCTTCCGCCTGTTCTTCCTGGAGGACCCCTTCTCGCCCGAGGACATCGGCTGGTTCCGCCTGCTGCGGCAGCAATGCTCCACGCCCATCGCCATGGGCGAGCTGTTCAACAGCCCGCACGAATGGACGCCGCTCATCGCCGAACGGCTCATAGACTACCTGCGCGTGCACGTCTCGCAGGCGGGCGGTCTCTCGCCCTGCCGCAAGATGGCCGCCCATGCGGAAATCTACGGGGTCAAGACCGCCTGGCACGGGCCGGGCGACGTCTCCCCCGTGGGTCACGCCTGCAACGTGGCGCTCGACTTGGCTTGCTGGAACTTCGGCATCCAGGAGTACTCGCCCTTCAACGAGCGGGTGCGCGAGGTCTTTCAGGGCTGCCCGGAAATGAAGAACGGCTATCTCTACCCCAACGAGGCGCCCGGCTGGGGCATCGAGGTGGACGAGAAGGCGGCCGCCCGCTACCCCTTCGGCAGCTTCGAGGGCGGCGAGCGCCGCCGGCTCAACGGCGGCTGGGGCGAAGTGCGCCGCCGCGACGGCACCCTGATCAAACAGTGAGGACG
>JBBIMA010000014.1:0-67993 GCA_037444625.1 Solibacteraceae bacterium
CGTTATACCCCTTGCGCCGGCGATCCTCCAGGTAGCGTCCGGCTTCCTCCCGGGGCAGCTTCTGGAACAAGCGCCAGGCGGTGTCGCCCAGCCAGAAAAACGGCGTGCCGTCTTCGTGCCGGAGGTAGCGGTGGTTGGGGGCGACCGCGAGCCGGCCATGGTCCCACGGCTTGCTCTCCGGACTGGGGACGGCCGCGGCCGCCAGCGCCGCCAGCAGGAGCCAGCCGAGGCGCCCGACCCTCGCGGCGCGCGCCTCCGCCGGCCGAGCGGCCCGCGCCGCGGCTCCCATCAGGCCTTGCTCAGCTCGGCCCGGTGCGCCCAGATCTTCTCGAAAGCCCGGACGTATTGCTCGATCAGCTCGGGCGCCTCGCCGTAAAACAAGGGCAGGAAGAAGTGGGTCTTGTTGACCTGTTCGGAGCCGGGCATGCGCTCGGGAATCACCGGCGGGTGATGCCACCACTTGGCCTCCGAGTAGATCGCGCACTTGTGCTGCTCGGGATAGACCCACACCGTCGCCCGCACGCCCTCGGCCTGGAGCGCCTTCACCAGCGCGTCGCGGCTGAAGCCCGCCTTGGCCTCATCCAGGAAAAGCATGTTGGCGTAGTAGTAGGCGCGCTTCTGATCCGGCCGGCAGTAGGGCTCGGAAATGCCCGGCAACTGGAGGAGCCGGTCGTTCAGCCGGCGCACGTTGCCCGCCACCAGGGCGTTGCGCTCCTCCAGGCTGCGGAGCTGCTGGCGCGCCACGGCCGCCGCGAACGGGTGCATGCGATACTTCTGGCCGAAGCCGGTTTCGACATACTTGCGGTAAGGGCTGTCCTTGGGGAACTTGGGCGGATCTTCATAGTGACCGAAGGCCGCGGCGCGCTCGTAGTATTCGCGCGTCTGATACATTCCCATGCCGCCCTCGACCGAGGGAAGCACCTTGCTGGTCTGGAAACTGAAGATCCCCATGGCCCCCCAGGCGCCGATTTTCCGGCCTTGCATTTCGGCGCCGTGGGCATGGGCGGCGTCCTCGCAAAGGATCAGGCCCTTTTCCCTGGCGAAGTCCGCGATCTTGTCCATCTCGCAAGGCAGGCCCCAGGAGTGCATCACCACCAGAGCCTTGGTGCGCGGGGTAAGCTTGCGCCGGGCGTCCTCCAGGTCGAAGGTGGCCGTGCGGGGATGGATGTCTACAAAAATCGGCACGCAGCCGAAGAAGCGCATCGAGAGGCAGGTGGCGAAGAAAGTGTAGGAAGGCACCAGAATCTCGCTGCCCGGGGGCAGATCCAGCGCGAAGAACATCGAGGTCAGCGCGCTGGTGCCGTTCATGTGCGTCTTGCAGTAAGGAATCTTGGTGTATTCCTTCCATTCCTTCTCGAGCAGCGGCGCCTCCTCGTAAAAGCGGCCGCTGTCAATCAGCCGGTGCAAAGCCTCTTTCTCGGCCGGGCCGTAGCGCGGCCACTTGGTCAGCTCGCGATGCTGCGTCTGGGGAAAGGTGACGGTTTTCGGGCCGCCGAACAGGGCCAACTTTTCTTGCGCGGGTCGGGCCAGCACGGCGCCGGCGGCGGCCGCTGCGCCGGCCTTTACGAAACAACGGCGGGTGTTGTTGTCGTTCGCGGACATGTACAGGCCTCCGTGGGTTTCCCGGCCTGATTCTAGCACACCAGCAGGCCGAGCCGGGCCAGCCGCGCCAGGTTCTCTTCCAACTGCTGCGCACCGACGTCGCGCAGGGCGGGGTCCCGCAGCAGGGCGGCGCGATCGCGCGTGCCGTCCAGCAAGCCGAGCAGCCGCCGTTCCCGCTCGCCCTCCAGGCGCACGGTGGTGTGGCGCAGCGTGGTGACTTCTCCCCGGCTCAGAGCTTGCCACCGGGCCGGCGCGGGAGCCTGGGGTCGCTCGCCGGCCCGCGCTGCCGCCGGCGCCGCCCAGACGTGCAGCTCGATGACGTCAGCCGCGTAGGCCTGGAGCAGCATCTCGGCCAGGGAATGCGCGTCGGCCTGCGCCGGATCCAGTGCCGCGCCGACCTTCTCCAGCAGCTCACGGAAGGCGACCCCCTCCGGCCAGCGCTCCGCCAGCGCGCTCAGGGCCGCCTTGGCCAGCGGATGGTCGCTCACCGCCTTGCGCCCGCGCGGACCCAGGAATTCGACCGGCGCGCCCGGCCTCAGATCCGCCGGCCCCGCGGGCGCGAAGGCCGAGGCCGCGTACATGTTCTCCAGGCGCTCGGGTGCGATCCGCCGATCCAGGGGCGCCTCGCGGTGGCAAAGCAGCGTCCGGCGGAAACACCGGCAGCGCAGGAAGTCCAGGTACTGCTCGCCGCTCAAGGCGTCGTCAAAGACGCCGCGCAAGGCCTCGGCCGCGGCGGCCGGCAGCGGCGGCTTGCGCGTGTCGCGAAAGTTGGCCTCGCCCAGGTAGGCCAGTCCGTGGCGCTCCGCCTGGGCGATGAATTCGTGGAAATAAACCGGCTGGTAAACCTCCGCCAGCTCGTCGTGGTAGAGGAAGGGGTCCCGGCGGGCGGAGAGCCGCTGGATTTCCGCCGCCAGGAAGGCCCGGTAAGGATCCTCCGGCGAGAGCGCCGCCCGCAGCGCCGTCAGCAACTCCCGCGCCAGGCGCACCTTGGCCGCCGGATCCTCCGCCCGGCGGGCGTGATAGAGCATCATCTCGCGCGCCGCCTGCCGCAGCCGGCCGCCCGGGAAGGTGTCGTAGCTGACGTAGGCCACGCCGTGGGAGACCAGGTGTGCGCGTGCCAGGGCGAAGATCTTCTCGCGCACCGGTGCCGGAACCCAGGAGTACAGTCCGTGCGCGATCAGATAATCGAACGGGCCGAACTCCGGGCCGATCTCGCACAGATCCATCCGATGGATCTCGATGTTGGCCAGGCCCAGCGCGCTGATCTCCGCCCGGGCCGACGCCGCGGCGCGCTCGGAAAGTTCCACCCCCACAAAGCGGCTGCCGGGCAGCGCCCAGGCCATGGGAATCAGGTTGCCGCCGTCGCCGCAACCCAATTCGAGCACGCGGCAGCGCTCCGGCGGCGCGGGACTCAGGCCGAACAGCGTGGCGATGACCGCCAGGCGATCCGGATGCGTCTCCGGGTACGGAAAGCCGGGATAGGGAACCTCTTCGTAGCCGGCGTCCGCTGGTTCGCTTGCCTCGGCCACGTCACTTGACCGCGATGGTGCCGCGCGTCTGCGCGGTCATGCTGGGGATGTCGCGGTACTGCACGTAGACCAGGACCGCGTTGCCGGGCGCCACCCGATCCGGGATGCGGAAGTTGATCTGCCAGACGCCGATCAGGCCGGGCGCCAGGCCCGAGTACACCACGTCGGAATCAGGCACAAAATCGGTGCCGATGAAGACCCGGGGCTTTTCCGGGGTGAGGATTTGTTGCCCGCCGGGCGTGTCGCCGTCGGGCGGCGCGCCTGGGATGAAGCCCGCGCCCGTACCGAAAAGCTGGACGATCGAGCCGCGGGCGGCGGCGTTGCCCGCCCCGTTGACGCTGTTGTCCTGGTTGAGCGCGGCGAGCTGGCCGGCGCCGGAGGCGTTGGCGGTGAACAGGCCGGGTGAGGCGACCGCCATCTGGAGGGTGCCGTACCCGAAGATCTGCCCGGTCGAGGGCCGCTCGACCAGCACGTCCACCGTCCCGGAGGAGGGCGCATTCATGGGCATCAGGAAGTTGATCTGGCGCGGCGAGACGAAGTGCAGGGGGACGGCCTCGTCATTGACCCGCACCCGTATGTCGGCAAGCTGCCTGGGCATGGGAATGGGATTGGGCTCTTGATCGAACACCCGGGTCTCGCTGAAGCCGAACTGCTGGCCGGCCGGGTAAAGCGCCACGTAGGTTCCCGCAGCCACCGGACGGTTCAGATAGTTGGCGGCGTTCACACCCACCACGCCCGGGTAATACATCGCCACGCGGTTCAGCGCCTCGGCCGCCACCGGGTTGCCGTAGCCGTCCAGGGTGACCGCCACGGGCCCGCCGGTCGTGAAGCCGTGATTGGCCGTGAAATTGCCCGCCGGCAGGAAGCCGTACTCGGGGTAGCGCAACAGCCGGCCGGCGCCGGTCTCGGCCACCCAGATTTCCCCGGTGATCGGGTTGACCGCCACCGAAAAGGGTGCACGCAGTCGCGTCGTGCCGGTCGAGTTCAGCAGGGTGGTCGCGGGCCGCGGGTCGTCGTCCGGCCCGGTTGCGGCCGCGTTGCTGAAAATGAGGATGCGGTTGTTGCCCGTGTCGGCCACGTAGAGCCGGCCGGAAGTGTCCACCGCGATGCCGCGCGGCGAATTGAAGCGGTTCTCGGCGCTGCCTGAAGCGCTGGAGGTGAAATCGGGCTGGCCGAATTTGGCGGCTGCGTCCATGCCGTTGGTGAAATCTCCGCCGTCGGGCTTGCGGAACAGCAGCACCCGGTTGTGTCCCACATCGGAGACCAGCAGGTGGCCCTCCGGCGTGAAAGCCAGGCCGTAAGGAATCCCCATCGTTCGCCGGGTGGGATCGGTCGAGCGGGGGCCGGTGAAATCCGCCTGCCCCAGGACCAGATTGGCCTCGGGCAGCGTCTGCGGTGCATCGAAGTTCGGCTTGGGGAAGCGCAGGACTCGGTTGTTGCCGCTGTCGGCCACCCAGAGATTCCCCGCGGCGTCCACCGCCAGCCCGCTCGGCCAGAACAGGCTCGAGCGCGTGGCGGTGCGCTGATCGTTGCTCGGGTAGTTCACCGTCGAGCGGAAGCGGTCAGGCTGGCCGATGACGATGTCGGCGAAGTCGCCGGGCTTGACGCGGTTGGCGTCGCGGAAGCCCAGGATGCGGTTGTTGAAGGTGTCGGCCACATAGAGCCGCGGCGGGGTGGAGGTCGTATCCATCACGGCCGTGCCGGCCACGGGCCCGATCGCCGCCGGGGTCAGGAACAGCTCGCGGCCCTCGATCAGATTGGCCGCGTTGAAATCCAGGGCCAACTGCCCCAGCACGCGAGTGGCCCCGGTGAAAGGCTGCGGCCAGACCACCACCCGGTGATTGCCGGAGTCGGCGATGAACAACTCGGCCCCCGAGAACACCGCCTGGACGGGAGTGGAAAGTCCCGTGGCGCCCGCCGCCGCCTTGGCGGTCAGCATATCGGGCTGGCCGATCACCGTGCGGGCGGCCGGAGAAACCCGGGTGGAGCTTTCGGCGGGCCATTCTTCGAAGCGGTCGAACACCAGGATCCGATGGTTGCCCGCGTCGGCCACGGCCGGGTTCGGACCGATCATCAGGACGCCCTCCGGATCCGCCAGCCCGGTGTCATTGACCGGGGGCGGGGCGGGCTGGCCGCTGGGCTGAACCGCCACACCCATCACGCGCGCCGCCGCCATGGCGGATTGCAGCGGGGGCACGAACACCAGGACGCGGCTCAAGCCGTCGCATACGTACAGCCGGCCGGCGCCGTCGAAGGCCAGTCCGGAGGGATTGCGCATTCTGTCCTTGACCATCCGGTTGGCGCTGGTCACGGACAGGGCGGTGTTGGTGGTGAAATCCGGCTGGCCCAGCACCAGGTCCGCGGCCGGTCCGCTGGTTCCCTGGCGCAGGGCGTCGGCCGGATAGCGCAGCACGCGGTGGTTGGCGGCGTCGGAGAACCAGAGGTTGCCCGCCGAATCGAAAGCCAGGCCGCTGCGAAAAGACCCGGCGGTGGTGCTCAGGGCGATCGTGCCGGCCCCCACGGCGCCGCCTTGGTTGGCCCGGTTGGCGGTGAATCCGGTCTGCCCGATCACCATGTCGGCCTCGATGGGCGTGCGCCCTTGATCAGCCTGCTGAAAGGGCTTCGGGAAACGCAGGATGCGGTTGTTGCCGGAGTCGGCCACGTAGAGGTTGCCTTGCGCATCCACCACCAGGCCGGCCGGCTGGTTGAGGCCCGTGCGCGTCGCCGTAGCCGACGTCGTGAAACGATCCGGCTGGCCGATGACGATATCGGCGTAGGCCCCGTTGCCGAAATTGGCTGCGTTGCGCCAGCCGAGCACCCGGTGGTTGCCGGTGTCGGCCACGTAGAGTGCGGGGGGCGAACTGGAAAAGTCGAGAGCGATCGCCTGAGGGCTGTACATCTCCCGGCCCTCGACCAGGTTGGGAGAGCCCGACTTCGCGGTCAAACTCGCGTGACCCACCACCCGCGCCGGGTTGGGGTTGAAGATCGTCTGGGCCGGAAGCGCGGCGGCCGCGGCGGCCAGAAGGGGGAGCAGTTTCGAGGAAATTCGCATGATGATGCCCATCGGGCGGCACCCAATGACTCCAGTGTAGCAGCGGGGCGACGGCCGGCGGGATGATAGACTGATGGGTTGGACGGCCGGACTACGGTGGGGGCCAAGCTGCGCGTCTGCGCGGTCAGCTACCTGAACACCGTGCCCCTGGTGTGGGGCATGTTGCGCGGGCGGCAGCGGGGGTTGTTCGATCTGGAGTTCCGCCTGCCGGCCGAATGCGCCGACCGGCTGGCGGCCGGGGAGGCGGACGTCGGCATCGTGCCTTCCGTCGAGCTGGAGCGCCTGGGCCTGGAGGTGCTTCCGGGCGCGGGTATCGCATCGCGCGGCCCCATCCGCAGCATCCTGCTGATCTCGAAAGTTGCGCCGGAGCGCATCCGCACGCTGGCGGCGGACTCCGCCTCGCGCACTTCGGTCGCACTGGCCGGTATCGTTCTGGAGGAACGCTTCGGAGCCCGTCCCCGGCTGGTGCGGCGCGCGCCCCGTCTGGAAGCGATGCTGGCGGAAGCCGACGCCGCCCTGCTGATCGGCGATCCGGCGCTGCGCGCGAACCCGGCGGCGTTGCCTTACCGGACTCTGGATCTGGGCGCCGAGTGGATGGCGCTCAGCGGCCTGCCCATGGTCTTCGCCGTCTGGGCGGGCCGGCCCGAGCGCTTGAGCCCGGGGCTGGCCGAGGCCTTCCTGGACTCCTGCCGCTTCGGTCGCGCGCAGTTGGAAGAGATCGTGCGGCAGGAAGCCGGCCCGCGCGGCATCCCGGAGGCGCTGGCGCGGGAATATCTGACGGCGCGTGTGGTCAACGAACTGGGCGAACAGGAGTACCGCGGCCTGCGAGCCTTCCTCGATCGCGCGCGGCGGTCGAGCGGGGCCCTCTGCCATGCTGAGTGAGCGCGAAGCCCTGGATTTGCTGGCCTCGCCCGATCTGATCGGCACGGCGATGGCGGCCGACGCTCTGCGGCGCCGCCTCCACCCGGACGGCGTGGTCAGCTACATCATTGACCGCAACATCAACTACACCAATGTTTGTATCGAGTATTGCACCTTCTGCGCGTTCTACCGGCCGCCCGGCCACCCGGAAGGCTATGTGCTCGACAAGGAGACGATCTTCGAAAAGATCCGCCAGACGCTCGAACAGGGCGGCACAGGCATCCTGATGCAGGGCGGCTTGCATCCCGAGCTGACCATCGAGTTCTACGAGGATTTGCTCCGCTCGATCAAGCAGCGCTTCGCGGTTCACCTGCATTGCTTCTCCTCGCCCGAGATTCTCCACATCGCCCGGGTCAGCGGCCTCGGGCTGGAGGAAACCATCGCCCGGCTGCGCGACGCCGGACTGGACTCGATCCCGGGCGGCGGGGCCGAGATCCTGGACGACGAGGTTCGGCGGCGCATCAGCCGCCTGAAGTGCTCGGCCGGCGAGTGGCTGGAAGTGCATCGCGTGGCCCACCGCCTGGGCCTGCGCACCACGGCCACCATGATGTTCGGCTGCGGCGAGAGCCTACAGCACCGCGTCAATCACCTGCGCCTGTTGCGCGAGCTGCAACAGGAAACCGGAGGGTTCACGGCATTCATCCCCTGGACCTTCCAGCCCGAAAACACCGCGCTCGGCCGCCGCCTGCCCTCGGAGACCGGCGCGGCCGACTACTTGAAAACGCTGGCCGTCGCGCGGCTGTATCTGGAAAACATCCCCAACATCCAGGCCTCCTGGGTGACCCAAGGCTTGAAGATCTGCCAGGTGGCGCTGCGCTTCGGCGCCAACGACGTGGGCAGCGTGATGCTGGAGGAAAACGTCGTGGCCGCCGCCGGCGCTCATCATCGCGCCGGCGAGGAGGACCTGCGCCGGATCATCCGCGAGGCGGGCTTCATCCCCCGGCGGCGCGACACCCTCTACCGCACCTATTTCCTGGTTTGAGGCCCGCTCTCACAGCAGCCGGCGCAGCTCCTGCTCCAACCGCTCCACGTCCTCCTCGTTGTTGTAGAAGTGCGCCGAGACGCGCAGGAAGTCGTGCCGCGCCGAGACCAGCACGCCGCGGGCGGCCAGCGCTCGCGCCAGCTCGGCCGCGGGCCGCCCCGGGAAGCAGGCGGCCACGATCGGAGAGTCGTAGTGCGGAGCCTCCTCCGAGGGCAGGCGCGCTCCGAGCCGCCGCAGCCGCGCGCGCACCAGCCCGGCCAGCTCCAGCACCCGGCGCTCGATCCGCCCCGGGCCGATCTCCAAAATCAGGCGCAGGGAGGCCTCCAGCGCGTACAGCACCGCGAAGGTCAGCATCCCCCCTTCGTATTTCTCGGCCTCGGTGCGAAATGCGGGCGGGCCGTGATGCAGGTTGTCCACCTGCCGCCAGTCGCGGTGGCTCCGCCAGCCGATCACGTTGGGCGGCAACCGCTCGCGCAGGGCGGCGTCCACGTACATGAAGCCCGCCCCGTTGGGGGCCAGCAGCCACTTGTAGGCGTGCACGGCGTAGAGGTCGGGGAGGGCCCGCCGGACGTCGAAGCGCAAGGCGCCCGCGCTCTGCGTGCCGTCCACGAACAGCAGGATGCCCCGGCGGCGCAATTCCCCGCCCAACTCTTCCAGCGGAACGCGGAAGCCCGTGATGTAGTTGACCTCGCTCAGCACCACCAGCCGGGTGTTGGGCGTGAGCGCCTCCGCCAGGCCCTCCCAGGGGACCTCGACGAATTCCAGGCCCCGACAGCTCAGCAAGGCGGGGTGGTAGATCGAGTTGGGAAACTCCTGCTCCAGGGTCACGATCCGGTCGCCCGGACGCCACTCCAGCCCGCCCAGCAGCAAGCCCAGCGCGCTGGCGGCGTTGGGGATGAAGGCAATATCGGCCGGCTCGGCCCCGATCAGACGCGCGGCCAGCGCCCGGATGCGGTCGGCGTCGTCGAACCAGGAAAGGAAGTCCGAGCAAGCCAGCTCGTCGCGCCGCGCGAAATGCCGCTCGACGGCCCGCACCGCGCAGCGCGGCACCTGGCCGAAGGTGGCGGTGTTCAGGTAGGTCCAGCGGCGCAGCGCGGGAAACTCCTCGCGGATGGCGGCCCAATCCGGTTGGTCCGGCATGGCGGCTACTCGGCGGGCTGCAAGGCCGCGTAGTCCCGGCGGATGCGTTCTTCGAGCGCCGCCGGCGCCTGGTCGGGCGCGATCGGGAGCACTTGGCGCGTGCGCCGCTCGATGATCTCCACCTTGTCCTCGGCCAGTTTGCGGCCTACCGTGACGCGATAGGGGATGCCGACCAAGTCGGCGTCCTTGAACTTGACGCCCGGGCGCTCGTCGCGGTCGTCCAGCAGGACGTCGAGCCCGGCCGCGCGGCAGGCTTCGTAGATGCCCCGGGCGGCCGCCATTTGAGCGGCGTCGGAGTTGTTGACCGGCGTGATGAGCACCTCGAAGGGAGCGATCGAGACCGGCAGGGCCATGCCGTCGGCGTCGCAATACAGCTCGACGGCCGAACAGAGGATGCGCTCGATGCCGATGCCGTAGGATCCCATGATGGGCGTGATCTGCTCGCCCTTGGGCCCGGCCACGCGCAGACCCATGGAGTCGGAATACTTGTAGCCCAGCTTGAAGATGTGACCCACCTCGATCGAGCGGGCCAGCTCGAGGGCCGCGCCGCAGGCCGCGCAGCGGTCCCCCGGGGCCGCCTGGCGCAGGTCGTGGTAGCGGGCCGTGAAATCCTCCTCGGGAGTGACGTAGCGCAAGTGGTAGCCGTCGCGGTTGGCGCCGCAGATCAGGTTGCGCCGGCCGCGTAAGGCGAGGTCGGCCAGGATGGGCAGGTTGCGCACGCCCACCGGCCCCAGCGAGCCGGCCTCGGCGCCCAGCAGTTCGCGCATCTCCTCCGGGTGGGCGGGGCGGACGGCGGCGCCGCCCAGGACCTCGGCCAGTTTGGTCTCGCTGAGCTGGTGATCGCCGCGCAGCAGGACCAGCAGCGGTGCGCCTTCGGCCATCAGGACCAGGCTCTTGATCTGGGAGGTCTCGGGCAAGCCGGTGAACTCGGCCACTTCGGCGATGGTCTTGACGCCGGGGGTGGGGAAGGGCTCGGGCTCGAGCTCGCCCGGCGGGTCTTCGGCCAGCGGCGCGGAGGGCGTCGAGACGGCTTTCTCCAGGTTGGCGGCGTAGCCGCAGGCCGAACACAGGACCACCCAGTCTTCGCCCGCCTCCGAACGCACCATGAACTCGTGCGACTGGCTGCCGCCCATGGCCCCCGAGTGGGCTTCCACCGCCACGAACTTCAAGCCGCAGCGCTGGAAAATGCGGCTGTAGGCGCGGTAGTGCTTCTGGTAGGAAACGTCCAGCCCGGCCGCGTCCAGATCGAAGCTGTAGGAATCCTTCATGAGGAACTGGCGCACCCGGATCAGGCCCGAGCGCGGGCGTGGCTCGTCGCGGAACTTGGTCTGGATCTGGTACCAGATCTGGGGGAGCTGCTTGTAGCTGCGCAGCTCGCCCCGGGCCAGGGCGGTCATGACCTCTTCGTGCGTCATGCCCAGGCAGAGCTGGCGCTGGCCCCGGTCCTGCAAGCGAAACATGTCGGGCCCCATCAGGTCCCAGCGCCCGGATTCCTGCCAGAGCTCGGCCGGGTGCAGGGCGGGCAGCAGCATCTCCTGGGCCCCGATGGCGTCCATCTCCTCGCGGACGATGCGCACGATCCTGTTCAGGGAGCGCTGGGCCAGGAACAAGTAGCTGTAAATGCCGGCCGCCAGTTGGCGAATGTAGCCGGCCCGGACCAGCAGCTTGTGGGAGGCCACCTCGGCTTCGGCCGGATCCTCCCGCAGGGTGGGAATGAACAATTGACTCCAGTACATGTGGCTGTCCGAACGGATCGCCTTGCGGGCGATCGGCGGTGGGCGTCGCGCACCGGCGAGGCAGGCGGCGCGCCGCTGCGACAAACCTTTGATCTTAGCATGTTAGAATGAAGCCCTACCCCCATGAAAATCTCCATCGGCGCGGATCACGCGGGATTCCAGTTGAAGGAGCGCCTGCGGGAGTACCTGGTGGGTCGGGGGCACGAGGTGGCCGACCACGGCACCGACTCCCAGGATTCCTGCGATTACCCGGATTACGCCGCCGCCGTAGCCCGGGACGTCGCCGCCGGCCGCTCCGAGCGCGGCGTGCTGGTCTGCTGGACCGGCGTGGGCATGGCCATCGCCGCCAACAAAGTGCGCGGCGTGCGGGCCGCCCCCGGCGTCTGGCCCGAACAGGTGCGCCTGAGCCGGGCCCACAACGACGCCAACGTCATCACCTTCGGCGCCCGCTTCACCGATGCGGAGGCGGCCGAAGCCCTGCTGGAGTTGTTCTTGAGCACGCCCTTCGACGGGGGGCGGCACGCCCGCCGGGTTGGCAAGATCATCGCTCTCGAACAGGAGGGGAGCGCATGAGCGAACAGGAACGCCTGGCCCGCCCGCTGGCCGAGGAAGATCCCGAAGTCTGGGAGGCCATTCGCCAGGAGCTGCTGCGGCAGCACTCGCGCCTGGAGCTGATCGCCAGCGAGAATTTCACCTCCCAGGCGGTGCTGGAGGCCACCGGCAGCGTCTTCACCAACAAGTACGCCGAGGGCTATCCGGGACGGCGCTACTACGGCGGCTGCGAGAACGTGGACGTGGTGGAGAACCTGGCCCGCGAGCGCGCCAAGAAGCTCTTCGGGGCCGAGCACGCCAACGTCCAGCCCCACGCCGGTTCGCAGGCCAACATGGCGGCCTACGCCGCCGTGCTCTCGCCCGGGGACACGATCCTGGGCATGAATCTCTCCCACGGCGGCCACCTCACCCACGGCCACCACCTGAACTTCTCGGGCAAGACCTACCGCGTGATCCCCTACGGCGTGCGCCGGGAGGACGAGCAGATTGACTATGACGAGCTGGAGCGCCTGGCCGCCGAGCACCGGCCCAAGATGATCATCGCCGGGGGCAGCGCCTACCCGCGGGTGCTGGATTTTGCCCGCTTCCGCCGGATCGCCGACTCGGTGGGCGCGGTCCTGCTGGTGGATATGGCGCATTTCGCCGGCCTGGTGGCGGCCGGGCTGCACCCGAATCCCTGCCTGTGGGCCGACATCGTCACCACGACCACTCACAAGACGCTGCGCGGCCCGCGCTCCGGGCTGATCCTCTGCCGCCAGCAGTACGCCCAGGCGGTGGATCGAACGGTCTTTCCGGGCACGCAGGGCGGCCCGCTGGTGCACGTGATCGCGGCCAAGGCGGTCTGCCTCAAGCAGGCCATGACCCCGGAATTCGCCCAGTACCAGCGGCAGGTGCTGGCCAACGCCCGGGCCCTGGCCGAGGGGCTGAGAGATGCCGGCTTCCGCGTGGTCTCCGGCGGCACCGACACGCACCTGCTGCTGGTGGATGTGTTCTGCCGGGGCATCCGGGGCAAGGAGGCCGAACAGGCTCTGGATGCGGCCTACATCACGGTGAACAAGAACACCATCCCTTTCGATCAGAATCCGCCCTTGAACCCCAGCGGCATACGCCTGGGCTCGCCGGCCGTGACCACGCGCGGCTTTCGCGAGGCTGAGATGCGGGAGGTGGCGTCCTTGATCGCCGAGGTGCTCGGGCACCTGGACAGCGAGGAGGTCCGCGCGGCCGTGCGCCGCCGGGTGCAGGCCCTGACCGAACGCTTCCCTCTCTATGCCTGGAAGCTCGAGGCGGCGGGGGTGCGCTGAGCCGCCGGCCGGTGCGTCCCGCCGGGAGGCATGGCCTTGAAGATCGTCATTGACGCGCGGCGCCTGCGGGATTTCGGCATCGGCAGCTACATTCGCAATCTGGTGCATGCCCTGGCGCAGGTGGATCCGGACAACCGCTACGTGCTGGTGGCCGCTCCGGAGGGCGCCGAGGAGCTGGCCGGCCTGCCCCCGAATTTCAGCACCATGCTCTACGGGCGGCCGGACACCGGCCTGCTCAACCAGGCGGCCTTTCCCCTCTTTCTGCGCCGGTTCGACGCGGATCTCTACCATCTGCCCCTCAACGTGGTGGCCCACTTCATGCCCCGGCCTTATGTGGTGACCATCCACGACATGAGCAGCCTGCTGTTCCCCACGGCCCCCGAGCGCTGGCGTGCCCTGCGCCTGTACCGTTTCCGGCGCGGGTTGCTGCGCGCGGCGCGGGTGATTGCGGTCTCCGGCGCCACCCGGCGCGACGTGGAGAGCGTGCTGGGTGTGCCGGCCGAGCGCATTCGGCAGATCTACGACGCGCCCGACCCGCGCTTCCTGCGCGACAGCGCGGCGCACTGCGAGGGGGCCCTGGCCGACCGGCAGCGGGTGCTCGAGCGCTACCAGGTCCACTACCCCTACATCCTTTACGCCGGAGCGATTCGCCCGCAGAAGAACGTTCCCCGGTTGGTGGAGGCGTTTGCCGTGCTGCGCGGGGACTTGGAGAGCCACCCGGTCTACCGGGACCTGCGGCTGATCATCATCGGAGACGAGATCGCCCGCTATCCGGCGGTGCGCCACGCGGTGATCAAGACGCGGGTCGAGCATGTGGTGCGTTTCCTGGGATTCCTGCCCTTCGAGACGCTGCGCGTGTTCTACCAGTCGGCCGCGGTCTTCGCCTTCCCCTCGCTGTACGAGGGCTTCGGATTGCCGCCCCTGGAGGCGATGGCTTGCGGCACGCCGGTGGTGACCTCCAACGTCAGCTCGCTGCCCGAGGTGGCGGGGGAGGCGGCCGTGCTGGTCAACCCGGAGAACGTCTTCGATATCGCGCGCGGGCTGCGCGAAGCGCTGCTCGACGAGGGGCTGCGGCGCGAGCTGATCCGGCGGGGGATGCAGCAGGCGCGGCGTTTCAGTTGGGAGGCCACCGCGCGGCAGGTGCTGGAGGTCTATCGCGAGGTGGCGGGCATGCGGACGCGGCGGGAGTGAGCCGGCTCGGCCGCGGGGCGCGCCGGGCACAGGGCGGGGCAGAGCGGGCGTTCATCGGGGGTGAGCAGATCGAGGAGCGTGATCTTGAGCCGGCGCAGGATCTGGTCGGCCATGGCGTTGGAGAGGCGGCGGCTGCCGTTGAGCACGTTGTGCAGGTGAGGCTGGGAAAGCCCGGCCAGGCGGGCCAGGCCGCGCTCGGTGAGGTCGCCGCGCTGGAGGGCGGCGAGGAGGTGGGCGATCATGCGCCGGTGCAGGTCTTCGAAGTACATGCTTGCGGGTTCCTCTATTTCTCTGAGAAATAGAGGGGCGCAAAATCGTTGCGTCTCACTAAATTACAGAATTTTAACACGAAATACTACGGATTTTTAGCTCATTTTTCGTTCCCCCCATCAACTACTTACGCTATTATTCCCCTCAATATTATTTCATCCCAAGGATTCCCCTCCTCCCCCGTTGACCCCTGCCGGGCTCGGGGTATCTTCTGGGGACAGGTTTGTATGCTCCTCCCCCGAGGGCTACAGCGCGGTAGCTTCTGCGGCGCGCACGCGCGGGACGCGGGGCCGGGCGGCCCCGGCCGGGAGGGGCCCCCTGGAGGACTTTCGGACACCATGGAGTGGACCCGATCTGACACCATCGCGCTGGCGAAGAACAGTTGTACGCAATGCCACGGGCTGGGATTGCGCACCAACCGCAGGGGCCGGTCCAACCCCTGTAATTGCGTCCTGCGGGAAATCTTCCGCGCCTGCTACGCGCGGTTCCGCCACTGCGCCACCAAAGAGAAGTACATGAGCCGGGTCTCACTGGAGTTCGTTCCCGGCAGGGAACGCAGGATGACCTGGGGCCGCAAGGACGAGGAGTACGTGGCCGACTTCATCCTGGTGAGCCGGCGGACGCTGGACGAGTTCGAGTACAAGGTGTTCAACTACCACTTCCTTTTGGGCGCCGACTGGAAGCTCTGCTGCCGCCGGCTCGGTTTGGACCGGGGCAATTTCTTCCACTGCGTCTACCGCATCGAGCAGAAGCTGGGCCGGGTGTTCCGCGAGCTGGAGCCCTACGGGCTGTGGCCCCTGGATGAATACTTCCACGGCACGGTCCGCAGCCGGCCGCCGGCGCGCTCCAACCGGAGCGCGATCGGCGCGCCGCCGCCGGCCGAGGCGCCGGTCCGTCCCCCCTTGTTGCAGACCGCTTAGAGGCCGCTTTACTCCTGCGGGCCGGCCGCCGCCAGCGGCCGGCCCCCGGCCAGATTGCCTGGCCGCTCCGTCCGGCGCCGGCCGCCCGATGGGTACAATGGATGATGGTTGGCGTGCGTCCGGCGCCCTGCCGATAGATTTCTGGGAACATGATGGACCGGTTCTGGTCGTGGCTGCCGGAGGTGGTTTCCTGGCTGGCCGGTCTGGCGGCGCTGGCCGCCCTGCGCCGTCAGGCCCGGCGCAGTCGGTGGGCCTTCCTGACGGCCCTGCCGATCGGGCTGTGGATCGCCGGAGGCATCGCCGCGGGGCTGTTGCGCGCGGCCGGCGTAAGTTTGCGCTGGGGCTGGGTGGAATGGCTCAGGGGTTCGGCCCCCTTGGCGGCGGTGGCGGTTCTCGGATGGGTCTTGGGCCGGCGCGCCCTGGCGCAAGCCGGGCGTTTTCAGGACGGGCGGCGCGGCTTCTTGAAGGCGGCCGGGGGCGCGCTGGCAGGCCTGCCGCTGGGAGCGGCCGGCTTCGGGGTTCTCGTCGAGCGGCTGGATTTGCGTCCGGTCGAGATCGAGCTGCCCATCGAGGGTTTGCCTGAGGATTTGGACGGCCTGCGGATCGCGCAGATCACCGACATTCACCTGGGCCCGTTCTTTGGCGAAGGGGACCTGGAGCGGGCGGTGGACATGGCCAACCAGTGGCGCCCCCATCTGGCGGTGGTGACCGGAGACCTGGTCAGCTCGAGGGACGGGCCGCTGGAGGCCTGCCTGCGGCATCTGGCGCGATTGAAGGCCGAGGCGGGGGTGTTGGGCTGTCACGGCAACCACGAAAGCTATGCCCGGCTGGAAGAGCGCGCCTCGCAACTGGGGGCGCGAGTGGGGATCGCCTTCCTGCGCGGGGAGCGGCGCGCCTTGCGCTTCGGCAGAGCCTGCCTGAACGTGGCCGGGGTGGACTACCAGCCGCGGCACCGGCCTTACTTGAGCCAGGCCGGAGGGCTGGCGGCGAGGGGCGCGACGAACCTGCTGTTGTCGCACAATCCGGACGTCTTCCCGGCTGCCGTCCGGCTGGGCTTTGACTTGACGCTGGCGGGGCACACCCACGGGGGCCAGATCAACTTCGAAATCCGGCGGCAGGGCTTGAACGTGGCGCGTTTCTGGACGCCCTTCGTTTACGGGGCCTACCGGCTGGGTCCGGCCTCGCTGTTCGTGAGTCGGGGGCTCGGTACGGTGGGGATGCCGGTGCGGTTCGGAGCGCCCCCGGAGGTGGCGCTCATACGGCTGCGCCGCGCGCCCGGCCGGGCGGCCGGCATGGACCCCTGCGCATGCGCTACTTGATCCTCAGCGACATTCACGGCAACTGGGAGGCTCTGGAGGCGGTTTTGCGGGAAGCCGAAGGCGAGTGGGAACGGGCGGTCTGCTGCGGGGACCTGGTGGGTTACGGCGCGGACCCCAATCGGGTAGTCGAGTGGGTGCGGCAGCACGTCGCGGCCGTGGTGCGCGGCAATCACGACAAAGCCTGTGCGGGCCTGGAGGATCTGGCGTGGTTCAATCCGGCGGCGCGCGAGGCCGCCCAGTGGACGGCCGCAGAGCTGACCCCGGAGAACGAGCGCTACCTGCGGCGGCTGCCTGCGGGTCCGCTGGAGGTGGGTGACTTCGAGATTCTTCACGGCTCGCCGCTGGACGAAGACGAGTACTTGATGGCGGCTGCTCCCGAGCTGGCCGCCCACCTGGGCGCTCGGTTGTCGTTCTTCGGCCACACGCACTGGCAGGGCGGGTTTGCCTTTTACCGGCGCGGAGTGAAGCGGTTGCGGGCGGTTCCGGCGGGCGTGCGGGCGGTGCCCGTAAGGCTGGAGGCCGAGTGTTTTTATCTGATCAACCCGGGCTCGGTGGGACAGCCGCGGGACGGCGACCCGCGGGCGGCCTACGCGCTCTATGACGACGGCGGGCGGGCGGTCGAGCTACGGCGGACTCCATACAGGGTTTCTACAGCGCAAGCCAAGATTCGGCGGGCGGGCCTGCCTGCGATTCTGGCCGACCGGCTGGCCGAAGGGGTCTGAAAAAGGGGCCCGCCGGGGTAGCCGGGAGCGAATTTCAGGGCTTTTGCCCGAAAAATCCTTGTC
This sequence comes from Solibacteraceae bacterium, assembly GCA_037444625.1. GTDB lineage: Bacteria > Acidobacteriota > Terriglobia > Bryobacterales > Bryobacteraceae > DTHT01. The sequence goes on from JBBIMA010000014.1 coordinate 17,301, forward strand.
GGTTCCTGGGTGGAGGTGGTATGCTCGATCTGGGGCCGCAGGTCTAGGCGTCCTATGACCGCGGGTTCCGGGCGGGACCCTCAAATGTGGGCTGAGCTGCTAGTGGCGGTGCTGGCGATGGCGCTGTTCGCCTACTGGTTCCGGCGCAACTGTCTGGCGGCCCTGAAATCGCAGGCCATTCGCGAGCAAGCGCGGCGAGTGGCGGAGGCCAACCATCTGAGCTTCTTCGAAGTGCGCCGGCGGCTGGAGGTGGCCGCCGAGCCGGACGGCTTCGACAGCATGGGGCGCGCCCTGGTGCAAGACTACCGGATTCTGAGTTTCCTGCTGCGCCATACGGGCGGGACCGAACAGCCCCGGCGGGGGCTGATGACCCGGATGCTCATGCTGGATTTCCGGCTGATGCAGCTTTGGTTTGGTCTGACGCACCGCTGGTGGCGGCGTGAGGCCCGGCGCGCCTTGCAGGAGATGTCGAGCATTCTGGGGCATCTGGCGGATTCGATGGGGCGGAGGCCGGCGCCGGCGCGCTCGGGGGGCTCCGGAGTTTGAGTTCAGAAGTCGCTGCGCCGCCATAGGCGGCTATCCTCGCAAAGGGGCCGGGGCGCGGCTCAGGCGCCCCGGCCCGCCCCTGCCGAAGCGGTTCGAACGTATCGCTTACAATGGGAGTGTGACGCGGGCAGAGGTCAGGCTGGAGGAGGCGGTCGCACGTCTGGATCGCGTCCGGCAGGAGATCGGCAAGGTTATCGTGGGCCAGCAGGATGTGGTCGAGGGAGTGTTGATCTGCCTGCTGGCCGGCGGGCATGTGCTGTTGGAAGGGGTCCCGGGGCTGGGCAAGACCACGCTGCTGCGCACTCTGGCCCGGGCCTTGAATCTGAAGTACTCCCGCATTCAGTTCACGCCCGACCTCATGCCGGCCGACATCGTGGGCAGCATGATCCTGGAGACCGGCGAGCACGGCGCCAAGACGCTGCGCTTCCAGCCCGGCCCCATTTTCGCCCACCTGGTGCTGGCGGACGAAATCAACCGGGCCACGCCCAAGACGCAATCGGCCCTGTTGGAGGCCATGCAGGAGCGGACCGTCACCAGCGGCAACACCACCCATCCGCTGGAGGCGCCCTTCCTGGTGATGGCCACGCAGAACCCCATCGAGATGGAAGGCACCTACCCGCTGCCGGAGGCGCAACTGGATCGTTTCCTGATGAAGATCCTGGTGAACTATCCTTCCCGGAGCGAGCTGGCCATGATCGTCGAGCGGACGATCCAGACCGAGGAGCCCGCGGTCGAACCGGTGATGGACCGGCGGGCGATCCTCGAAGTACGCTCGGTTTGCCGGGAGGTGCTGGCGGCGCCCCACGTGCAGGAGTTCGCCGTGGATCTGGTGCTGAGCACTCAGCCCGCCCACCCGCAGGCGCATCCCATGGCCCAGCGCTACATTCGCTACGGCAGCTCTCCCCGGGGAGCGCAGGCGCTGGTGGAGTGCGGGCGCGTGCTGGCGCTGATGCGCGGCCGCTTTCATTTGAGTGCGGACGACGTGCTGGCGGTGGCGCCCGCGGTGTTGCGGCATCGCATCATCTTGAACTTCGACGCTCACGCCGACGGGCAAACCGCGGACGGCATCCTGGAGGAGATCCTCCGCAGCCAGGCGGCGCGGGCGCCGGCGGCTTGAGCGAGGCCGGGGCGGGCCGATGTCCGAGCAGCCCTTGGTAGACCAGAAGTTTCTGGAGAAACTCGAGCGGCTGGCGCTGCGCTGGCAGCGATCGTTTCCCGGTCTGGTGGGCGGCCACAATCCCTCGCGCTATCCCGGCTTCGGGTTGGAGTTTCTGGATCACCGGCATTTCCACTACGGCGACGACTTGCGGGCGGTGAACTGGCGCGCCTACCTGCGCTTCGAGAAACTATTCCTGAAGATCTTCCGGTTGGAGCCGCACACCCCGGTGCGCCTGCTGCTGGACGCCAGCGCCTCGATGGCCACCGGAGGGCGGCCCAAGTTCGATTACGCGCGCACGCTGGCGGCCGCGCTGTGTTACGTGGGCCTGGTCCGGCTGGAGACCATTCTGCTGCTGCCCTTCCGCGCCGGTCTGGAGGGCAGTTGCCGCTGCGCCGGAGGGCGGCACCGGTTCGCGCCGGTGGCCGAATTCCTCGCTCAGTTGCGGCCCGAGGGGCGAACCGATTATCTGGAGACGGTCCGCCAGTTCGTCTCACGCTATGTGGATCGCGGCCTGGCCATCGTCATCTCGGACTTCCTCGACGAGCAGCCGTGCGAGAAAGCCTTGCAGCACCTGGCCGATTTCGGGCACGAGCTGATGCTGATCCAGGTATGGGCCGAGGAAGACCGGCAGCCCCCCTGGGAGGGGCGGCTGGAGCTGATTGACGCCGAGACGGGAGGGCGCCTGGAGCTGGACTTCGATCGCGAGGCGCGGGAGCGTTACACGGCCGCCTTCGACGCCCACAGCCGGAGCCTGCGCCGCCTGGCGCTGGGCAACGGCGGGCGCTACGTCGGCCTGTCCACGGACGTCGAGGTCGAGGACGCCATTTTCGGGCCGCTGGCCCGGATGGTGGGTTGCGAGTGATGTTTTTCTTGAGCCTGACGCCGGGCCAGTTTCTGGGGTTGCTGGCGGGCGGCGCGGCGCTGGTGCTCGCCCTGTACCTGCTGGATCGCTCCCGGCGCCGGCAGGTGGTGGCAACGCTGCGGTTCTGGACGGCGGCCCGAGAGGCCCCGCGGACGCAGCGGCGGCGGCGCATCCAGCAGTGGCCGTCGCTGCTGCTGCAACTGGCCGGTCTGGGGTTGCTGCTGGCGGCGCTGGGCGGGCTGCATTGGGGAACCCGCGGACCGGCGGCGCGCGACCATGTGCTGATCCTGGAGACCAGCGCCTGGATGGCGGCCCGGACCGGGCAGGGGACGCTGATGGAGCAGGCGCGCGCTCTGGCGCGGGCTTGCGTGCGGGCCTTGCCCGCGCGGGATCGCGTGATGTTGGTCCGGGCGGACGCACTGGCCACTCCCGCAACCGCCTTCGAGAGCGATCGGGCGACCCTGGAGCGCGCCATCGCGGAGTCCGCGCCCAGCGCCACGGCGCTGCGGCTCGGGCAGGCCCTGGCCTTCGCCGCCCGGGCCCAGCGTTTGCGGGGCGGCTCACCGGGTGAGATTCTCTTTGTGGGCTCGGGACGGGTCTCGGCAGAGGAGTCCGAGAACGCCTTTGCGCCGCCTGCGAACCTGCGGGTGATCACAGCCGGCGGCCCGCTGGAGAACTGCGGGCTGCGGCAGATCGGGTTGGAACGCTCACTGCGGGACCCGGGGCAGTGGAGCATTCTCGTGGTGGCGCGCAACTATGGGGCCGCGCCCCAGCGGCGCCGGATCCGGCTGGAGTTCGGCGGGGCGCCGGTGGGATCCGAGGAGCTTCGCCTGGCGCCGGGCGCCGAAGGGAGCGCTACGTTCAGGCTGCGCACGCAGGCGGCCGGCTGGTTGACCGCGCGCCTGGAGGGCCGCGATGCACTGGCCGCCGACGACGAAGCAACGCTCGAGCTGCCCGCGTTGCGGCTGCTGCGCGTGCTGGTTTGGTCCGGCCGGCCGGAGCTGCTCCGCCCGTTGCTGGCCGCCAACCCGTGGGTGCGGGCCGAATATCGCTCGCCCGCAGGATACGAACCTGACGCGCCGGCCGACGTGGTGGTCCTGGACGGCTTCCGGCCGCCGGTCCCTCCCCGCAAGCCCGCCGTGTGGATCGAGCCGCCGGCGGCAGGCTCGCCCGTTCCGGTGGCGGGAAGGGCGCGCGCGGGCGAAGCGGTCGGGTGGCGGCCCGGTCATCCCATCACGGAGGGTTTGGGGGTGCGAGATCTGCGCTTGGAGGGGGCCGATGTGTACTCTCCGGGGGCGGGCGATGCGATCGTGGCCGAGGTCGAGGAAGGACCGGTAGTGGTCGCCCGTGCCGATCCGCCCAAGATGGTGGTCCTGGGCTTTCACCCCGGGCGCTCGCGCATGCGCTACGAGCTGGCCGCTCCGCTGCTGTTCGCCAACCTGCTGCGCTGGATTGAGCCGGAGGTCTTCCGGCGGTGGGAGGCGCATGCGCAAAGCGCGGGAAGCGTGAGCGTGGAGCTGGCTGGGGAAGCGCGGGGCCGGGTGCGGGTCGAGACTGAAGACGGCCGGGCCGTGCCCTTCACCCAGGGTGAGCGTGGAGTGCGGTTCTTCTGGGCGGAGCCGGGCCTGATCAGGGTGCTGACCGGGACGGGCGAGATGGTTTACTCGCTGAGCCTGCCGCAGGTGGCGGAAGCGCAGTGGACGCCGCCGGCGGCGGTGCGGCGCGGGCTGCCGCCCGGGGCGGTCACTGAACCTCGAGCGGCGGACTTGAGCCCGTGGCTTGCCTTGGGCGGCGGGGTGTGCGTCCTGGTGGAGTGGCTGCTTTATGGAGCCTCTCGGCTGAGGGCGGCCGGCCGGGGCGGGTTGATGGGGGGACGGCTCGGCCGGCTGCGCCGCGCGGCGATCAAAGTCGGGGGGCGGGGCCGATGACGTTCGAGCGGGCGTGGGTGTTGGCGCTGGCCTGGCTGCCTGCGGGTTGGGCGGTATGGGCCTGGCGCGGGAGCACCCGCCGCGGGGCTTTATCGCTGAAGGCGGCGGCGCTGACGGCGATTCTGCTGGCCCTCGCCGGCCCGCAACTGACCCTGCTGTCTTCCCGAGTGGCGGTGGTGGCGCTGGTGGACACTTCGGCCAGCGTTTCGCCGGAGGATTTGGACCGGGCCTCGGAGATGACCGCCCGCCTGGCGAGCGTGCGCGGCCGGCATTGGCTGCGCGTCGTGCCCTTCGCCCGGGCCGTCCGGCCCCTGGAGGCCGAGGAGACCGGCAAGGCAGGCAAGTTGCGCCCCACGGCGGGCGAGGCGGGGCGGGCGACCAATCTGGAGGCGGCGATCCGGGAGGGCCTGGCGCAGTTGCCGGCGGGCATGTCGCCGCGCCTGGTGCTGATCTCCGACGGGCGGGAGAATGCGGGCAGCGCGGCGCGGGCGGCCTGGCAGGCGCGCGAGCTGGGCGTGCCGATTGATGCCTTCGCCCTGGCGGGCCGGCGGCGACCGGATCTGCGGCTGGAGACGGTGCGGCTGCCTTCCTATGCCTTCACGGGGGAGCGGTTCCCGGTGGAGGTGACGGTGAGGGCGCCGCGCAGCGCGGAAGCGGAAATCGAAATCGGCGCGGGCGGCAAGACGCTGGCCGTGAACCGCGTGAGGCTGGAGGCGGGTTCCAATTTGCTGCGCGTGCATGCCCGGCTGACTACCGCCGGGGCGGTGGATCTGAGCGGCGTGATTCGCGCCGGGGAGCTGGGCGAGGCGGGGTTCGCCCGGGCGGTCACAGTGAGGCGTCCCAGGGTGTTGCTGGTCTCCAAGGACCCGCCGGGATCGGAGAAGCATTTGGTCGGGGTCTTGGAGGCCGCGCAGTTTGAAGTCGTGCGCAGCGCCGCGGGAACTCCGGCCAGGCTGACGGATTACCAGGTGGTGGCGCTGAACAACTGGGATCTGGAAGCCATCCCGCCGGCAGGCAAAGAAGCGCTGGAGGAGTTCGTCAAGGGCGGCGGGGGCCTGCTGGTGATCGGGGGCGAGAACAACGTGTATGTGGACAAGAAGGGGATCGAGGATCCGCTGGAGCGCGCCCTGCCCGCCCGCCTGGCCCCGCCGCGCACGCCTGAGGGCACGGCGGCGGTGCTGGTTCTGGACAAGTCTTCTTCGATGGAGGGCCGCAAGATCGAGCTGGCGCGACTGGCGGCGGTCGGCGTGGTGGACCACCTGCGGCCGATTGACCTGATCGGCATACTGATCTTCGACAATTCCTTCCACTGGGTGGTGCCTATTCGCAAGGCCGAAGACCGCAACCTGCTGAAGCGGCTGATCGCGGGCGTGATGGCGGACGGCGGCACGCAGATCGCACCCGCGCTGTCGGAGGCCTACCGGCGGATCCTTCCCGTGCGCGCCCTTTACAAGCACATCGTGCTGTTGACCGACGGCATCTCGGAGGAAGGCGACAGCCTTTCGCTGGCGCGGGAGGCGGCGGTCAATCGCGTGACGATCTCCACGGTAGGACTGGGACAGGACGTCAACCGGGCCTACTTGGAGAAGGTGGCGCTGCTGGCGCGGGGCAAGGCGTACTTCATGGCCGACCCGTCGGGATTGGAGCAGATCCTGATCCGGGACGTCATGGAGCACACCGGGACGACGGTGGTGGAGAAGCCGTTCCGCCCGCTGGTGGCGAAGAGGACCGAGGTCCTGGAGGGAGTGGCTTGGGAGTCGGCCCCGCCCCTGGCCGGCTACGTGCGATTCATCGCCCGGCCGACGGCCGATTTGCTGCTCAAGGCGGACGAGCGGGACCCGTTGCTGGCGCGCTGGCAGTACGGCCTGGGGCGGGCCGCGGTCTTCACCTCCGACGCCAAGAGCCGTTGGGCGGCGGGCTGGATCGGTTGGGAGGGTTTCGACAAGTTCTGGACGAACCTGTTTCGCGATCTGCTGCCTCGGGCGCAGGGCGGGCGCGCCGTGCTCACTTACAATGCGGCCAACGACGAGTTAGTCATCGAGTACCGCCTGGGGCGGGAAGTCGAGGAGCCCGAAGCGCCGCCTGATATTTTTCTCTTCGGCCCGGATGATTTCCGCCGCCCGGTCAAGATCCGGAAGGCGGCCGCGGGTACCTATCGCGCGGCCGTGCCGCTCGGGCGGCGGCGCGGCCTGTTCCGTGCCCGGCCGCTGGAGGAGTCGCAAGCCTTCCCGGAGACCGGGGTGTACCTGGAGGACGAAGAGTTGAGCGAGTACGGGAACAATCCGGAGTTACTGCGGCAGGTGGCGGAATTCACGGGCGGCCGCTTCGAGCCGCCCTTGCGGGCGGTCTTCCAGCCCGGCGGCAGAGCGAGGGTCGCGACCTGGCGGCTGTGGCCCTTCCTGCTGGCGCTGGCTCTGGGGCTGAACCTGACGGAGCTGGTGCTGCGCAAGTGGCCTGGGGTGGCGGAAGCCCTGAGGCTGCGCCGGGCGGCCAGGGCGTAGAGCGGCGGTCTTCGGCGGCCGGAAAAGGGGGATATGGCGATCTTGGCGCGGGAGCGGGTCGGATGCCGGATCCGGGCGATTGCGGCCCTGGTATGGCTGGCCGCCGGATGGTGTTGGGGGGCCGGGCGGGAGGCCACGGTGGCCGGTGAGGTCACGGTCCCTTACCCCACGCTGACCCATCTGGCGGTGGAGTGGAAGATCGAGGGCGACGAGAACCTGAACGGGGTGGTCCGGGTGCACTACCGCAAGATGGGGGAGGAGGCGTGGCGCGAGGCCCTGCCGTTGCGGCGGGTGCCGGCGGGGGAGAGTCGGGGGACGACGCCGGTGTTTCGCTGGGAGAACAAGCACTCGGGTTCGATTTTCGGGCTGCAACCCGGGGCGTGGTACGAAATCCGCCTGCGGCTGACGGATCCCGACGGGGGCGAGGAAGAGCGCATCGTGCGGGCGCGTACGCGGCCGGTGCCGCGTGCGCCGGCGGAGGCGCCCGTGCGGCGCGTGGGGCCGGGAGAATTGGATCAGGCGGATCCCGGGGAGATCCTGGTACTGGAGCCGGGCGATTACGGGCGGTTCGTGGCGCGGCGGGACGGCGAGCCGGGGCGGCCGATCGTCTATCGCTCGGAGGACGGCCAGGCGGTCTTCGAATCCGTGTCGCTCAACGGGCGCAAGCATGTTTACTTGGAGGGCCTCACCATTCGTTCGAGCGGCACGGCGGTGACTCTGAACGGTTCGGAAGACTGCGTCGTGCGGCGCTGCCGGATTCGAGGGGTCTACGGAATCCGGGCCTCCTCGCCGCCGGGCGCCAGGAACGCTTATATCGCGGACAACGTCATCGAGGGGACGACCCCCTGGAGGAACGCCGCCATGGGTGCGAACGGGGAGAACATCGGGGAGGGCATCCAAGTCACCGGTCCCGGGAACGTGATCGCCTACAACCGGGTGAGCGGCTTCCGGGACGCCATTTCCCTGATGGAGGACACCGGGGCCCACGAGCAGTTCAGCATTGACATATACGGCAATGACATTTCGATCGGAGCGGACGACGGCATCGAGGCCGATTTCTGCTTCCATAACTGCCGCATCCTGCGCAACCGGCTGACCAATTGCTTCACCGGCTTGAGTTCGCAACCCGGTTTGGGCGGTCCGACTTACTTCATACGTAACGTGATGTATAACCTTACTTACGTTCCGTACAAGCTGCATCGCTTCAGCCGGGGGGACGTCATCCTGCACAACACGACGGTGAAAGTGGGCGACGGCATGGCCTGCTTCAGCTCGCAGCCTTTCGATTTCGCTTACTTCCGCAACAACCTGTCCATCGGGGGTCCCCCGGGGGAGGAACGTTACGGCGGCTACAGCGCGGGCTCCGGTCGGGCGGCCAATCTGGCCAATCCGGGGCCGCATTGCGACTTCGATTACGACGCCGTGGGCACGCTGGCGACGCCCTTTCGGGCCCGCATCGGGCGGCTGGATTTTTTCGAGGTCGAGCGCCACGGCCTGAAGGTGCAATTCGACGAGGTCTTCGAGAATGTCGAGTTTCCGCTGCCTGCCGTCCCGGAGCGCGAGCCGGCGGACCTGCGGCCGCGGCCGGGCTCGGCGGTGGTGGACGCCGCCCTGCCGCTGCCCAACGTCAGCGAGGGGTTTTGCGGGGAGGGGCCCGACATAGGAGCTTACGAGGCAGGTCAGCCCCTGCCGCACTACGGACCGCGGCCCGAGGGAATAGACGAAGAGAGCGAGGGCGAAAGCCCGGCCTGTGCTAGAATACCGCCCGATGAAAAGCCCACTATTTTGCGGAATCCTGCTGTGGAGCGCCGTCGGTCTGCCGGCTGCGGAGGTGAGCGTCTGGGTTGCACCCAGCGTTTACAAGGTCCGGCCCGATGAGCCGGCGCAGGAGCGCAACGCGGTCTGGGACGGAGCGAGCAAGACCGTCAGCCTGGCGGGGGCGCGCAACGAGCACGTGCCCTTCCAGGTGGTGATTTCCACGCCGCCGCCGCGCGGCCGTTCCCAGGCGCCGGCGGGCGGCTTTTTCCTCCAGGCGGGCGAGCTGGTGTCGCCGGCGGGGCGCATCCCGGCCGAGCAGGTGCGCGTGTACTTCGAGCACCTGGTGCTCTGCTACGCGCCCTCCAGCCGGGCAGGAGGAACCGGTTTCTGGCCGGACGCCCTGGTCCCGCTGACCGATCCCTTCGGCATGGCGGCCGAATTCCGGCGTGCGGTGCGCAATCGGGCGCTGTGGGTGGACATTGCGGTCCCCGAGAAGGCGGCGGCGGGCGAGTACGTGGGGGCGATTCGCGTCAGCCGGCAGGGCCGGCCGGTGGAGGAGCTGACGGTGCGACTGAAGGTGTACGATTTCGCCCTGCCCCGGGAGACGCACTTGATTACCTATATGGGGGTCTCTCTGCGCCAGGTGGCTCGCCTGCACAATGTGGAGGAGGCTTCCGCCGAGGCCAGGCGGCTGCTGAGGAATTATCACGCTTTGCTGTACGAAAATCGGATGGAGCCTTGGTTCAACGAACTGCTGCGTCCCGAGATCCAGTTACAGGGCGAGGAACTCGTCTTGAAGTTCGACGAGGAGGCTTACGATCTGTACCTGAGGAAGTGGAACACCAAACGGGTGGTGCTGGAGACCGCACCCGGGCGGCTGCGGCGCCTGCTGCCGGATCCGCCGTTTTCGGAAGCGTTCAATCGCCGGGTCAAATCGTATCTGGCCCAGACGGCCGCCTACTTTCGGCGCAACGGCTGGACGGATCGGCTGGTCTTCAACAGCCCGATTGACGAGCCCAACTCGGCGGAGGCGTACGAGGAGACGCGGCGCTGGGCCGGCTTGGTGCGCGAGGCGGCGCCCGGTACGCCTTTCCTGGTGACCGAAGCGCCCGTGCCCGATCGCCCGGAGTGGGGCCCGCTGACCGGCTACGCGACGCACTTTTCGGTCCACGGCAACGCGCTGAATCGGCCGGACGTGAGGGAGGCGATCCGGCAGGAGCGCGGCAAGGGCGGGGAAGTAACATGGTATATCTCGTGCGATCAGGTCTATCCTCAGCCGAATTACTTTATTGACGCGCCGGCCATGGATCCGGTCATGGTGCCCTGGATCACCTGGCGGCTCGGTTTGGACGGCATTCTTTACTGGGCGCTGACCTTCTGGTCGCAGACGGTGGATCCGTGGTTGAATCCGGTGACTTACTTGAGCGGCTTTTTCTGTAGCGAGGGCTGGGTGCTGAACGGCGAGGGATCGCTGCTATACCCCGGCAACCGCGCCCGGCGCTACACCGGACAGAAGGATGTGGACGGGCCGGTCCGCTCGATTCGCTTCGAGCTGCTGCGCGAGGGGATCGAGGATTACGAGTACCTGTGGCTGCTGAAGTCCCTGGGGGATGCCCGCCTGGCGGACGAGGCGGCGGGGAGCATGGCGGCGAGCGTGCGGGAGTTCTCGCGGGATCCCGAGCGGCTCCTGGCGCTGCGGGCCCGCCTGGCCGCCCGGATCGAGCAACTGGCTCGCGGGACCGGAGCGGGCGGAACGCGCTAGACTGGATTCGCCATGCCCGATCGCAGAAGCTTCCTGGAAACGGTGGCCGGACTGCCGCTGGTGGGCGGCCTGCTGGCTTCCCCCGCCCTGGCCCGGCCGCCCAAGCGCGACTTCTTCAAGGAACTGGGCGTGCGAACCTTCATCAACGCCGCCGGGACCTACACCGTGCTGACCGCTTCGCTGATGCCGCCGGAGGTCAAACAAGCCTGGGAGTACGCCTCGACCCGGTACTGTTCGCTCATCGAGCTGCACGATGCGGTGGGCCGGCGGATCGCGGAGCTGATCGGCTGCGAGGCCGCCATGGTGACGGCCGGCGCCGCCTCAGCGCTGACGCTGGGCACCGCCGCCTGCATGACGGGAACCAACCCGGAGTTCATACGCCGCCTGCCTGACGTCACAGGCATGAAGAACGAGGTCATCATCCAGAAATCCCATCGCTTCGGCTACGATCACGCGGTGCGCAACTGCGGCATCCGGCTGGTCGAGGTCGAAACGCGCGAGGAACTGGAGCGGGTCGTCAACGAGCGCACGGCCATGATGTTGTTCCTGAACGCCAACGACCCGATAGGGAAAATCAAGGCGGCGGAGTTCGCCGAGTTGGGGCGCAAGCACCGCGTTCCCACCTTCAACGATTGCGCGGCCGACGTGCCGCCGGCCGAGAACCTCTCGCGCTATCTGAAGATGGGCTTCGACCTGGTGACCTTTTCGGGAGGCAAGGGCCTGCGCGGGCCGCAAAGCGCCGGCTTGCTGCTGGGCCGCAAGGACCTGATCGAGGCGGCGCGCCTGAACGCCTCGCCCTACGCCGACACGATAGGGCGGGGCATGAAGGTGAACAAGGAGGAGCTGCTGGCCATGATGGTGGCGGTCGAGCTGTATCTCAAGCGCGATCATCAGGCCGAGTGGCGCCAGTGGGAGAAGCGGGCCAAACTGATCGCCGATTACGCCTCCTCGGTGCGGGGGGTGACGACCGAGATCTGGGTCCCGGAGATCGCCAATCATGTGCCGCACCTGCGGATCCGCTGGGATCGGGCGCAAGTGAAGATCAGCGTGCCGGAGGTCGTCAAGCGCCTGCGCGAGGGCGAGCCCTCGATCGAGGTGGTGCCGGGCAGCCGCGAGCAGCTCGTGGTGGGCGTGTGGATGATGGAGCCGGGCGAAGAGCGCATCGTGGCCCGCCGCATTCGCGAGATCCTGCGCAGCGCCACTTAGCGGGTGTCCGTTTCGGAGGCCGTGGATCCGGTCGCCGCCAAGGCGGCGGGGTTAGCACCCGATGGCAGCTTTCGCGGCTCGGCAGTAACTCATCTCCCGGACGCTGGTGGAGCGGATTATGACGCGACGCGCAATGATAGGTTTGGCGGCGGGGGCGATCGCCGGCCGGGCGCAGAGTTTCCTTCCCGGCTTGCCCAACCTCGGCGTGAAGGCCGAGACCGGTCCGGCGCGCTCGGAGTGCGGAGTGGGCGCTTTGCTGCCCTGGGCCGATGTGCTCTGGGCCGTCACCTATAACTCCCACAAGGCGCCCACCGGTTCCGGGCTGGGCTTGCATGTGATTGACGACCGGCTCCAGATTCGCCTGGTGCACCGCAGCGACGGCACGCACGCCAACCGCTACGTCCACACCCAATCGCAACAGGCCGTCATCGGGCCCTACGTCATTGACCTGCGCGGCAACTTCCGCGTGATCGAATCCCTGCTCGACCACCGGCTGACCGCCACCATGGCCCACCTCAGCGACCCGGCCGGCCGGGTCTACATGCTGACTATGGAAGGGCTGCTTTTCGAGATGGACGTGTCCACGCTCAGGACCGCCCTGCTGTTCGACCTCAACCAGGAGTTCGGGATCCGGCGCCCCCACTTCAAGGGCGGCTGCACCGCTCAGGGGCGCGTGGTGGCGGCCAACAACGGTGCGTACGAATTCGGTGATGCGCAGGCGGGTTTGTTCGAGTATGACGGCAAGCGGTGGCGCGCCCTGAGCCGCAAGCCGCACATGGAGTGCGCGGCGCGGAACAACCTTGGGCAGGTCCTGTTCTGTACGGGATGGGACGAGGCTTCGGCGCTGCTATGGGCGCTGATCAAAGGCCGGTGGCGCCGCTACCGCCTTCCCAAGGCGAGCCATACCTTCGATCACGCCTGGCAGACCGAGTGGACGCGCATCCGGGAAGTGGAAACCGAGCGCTTCCTGATGGACGCGCACGGCATGTTCTACGAGCTGCAACCGGTGGCCTTCGAAGACGCTATCTGGGGCGTAAGTCCGATCTGCCGGCACCTGCGCATCATTCCGGATTTCTGTTCCTTCCGCGGGTTGTTCGTGATGGGCGGTAATCAGAATACGCCCAACGGGGATAACAACCCTGTCGGAGGGCAGCCGCAGTCCGGCCTATGGTTCGGCAAGACCGATGACTTGTGGCGGTTCGGCAAGCCGCAGGGTTGGGGAGGCCCCTGGCGGAACGCTGCGGTGCGCGCCGGCGAGCCTTCGGATCCCTTGCTGTTCACGGGTTTCGACAAGAAGGTCCTTCACCTGAAGACGGACCGCCCGGCGGAGGTTCGGATCGAAGTGGACTTCCTGGGCCACGGTTCGTGGGAGCCTTATGAGACGCTGCGCGTGGCCGGCTACAAGTACCACGTGTTCCCGGAGGGCTTCGCGGCGCACTGGGCGAGGCTGGTGCCGCAAACATCGTGCACAGCCACGGCCGAGTTTTTCTTCAGTTGAGCGGGCCGAGGTGCGGGTATAATGGGCCTCAGCGGCGCCCGTAGCTCAGCCGGATAGAGCGGCTGGCTTCGAACCAGCAGGCCGGGGGTTCGAGTCCCTCCGGGCGCGCCATTTCGCTTCAATAGACTACGTCGCCGGAATTCAGCGTCAAGGGAGACTGGGACGCACCGGCCGGTATCCGGGACGGATCCTCACTGGCAGCCCACGAGCGATCGGCTGTGCGCGGCGGCCGCCGAGCTCCGCCTGCCGGCCTTCGGCGCGGCCAACGACTCCACCTGCGCGCTGCGGTTTGCCCACCGCTTGCCGGAGCGCTGCCGCCGCTGCGGGGCGGATCCGGCCCAGCCGGTGGTTGAGACCGACAACGGCAGCGAGTTCAGGAGCAACTGGAACCGGCTCCGCTCCGGACCAGTTGTACACCGCCCGACCGCCCATGGTAGCCCCCAAGATCTTCTTCCTGAACGGCAAGCAACGACGGGTCACGGTATACCTGGATATGTCAGCGCGTCCGAGGGGGTTGTTCCTCGCCCGTGAGCCGGATTTCCGCTCCCTCCTCTATCGCCACGGCCCGACCGGCAACCGTCACTGTGCCGCGTTCCACGCGTACGGGCTGTTCCAAGTCGTCCCGATCGGCGTTCCCCTTCGAGTTCACTACGCCGGTGACTTCCGTCCGGATGGGGATGACTTTGCCGGCGAACCGGAGCGTGTGGAAACTGAAACGCAACCGTCCGCCCCGGGCCTCTTCCACGGTGCCTTCCAGGCGGCCGCCCCGCAGTTGCTCCGGCGAGATCACTACCGCCCCCAGCCTTTGACCCTTCCGGCTGGTTTTGCTATGGACCGAGTCGCTCAGCTTGACCAGAAACTTAGTCCCCGGGGCTACCGTCTGGGGCCATAGTGCGGGCGAAAGCAGGACCGCGGCGGCGATGACGCAAACTCTCATATTCGCACTCCGTTCAGCGGCGCCGTTTCTGCCGCCTGGGCGACCAGTGGGCGGGTCGGATCAATTCTTGCGAACAGACCGGCGCTGACCAGGAGCATCCCCGCGATCAGAAACAGCGGCGCGTGGTAGCTCCCCGTGACCTTTACGATGTAACCGAACAGGACCGTGCACACGAAGCCTCCCGCCTGGCCGGCGGTGTTCATCACACCGGTCACCACGCCGGCATGGCTGGCGCCTACGTCCAGGCAGACGGCCCAGGCGCACGGCAGCATCAGGTCCATGACTCCGAACCCCAGGGCCGATAGCGCCACCACGGCGGTGCGGTCACGGGTGACGGCCGTTCCCAGCACCAGCAAGGCGGTCGCCGCCAGGCTGGCGGCGCCCAGGGCGCGGCGTCCTTTGCGCAATCCCCAGCGGCGCACCAGGCGGTCGCCGGCGAATCCCCCCAGCAGGTTGCCCGCCGTGCCCAGCACGAAGGGGAAGGTGGCGAAGACGCCCATCTCTGCCTCGCTGAAGCCCACGCCGCGGACCAAGTAAGTGGGGAACCAGGAGAAATAGTACCAAGGCCCCCAGACGTAAGTCGAGTACATCGCCACGATCAGCCACAACTGTCGGCTGCGGAGCAGGGACTTCCAGGGCACGGCCGAGTGCTGAGCACCGGCGGGGGCAAGCCCGATCTCTGCCACCTCCCGTTCGGTGATGCCCGGCTGGCGGCGGTAGTCGTCGCGAAACCAGAACCACCACCCGGCCGCCCAGACCACACCGACCAAGGCGAAGATGAAAAAGACGGCGCGCCAGCCCAATGCCGCCTGTAGGGGAACGACCAGCAGCGGCGTCAGGGCCCCTCCCAACCGGCTGGCGCCCCAAACCACTCCCTGGGCGCGTGCCCGTTCCTGCACCGGAAACCAGCGGGCGATGACGCCCGAGGCGTTGGGATATGCTCCGGCTTCTCCCGCGCCGAACAAGAAGCGGGTGATCAGCAGAGCGAGGAAGCTGGTGGCCGCGCCGGTCAAAGCGGTGAAGGCCGACCACCACAGGACGATGCGCGTGAGCACCTTGCGCTGGCCGATGCGGTCGCCCAGCGCGCCGGAGGGAATCTCGAACACGCCGTAGGACAGCACGAAGGCGCCCAGCACCCACCCCCACAAGTGCGGCGGGATTCCCAACTCTTCCTGCATCCTGGGTCCGCTGACGGCGATGCACAGCCGATCGAAGAAGGTAACGATCCCCAGGCCGGCCAGGAACAACAAGACGATGTGGCGCTTCCTCAAGCCGGAACCTCGTCGTCAGGCAGGAATCCGCCTGGCGGCGGCCAACACCTCACGGGCGCGGCGGATGGCGGGGCCGGGGCTGGAGAGCACGGGCTTGTTGCGTGCCTCCGCCGGCATGCGCGCCACCACCCCCGCCATCGAGGCTTGGGCCAGGACCACCACGTCCACATCCGCGGCCAGCCGGGCCAACGCGGCCGAGACGATGCGGTCGTGGGTCCGGTTGTCCCCTGCGATCACGGCGTCGAAGGCCCCGTCACAAAGGCAGGGAATCACCTCGATCCGCTGCGACTGCGCCGCCGCGGTCTCTCGCAGCAACCTTACCGTAGGCTCCAGCGTGGTGGCCAGAGTCGCCAGCACGCCGATGCGAGTCCCCCGCCGCACCGCCTCTTCTGCCATGGCCTCATCCACGCGCAGCACGGGAAAATCGAACACCTGGCGCGCGATCGGCACGGCCGGACCGATCGAAGAGCACGTCACCAACACGGCGTCGGCGCCTGCTTCGCGCGCGTTCTGGATCAGCCCCAGCAATCGCCGCACCGTAGCTTTCACCAAGCCCTGGGCGGCCACCGTGTTCTTAATCAGGCTCTCATCCACCATGTGGAAGATCGCCACCTCGGGGATCGTCTGCTCACACAGCTCGGAAAACATGGGAATCAGCACATGGCTGGTGTGGAGCAGCGCCAAAGTCTGGGACATCAACGCTCCTTTCTAGGCGCCCGCCGGACGAGCACGGCCCAGTCGCGCGACGGCTCTTTGGGCGCCCGGCCGAGCCCTCGCAGACCGCCGCCTTCCAGCGTGCGAACCGTTCCATCCTGCAACGCGCCGCCCAACCGCGGGTCGTACCACTTCACTTCGAAGGTGCCCCGGGCCGCGGTCAGGTCCAGTTGCGTCGTTCCGCCTTCCGGCAAGTAGACCGCGTAAACCTCGCCCTCCTGGGCGAACACGTAGTCATGCGGCGCCGGCGTCAAGTCGTCGCGATGCCGCATCCGGTGGAACGGCAAGTAACGAGTAAAAAACTCGTGGGCATGGCGCATGAGGTCATAAAAGTGGTCGCGGCTGCGGAAATCCTCGCAATTGAGATCGTCATGCGCGCCGATATTGAAAAAAATCGTTCCGAATCCTCCGGCCATCAGGTTACCCCAAATCGAGAATTTGCGGGCCCGATCGTGCCAATAATCTTCTTCGTCCGGAACGATGCCGGGGTTCATTTCGATCAGCCCGACCAGCCATCGGTGGCCCGCTCGGGCCGAGCGGTCCACCCACTTGACGGTCTCGGCATGGGTGTTCTCGGCGTCGTGCTGCATGGCCACGGCGTCGAAGTGCGGGAATCCCAGCAACCGGCCGTAAGTCTTCTCGTCGGCCATCAATTCCGCTTTCCACTGCACATATTCGATCGGATGCCGGTAGGGGTCCAGGGCCTTGATGTAACGGCAGATGTCCTTGATGTCTTGGGTGGTGAAGTAGCGCCAGCGGTCCATCTCTTCGTCAAGGTCCCAGATCAGGGCGTGATGGTGGGCGAAGCGGGCGATCAACTCGCGGTAGTAGAGCTTGCGCAGCGTGCCCAGCTTGCCGAGGAGCTGTTCGCCTTCCTCTTCCTGGGTGACCAGGATGAATTGCATGCCCAGACGGTCCATGTGAGAGAACACGATTTCCCACTGGGCCAGCTTCGAGACGTCGTAGCGGGCGCGCTCATGGTAGCTGGTCCAAGGGTAGATGTCGCGCGCATCGCCGCCCACGTTCATCGTCAGGGAATAGAAAGTATTCATGCCCTGGGAGGCCAGGTAGTTGAGGGCCCCGATGATTCCTTTGCCCTTGCCTCCCCGCCAAGTGGGGTCTCCCGGCTTCCAATCCTTGACGTGCGGCGCGTAGTGGTGCAAGCCGTCCGGAAAAGGCGTTCGCTTGCGCTCGGCGCCGAGGTGGTCCACCGTGTTATCGAATTCGAAGTATGCCAGAAAGTTCTCGGGGCTTTGGGTGCCCACCATGATGAAGTACTCGCCCGTGCCGGCGTAGCGGGGGTAGTGCTCGCCCACGTATTGCAGCATCCCGCGCGCGCGATGGTCGCGTCCTTGCTTGTCGCTCGGGCCGACGGTGAAACTGCCGCTCTCGCCGTCGAAGGCCGCGGGTTCTCCGGCGGTCGCCTCGAGGCTGACCGCCACGTCGGGTCCGCGGCGGAAGGACGCCCGGTAGCTCCACGTCCCCGGCTCGTCCGGCACGAAGTGTACGCGCCACTTGTTTCCTTCCGCGGCGCCGGTCTCAGCGGCGTTTCCGTCGGCGGCGAAGTAGCCAGGCACCACATAGGTCTTGGCGCCCCGGCGGAAGGTGACGTTGAGACGGTAGTAAAGGAAGGGATTCGGCTCGGCAGCTTCGCTGGTTTGCGGCCCGTCAAAAGTGAGCGTGACACAGTGCCATTGCTTGAGCTCGCCGGACAGGGTGGCCCCTTGCAGAGAGGAAAGCAGACCGAAAGCCATCGCCGCAACCGCCAGTGACTTGCTCATCCAACCCTCTCCCGGTGGCAGGTTCATCGGATCACTTCGATCAGATAGAAAGTGGTGGCGGGATCGCCCAGGGGAATCTCCCAGCCGTCTTCCAGCCGCCGGCCGCGGATGTCCTCGCCCATCTGCCGCGCGGCGCCGTCCAGGGCCTTGGCCCGCAGACCCACGGCGCCGTCCAGCTCGCGCAACATCACCCAGCCGGTGACCGGCTCAATCAAGGTGGGCGCCGTTCCCCACTCGCTCAGGAGCGTTCGCCGTTCGTTCCATTTCGCGCCGGAATTGGAGACGCGGGCGCCGGCCGTCAGCAGCAACCGGGCCGAGCGGTACAGCGGCCGCCCGTCCAGCGACTGGAGCGTAAGAGCGCAGAACGCGTTGCGGACGTCGGCCGCCAGATGCCGGGTCGCCTTCCGGTTGGCTTTCACGAAACCGATCAGGGCCTGTGTGCGCTCGGTGTCGATCGTCACCAGGCCTCCTTTCTCTTCGGAGAAGTGCCAGGCCAGCTCCTGGGTGTCGGAGACGATGGGGTTGGTCTCGGGCGCGGTGAACTTCTCGGTCGGTTCGCAGTCCAGGCAGCGGATCCGCGACCCGTGCCGCAAGGGAATCGAAAGCGGAAATCCCGGCGTGAAATAGGGGCGCTCGGCCTCCGGCAGTCGCAGGCTCTCGTTGACTTGCTCGGTCGAGTACGAGCGCAGCACCGTCTCTTTGGCCGGCTGCACGTCCGGGCGCAGAAACATCAGGGCTCCGGCGGCCAGTTGCGGCATCTTCACCGGATCCAGCGTAATGTCGAAGGGATCCGGCACCGCGGCCTGCCATTGCCCGGCGAGTTTCGGCTCGAAAGTGTAAAAGAAGATGCCGTCCCAATCCTGGAAAGCCGCATACGCGGCCAGAATGGGTATCATCTCGGCGGCGTATTCGTTGGGGTAAGGATGGTTCACCTCGCTGACGGTGTACGGCTTGCCGGCGAAGGGCGAGCGGCTGAGTTTAACCACGGTGGAGCGGAGCGGCTGGTTCACCATGGGCGTGTTTCGCATTCCCCAGATGGCGTGATGCTGCCAGTATACGTGCCCGTCCATGATGTCCATCCGGGATGTGGAGCGGAGCAGCGGGTAGGGCGGGATCCAATAGGTGTGGTCGGCGGTGCCCACTATGAGCGATTTTACCCCCAGGGTCTCCTTCAGATACCGCTTCATATCCAGGAAGAATCCGGTCTCCAGCTCCGTGTAGAAGGCGGCCTCCGCGTAGAAGCGCTCCTTGGGCGCCTCCCGGAACTCCTCCCGCCGGAGCCGCGGAACGGGTCCCTCGCCCCGGACGCCCGCCAGGGCCCGCAGCCGGCGCAGTTCCTCCGGCTTCAGCCTCTGCCGGAGCCACGCATTGTAGCGTTCGGTGAGAAGCTTCTCGTAGTAAGGAGTGAGATCGAGCTGATACCTGACCGCATCTTTCGTCAGTTGCCCCCGCAGCCAGTTCCGGCTCCAGAACTCGAACAGGGAGTTCTCGTTGACGATCTCGACGATGGCCACCGCCGGTTCGTGCCGGTATTCCGAGCGGGTGTACGGGTTGTAGTGCGTCAGCAACTGCCGCGCGTATTCCCGCTGGAGCTCCAGCAGGCGCTCGCCGAAGTAGGTCATCCCTTTGGCGACGCCGATCAGCTCGTAATCCGGCACGCCGTCTCCCTCTTTGTAAGTCCGTCCGACGTTCAGGTTCAGATTGGTATAGATCCCGCGCTTCTTCAGCTCCGCCACAAAGAAATCCAGCCGGTCCAACTGCTGCGGGTCCATCCGCCGGGTGTCGTTGCGGTCTCCGTCTATCAGTCCGCGCGGCACACTCCGGGTGGTCCGGTCCAGGAAGTGGAAGCGGACGCAATTGACTCCGAAGCGCGCCAGCGTGGCCGCCCAGAGGGCCGCATCCTCCTTGGGGGGCAGCAGCTCCGATCCTTTGGTCCAGCCCGTGATGTTCACGCCCCAGATCCGGAAGCGCTTGCCGTCGGGCCGGACCAGGTGCCCGTCTTTCACCTGGATAAAGCCGTGCTTGCCGGCGGGCGGATCGAGCAGAAAGGAGACATCGGCCGGCGAATCCGTGCGCTCCCAGTGGTTGATGGTGAAGGGGCGCATGGAGACCTCTTGCGCCGGTGCCAGGCTCAGCGCCAGACCGGCCGAAAGCACTGCAAACCGCCACGACATCAGAAGAGCACCTTCAGGCCCAACTGCACCTGGCGGGGGGCGTTCTCCTGGCCGGTCACCACGCCGAACAACGCCGAACCTTGGGTGGTGTTCGGCTGGCTGAACAGAGGAGTATTTGCCAGATTGAACGCCTCCGCCCGGAACTGGACCGTGAGCCGCTCCGACGGGCGGAAGCTCTTGAAGAGCGACAAATCAACGTGCTTGGCATTGTCTGCGCGCACGGCGGTGACCGTCCGGCCCAGGGTGCCGAAGGTGAAGGGAGCGGGCCGGACGATCTGGTTGGTGTCGAACCAGCGATCGATCGTGCGAGCGCCGCTCAGGGCCGGGCTGACGCCGGTCGAGTCGGGCCGCTGGTTGCCGCCGAAGGAATACGAGGTGTTCTGCGAGACGCCGAAGTTGCGCAGCGGCAACCCCCGCGCCAGCGTCACAATGGCATTGACCTGCCAGTTGCCGAGCACCGCATTGAGGCTCCGGCCCAGATTGGCCCCATAGGCCTTGCCGCGTCCGAAGGGAAGCTCATACGTCGTGTTGACTACCAGGCGATGCGGCTGGTCGTAAGTCGAAACCGCTCGCTCACAGCTCCGGCAGTACCAGTTGCGCACCACGGCCGTGCCGCCCGCAAGATTCCACAGCCCGTCGGCGGCGTCGCTGATGGTTTTCGAAAAGGTGTACGAGGCCAGGAAGCTCAAGCCGGCCGAGAAGCGCCTCTCGAAACGCGTCTGGAGCGCGTGGTAATTCGAATTGCCCCAGCCGGCATTCTTGGCCTGAAACCCGGTGTAGTGCGGATAGGGCCGTAAGAGCTGTCCGCGCTGAACCGTAGATTGCGCCAGGGTGCCGCTCTTGATGATTCCATAGAAGGGATTCGGCACCGTGGCCAGCAGCTCGTTCCCCATGGACAGATAGGCGGGGTTCATTTGGTTGAGTTCGGGACTGGGAATGAACAAAGGCAGGTGCGTTCCTTTGTTGCCCGCATAGGCGATCTCCCAGACCGCGTTAGGTCCGAATTCCCGCTGGATGGTGAAATTCCACTGCTGGTTGTACGGCGGAAATAGCACCGCGGGCCAGCCGTCCCAGAGGGTGTAGCCCACCTGGGTGAGCAACCCGTTCGCCGTCCCCGTATAGAGGTTAAACCCGTCGGGAAACGGATTGCTCAGCAAGTGGTTGGGCGTCACCCCGTCGGGCTTCGTGCCGATCCAGGGAGTTTCCGACTGGAAGGCGGCCCCCACGTAGTGCCGGCTGGCCCCGTACGGCGGCACGCCGAAGAAAATCCCGTAGCCGGAGCGGATGACCGTGGACGGATTCAGTTGCCAGGCCAGTCCCACCCGCGGGTTGAGCTGCCGCAGGTCGGTCTCCCGGATGGCGCGACGGCCCAGCGTGCTGCCTCCGAACAAGGTTCCCCCGCGCAGTTCCATTCCCGTCTGATCCGAGAGCGGGTTGCGAATGTAGGGGTCTATGGCGGTGAGCCGGTTGTAACGCTCGGTAGTCCCGGCCTCGAAGTCCCACCGGAATCCCAGGTTCAAAGTGAGCCTCGAATTCACTTTGAAATCATCCTGGATGTAGAACGCTTTGTAGTGATTGGCGTTGGCCGGCCGAATCTGGTGGGTCATGCGCCCCGTGCCGGTGCCGAGCAGAAAGGAAGCATACGCCACGCCTGCGGTGCTGCTCGGCGTGCGCGGATCGGGGCCCTGAGTGAAAGCCCGGGTGAAGTTGTACGAGCCGGTAGGCACGTCGAGCTGGCCGAAATTCACGTAGTTGATGCGGGCATCGAGGCCCAGCTTCAGGCTGTGCCGGCCGATGAGCAGGGAGAGATTGGCGATCATGCTGTGCGTGGTGTCGCCCATCAGGTAGAGGTCCCCGCCGTTCGGTCCCAGTTGGGTGAAATCCTGGATGGTCACGTTGGGAAAAATCGGGTGGTCGGCTATCCGCTCAATGGTCGCCGGAAGGCCCAGCTCCGTAACCCGAAAACCTCCTTCTCCGCTCAGCGTGGTGCTCCACGGCACCCGGTTGGCCGACACCCGGCCCATCCCATAACGCAGGTTCAGCACGCCTGCCGTCCCCACAATGTGCGTGTAATCCAGCATGGCGTTCTGAAGTCGCTGAAACATCGGTTCGCAGCAGCCCGGGTCGGCGATGTTCCCCCAGAAATTGGGCTTACTGTAAATGCTGTCCATGAAGGTGTAGCGCCCCGTCAGCCGCCGGCTGCTGCTGAACTGGTGATCCAGTTTCGCCTCATAACGGTCCTGCGGCTCCGGATAGGCTTTTTGCAGGATGAGGTTCTGCTGGCGGGTGAAGGGCCTCCCCGGGGCGTTCGGTTCCGGGTAGTACTTCTGGATGGCCAGCGCCACGGGGTTCAGTAGCGCTGCCGGAAGACGGTTGCCGGGAAACGGGTCGCGCAGGTAGTAGCCGGATCTGGCCGGATCGGGCCGGGTGCTAAACGGGTCATAGACTCGGATCATCTGACCGGCGGAGTTGAGGGTCTCGGAAAAGTTCCCTTGCCGCTCCAAAGCGCTGGGCACGGTATGCTGCGCGAATTGAGCCCGGCGCTGTCGCATGCCTTCGTAGTTGAAGAAGAAGAACGTGCGGTTCCTCCCGTCGTAGGCTTTGGGCAGCAGCACCGGCCCTCCCAAGCTGGCGCCGAACTGGTTGCGCTTGAAGCTGGCGAGCTTCGTGCCGGCCCGGTTAGCGAAAAAGTTGTTCGCATCCAACTTGCTATTGCGCAAGAACTCAAAGAGGCTCCCGTGCAGCTCGTTGGTTCCGGACTTGGTTACCATGGTGACCAATCCCCCGCCGCTCCGACCGTATTCCGCCGAGTAGGCATTGGTCTGAATCCGGAACTCCTGAATGCCCTCGACCGACGGGATGGCGCTGATGGCCGAGATGGTGGGAATGTTGTGGGACACGGTGGCGGTCACCCCGTCCAGCATGATGTCGGTGGTGGACTCCTGGCCCCCGTTGACGATGAAGTGGTGCCCGTAAAAGGTGTCGTCCACCCCGCTGGTGGTTCGGGTCTGGAACACTCCGGGCACCAGCGACGTCAGGGTGTAAATGTTGCGCCCGTTCAGCGGCAGGTCCACAATCCGCTTGTTCTCAACCACCGCGCTCAGGGTCGAGGAGCCCGCCTCGAGCATTTGCGCGCGCTCCTGAACCGTCACTTCTTCGGTCACCTGACCCACTTCCAGAGTGATATTGACGGTGGCGTGCTGCTGTGTGCTCAGGGGTAACCCCGCCATTACAAACGTGCGGAACCCCGGGGCTCCGACCGAAATGCGGTAGCGACCGGGCGGGAGCTGCGAAACCACATACAGGCCCGTCTCGTTGCTGGCGGCGTGGAAGCTGGTGTTGCGGTCCAGATCGGTGACCGTCACGGCCGCCCGGGCAACCACTGCGCCGGTCTGGTCCGTCACGATGCCGGAAATCGAGCCGGTGAAGGCCTGGCCGTACGACAGAAGGGGAAGCATGCAGCCGATGAGGAGCAGACGTGGCAGCATAAGCTTGGTTCTCCTTTCGACCATCTCCGCTGAGGGTGATGCTACGGCAAGCCCGGCGGCGGCACAAGGGCCGGAGGTGGGGGGCGGTTCCGTTCCGCATGCCAGAACAAAGGCGTGCTGGGATGCGGAACTTCGGCGGCGCCGGGGTGCGAGGTCAGCCGAGTCGCCGTACCGCATCACGGAACGCCGGCCGCCGTTCGGTCCCCCCGACGCGACCGCTTGACGCGCGGCGCCGGGCAGTGATACCGTAGGTTTGCATTGGAGACCGGCAATGCATAAATATGCAAAAGCCCCCGCCCTTCTGGCGCTGCCTTTCGTTTTTCTCGTGGCCGGGGCCGCCTGGCCTCGGCAGACCGCCTCTCTCCCCCCGCCGCCCGAGAACGTCGAGCGCTGGGGCGTCTTTGAGCTGACCCTGAGCGGCCCGCGGGGCGGTAACCCCTTTGTCGAGGTCCGCTTCGGGGCCGAGTTCCGCTATCAGCATCGGACGGTCCGCGTGGACGGATTCTATGACGGCGAGGGCGTTTATCGCGTGCGTTTCATGCCCGATGTCACGGGCGTCTGGACTTACACGACCGCGGCCAACCGCCCCGAGCTGGACGGCAGGACCGGCCAGTTCACCTGTGTGCCGCCTTCGAAAGGCAACCACGGGCCGGTCCGCGTGCGGAACGTCTCTCACTTCGGCTACGCCGACGGCACGCCCTATTTCCCGGTCGGAACCACCTGTTACGCTTGGACGCACCAGGGCGATGAGCTCGAGCAGCAGACGCTCAAGACCCTGCGCGGCGCCCCCTTCAACAAGCTGCGCATGTGCGTCTTCCCGAAGGATTACGTTTACAACCGGAACGAGCCCCCGCTTTACCCCTTCGAGCGGGACGCCGCCGGCCGGAACGACTACACCCGCTTCAACCCCCAATACTTCCGGCGGTTCGAGCGGCGGGTTCAGGATCTGCTCAAGCTGGGCATCGAAGCGGATTTGATCCTCTTCCATCCTTACGACCGTTGGGGCTACGCGAAGATGCCGGCCGAGGCGGATGACCGCTACCTCCGCTACGTGGTGGCCCGCCTGGCGGCCTACCGCAACGTCTGGTGGTCCCTGGCCAACGAATTCGACTTCATGAAAGAGAAGACCATGGCCGACTGGGATCGCTTCTTCCGCATCGTCCAGGAGAGCGACCCGTACCAGCATTTGCGCTCCATCCACAACGGAAGGTTGCTCTACGACCACGGCAAGCCCTGGGTGACCCACGTCAGCATCCAGAGTTCCGAATTGGAAAAGGCGCGAGAGCTGGTCGCTACCTACCGAAAGCCGGTGATCTATGACGAATGCAAGTATGAGGGCAATATTCCGCAGCGCTGGGGCAACATTTCGGCGCGCGAGATGGTGCGGCGGTTCTGGCTGGGAACCGTCGCCGGGGCTTACGTGGGTCACGGCGAAACCTACTTGGATCCCCACGACGTTCTGTGGTGGTCCAAAGGCGGCGTGCTGCGGGGCGAGAGCCCGCCGCGAATCGCTTTCCTGCGGAAGATCCTCGAGGAGGGACCCGCCGAAGGAATCACCGGCCGGGCCTCTTACTACCCATCGGGCGGCCAGGAGGGCCAGTACTACCTGTATTATTTCGACGTCCACCAGCCCGCCCAGTATGAGTTCGAACTGCCCCAAGGCGGTCCCTACCGCGCCGAGATCATAGACCCCTGGGAGATGACCATCACTCCCGTAGCGGGGACCTTCCAGGGCAAGTTCACACTACGGCTGCCCGGGCGGCCGCACCTGGCGGTGCGCATCCGCAAGGTCAACTAACCGGGGGATCGGCACGCAACAGCGGCGCGATTGCCCTTGCCGCCCGCGCCTGAGAAGCAGCGGGGCGCGGCGGCCTCGAATGGAGGCGGGATGCCGCTTCAACGGCCCGAAGCCGGTTCCGCCGCGCGCGGTCGGCGGTCCTGGCCGCGCGCCGCGCCCTGCGCGGCCGGAGCCTTGGCCCGAAGGAGCCGCGCGGCGAAGTCGCCCAGGAATTGCTCCCGCCAGCGGTTGACGTGCTTTGCGCCGGGGTGAATGCCCTCGGCGGCCTCCGGACGAGGGTCGTCGGTCCACCAGTGGGGATGCCGCGCCGAGGGCCGCTTGGTGCGCTCGGCCGGGGGCGGCGCCGCGGTGAATCGGCCCGTCAGCCCGTCCAGCGGGGAGAAGTTACTCCGAATCACATAGGACCATACCTTGGCGTCGCGCGGTGAGAAGCGGAAGCGCAGCACGCCGCTCTCGTTGGCCGCCACCGCCGGTATGCGTCCGTCGAAAATCATGCGCGCCCAATGCTGGAGCGTCATGCCGGCGGGCGCCGGCAGCCGCCACTCGACGACGCCGAAGACCTCGGCCCGATCCGCCTCGGTGGTCAGGCGCTCGAAGACGGTTTTCCTCCCGTCCCAAACGCGCACGAACTGCCCGCCCCAGGACGGCCGCGCCGGGTCTTCCGGCCTGCCGCGCAACAAGTAACCCACCGACGGGCTGTCGCCCATCTTGACGGTCCCTTTGAGCAGTGTCGCGAAGAAGTCCCCCAGCGCTCCCCGGCCCGCGACGCGGCTGGCCACGAAGGACGTGTTGCCCCACTCGCCGGCCTGTCGGCCGCCCACGAACCAGCCGCGGTAGGTGGCGTTGGCTTCTATCATCCACAGCCGCGGATGGTGCTCCTCAATGTAGTTATACGCATCCACGCTCCACATCTTGTTCGGCCCGCCGATGAAGTAGACCCGGAGCTTCGGCAGAATGTCGGGAGCATCATGGAGCGCCTGGGCCAGATCCTCGATTCCGCCCCAGACCAGCACCCAGAGCGGCCGCGGATCGGAGCGCCGCGCGCACCGCATGATCCATTGGGAGCCTTCCGTCGGCCTTCCCACTCCGGAGGGCCCGGGGGCTTCGGTGGCGCCCTGCTTGGTGAGTGCGCGCAGCGCCTCGGGCGTGGGGTAACTCGCCGAGTGCGTCCGCAGGTTAGCGTAGTCCCGCTCGTAATAGCCGATGACTTGAAGGATGTGCTCCTTTCGCCCCGGCCCGTAAGGCGACGAGATCAGCCCTTCCACGTCGAACACGTCGGCGTAGAGCAGGAAGTGCACCAGGGATTGAAAGTCGTCCGGGTCCGTCCCGCCGATGTCGGTCGAGACGATCACCCGGAGCCGATCGCCCGCCAGGGCGCCGCCCTCGGGCGGCGCCGTCAGCGGCAACAAGAGTAGGGCCGGCAGGGAGAAGGCGTTCATAGCAAGCCCGGAGGGAAGTATAGCCTCCCAGCCCCCCGGCCTGCCGCCGGTCCGGGCCGCTCTGCGCCGCCGATGCGCCGGGTAGGGATCAGAACTCCAGGCGGAGCGCGTAACGCAGTTGTCGGCCGTAGTTGCCGGCGGCCGGGGCGTTGGTCCGCCCGAAGTCCGAAGCGGTGATGCTCACCGTCGGGTTGGCCCAGTTGAGTTTGTTGAACGCGTTGTAGGCCTCCAGACGGAACTCGGGTTTGAATCTCTCGCGGATCGTGAATTTCTTGCTAAGCACGGCGTCCAGGTTCGAGAAGCCGGGCCCTCGGAGGTCGTCATAGTACAAGGGATTCGATCGGCGCGTGTAGGCCGGCAAGCGGCCGAATCCGGTGGTGTCGAACCAAAGGTTGGCGGCGCCCACGCCTCCGATTTTCTTCACGCTCGGCGGAGCCACCATGGCGCCGAATTGCAAGAGCTGGCCTCCCCGGTAGGTGAAGATGCCTGAGAGCTGCCACCCGCCGAGGGCCAGATCCAGAGCCCGAGGCATGTTGGCGCCCAGGGGGCGGCCCCGCCCCACCGGGATCCCGAACGCCCCCACCGCCACCACGCGGTGCCTCGCGTTCACATCATCCACCCACGTCAGCAGGCGGTCATACTGATCCTGCTCGTCATAGAAGCTCTGGGACCTCGCGCTCACCCAGGCATAGCTCGCCATGAAGGAGAAGCCCTGCCGGAACGGTCGCTGGAGCCGGACTTGCAACGAGTGATTTCGATAGGTTCCCAGGTCCGTAAAAGTCTGCGTGATGGTTCCGTATTGGGGATACGGCTTGAGGAGCGTCGCCACCGAGACCGTGGCTTGTTTTCGCAAGGCGCCCGGAAACGTCGCCACCGTGCCGTAGTTGTAGAACGGGTTCGCCACCGTCTTGCTTAGCTCCGCTCCGTACTTGTAAGTGAGGCGGGGGTCCATCAGGTTCAGACCCACGCTCAGCAAGTCCCGACTGACGAAGTTGTGGAAGTACGTCAGCTCCGCGACCGTCCGGCCCCAGATCTCGCGCTGGAAGACCGCACTGATCCGGTCGCTGATCGGCGGGCGGCGCTGGTACTTCGGGATCGTGATGTTGTCGCCCAGGTTCGTGTAGCGGCCGTAGCTCTTGCCGTAGGCCGGCGTCAAGCCCTGGGGGAAGGGATTGGCCAGGAACGCCTGAGGGACCCCTTCCAGCCAGGGCAGCACTTCGGTGATGGGGCTGAAGGCGGCCAGATTCAGCGAACCCAGAGGCTCGTTGCCGCTGTCGGTGTAGGAGTTGGGCGTGTAAAAGCGGCCGTAACCAAACCTTAGCGAAGTCTTATT
Source organism: Solibacteraceae bacterium (assembly GCA_037444625.1). Classification (GTDB taxonomy): domain Bacteria; phylum Acidobacteriota; class Terriglobia; order Bryobacterales; family Bryobacteraceae; genus DTHT01. The sequence continues at coordinate 45,456 of JBBIMA010000014.1, forward strand.
GTCCACCCGGTAAGCCAGGCCCACCCGGGGCATCAATTGCAGCTTTTCACTTTGCGTCGCCCGATTGGCCCCCGGTTCCGTGAAGTAGAAGGCGCCGTTATAGAGAAAACTCTTCTGCCCCGCCGACTCCGCCATCAACTGGGCCACGGTCTTGCCGGTTCCTCCCGCGGCCAGCGACGCCAGTTTCGGATCCACGGCCGCCTGCATGCCGGGTATGGGATCGCTCAGATCCAGGCGCTGGGGCAGCCGGTTGTCCGGATCCCAGATCCCGCCCTCGTATTCGTAGCGCAGGCCCAGGTTGAGCGTTACGTTCCGACTCAGCTTGAAGTCGTCCTGCGCATAGAACGCGTACATCTCGGTGTTGGCGTACTGGATGGGCACGTACTGGGCGTTGGAGCGGGCGGGATTCATGACGCCCAGCAGAAAGCTGGCCCACGGCGCTCCGGTATTCACGGCGCCGCCCGGCGTCGTGTTTGCCGTGCCGGCGGCGTCGAACACCAGGTTGACCAGCCCCCCGAAGCGGGCCGCCCAGCCCCGCTTGAAGCGTACATCCGCCCCGACCTTGACGGAGTGGTCGGTCAAGTACTTGGCGAACTGGCCGCTGAAGCTGTAGCCGAGCGGCTCCTGCCACCACAGATTCCGGACGCCGAAAGTATCGCCGCTGGGAATCTGCATATTGGGGAAGTAGATCAGCGGCCGGTCCTTCGCGTAGGGCTTCCACCATCCGCTAGGCCACAGCGCGGCGTACCCCTCCTCTCCGATGTCCATCTCGGGGTATTTCCGTTTATCCTCGGTCTTGTAATAGGCGTACCTCACCGTCAGGGCGGCCGTCGGACTGAGCGTGTAGACCGTGTCGGCCGCGATGTTAAAGCCGTTTCGCACGGAACCTTCCGTCCGCCGCATCTTCAGCACGTCGGCCCCGTTGGTGTAGTCGTTGGCGTCCTGATTGGTGCGGAAGAAGCTGACGCGGCCGAAGGCCTTCCAGCGGTCGCTGATTTGCCAGTCCACCCGGTTAGACAGGTTGTAGTAGCGGTACGTCCGGGTGAAATCGTACTTGTAGTTGTTCAAGCCGGTCAGATCGTCGCCGGCGTTGTTCGGGCTCCACAGGTTCTTGAGAATCTTAGCCGCCAGGGGGTCCCAGCGGGCCGCCGGAATTCTGTTCCCCTGGAAGGGATCGCGGACCACCCTTCCGCCCGCGATACGGGAGGTGAGCGGGTCATAGATCACCCGCTGCCTGCCGTCGGTGTACAGGGATTGGGAAAAGTCTCCCTGCCGCTCGGCTGCGGTCGGCAAGGTGTAGGCCATGGCCTGGAAGGAGGCGTCGGTCTGTTTCTCGTACGAGCTGAACAGGAAGAGCTTGTTCTTCCTGAGGGGCATCCCGATCGTGCCCCCGCCATTCCAGGAAGTACCTCTGGAATGCTGCCGCGTGATGCGGTTGCTCAACGCATTCCAGTCGGGATCGCCCCCGAAGTAGTAGGCGCTGCCGTGGATCTCGTTGGTCCCCGACTTCATCGCCATGGTGATCACGCCGCCGGCGCTGTGCCCGAACTCGGCGTCCACGGCGTTATGCCGGACCGAGTAGTCGCTGACCGCCTCCACCGGCGGGTTGTACCCCAGTTTCGAGGAATTGGCCAGCGGCGAGCCGTCAATGAGGACTTCGTTTCGTCCCAACGTGCGGCCGCCGATGTCATAGGCGTTGGCCGCGTAATGGTCGTAGTTTGCGTTCCGCGTCCAATCCCCGTTTACGGACGGGTCCAAAGCCACCAGGGTCACGGGATTGCGGCTGATCAGGGGCAGCTCCTTGAACAGCGCCTGTTCCACGGTCATCTCCTGGTTGGCGGTGTTGAACTGCACCCCCACCGCACCGGCCTCCACGGTGATGGTCTCGACCAGGTCCGACACCTTGAGCGTGATGTCGGCCGTGACGTCGCCGTATTGGAGCACCCGTACGTTCTCCTGCACGACGGTGGCGAAGCCCTTCAGGGCGGCGGTCAGCGTGTACGTGCCGGGATCGACCTGGTCGAAAAGGTATCGGCCGTTGGCCCCGCTCTCGCGCGCCACCGCCACCCCGGTGGCGTTGTTGCGCAGCGTTACGGACACGCCGGGCACGGCGGCGCCGCTGGCGTCCACGATGACCCCCTGAACCCGGCCGCGCGGGTCCTGGGCCGGCATGGAAACGGCAGCCGCCAGCGCCGCCCAGGCTACCACGATTCTCGGTGCCCATCGCATAACTTCTCCTTGCCCGTTTACTCTCATGTCCTTGCTCCTTCCCGGCCCTGGCAGAGCCTGCGGCCGCCGCTGCATGAATATGCGGGCGGCCATCAAGATCCTTCAGGCCGGATGCTAGCATGCCCGCGCGTGCCGGTCAAGGGCTTTGCTTGCAAAATCGTGACCCCTGCATAAAAATGCACGCGCCCGTCCCGCGCCCCCGCTCATGCGTTCGAATATGTGATCAGCGCCAGCCCCGCCAGGTAGCACAGGAACATCCAGGCCAGCAACCGACTGGTCCCCGGCGGCGCCTGCGCAAACTCTTTCCAGGCCAGCACTCCCCAAAGGATGGCCACTACCGGCGCAGCGTTGCTCAGCGCGTAGGACACCGCCGGTCCGGCCGCACCCACCGCCAGGAAGCTGGCGGTCAGCCCCAGGCTCCAGATGGCGCCCCCCAGAGCGCCGGTCAGATGCGTCCCCAGGCTCCCTTTCCAGTAGTCCGCCATCGCCACCGGCGGCCCTTCCACCGGCTTCCTCATGAAGATCGGGTTGAAAACGAACGTGGTGAGAAACGCGCCCAGGCTGAACAAGAAGGCCGCCGTCAGGGGCATCAGCCTGCCGGTTCCTCCCGCGACGAACTGCCTATCTATTGATCTGACCACCAGCCCGTAAAAGAAGGCGATCAGAAGGCCCGCGCCCACCGAAAGCAGGATTCCCTTGGCTTCGGGCTTCTTGGTGGCGCCGGCCAGGCGCCGGTAGGCCGCCATGCTGAGCAGGATGGCGGCCACGATCACCGCCACTCCCAGAAACAGCACCCCGGGTTTCTTTTGCGCGTCTCCCCCGGCCAGCGCCATCAGGACGTAGTTAAAGACGATCCCGACTACCCAGGCGAGGCCCCCTCCGATCGGGAATCCGACCGCCATGCCGGCCACCGCAATGGCCGCCACCAGCAACAGATTGCCCAGATTCCAGACCGTCCCCCCCAGCAGCGCCGACAGCACGCTGGCCCGGTCGGCCTGGGCCAGATCGGCCAGGAACGGCCGCCCCGCCGGGCCGAGGCTACCGAAGGTCAGGGCCGCGAGCGCGGAAAACAGCAGCAGCCCGCTGACGAAATCCCAGTAGAACAGCTCAAAACGCCAGGTGCGCGCGGCCAGCTTTTGGGTATTGGACCACGATCCCCAGCAGGTCATGGTGAGCACGCACAGCAGGACGGCGAGCGCGTAGTTATGGACGGTGACCATGGAAGCCTCCCGGCGTTTGCATAATTATGCGGGCCCACTTGGGTCCGCAAGGCCTTTATAGCCTGAAGCCCGCCGGCAGTCAAGCGGCCCGTCCGGCCGAGCCGCCCGGGCTTTCCGTTGACAGGAAGGGCCGCCGGGTGCTACATTCGGGTTTGCATCTGCCGTCGAAAACGCATGAATATGCAGAACCCGGACGCCTCCGGCTCCGCCGCTGACCGGTTGCGCCGGCGCGCCGACTGGATCCGCCGCCGCAGTCTCCGCATGGTCCACCAGGCCCGCCTGGGCCATCCGGGCGGGGATCTTTCCGCGGCCGACATCCTGGCGGTCCTTTATTTCGGCGTGCTCCGCGTGGATCCCGGCAATCCCGCCGCCCCCGACCGAGATCGCTTCATTATGAGCAAGGGGCACTGTTCCGGCGCCCTTTACGCCACGCTGGCGGCGGCGGGCTTCTTCCCGATCGAGCTGCTGGAAACCTACATGCAGCCGCTGTCGCCCTTGAGCGGTCACCCGGACCGCACCAGGGTTCCGGGCGTCGAAGCCAGTACGGGCGCCTTGGGACACGGCCTGCCGGTCGGGGTCGGCGTCGCACTGGCGGGCAAAATGGACGGCGCCCCCTGGCGCACTTACGTGCTCACCGGCGACGGGGAACTCCAGGAGGGCAGCAACTGGGAAGCGGCCATGGCTGCGGCGCATTATGGTTTGGAGAATCTCACCCTGATCATTGACCGAAACCGGCTCCAGCAGGGAGATGCCACCGAGAGCACCGTGCGGCTGGAGCCGCTGGCGGAGAAGTGGCGAGCCTTCGGCTGGGCCGTGGCGGAGGTGGACGGGCACGATCACGCGGCGCTATTGTCCCTGTTCGGCCGCCTCCCCCTGGAGAGCGGCAAGCCGAGCTGCGTCATCGCCCATACGCGCAAGGGCAAGGGCGTCAGCTTCATGGAGGACCGGGTGGAGTGGCACCACCGCGTTCCGTCGAAAGCGGAGCTGGAGGCGGCGCTCGAAGAGCTCGGGGAAGGCGCCGAATGAGCGAGCTGTTCGATTGCCGGCACGCCTTCCGCGAAGCTCTTGAGGAGCTGGCGGCCTCCGATCCGCGGATCGTGGTGGTCACCAACGACTCGATCGGATCCTCCAATATCGGCGGCTTCCGCCGGCGGTTCCCCGAGCGCTTCATCAACGCGGGAATCGCGGAGCAGAACCTGGTCGGCATCGGCGCCGGCCTGGCCCAGAACGGCAAGATCCCCTTCGTATGCGGCGCGGCTTGTTTCCTGACCGGGCGCGCACTGGAGCAGGTGAAGATAGACCTGGGATACTCGCGGGCCAACGTCAAGCTGTGCGGCATGTCGGGCGGGCTGGCCTATGGTGCGCTCGGACCGACGCATCACTCCCTGGAGGACCTGGCCTGGACGCGCGTGATTCCCAATCTCACCGTGGTCGTCCCCGCCGACCCGGTCGAGACCGCTCAGGCGGTGCGGGCGATCGCGGATCACCAAGGCCCGGTCTTCCTGCGCCTGAGCCGCATGCCGGTTCCCGTGGTGCACGCACCTGACTACCGCTTCCGGATCGGCCGGGCTGCCGTGCTCCTGGAGGGAGAGCACGTTACTCTGATCGCCAACGGCACCATGGTCTGCCGCGCGCTGGAGGCCGCACGGCTGCTGGCCGGCCAAGGCGTGTCCGCGCGCGTGATGAACATGTCCACCCTCCAGCCGCTCGATCGGCAAGCCATTGTTGACGCGGCCGAACAAACCGCCGCGATAGTCACGGTCGAAGAACACTCCGTCCGCGGCGGGTTGGGCGGCGCGGTGGCCGAGGTGGTGGTCACCAGCCGGCCGGTGCGGATGAAGATGCTGGGCGTTCCGGGCGTGTTCGCCCCCACGGGTTCCGCCGCCTGGCTGTTCGAGCACTTTCGGCTGACTCCCGAGGGAATCCGCGACGCCGCCCTGGAGCTGCTTCAAGACAAGGAGCACCATGCGGTCCAAGTTCGTTCTGGCCATTGACCAGGGCACCACCAATACCAAGGTCTTGCTGCTCGATCCCCGCGGCCGGGTGGTGGCCCGCGCTTCGCGACCGCTGCCCATTTCGTTTCCCCAGCCCGCCTGGGTGGAGCAGGACGCCGACCTGCTCTGGACCAGCGTCAGGGAGGCAGTGGATGAGTGTCTGGCGCAGGCCGGCGACCCGGAGCTGGCGGCCATAGGCGTTAGCAATCAGCGGGAGTCCGCCGTCGTGTGGGACCGCCGCACCGGCCGCCCTGCCGCCCCCTGCGTCGTGTGGCAGTGCCGCCGCTCGGCCGAGTTCTGCGAGGACCTGCGGCGCCGCGGCCTGGAGCCTCTCCTGAAAGAGCGGACCGGGCTGGCGATCGCCCCGCTGTTTTCCGCCGGCAAGATCCGCTGGCTCCTGGACCACATCCCGGAGGGCCGGCGCCGCGCCGAGCAGGGAGACCTGTGCGCAGGGACGGTGGATAGCTGGGTGCTGTGGAACCTCACCGGCGGTGCCGTGCATGCCTGCGACGCCACCAACGCCTCCCGTACCCAGCTCCTGAACTTGCGGCGCGTCAGTTGGGACGAAGACTTGCTCGCCATCTTCGGCGTGCCGCGTCGGCTCTTGCCCGAAGTGCGGCCCTCCAGCGCGATTTTCGGCCAGTCGGTGGCTCTGGGGCGCCTGCCGGGGGGTGTGCCCATCGCCAGTCTCATCGGCGATTCCCACGCCGCGCTGTTCGGTCACGCCGCTTTCCGGCCGGGCGCCGTCAAGGCCACTTACGGCACCGGGACGTCGCTGATGACGCTGACCGACGGCCCGGTGGAGTCGCAGCGCGGCCTCTCGACGACGATCGCGTGGTGGCGGGGCGCCGCCGCCACCTACGCCCTGGAAGGCAACATTCTGATGACCGGGAGCGCGATCCAATGGCTGGGGGAATTCCTGCGGTTGGAAGACCCGGCGCGCGCGGCGGCCGCTCTGGCCGCCGAGGCGCCGGATGCCGCGGGGGTGTACTTGGTGCCGGCCTTCGTCGGCTTGGGGGCCCCTTACTGGGACGCGCAGGCCAGGGGGTTGATCAGCGGCCTGACGCGAGGCACGACCGCCGCCCAGGTGGCTCGTGCCACTCTGGAATCAATCGCCTACCAAGTACGGGACGTCTTCGACGCCATGCGGGCGGAGGCGGCGGGGGAGTTGCCCGCCTTGATGGCCGACGGCGGCGCCAGCCGGAACGATGCCCTCATGCAGTTTCAGGCCGATATCCTGGGCCGCCCGGTCGTTCGGAATCTCTCCACCGACCTGTCGGCCATCGGTGCCGCCTGGCTGGCGGGCTTGGCTGTCGGCTATTGGGCGTCCCTCGAGGAATTGGAAGCGCTGCCGCGCTCGGAAGACCGCTTCGAGCCGCGCATGCCGGAAGCCGAGCGTCAGGCCCGCTATGCCGGCTGGCGGGAGGCTGTCGCTCGGGCGATGCTGCATTCGGCGGAAGCCCCGCAGGCCCCGGATGCGGCCGCAGCCGTACAATCGTAGCCTATGGCGCGCATTGATGAGCTGCGCTTGATGGCCAAGGTGGCCCGCATGTACCACCAGCAGGGCCTGACCCAGACCGAGATCATGAAACGCCTGCACATCCACCAGTCCACGGTGTCGCGGGTGCTTAGGCGGGCCGAGAAGGAGGGCATCGTGCGGGTCGTCGTCAGCGTCCCCCCGGGAGCCCACCCTGAGCTGGAGGAAGCGCTTCAGTCCGCCTACGGCTTGCACGATGCGGTGGTGGTGGATTGCCTGGAGGACGAGGACCAGATCGTACGCGACCTGGGGGCAGCGGCCGCCTTCACGCTGGAAAGCACGCTCAAGCCCGGGGAGGTCATCGGCATTTCCTGTTGGAGCGCCGCCCTGCTGGCGATGGTGGATGCCATGCATCCCACGCAGCGCGCTCCGGGAAGCCGCGTGGTGCAGATTCTGGGCGGCGTAGGAAGCCCGGGCGCCCCCATGCACGCCACCAACGTCACGCGCCGCCTGGCCGGCCTCATCGGGGCCGAAATCACTCTGCTGCCGGCCCCCGGTGTGGTCGGCTCGGCCGAAGCCAGGCGGGTTCTCATGAGAGATCAGTTCGTCCAGCAGGCGATGGGGCTTTTCAAATCCGTCACCGTGGCCTTGGTCGGAATCGGGGCGGTGGAACCGTCCAAGATGCTGGCCGCCAGCGGCAACGTTTTCTCCAGAGAGGAGTTGAGACTGCTCAGCAGCAAAGGGGCCGTCGGCGACATCTGCCTGAGGTTCTTCGACGCCGCCGGCCAGCCGGTGATCACGCCCCTCAACGAGCGCGTCATCAGCATGGAGCTGAACCAGTTGAGGCGCGTGCCCCGGGTCATCGGCGTCGCGGGCGGCAAGAGGAAAACCGCGGCCATCCGCGGCGCCTTGGCGGGACGGTGGATCAACGTGCTCATCACCGATCGCGCCACGGCCGAGAGGCTCTTGGAAGACCGCGCGGCCGAATCCCGCGCCGGCCGGTCCGCCGACGATGCGGTGGCATCCCGCAGGAGCCTGGCCAGGGCATGAGAGGACGGCGCCGCGTAAGGTCTTGGGAGGGCACATTATGGCAATGACTTTGGCCGTCATCATCGGCAACCGCGACTTCTTTCCCGACCGCCTCGTCACCGAGGCGCGCCAGGACGTGCTCCGCCTGTTTGAGGACTTGGGGGTGGAGCCTGTGATGCTGTCCGAGACCGACACCAAGCTCGGCTCGGTCGAAACCTGGGACCACGCCAAGCGCTGCGCCGATCTGTTCCGCGCGCATCGTGACCGCATCGCCGGCGTGCTGGTGACGCTGCCCAATTTCGGCGACGAGAAGGGCGTGGCCGATACCTTGAAACTGGCCGGCCTGGACGTACCCATCCTGGTCCAGGCCTACCCTGACGAGCTGGACCGGCTCCATGTCGAGCGCCGCCGGGACGCCTTCTGCGGCAAGATCTCGGTGTGCAACAACCTCCGGCAGTATGGCTTCCCCTACACCGTCACCACGCTTCATACCGACGAGCTGCTCAGCGAGACCTTCCGGCGGGATCTCACCGACTTCCTCGCCGTCTGCCGTGTGGTGCGCGGCCTCCGCCGGGCCCGCATCGGCGCCGTAGGCGCGCGGCCGAACGCTTTCAACACCACCCGCTATAGCGAGAAGCTGCTGGAGGCGGCCGGCATCAGCATCAGCACGCTGGACTTGTCGGAGGCGCTGGGCGAAGCCGGCCGCATCCCCGACGACGACGCGCGCGTGGCACGCAAAATCGAGGAGATCCGGGCCTACGCGGACGCCTCCGCCGTGCCCTCTGCCGCGCTGATCCGGATGGCCAAGCTGGCCCTCGTGCTCACGGATTGGATGGAGGCATACGACCTGCAAGCCACCGCCCTCCAGTGCTGGAGTTCGCTCCAGCGCAATTACGGCGTCAACTGCTGCGCCCTCATGAGCATGATGAGCGAGAAGCTGATGCCCAGCGCCTGCGAAGTGGACGTGGCCGGCGTCGTCGCCATGTATGCGTTACAACTGGCTTCCGGCCGCCCCAGCGCCCTGGCGGACTGGAACAACAATTACGCCCGAGACCCCGACAAGTGCGTCCTGTTCCACTGCGGCAACTGGGCCAGGTCGTATCTTCCCGGCGTCCGCCTCGCCACCGCCCCGATTCTGGGTTCGACGCTCGGCGAAGAGAACACCTACGGCGCTTTGGAGGGGCGCACCCCCGCCGGGCCGGTGACCTTCGCGCGCATCAGCACTGACGACCGGGCGGGGTTGATCCGCAGCTACGTCGCCGAAGGCCGCTTTACCGACGACGCACTGGAGACCTTCGGCGCGCGCGCCGTCGTTGAGGTGCCCGGCTTGCAAAAGCTCCTGCGGCACATCTGTAAGCGCGGCTTCGAGCACCATGTGGCGGTGAGTGCCTCCCAGTGCGCCGGCGTCCTGGCCGAAGCCTTCGAAAACTATCTCGGCTGGGACGTTTATCACCACCAGGGGTGAGCGGCCCCAGGCGCCGCCGCGACTTCCTTTCTGGTTTGGCGGCTCTCCACAGCCCGCGCCGGCTGATGCGGCCTTCCTCGTAGCGGGTTCGGCCTCGGCAGCCGTCCGCGCCACTTCCCGCCGGATCCTCGCCCGGCATGGGCTTGGCTCCTTCCTCCGCCCCCGCTCCATGATGCCGGCCGTCGCAGCCAGGGCGCTGCGAGCAACTCCCTTATTTTGCCGTGCATTACGGAGCAGCTCGCCGAGATGTGAGAAAAGGACGACGGACCGGCGTAGTACAAGGTAGCGGGTTGATACGAGGCCGCCATGAAAGCCGATTTGAGATCGCATGGGGCGCCCGGCTCCGGTCCTCAGGCCGCTGAAGGCCGGCCCAAGCCTGAGGCGGCCGCGAGCCCGGGTCGGGATCAGGGCGCGGCCACTTTGTGGTTCAAGAACGAGGCGGGCGGGTTCACGCCGCTGGTGCTCCGCGGCGACGGCGCCGTGGATCTGGCGGTCGAGCCACCCAGGGCGGTCCAGGGCGCTCTCGCTGCGGGGGCGCCGCCGGCGGCGCTGCTGCTGCCGGCGCGTCGAGGCGCCCTGGGCGCCTGGGTGCTGATCGCCAACCCGCAAGCCGAGGTGCGGGTGAACGGGTTTCGCCTGGCGATGGGCATCCGGGCGCTGGGCGACCGGGACGAAATCCGCGTGGGGCATAACCCACCGGTGTATTTCTCCCGCGAAGCGCCGGCTGAGGTGCAACCTTTCCCGGGCGCGGAGCGACCCGTCCCCTGCCCCCGCTGCCGGCTGGCGATCGAGCCGGGCGAGGCTGCGGTCCGCTGCCCGAGTTGCGGGGTGTGGCATCACCAGCTCGACGACCGCCCCTGTTACACCTACGCGCCGCACTGCGCGGCCTGCGGCGCGCCGGCGGAGCTCAACGGCGACTACCGTTGGGTGCCGGAGGTCTGATGAGCGTCCTTACGGTCATAGGCGCGGGCAACATCGGCAGCCACCTGGTTGTCCACTTGGCGCGCATGCCGGCGGTCAGGCGGGTGATGATCGTGGATCCCGATCGCTACGAGGCGCGGAACCTTGAGTCGCAGCACATCGCCGCGGCCGAGGTGGGCAAGCCCAAGGCTGCGGTGCAAGCCCGCCGGTTGCGCGCCATTCGCCCCGACCTTGAAGTGACGCCCTTGGCGGCTGCGGTCGAGGATGTACCGCTGGGACGCTTGCGGGCGGATGTGATTCTGGCCTGTTTGGACTCCAAGCTGGCCCGCCAGCGCGCCGGCGAAGCGGCCTGGCGCTTGGGTGTGCCGCTGATTGACGCCGGCGTGCGTCCGGACGGCCTGCTGGTGCGGGTGAGCGTGCACGTGCCGGGGCCGGGGCAGTCCTGTCTGGAATGCGCCTGGTCGGAGGCTGACTACGCGGCCCTTGAACAGAGGCAGCCCTGCTTGAACGGGGCGGCGGCTTCCGCGCCCACGCAGGCTCCCGCGGCTCTGGGCGCATTGGCGGCCGCGCTGCAAGGGCTCGAGTGCCGGCGCCTGCTGGCCGGCGACGCGGGCATGGCGGGCAGGCAGCTCGTGCTGGATGCGGACTCCCGCAAGCTCTACGAGACCGCGATCGCGCCCAATCCGGGTTGCCGTTTCGACCACCGAATCTGGCCGGTCGAGGGCACGGCGCCCCAGACGCTCACGGTGGGCGAGGTGCTCGAATGGGGAGCTCTGTCGGTCCCGGGCAGGCACTTCGCCCGAAGCTTGACTTGCCGCGGTTGCGGGCGCAAGCGCACGACGCTGAGGCTGACCATGCCCTCCGGTGTGGTCAGCGCCAGGTGCCCGCGCTGCCAGGAGCAGTTGCGGCCGCTCGGCTTCGAACTGCTCGAACGGCTCCAGGGAGATCTACCGGCGGGCTTGCGCCGGCGCCGGCTGCGGGACGTGGGCTTGCGCCCGGGCGACGTTTTCCAGGCCGGCGAGCGTTTCTTCGAGGTGGTCTGATGCGGGACGTGGTGCTCGAATCGTTTCTGGAAGCCCAGTTCGCCGCGGCCAAAGCGTTGGCCGAGGCCAGCGACATCCTGGAATTGTGGCCGGCCGACACCCGGCGCTATGTGGCGCACTTCAATTGCCGGGGCCTGGTTTGCCAGGGAGACGAGATCCGCCCGTGGGAGGGCCGGTTTACGGCGGGCATCTTTTTCCCGTCCGATTATCTGCGGCGGGTGGAGCCGGCCCTGGTGGTGACTTGGGTTCAGCCGGCCAACGTGTGGCATCCCAACATCGCGCCGCCGCTGATCTGCGTGGGACGGATGCCGCCCGGCACGCCCTTGGTGGATCTGCTCCACCAGGTTTACGAGATCATCACCTGGCAGCGCTTCACGCCCAATGAGCACGATGCGCTGAACCGGCCGGCCTGCCAGTGGGCGCGCAACCATCGGGAGCAATTGCCCGTGGACAGCCGGCCCTTGCGGTGGAGGCGGCCCGGGCGATGAGAATGCCATGGCGCCGGGGCGTATATATCCGAGGGACCCCATGAATCTGACGGACCTCGATGGCGTTCTACGATGCCTTGCGCGCCGGGTCCGCCGGCAGGACGATGGCTGGCGATTCACGCTGGGCGAGGCCGCGGAGCTGGCTGCCCGGGCTGAAGTGGACGATGGATGGCTGGCGATGACCGTGCCTTGGCCTGAACAGCTCACGCCGGACGGGGCTTGGCCGCTGGTGTGCCGGAACGCGCGGCTGGCCGGGCAGGCCAAGTACGCCCTTTCGGGAGTCCGGTTGGAATGCCGGGCGGAAATTGACATGGCTGCGGGCGGCGACTGGGCCGGCCGGCTGCGCCAGAGCTACGCGGGCTTGGTGCAAGCTTTCGCCCTCAAGGACGACGCGCCGGCCGCGCCCGACGAGGCTGCGGCCACCTCGGGGCCCGTCCCGCTGGCGGAGCTGCTGGAGCAGGCAGGCTGGCCGGCCCTGCTGCGCGATCCGCAACGAGCCGCTGTGGAGCTGGAGACCGGAAGCGACCTTTATCAGCAGGCGCTGGTCGAACAGACGCCGCACGGCTGGCGCCTCACGGCGGAGCTGATTGAATGGCGCGAGGCGGCGCCGGAGTCCCGCCGAGCGCTGGCGGTGCTGCTGCTGCGCGCCTGCGGAGCCGTACGGCTGATTCGAGCCGCAGCCCGGCAGCAGTCTCAGCTCCGGGCCTGGCTGGAGATTTGCTACCCCAGCCCGCCGACGCCGGCGGAGCTCAACCACGCCCTGGCGGCCCTCAGCGTGGCCTGCCGGTGGTGCGCCAGGGAGGCGGCAGCGCTGGGGGATCCGGCGCTGGCGCAGGCCTACTTGCAAGTACAAGGACTCGGCTTGCCGAGAGAAGGAGGAACCAAACATGGCGAATGAAAAGACGACGACCCTGTCGCTGGAAGTCAGCGACGTCTCCGGGCAGCGCATCGTGCGCCGCGATGACGTCCCGCCGGAAATGACGGTGGGCGAGTTGGTGCACGTCTTCGTCGCGGCGATGCGCCTGCCGGATAACGTGCCCTATCAGGTGCGGCTGGAGCGAGAGGCGCGTCACGTCAACTATAGCGAGCGTGTGGCGGACGCCTTCGAGAGCGGCGATCGTGTCACGCTCCAGCCCAACATTGACGCCGGTTGAGAACGGTCTCGGGCGGCGCAGGGAGGAGCGGCCCATGCTGGAAAGCGGCTACCGTTACGTGCTCGAGCTGTTCAAAGAGGACGGCGCCTGGCTGGGACGTGTGTCCGCGGAGGCCGACTGGGTCCCAGCCCTGGAGTGGACACGGTTCACCGCCCTGCGCCGCGGCCTGTTGCCCCGGGAGGCTCTGGCCGCGAGCGCGTCCCTCGAGCCGGTTTGGGACGCCCAGGCGGGCGAGCCGCATCTGGCGGGCTTCCAAGTGGCGATCGCGGCCGACGGCCGGGAGGCCAGGTGCAGCTTCACGACGGCCTACTTCCGCAACCTCGCCGAGCAAGCCTCCAGGCACTTTGTCGAGCAGGGTTTGCTTTCCGAGGGCGAGATCTTTCGGTTCGCAGTGGCCGCCTACCGGCGGTTTCCACCTTCCGACAACGGGGGCGGTGCGATCGAGCTGCCCCCGCCGCTTTCCATCCATCCTGCTTCGCTGGAGAGCTACCTGCGCCGCGCCGCGCCGGTCGGGATTATTGACGCCCAGGATTATCCGGTCTTCCTGCCGGCCTCGCTGTTGAAGGAACTCGAGGAGCTGACGCGCGCCCAGGCCGGCTTGGAGACCGGCGGCGTGTTGATCGGGCGCTTGTTCTACGACCCTGGCGGGCCCGAGCTGTTCGCGGAAGCGGCCGCTCAAATCCCCTTGCGCGGGCAAGGCGAACCGACCCGTCTGAGCTTCACGCCCGAACGCTGGACTGAAATCCAGGCGGCCCTGGCGCTTCGCCGCCGGGAGGAAACCTGCTTGGGCTACTGGCACTCGCATCCCGTCGCTGCCTGGTGCCGGGAAAAGGGCAGGCAATGCTGCCCCGAAAGGCTGCCCACCTGCGGATTGGCGCAGGATTACTTCAGCGGCGAGGACCGCGCCCTGCTGCGGGCGGTCTTCCCGCGAGCTTACAGCCTGGGCCTCGTGGTGAACGATCAGCCTCTGGGCCGGCTCACCTTTTCCTTGTTTGGTTGGCGCAGAGGGCTCATCCAGGCCCGAGGCTACTACCTGTTGGAGGGGGAGGACCGGAATGCGTAACGCGGCTCGCAGTCCGCAGATCGAAGCCGCTCTGGCGCAACTGACCCAGGTCGGTGAGGGCGCGCCGGCGATGGCCCACAAGCTCGAGTTATTGGCGATGCTGCGGGGCCTGTCGCCGGAAGTCGGGGCGCGCCTGGATCGCGCCCTGCTCGAGCAGATCGAACAACTGGGCGCCGGCCTGCGCGCGGCCCGCGAGGCGCAGGCGAAGCTGCGCGGCCTGGCGGATAAACTCACCGCGCCCGCTTGGCGGCCTGCCGTGTTGCTGGGGATCTCGGAAACAGCGCTGGGTCCGGCGGCCCTGGTCCTGGACGGGCACATGCGCCTGGTCGTGGGCCTGGCCGAGGGCGTGGACCCGACCTCGCTCGCCGTCGGCGACGAGGTCCTGCTGGCGAACGGGGAGAACGTGCTGATGGGAAAGTCGCCGTTTGCCGCATGGCGCGGCGGACACACCGCCGCCTTCGACCGCCGCACCGAGGACGGGCGTCTCGTGTTGCGCCACCGCGAGGAGGAGGTCGTCGTGCGAGCAGCCGCCTCCCTGGCCCAGGACCGCCTGAAACCGGGTCAGCCCGTGCGCTTCGACCAGGAAGCCTGGCTGGCTTTCGAGACCCTGGAACGGCCCCAGGACAGCAGCTTCTTCCTCGAGGAGACGCCCCGCGAGACCTTCGCCGACATCGGCGGTCTGGACCGCGAGATCGAGCAGTTGCAGCGGGTGATTCGCCTGCGCCTCGAGCACCCCGAGCTGGTGCGCAAGTACCGGCTGCTGCCCCGCAAGGCGGTATTGCTGCACGGGCCGCCCGGCACGGGCAAGACCCTGATGGCGCGGGCACTGGCCAACTGGCTGGCGACGCTGTCCCGCTCGAAGCGCTCCCGCTTCATGAACATCAAGCCGGCCGCGCTGCATTCGATGTGGTACGGCCAGAGCGAGGCGAACTATCGCGAGGTCTTCCGGGTCGCCCGGGAGGCGGGCGAGCAGGAGCCGGAAGTGCCCGTGGTGATGTTCTTCGACGAGATTGACGCCGTCGGGGCGACGCGCGGCGCCTCGTGGCACCGAGTGGACGATCGCGTGTTGAACGCCTTCATGGCCGAGCTCAACGGCCTTGAGGAGCGGGGCAACATCCTGGTGGTGGCGGCCACCAACCGCCTGGACGTGGTGGACCCCGCCTTGCTGCGTCCCGGGCGCCTGGGCGATTTGCAGATTCGAATTCCGCGGCCTGATCGGAGGGCGGCGCGGGAGATCTTCTTGAAGCACCTGCCGGCCGAAGCCCCCTACCAGTTCGACGGGGGCGATCCCGCCGCGGCCCGCGAAGCGCTGGTGGAAGCGGCCCTGGCGCGCCTGTTCGCCGCCGACGGAGACAGCGAGCTGGCGACCATCACCTTCCGCGACGGCAGCCGCCGGGCGGTCTGCGCCCGCGACCTGATCAACGGCGCCGAGATCGCCCGGATGGCGCAAAGCGCCCGGGAGAGGGCCGGCTGGCGTGAAGCGCAGACCGGGCGCAGCGGCGTGCGCCTGGAAGACTTGCTGGAGGAAGTGGCGGAGTTTCTCCAAACCGCCGGCCGCATGCTGACGCCCGCCAATTGCCGCCAGCATCTGGACGACCTGCCCCAGGACTTGGACGTGGTGCGCATCGAACCGCGCCTGCGGCGCGCGCCTGCCGCCCACCGATTCCTCAATATCGCCTGAGGGCCCAGGAGGACGTTGTGCCGGCGCCGAATCTTCCCAAGCTTTGCGGGGCTGACATCGAGCTGGGCAACTTTGTGCTCGGCCCGGAGCGGTTCCGCACCACTTGCTACGAGGCCGCGCGAGCCGTGCTCCGGAGAATCGAGGGAATCTCGAGCGGCTGGGCGGCGCCCTCCTGGACGGAGAATTCCGCCCGCGGCTGGGGGGCGTCCGCCTGGCGGCCCGCCTCCCAGACCTCCTTGGATTCCTACTACGACTCGGGCCGTTCCCGCTCCTACCGCTGGTCGGAGTATTACCAGGAGTGGGGACGCAAGTTCCTGCCCGCCAACGGCGGCTGCGCCTACATTGACCTGGACCACCTGGAACTGTGCCTGCCCGAGGTGCTCAGCGCCTGGGATCACGTGGCGGCCTGGCACGCCATGTTGCGCATCGCCCGCCGGGCCCTGGAAGAGGCTAACCGCGAGCAGCCCCCCGGCCGGCGCATCTGCCTGTTGGTGAACAACAGCGACGGGCGGGGCAACTCTTACGGGAGCCATTTGAACTTTCTCCTGACGCGACACGCTTGGGATAGCATCTTCGACCGCAAGTTGCATCACCTGCTGTTCCTGGCTTCCTATCAGGTCTCCAGCGTCATTCTCACCGGCCAGGGCAAGGTCGGTGCGGAGAACGGCGCTCCGCCCGCCCGGTTCCAGCTCTCCCAGCGAGCCGACTTTTTCGAGGTCCTGTTCGGGTCGCAAACCACCCACCGGCGGCCCATCGTCAACAGCCGGGACGAACCTCTCTGCGGCTTTCTTCCGGCGGCCGCGCGCCTGCATGTGATCTTCTTCGACAACACTCTGAGCCCGATGGCCTGCCTGCTTAAGGTGGGCGTCATGCAAATCCTGCTGGCCATGCTCGAAGCCGAGAGAGTCCGTCCCGATTTGATCCTGGACGATCCCCTGGAAGCGCTGGCTTGCTTCAGCCGCGACCCCGCGTTGCAGGCCCGCGCCCGGATGGTCACCGGCGCCGAATACACGGCGCTGGAGTTGCAGTGGCGGTTCCTGGAGGAAGCCCGGCGATTTGCCGACCAGGGGGGCTGCGAGGGCGTCGTGCCGCGGGCGGCCGAGATCCTTTCCCATTGGGAGGACACGCTGGGCCGGCTTGAGAAGCGGGATTGGGACTCCCTGGCTCGCCGGCTGGACTGGGTGCTGAAGCTGTTGCTGGTGGAGAGGGCGCTCCAACAGCGCCCCCGGTTGGACTGGGATGCGCCGGAAATCAAGCATCTCGACCATGCCTACTCGGATTTGGCCGAAGGCCTGTATTGGAGCTGCGAGGCCGGCGGCCTGATCGAGCCGGTGGTGGGCGCGGCCGAGATCGAGCGGTTCCTGTGCGAGCCTCCCGAAGACACCCGCGCCTGGACCCGCGCCATGCTGCTGCGCAGCGCGCCCGAAGCGGTCGAGAGTGTGGACTGGGACCGCATTTGCTTTCGGGTTCGAGGACCGCACTATTGGCCTCACTACCGCACGATCTACTTGGACAATCCCCTGGGCTGGACCCGGCGAACGAGCCAGCCGGCCTTCAGCCAGGGAGGGAAACTTACTGATGTGCTCGACGCCCTGGCGCCCGGCGGCCAACCGCCGGCCGCCCCGGCGTCCCGAGCGACAGGAGGAACAGCACATGAGACTGCGCGATCGGTCTGAGGACGATGACCTCCGCCAGGCGACGCCGCGCCCGTCGGAAGGGCCGGGCGCCGACAGCCTGGCCCAGGCCCGACAGCGGGCCGACGAATTGCTCCGGGCGGCCGACGAGGCCATCCGCCGGGCCCTGTCCACCGACAGCCAGCGCTTCTTGCAGGCCAACCGACAGCAGGGAGGACAGTAGGCATGGCCGAGCGCATGTTCGGCTTGGAGACCGAATACGCCCTCGCCGGCCTCGGACCCGACGGCGCTCCCCTGGAACGTGCCGAACTGCTCGAACAAATCATGGCCGAGGCCCGCCGCAGCCTGGTCTGCCTGCCTGACGCGGGCGGCGGCTCGAAGAGTCTCTTCCTGCAAAACGGCGCCCGCTTCTACGTGGACATCGGAGAGCATCCGGAGATCGCTACGCCGGAATGCACCGAGCCCTGGGACGTGGTCCGCTACCAGCGGGCCGGAGAGCAAATCTTGTTAGACTTGACCGCCCAGGTCCAGGCGTGCCTGCTGCCCCCCGGCTCGCAGGTCTGCTGGTTCTTGTGCAATGTGGACTACAGCGGCAATTGCACGAGCTGGGGTTGCCACGAGTCCTATTTGCACCGCGCCGACCGCGGGCGACTGGCCGACCAACTGATCCCTCATTTGGTCACGCGCATCATCTATTCGGGGGCGGGCGGCTTTAACAACTTGCACCCGGGACTGGAGTTCGTGCTCTCGCCGCGCGCTTTTCACTTGACGGAGACGATCTCCGGGGACTCCACCGGCGCCCGGGGCATTTTTCATACCAAGGACGAGCCGCTGTGCGGCGGAGACTACCACCGCCTGCACTTGCTCTGCGGGGAGAGCCTGTGCTCGCAGATCGCTCTTTGGCTCAAAGTCGGCGCCACTGCCCTGGTGGTGGCTTTGATTGAGGCCGACCTGGCGCCGGGACGCGCGGTCCGCCTGCGCGATCCGTTGCACGCCCTGCGCACGGTGGCCGCCGACCCTTCGTGCCGCGCGCCGCTGGAGCTGGCCGACGGAAAGCAGCTCAGCGCCTGGGAAATCCAGCATCACTACTTGGAGCAGGCGGAGGCCCACCTCAACCACCCCGTCATGCCCTCCTGGGCTGCGGAGGTCTGTCGCCAGTGGCGACGCATGCTGGATTTGCTGCGTGACGCGCCGGACTCCGTGGCCACCGTGCTGGATTGGGCGATCAAGAGAAACCTTTACCTGCATGCCGTCCGGCAACGCGGCTTGACCTGGGAGAGCATCCAGCAGTCCAGCCTGCTGCTGGGCGCCTTGAGCGCCGCGCTGCCCGGGCTGGATCTCTCGCGACCGGACCTGGCCTCGCTGGTGGACCCCGACGACCCCGCGCTGGAAGAGGCAGCCGCCTTGACGCCGCAACTGCGCCGGTGCGGCCTGGGATGGGATCGCCTCCCAGACTTCCAAAGGTTGCGCGCAGAGTTGCTGGAGATGGATACGCGCTTCGGACAACTCGGGCCGCAGGGCATCTTCGGGCAGCTTGACCGGCGAGGCCTGCTGGCCCATCAGGCTCCCGGAGTGGAGAACATCCCCGAGGCGATGGTCAGCCCGCCGGCCCGCGGGCGAGCCCGGCTGCGGGGAGAAGCGATTCGGCGTTTGGCCGGCGGGGATCCCCCCGGCCGATGCACCTGGGACGCGGTCGTGGATGCCAAGGCCGGGCGAGTGTTGGATCTCTCGCACCCCTTCGCTCAGCACGAGCGCTGGACGGCCCGACCGGAGGGTGAGCAGCGCGACCGGGGCGGGATCGCCGCCCAGTTGCTCCGGCGCCTCTTCGAGGAAGGCATGCTGTGAGGGTGGAGACCATGGGCGAACTGGATCCTGCTCTGCTGCGCCGGCTGCAAGACCTGCGGATCGAGGTCGAGCAGCTCGAGGCCGATCTGATCGTGTTGCGCGGCGTGCCTTCCGATCCGGAGCGCTTCAGCAAGCCGCGCACCAGCCTGCTGGTCAAGCGCACCCGGCCGGGAATGCCCTGTCTGATCGGGGTGGACGAAGACCTCGACTATCGCGGCTCGGATTCCGCGCTGCTCCGGCTGTTCGCCTCCGCCCACCGGCAGCAAGGCTGGCGGTTATTCTTCCTCCAGGGCGATTCCTGGACGGAGGTGGTCGAGCAGGTGCTTGTCCTGCTGGGCAACGTCCCGGCCGGCCCGTTCGGGCGCCCCGCCGGCCCGTCTCCTTCCCCGGCGGGCGGGGGCTTGCTGGATGCCTTCGGGCAGGATCTGTCGAGCCGGACAAACGAATCTCCCGCTCCGCCCACCGTGGGGCGCAGCGAGCTGATCGAACGGGTCTGCGTTTCCCTGTCGGGCCGGCGCCCGCGCCTGGCGTTGATCGTGGGCCCGTCGGGCGCAGGCAAGACCAACCTGCTGTACGCCGTCGCCCGGCGGCTGCGCGAGGGGCGCCTCGCTTTGCGCCTGGTGCGGGTCAACCTGGGCGCGCTGATGGCGGGCGCCTGGGCGGAGTCCGAGCGGGAGACTCTGTTGCGCTCCCTGCTGGCGGAGGCGGCCGGTGAGCCCTCGCTCGCCCTGGCCTTGGAGAGCCTCGAACAGGCCGTGGCCCGCACGCCCTCCGGCGCCCTGCTTCTGGCCGACGCGCTAGAAAAAGACGTTCGCCTGGCGGGCGTCATTCTGCCCGAGTTTGTCGGGCTGTTCGAAGCGCCGCCTTTGAGGCGCCATGTGGACTTCATCGAGACGCCCCCGCTGGAGGCCGACTCAGCCTTGGAGGCGCTGGAGGCCTGGCGCGAATCCATCGCCCGCCATCACGGCGTGCGCATTGACAAGAGTTTCCTCGCGGCGGTGTTGGAGCGCTCCCTGCCGCTGGCCGGCTGCCTGCCCGACAAAGCGATCGCGCTGCTGGATGCGGCCGCCGCCCGCGCGGCCTTCTCCGGCGCGCTGCAACTGGATCTGTACCATATTTACGCCGCGGGCGCGGATTTCCGGGAAGCTTGACCGGGAGGCTGGGATGCGATCGGAAAACTGGCCCGGTTTGCGAGTGATTCCTTACCTGCGCGGTCGTCTGGCCTTCGCGGCGCTGGCCGCGCAGGCTGCGGCCGAGGATGGCTTCGATTGTCTGGCCGTAGACATGCCCGGCTTCGCGCAGGCGCTTTTGCCCGTCGTCCTGCCGCGGTTGCCGCTGGTCACCGCCTTGCTGATCGAAAACCCCGGCTATTGCACGCTGCTGCCTTTTCTGCCCGCCGACCCCGCCTGCGCCGCCGCCTGGCGAGCGCAGCGAGCCGGCCGGAGAGTCGAATGCCTGGATGCCCCTTCCCGGGCCGGCTTTCCTGAGGAGCTCTCGCTCGCGGAGGAGTCGGGATGGCCCTCGGGAGAACCCGCGTGCCTGGCGGATCTCGAGAGCTACTTCCATCCCCTCTGGCAGGAAATGGAGGCCTCCTGGCGGTGCGTCCCCGAGCGCACGCGCCGCTCGACGGCCGCCCGTGCGGCCCGCTTCGCCGGCCGGCTCCGGCGGTTGCTGGCCGGCGGCTCGCGTGTCCTGGTGGTTTGCGAGTACCGGCTGTGGTGGTCCGTGCGGCGGCAACTGGAGCAGAGCGAGCCGCCCGAAGAACCGTCGCCCCCGGAGGCAAAGGCCTCCTTGATCTTCGAGAACCCGCGCCTGCTTTGGGCGGCCGGCCTGTTCGACGAATTTCCCGCGCTGGTGTGCGCCTTCTTTGATTTCCTCGAGACGGGCCGAACCGGGCTCTTCGATCGCGGGGCAGCCCTGGCGGCCGTGCTTGGGGAAACCGACGGCCTGCCGCCTCTGGAGGTATCGGCGCGCCTGCCGGGGCAGTGGCTCGCTCAAGTGCGCTCGCGGCTGGGAATGCGCCGCGCGCTCGAATGCGCCAGGCGTCTGCTGGAGTACCCTACGCCCGGCTTGGCCCAGGCCGGGGCCGATTTGCCTGCCTACCTTCGCCTGCGAGCCGACGGCGTTCTGGGCGAGGGCGAGCGCTTCCCGCTGCCCGATGCCCTGCACTGCATCCCTTACTACCCCCGTCCGGCAAGCGAGCTGGCTCGCTTTTGCCCGGCCGAAGAGCACCAGCGGCGGTTGGACTGGGCCGGATGGGCCCGTCCCTACATCACCCGACAGGAAGCCAAAGCGCTGCGGAAGCGGGGCGGCAGCGTACGCTTTGCCGTCAAGCAGGACTACCGGCTGCACCGCGACGTGTGCGCCGAGCTGCGCCGCTTGCTTCAGGCCCGTGAACCGTCGTGCCCCGCGTTGGACGAGTTCACCCCGGTGGCCTTCCTGTTTCGTCCTGCCGGCCACTGGCGGAGAGAAGGCGTCATCCACGACAGCAACCCGGCGCAGCGCCGCATCGAGCTGGGCCTTCCCGGCGCCTCCGGCCGCGGCAGTGACCCTGATATGGTGTACTCCCTCTACTACATCGTGCGCGCCGGGGAGGAACTCTATCCCGGGCTGATCGTCAGAGAGTCCCTCGATGCCCTCGTGCTCCTCTATACCGGCGAGGAAATGGGGCCGGATCGCTACGCCGCCATCACCGCGCGGCCCGAGCGGCAGCAGTGCCGGATGCATCCGAGTCTCGATACTTCCTTACTGACCTTTCCTGGCGGCGAGCGGGGCGTGGCGTGGGCGGTCAAGTACGCGCAGCAAGCGGTGATCGTGGTCCATCATCCGGAGTGGCGGCCTTCCTTGGGCCTCGCCGGTTTCGCCGCCGAGCGGGGCGTCTCCCTGCTGACCCTGCCCTTGGATGTCCTGCCGGCTGAAACCGTGGACCGCTTGCAGCGCCTGCATTACATGTATCCCGCGTTGAAGAAACACCCCGGAAACGAACGCATCGTGGGGAGATTCGTGCCTCCTCTCGATCAAGAGGCAGTCAAGCCGGCTGAAGGGAGCCCGTAAGTAACCGCGACGGTCCTGGAGGGCATTCACGTGGGAAACCGCCCCGAGACCCCGGGCGCCGGCAAGCCGCCCGGGGGTCCCTCGTCAGGCGGCGGCCGCCGTCAGCCAGGCCTACCTTCAGGCCGCGGCGGCTACCTTTGTGAGTCGGGGCAGCCGCAGGAGAACGAAATCGCTCTTGCTCAAGGGCCGCTCCCATCCGATCCAGCGAACGGCCAGGGCGCAGCCGGCCAGGGCGGCGTTC
>JBBIMA010000014.1:68093-72162 GCA_037444625.1 Solibacteraceae bacterium
CGGCGTTCCGCGGCACGGCCCGCAGGGCGAGAAACGCCACCTCCAAGCCGGTGTACCCGAGCTGCCTTCGCAGGAGATCGGTGGGCTCGCAGGCCTCCAGGTAGCGCATGGGAACCTCGGGCGCGGCCAGCTTGGCGGCGCACAGGGACTGCACGCCGCCGCCTCCGTAGCGGACGTCGGCGGCATGCCCCCAGATCCCGGCCGGCATGACGGCGGTCGCTTTCCCCCCGTTGAACCCGTCTTGAAGGGCGGCGTGGAAAGTTACGCTGGGCAGGCTGATCTGGACGGTTCCATCGCCACGCGAGTAGCTCGCATTGGGATAGGGATAATCGGCCGCCGCATGGCCGGTGATGCCGATCTGAGGTCGCATTTGCCCCTCCGCTGAGTACTACGCCGCGCCGGGGATGAAACCTCATCTGGTGTGCGCTTGCTCCCGCGCCCGCCGGGCTACACTGAAAGCTGGATGGGCGGCGGCAGGCTGTATCTGGTGGCGACGCCGATCGGCAACCTGGAAGACATCACGCTGCGCGCATTGCGCATTCTCCGCGAGGCGGATCTGGTGGCCTGCGAGGACACCCGCCAGACGCGCAAACTGCTGGAGCATTACGGCATCCAGAAGCCCACCGTCAGTTACCACGAGCACAACGAGGCGGCGCGGGCCGAAGAGCTGGCGGCCCGGCTTCACGAGGGCGCGCGAGTGGCGCTGGTTTGCGACGCCGGGACCCCGCTGGTTTCCGATCCGGGCTACCGACTGGTGCGCAAGGCGATCGAGCAGGGCATTCCAGTGGAGCCGGTGCCGGGTCCCTCCGCGCTGCTGGCGGCGCTGAGCGCTTCGGGATTGCCCACGGACTCCTTCCGGTTCTGCGGATTTCTGCCCGCGCGCCCGGGCCCGCGGCGCAAGGCGCTGGCGGCGCTTCAGCACGAGCAGGCCACCGCGATTTTTTACGAGGCGCCGCATCGCATCCTGGAGGCGCTGGCCGACATCGAGGAGTTGCTCGGGTCGCGTCCGGTGGTGCTGGCGCGGGAACTCACCAAGCTGCACCAGGAGTTCCTGCGCGGCACGGCGGCTGAGCTGCGCCAGGCGCTGGCCGCGCGGCGGGGGGTCAAGGGCGAGATCACGCTGCTGATCGGGAAGGCGGCGGCCGAACCGGAGGCCGCCCGGCCGGCACCGGAAGACCTGCGGGGGGAGGTGGAGGCCGCCATGAGCGCCGGGCTGGATCGCATCGAAGCCATCAAGGAGGTGGCGCGCCGCCGGGGGCTGCCCAAGCGCGAGCTCTACCGCCTGCTGGCCGAAGCGCCTTCTCGCTGAGCGGCCGGAGCCGCATGTTACAATTCGATTTATTTTGCATCACGGGCGTCTTCGGGCTTTCTTTTTTCTGTGCGCCGCCTTCTTCTGGCCGGCCGGCAGGCGGTGCTTCGGCCAGGAGCTCAAGCGCCCCTCGCTTCAGATCGGCCCGGTGACCCTCCGTCCCTCGGGCTTCTTCGACGACACCACGATGTATCGGGACGCGACGACGGGGGATTCCATCAGCACGCGCTTCGCGGCGATCCCGCTCGAGGAGACCCCGGGCCAATGGTTGAATTCGCCGCGGCATTCGCGGGCGGCTTTGGAGGCCCGTCTGGAGGCGGGCGGCCGGTGGCTGGGCTATTGGGAATCGGATTTTCTGGATGCTCCCGGCCGCTCGCCCTATCGGCTGCGCCAGCTTTGGGGAGAGTACGAGCGCGGCCCCTGGAAAATCCTGGCGGGACAGGCCTGGAGCTTGCTGCGGCCGAACCGCACGGGCATCTCCTCGCAGGGCGATCTGATGAACACGATCGTGGTGGAGCCGGCCTACCACGTGGGGCTGGCGGGCGTGCGCAACCGCCAGGTTCGCGTGACGCGGACGCTGGGCGGCTGGCAGGCGGCGCTGGCCTGGGAGTACCGCCGGGGCGGCGACGTGACGTTCAAGCTGGCGCGGGACGGCGGGCGGGCGCACTGGGAGGCGGTCCTGCTGGCCGGACACGGCGGCCGGAAGGGCGCGGGCGTGGCGGCGGTTCTGCGGGCGAGTGCGCGGCTGAGTTGGGTCAGCCAGCAGCTTGTCTCCGCAGGTTTGGGACCGGAGCTGGTGGGGCCGATGCCGGCCGGGGTGCGGGCCCATAGCACCCTCCACGGCTTGGAAGCCAAGCTGTCGGAGAAACTGGAGGCGTTCGCTTACGGCGGCGTGGCCTATGCCGGGCGATCCGCGGGAAACCGGGTGGTCCGCCAGTGGGCGGCCGGTTTTCATCGCAAGCTGTTCGATCACGCGGCTTGGGGTTCGACGTCGCTGTCGTTGCAATACTCGCAGCTCGACCGGAGCCTCTGGAGCGGCGCTCGCGGCCGGATGAATTACTGGATGATCGGCCTGCGGCACTTCCTGCCCGCGCGGCGCTGAAGCTCCGGGCGCGGCTTGCCGGAGCGCGAGGGATGGCACAATGAAGGCCGAGCCGGAGAGAGCTCTTCGGGCGGCGCCGGGCGCCCCCAGGGGAGGGAGGCGGGAGGTGCGATGAGAAAGCTTGCTCGCGATGTCATGACCGCCCGGCAGCGCATCGAGGCCACGCTGCGGGGCGAGCTGCCGGATCGCGTGCCGATCTTCGATCTGATCCAGCACATCCCGCTGATCGAGCACGTCACGGGCCGCAAGGTCACGCCGGCCAACGCGCTGGAGCTGCTCTGCCGCACGATCGGAGAATGCCTGGACATCACGCGAGGCATCGCGCCTCCGGCCGAGGAGCGCATCGTGCGTCAGCCCGACGGCTTCGTCTACAAGCAGGAATGGTGGACCACCTGGCTGGTGGAACGGCCCTTTCGCGACGTGGCCGGCCTGCTGGACTACATCCGGCGCAACATCGAGGAGATTTACGACCGCCGGCCGGGCGACATGTGGACGTTCGCGGGAAAAAGCAACGTTTGGGGTCAGGCCGTTCGCTCTCCGCGAGAGCAGTTCCTGGAGTTGCAGCAGATGGTGGGCGAGAACACCGTGCTGTTCCCGAACGAGAGTCCGGTGGGGCTGGACACGGCGCACATACGGGCCGGCCTGGAGCTGTTCGTTTACTCTTACGCCGAGGATCCCGAGCTGGTCTCGAACTGGCTGGAAGCGCTCAACTGGGCTGAGATCCAGCGGGTGCACGAGACCGCCGACGCCGCCCTGTCCCCGGTGGCCCTGGTCTATGCCGACATCGCCGACAAACACCAGCCGCTGTTTTCGCCCGCCTTCCTGCGGCGCGAGTTTTTCCCGCGCCTGCGCAAGCTGGTGGAGGCCTGGCATGCGCACGGCGTCAAAGTCATCTTTCACTCGGACGGCAACCTGCTGCCGCTGCTCGAGGATTTCCGGGCCGCGGGCATTGACGGCCTGAACCCTCTGGAGCCGCTGGCCCGGATGGAGGCCGGCAAGGTGCGCCGCGCCCGGCCGGACTGGGTGTTGATGGGGGGCATTGACGCCAGCCAGCTCCTGCCCCTGGGCCGGCCGGAGGAAGTGCGCGTAGCGGTGCGCCGCACTATCCGGGAAGCGGGCGCGCAAGGCCGGCTCTGGCTGGGCTCCTCGACCGAGATTCATCCGGCGGTGAAGCTGGAAAACGTGCTGGCGATGTGGGACGAGGTGGAGCGTTCCGGCTACTATCAGGACTGAGCCGAAGTCCGGGCGGGACGATACCTCCCAACGGCCTTCAACGGCGCGTCACCACGACCGAGCGCCAGCCCGAATTGCCGGCGGCGTCGCGCGCCCGGATGACCAGCGTGTTGGTTCCCTGGTTGAGCGGAATGGGGCCGGTGGTCCACTGGGTGGTTCCCTGGGCGAGGCCGGAGGCGCCGGTGGAGCTGGACCAGCGGATCTCGCTGACGGCCACGTTGTCGGAGGCGGTACCGCGCAGGGTGATAGCGGAGGCGGAAGTCAACAGGGTGGCGGCGGCCGGGTAGAGGATGGTGAGCGAGGGCGCCACGGTGTCGGAGCCGGCGGGCGGCTTGGGCGGGGGCGCGGCGGGCGGCGGCGGATTGGCAGGCGTGTTGGGCGTCGAGGGCGGAGTGGGCGTGGAGGGCGGCTGCGGGTTGGAGGGC
>JBBIMA010000015.1:0-29288 GCA_037444625.1 Solibacteraceae bacterium
GGGCTGGCGCGCGCGGCTGGGCCGGCTGCCGCTATACTGGCTGGAGGTGAGCTGGGAGGTGGAGGAGGAGGACTCGCTGCTGGCCGCCGTCGAGCAGCGCCTGCGGGGCGGATTCCGCTCACCGGGCCGATGATTGACCGATCGCGTCCGGGTCCGATACACTTTGAAATGCTGTTTCGTGATGGCTTCCAACCAGCCGCCAAGCTTTGAGTGCCGATAGGGAGGTCGCTCCGTGTCTGAAGGGCGCAGTTACATTTTTACCTCGGAGTCCGTCACCGAGGGCCATCCCGACAAGATGGCCGATCAGATTTCCGACGCCGTGCTGGACGCGGTGATGGAGCAGGACCCGACCGGGCGGGTGGCCTGCGAGGTTCTGGTGACCACCGGCGTCTGCGTGGTGGCGGGCGAGATCACGACCAGCGCGCACCTGGACATTCCCCAGGTGGCGCGGGAGACCATCCGGGACATCGGCTATACGGATGCCTGCTACGGCTTCGACTGGCAGAGCTGCGGCATTCTCAACATGGTGCAACGGCAATCGCCCGACATCGCCCTGGGAGTGGATGTCGGCGGGGCGGGCGATCAGGGCCTGATGTTCGGCTACGCCTGCGACGAGACTCCCGAGCTGATGCCGCTGCCCATCATGATGGCCCACAAGCTGGTGCGCCGGTTGAGCGAGGTGCGGCGGGCGGGCATCGTGGATTTCCTGCGCCCGGACGGCAAGAGCCAGGTCTCGGTCGAGTATGTGGACGGAGCGCCCAAGCGCATCACGGCCGTGGTGGTCTCGACGCAGCACAGCGACCGGGTCTCGATCGAGGAGGTGCGCCGCGAGGTGCGGCGGCACGTCATCGAGGCGGTCATCCCGCCCGAGATGGTGGACGGCCGGACGCAGTACCACATCAACCCCACCGGGCGGTTCGTCATCGGCGGGCCGCACGGGGACACCGGGCTGACCGGGCGCAAGATCATCGTGGACACTTACGGCGGCGTGGGCCGGCACGGCGGCGGCTGCTTCTCGGGCAAGGATCCCACCAAGGTGGACCGCTCGGCCTGCTACATGGCTCGCTACATCGCCAAGAACATCGTGGCGGCCGGGCTGGCGCGGCGCTGCGAAGTGCAGCTCGCTTACGCCATCGGGGTGGCCGAGCCGGTCTCGGTCTCGGTGAACACATTCGAGACCGGCCGGGTGCCCGATGAAAGGATCGTCGAGCTGATCCGGGAACACTTCCCGCTGACGCCCCGGGGCATGATCGAGCACTTGAAATTGAGGCGTCCGGTCTATCGCCGCACGGCGGCCTTCGGCCACTTCGGACGGACCGAGGAGACCTTCACCTGGGAGGCGGCCGACAAAGCGGCGGCGCTGCGCGAGGCGGCACGGCCCTGGGCCGCCACCACAGCCTGAACGCAGGCGCCGTTGAGGGCGCCCGAACGAGGAGGCAATGTCGAGCAATCCGCAGATTTCCATTCCCTGCGACGTCAAGGATCTTTCCCTGGCGGAGGCCGGCCGGCGCCGGATCGAGTGGGCTTTCCAGTCCATGCCGGTGCTCCAGCAGATTCGCAAGCAGTTCATCAAGGACCAGCCGCTGGCGGGCATTCGCATCTCCGCCTGCCTGCACGTGACCACGGAGACCGCCAACCTGATGGTGGCTTTGCGCGACGGCGGGGCGGCGCCCGTGTTGTGCGCCTCCAACCCGCTGTCCACGCAGGACGACGTGGCGGCCGCCCTGGTCCGGGACTACGGCATTCCGGTCTTCGCCATCAAAGGCGAGTCCAACGAGACTTACTATGCTCACATCGCGGCCGCCATCGAACACCAGCCGCAAGTCACCATGGACGACGGCTGCGACCTGGTGACCACGCTGCACACCCGCCGGCAGGAGCTGCTCAAAGGGGTGCTGGGCGGCACCGAGGAAACCACCACGGGCGTCATCCGCTTGCGGGCCATGGCCCAGGAGGGCGTGCTGCGCTACCCGGTGATCGCGGTCAACGACGCCATGACCAAGCACCTGTTCGACAACCGTTACGGCACCGGGCAGAGCACGGTGGACGGCATCATCCGGGCCACCAACATCCTGCTGGCCGGAATCAATTTCGTGGTGGCCGGCTACGGCTGGTGCGGCCGGGGGGTGGCCCTGCGGGCCCGGGGCATGGGGGCCAACGTGATCATCTGCGAGGTGGATCCCATCAAGGCGCTGGAGGCCTTGATGGACGGCTACCGGGTGATGTCCATGGCCGAGGCGGCCGAGGTGGGCGACGTGTTCGTCACCCTGACCGGCAACAAGAACGTCATCGGCCGGGAGCACTTCGAGCGCCTCAAAAACGGCGCCATTCTGGCCAACTCGGGCCACTTCAACGTGGAGATTGATCTGGAGGCGCTGGCGAGGATGGCTTCCAGCCGGCGGACGGTGCGCGAGTTCGTCGAGGAGTACGCCCTGAGGGACGGCCGGCGAATCTACGTGCTGGGGGAGGGCCGGCTGATTAACCTGGCAGCGGCCGAGGGCCATCCGGCCTCGGTCATGGACATGAGTTTCGCCAACCAGGCGCTGGCCGTCGAGTACTTGGTGGAGAACCACGCCCGTCTGGAGCGGCGGGTCTATCCGGTGCCCGAGGAGCTGGACAAGCGGGTGGCGCGCATGAAGCTGGAATCCATGGGCGTCAAGATAGACCGGCTGACGCCGGAGCAGGAGCGCTATCTGGCTAGCTGGTCGGAGGGAACCTGAGGCGCCCTTCGAGCGAGGTGAGCGGTTGGCCCAAGCGGTAGAGATTCGCAAGACGCTGGAAATCACGGTGCCGGCCGAGGAGGTGGCTCAGGCCAGCGAGCGCGCCGCGGCCAAGATCCAGAAGAAGGTCCACCTGCGCGGGTTTCGTCCGGGCAAAGCGCCCGCCGGCCTCATCCAGCGGCTCTACGCCGACCAGATCCGGCACGAGGTTCTCAACGAGTTGGTGCCCAAGTACCTGTTCAAGCGCGCTGAAGAGGAGGGGCTGGTCATCGTGGGCACGCCCGACGTGCGGGAGGTGCATTTCCAGCCGGGCGACCCGCTGCGCTTCAAGGCCGAATTCGAAATTCAGCCGCGCTTCGAGCTGGGCGAATACCGAGGCATCGAGGTGCCTTACCAGGAGCCGGAGGTCAGCGAGGAGGATCTGGACCGGCGCCTGGAGCAGATCCGGGAGCAGAAGGCCGAGTACGTAAGCGTCGAGCCGCGCCCGGCCGCCGACGGCGATTACGCCGTGGTGGCGCTGGAGAGCCTCTCGGGCGCCGAGCCTCCCATCCGCCAGGAGGAGTTGATCCTGGAGGTGGGAGGCGCCGAGACCTTGGAGGCTTTCAGCCAGAATATCCGCGGCATGTCGCCGGGCGAGGAGAAGGTGTTCGACGTGCCTTACCCGGAGGATTACGGGCAGCGCCGGCTGGCCGGCAAGACGGTGCGCTTCCGCGCCCGCCTGAAGGCCATCCGCCGCAAGGAGCTGCCCGATCTCAACGACGAGTTCGCGCGGGATCTGGGCGACTATCTCAACCTGGAGGAGCTGCGCGAAGCGGTCCGCCGCTCGCTGCTGGCGGAGCGGCAGATGCTGGCCCGCCGGCAGGCCCAGAACAAGCTGGTGGACAAGCTGGTCGAGATGCACGACTTCCCGGTGCCCGAAGCCTACATCGAGCGGCAAATCGAGCACCAGATCCAGAACTATTTCCAGGAGCTGGCCGCCGAGGGGGTGGACGTCACCAAGCTCAAGGTGGACTGGGACCGCCTGAAGGCCTCCCAGCGCCAGCGCGCCGTCTACGAAGTGAAGGCCTCGCTGCTGCTGGACAAGATCGCCGAGCGGGAGGGCATCTACGCCACCCACGACGAGGTGGACCGGGAGGTGCAGCGGATCGCGCGCCAGCAGCGCGAGCCGGTAGCCGCGGTGCGCCTGCGCCTGGAGAAGGAGGACGGCCTGCGCCGCATCGCCTCGCGAATCCGGACGGAAAAGACGCTGGCTTTCCTGTTCGAGCACGCCACCAAGACCGCGCAGGGCTGACGCCCGGCCGCAAGGCTGTAGTGAAGGCCCGTCCGATTGCAGTACAATGAGCCGAGTGGAGCCTGAAGTGCTTGACGGGCGACGTCCGCGCACCGGCAAGCTCCTGAAGATCGGGAGGGATACCTCATGCGCGGCTTTCTGAAGTTCAGCGTGCTGGCGGGGACGTTGTGCGCATTCGGCTTCGGCGGGCCCCTCCAGCAGGAAACGCCCCGCCCGGCCGAGGCCGCCAAGCCGGCCGCCGAGCCGGCCAAGGAGTCGCTGGCGGAGGCAGCCCCGGCGGCGGTGGATCCCAAGACATACATCATCGGCGCCGAGGACATCCTGTTGATCCGCGTCTGGCGGGAGCCCGAGCACTCCGGTCTGGTGACCGTGCGGCCGGACGGCAAGATCACGCTGCCGCTGATCGGCGACATCCAGGCGGCCGGCCTGACGCCGGACAAGCTGGACGCCGCCGTCACCGAAGCGCTGTCGAAATACATCAACAACCCGGACGTAATCGTCTCGGTCCAGGCGGTGCGCAGCAAGCGTTACTACGTCACCGGCGAGGTGAACCGCCCGGGCGCGTTCCCGTTGGTGACGCCGCTGCGCGTGCTGGAGGCCTTGACGCTGGCGGGCGGCTTTCGCGACTTCGCCAACAAGAAGAACATCACCATCCTGCGCGGCAACCAGCGCTTCAAGTTCAACTACAACGATGTGGTCAAGGGCAAGAATCTGGCGCAGAACATCTTGCTGGAAAACGGGGATTACATCATCGTGCCCTGAGGGCGCCCCCGGCGCGAACCCTTCCAGCCGATAAGAGAAGAGAGGCAGATGCAACCGGCCGCGGAGACCCTGGCGACGCCCAGGCGACCTCTGGACGTAGAGGATTACATTGACATCGTGCGCCGGCACAAGAGCTGGCTCATCGGCCCGACCTTCGCCGGCCTGGTGGGGGCCGTGGTGGTGGCCTTTCTCTGGCCGGACACCTACATCTCGCAGGCCACCATCCAGGTGACCCCGCCTCAGGTGCCCGACCGGCTGGTTCCCTCCAACGTGAACATGGAGATGGCGCAGCGCATCTCGACGATGGCCTCCAACATTCTGAGCCGGCCCACGCTCACCACCATCATCCAGACCTACGGGTTGTACCCGCGCGACCGCAGCCGCCGGCCCATGGAAGACATCATCGAGCAAATGCGCACCCGGGACATCGGCATCAGCCCCGTGCGGCCGGTCTCCGGCCAGGCTCGCGGCCAGGCCTCGGCCTTCCGCATCTCGTTCGCCTACGAGAACCGGGTGCTGGCCCAGAAGGTCGCGGCCGATCTGGCCGGCCGGTTCATCGAGGAAAACATCCGGACCCGCTCCAGTCAGTCCGTGCAGGCCACCGAGTTTCTCAAAGACCAGCTCTTACAGGCCAAGAAGGAGCTGGATGCGCTGGAGAACAAGCTGACCGGCTTCCGGGTCAAGTACGCCGGCCGCCTGCCTGACCAGTTGGAGCACAACCTGCAAGCCATCCGTTCCTTCGAGACGCAGCTTTCCGGGGTCAACGACGCCATCAGCCGCATCGGACAGGAGAAGCTGCTGCTGGAATCGCAGATCCGCCTGGTGAAGGATCAGGCTGCGGCGCTGTCGGCGGCGCCCGAGGCGGCCGGCGGTGCGGTGCGCAGCGAGCGCCTGACTGAAGTCGAGCGCCAGATCCTGGCCTTGGAGACCACTCTCACCGGGCTGCGCGAGCGCTACCGGGAGAGCCACCCGGACGTGCAGCGCCTGGAGGCCCAGTTGGCCGGCTTGCGCAAGACACGCGAGCGGCTGCTCAACCTGGAGGAGGCTCCCAAACCGGAGGCCGCCAAGTCGCGCCCCCTCACGGCCGAGCAGGCCAAACCGTTGCGCGCGGCGGAAGCCTCGATCAGCCGCCTCCAGAGCCAGATCGAGGCCAAGAACCTGGATCTGGAGGCCAAGCTGAAGGAGCAGCAACAGCTTCAGAAGCTCATCAAGGAGTACCAGAGCAGGATCGAAAGCAGCCCGCTGGTGGAACGCGAGTACGCCGACCTCCAGCGCAACCACGAGCTGGCCAAGGCGCGCTACGAAGACCTGACCAAGAAAGCCACCGCCTCCGAGATGGCCACCGACCTGGTGACGCGCGGGCAGGGCGACCGGTTGGAGTTGCTGGAGCCGGCTTCGCTGCCCGAGCGGCCCGCCAAGCCCAACCGCCTGGTGATCATCGGAGTGGGGCTGGGCTTGGGATTGGTGGCGGGTGTCTTTGCGGTCGGCGCCCGGGAGATGAAGGACACCTCGCTTAAGAATTTGAAGGACGTGCGGGCCTACACCAAGCTGGCGGTGCTGGGAACCATACCCTTGCTCGAGAACGATCTGGTGGTCCGCCGAAAACGAAGGCTGGCCTGGCTGGCCTGGTCGGCCGCCTCGATCCTCGGGGTGGCGGCGATGGCCGGCTCGGTGCTTTACTACTATACGAACCGGGCGTGAAGGGTCCGATGCGGGCGGAGGCGATCAAATGAGTCGGGTTCACGAAGCGTTGCGGAAAGCCGAACAGATGGGGTCTCTGCCCGCAGAGAGCGCGCCGGCGCTCTCCTCGGTTCAGCCGCCCGAGGCAGGCCAGGCTCCGGGCTTGTTCACCGGCGCCGGCTTCCTGGACCAGCTCGAGGAAGTGCCCTTCCGGCCGGCTCCGGAAGCTCTGCTGATTGATCTGGCGCGGCCCCAAGAAGCCCCCAGCGAGGAGTTCCGCAGCCTGCGCACCAAGCTGAATCACTTGCAGGGGCTTCAGCCCTTGCACACCTTGGTGGTGACCAGCGCCTCCCCGGCCGAAGGCAAGTCTTTCGTGGCCTGCAACCTGGCGCTCTCGGAAGCCCAGTTGAGCGGGAACTACACCTTGCTGGCCGACTTCGACTTCCGCCGCCCGGTCGTGCACAACCTGTTCCAGATTCCCCGCACTCCGGGCGTCACCGACTACCTGTTGGGGAACGCTCCGCTGGAGGCCGTGATCAAGCGCGTGGCGGGCAGCAGCCTGTTCCTGATGCCCGCCGGGGTGAGCGTGAAGAACCCGCTCGAACTGTTGAACCTGCGCCAGGCCCGAGTGATGCTGCGCGAGCTGCCCCGCCTGTTCAATTGGGTGATCCTGGACAGCCCGCCGCTGCTGTTCTCGGCCGACGCCAATCTGATGGGCACGCTGACCGATGGAACCATCCTGGTGGTGCGCATCGGCCAGACCACCATAGACATGGTGACGCGCGCCATGCAGTCGCTGTGCGAGAACAACGTTCTGGGCGTGGTGGTCAACGGGGCGCGCGCCGGCGAGCTCTACAGCAAGTACACTTACTACTACTCCAGCTACCGCGAGGTCCCGGGCGAAGCGGAGGGCGACAGCGAGACCGCCCTCGAGCCGGCCGGGGGCGAAGCCGGCCCGCCGGCGCCGCAAGGCCCGGCTAGCGCTTGACGATGGGCCGCAGCGGCCGCACGTAAATATTGCGGAAGGCGACCGGTCCGTGGTCCCCTTGCAGCATGAGGGGATTCAGGGGCGCCTCCGCGATGGGCATGTGCGCGCGCGTCGGCCCTTCGACCTCGACGTTTTCCTGCACGGAGAGGCCGTTGTGGAGCACGCGCAGGAAGCGCGCGTTCTGCACCTTGCGCCCGCCGGCGTCGAAGCGCGGCGCCTGGAACCAAATCTGAAAGGACTGCCACTCGCCCGGCCGCCGGCTGGCGTTGCGGGAGGGCGGCGAGCCGCCCACGCCCTTTCCGTCAATCCAGCGGTGGTAGATGGCGCCGCAGTCGGAGGTCTTCATCGGTTCCCAGGAGCCCCAACTGTCGAAGATCTGCACTTCGTAAAGGCCGTGCAGGTAGACGCCGGAATTGGACCCTTTGGCCAGCAGGAACTCCAGATACAACTCGAGGTCGCCGAATTTCTCGTCGCTGACCAGGTTGACGGTGCGGCCGTTGGGGCCGTTGAGCAGGCGGTCGCCCGGCAAGGGGACGGCGAACAATCGCGTGGGTCCGAGCAGGCGTTCCCAACGCACGCCGCGGGTGGTCAGCCACTCGTTCTTCAGGCGATCGTCTTGCGGATGCCAGCCTGTCAGGTCGCGCCCGTTGAACAGCGGCCGCCAGCCCTCTTCCAGTAGGAACGGCGGGTCCCCGTGATCCTCGCCGTCGTTCAGTTCGGGGAGCCGTTGGGCCGCGGCGGGAAACCAGATCAGCGCCAGCAGAGCCGGACCGAGGCCGCGTCTTCGCATGCAGACATTTTGCCGCAGTCAGCGGCCGGTTTCCAGCGCGGGCCCCTCAGACCACCGTCTCGCGCGGGGCGTGGATCTCTTGCAGGCTCCAGACCCGGATGGGGTCGCGCCGGCGCGAGGCCACGGCCTCGGCCACGGCGCGGGCGGCGCTCATGGTGGTGATGCAGGGAATGCGGTAAGCCAGCGCGGTGCGCCGGATGGCCTTCTCGTCCGAGAAAGAGTGGGCGCCCGCCGGCGTGTAGATCACCAGTTGGATCGCGCCGGCCTTCATCAAATCCACGCCGTTGGGGCGGCCTTCGTTGACCTTGAATACCGTGCGGCAGTTCAGCCCCGCGGCGCGCAGCGCGGCCGCGGTGCCGCGGGTCGCCACCAGGGAAAAATCGAACCCCGCCAGGGCGCGGGCGACTTCCACGGCCTGCGGCTTGTCCCGGTCGTTCACGCTGATGAACAGCGAACCGCGTTCGGGCAGAGGCGTGCCCGCACTCAACTGCGCTTTGGCGAACGCCTCGCCGAAGTTTTCGCCCACGCCCATGACCTCGCCGGTCGAGCGCATCTCCGGCCCCAGGGCGGGATCCACTCCGGGAAATCTGCTGAAGGGAAACACGGGCGACTTCACGAAAAACTGCGGCACCCTCAGTACGCCGCCCGTTTGCCCGCCGGTCAGATGGGCAAAGTCCTTGAGCCGCCCGCCCAGCATCAAACCCACCGCGATCTTGGCCAGCGGCACGCCGGTCGCTTTGCTGACGTAGGGCACCGTGCGCGAGGCGCGGGGATTGACCTCCAACACGTAGACCGTGCCGTTCTTGACGGCGTACTGCACGTTCATCAGGCCCACCACCCGCAGCTCGCGCGCCAGCCGTACGGTGTAGCGCTCGATCGTCTCCAGCGTCTCGGCCCCGATCGAGATGGCGGGCAGCACGCAGGAGGAATCGCCCGAATGAATGCCGGCCTCCTCGATGTGCTCCATGATGCCGGCGATCAGCACGTCCTCGCCGTCGGAGAGGGCGTCCACGTCCACTTCCAGCGCGTCCTCCAGGAAGCGGTCAATCAGCACGGGGCGTTCCTGGCTGAAGACCACCGCCTCGCGCATGTAGCGCCGCACCGTCTCCTCGTCGTACGCGATCACCATCGCCCGCCCGCCCAGCACGTAGCTGGGGCGCACCAGCACCGGGTAGCCGATACGCCGCGCGATGGCGCAGGCTTGCTCGACGCTGGTGGCCGAACCGTTGGGCGGCGAGGGGATCGCCAGCCGGTCCAGCAGCGCGCCGAACAGCTTGCGGTCCTCGGCCAGATCAATGGATTCCGGATCGGTCCCGATGATCGGCACCCCGGCCCGCTTCAGGGGCAGAGCCAGCGTCAGGGGCGTCTGCCCGCCGAATTGCACGATCACCCCGTCGGGCCGTTCGGTCTCGTAGATGTTCAGCACCTCCTCCAGGGTCAGGGGCTCGAAGTAAAGCCGGTCGCTGGTGTCGTAGTCGGTCGAGACCGTTTCCGGGTTGCAGTTGACCATGATGGATTCCAGCCCGAACTCGCGCAGGGCGAAGGAGGCGTGGCAGCAGCAGTAATCGAACTCGATGCCCTGCCCGATGCGGTTGGGTCCGGCGCCCAGGATCATGACCTTGCGGCGCCGGGCGGGAGCGGCTTCGCACTCCCCTTCATAGCTGGAGTACAGGTAGGGCGTGAAACTTTCGAACTCGGCCGCGCAGGTATCCACCCGGTTGAACACCGCGCGGATGCCCCACTCCAGGCGGCGCCGGCGCACCTCCAGCTCGCCCGCGCCCCACAGACGGGCCAGCGTGCGATCGCCCACGCCGTCGCGCTTGGCCTGGCGCAGCTTCTCCGGCGGGACGGTTTCCAGGCTCACCCGCTCCAGCTCCGCTTCCTCTTCGACCGCCTGGCGCACCTGCTCGAGGAACCAGGGATCAATGGCGGTCATCTCGTAAAGCTGGGCGACGGTGTAGCCGCGGCGGAAGGCGAAGCGCAGGTAGTTCAGCCGGTCGGGGTTGGGCGTGATCAACTTCTGCGGGATGAGCGCCTCCTCGTAGACTTCGGCCGCCGGCGAGCGGCCGGTCTCCAGGCTGCGCATGGCTTTGGCCAGGGCCTGCTTGAAGGTGCGGCCGATGGCCATCACCTCGCCCACCGATTTCATCTGCGTGCCCAGCACCGCCTCGGCCCCCGGGAATTTCTCGAACTGCCAGCGAGGGATCTTGACCACCACGTAGTCAATGGTGGGCTCGAAGCAGGCCGGCGTCTTGCGTGTGATGTCGTTGGGTATCTCGTCCAGGCGATAGCCCACCGCCAGCTTGGCGGCGATCTTGGCGATGGGGAAGCCGGTGGCCTTCGAGGCCAGCGCCGAGCTGCGGG
Organism: Solibacteraceae bacterium; assembly: GCA_037444625.1. Taxonomy (GTDB): domain Bacteria; phylum Acidobacteriota; class Terriglobia; order Bryobacterales; family Bryobacteraceae; genus DTHT01. Next base: position 10,596 of record JBBIMA010000015.1, read on the forward strand.
AGACGCGAGGGTTCATCTCGATGATCACCATGCGTCCGGTGCGGGGATGGACGGCGAACTGGACGTTGGAGCCGCCCGTATCCACCCCGATCTCGCACAGGCAGGCCAGCGCGGCGTCGCGCATCATCTGGTACTCGCGATCGGTCAGGGTCTGGGCGGGGGCCACCGTGATCGAGTCGCCCGTGTGCACGCCCATGGGATCGAAGTTCTCGATCGAGCAGATGACGATGGCGTTGTCGGCCAGGTCGCGCATCACCTCCAGCTCGAATTCCTTCCAGCCCAGCACGCTCTCTTCGATGAGCACCTCGTGCACCGGGGAGATGTCCAGCCCGCGCTCCAGCAGCTCGAGCAGATCTTCGCGGTTGTAAGCGATGCCGCCGCCGGTGCCCCCCAGAGTGAAGCTGGGCCGCAGGATCACCGGGTAGCCGATGCGCCCGGCGAACTCCAGGCCGTCCTCCAGATTGTTGACGAGCTGGGACTGGGGCACTTCCAGGCCGATCTTGCGCATGGCGTCCTTGAACAGCAGGCGGTCTTCGGCCTTCTTGATGGCCTCCAGCCGGGCGCCGATCAGCTCGACGCCGTAGCGTTCGAGCACGCCCGCCTCGGCCAGCTCGACCGCCAGGTTCAGCCCGGTCTGGCCGCCCACGGTGGAAAGCAGGGCGTCCGGCCGCTCGCGCTCGATAATCTTTTCCAGGAAGGGCAGGCTGAGCGGCTCGACGTAGGTGCGGTCGGCCAGCTCGGGATCGGTCATGATGGTGGCCGGATTCGAGTTCACCAGGATCACCTGGTAGCCGTCGGCTTTGAGCGCCTTGCAGGCCTGGGTGCCCGAGTAGTCGAACTCGCACGCCTGGCCGATGACGATGGGCCCGGAGCCGATGATCAGGATGCGGTGCAGGTCGTTGCGTCGGGGCATGCGGCGCTCAGACCTCCCCTCGGGGGTGCGCCCCGAACTCCGCCATCAGGCGGGTGAATTCCTCAAACAGGTAGAGGGAGTCGTGCGGTCCCGGCGCAGCCTCGGGGTGGTACTGGACCGAGAAGACCGGCTCGCAGCGGTGGCGGAATCCTTCCAGCGTCTGGTCGTTCAGGTTGATGTGAGTCAGCTCGACCTGGGCCGGATCGAGCGAATCCGGGTCCACCGCGAAGCCGTGATTGTGCGAGGTGATCTCGACCCGTCCGGTGAGGCGGTTGAGCACCGGATGATTGGCGCCGCGATGGCCGAACTTGAGTTTGTAGGTCCTGCCGCCCAGCGCCAGACCCAGGAGCTGGTGACCCAGGCAGATGCCGAAGATGGGCAGCCGCCCGATCAGGCGCCGGATGTTGGCCACCTGGCGCCGCAGCGGCTCCGGGTCGCCCGGCCCGTTGGAGAGAAACACGCCGTCGGGCTTCATCGCCAGCACGTCTTCGGCCGGAGTGAGCGAGGGCACCACCGTGACGCGGCAGCCGGCGTGGACCAGCCGGCGCAGGATGTTCCGCTTGATCCCGAAGTCGTAGGCCACCACGTGGAAGCGCGGCGCAGCGGGCCGGCCCGGATTCTGGGAAGGCGAGCAGGCGGTCACACCCTCCTCCCAGCGGTAGGGCTGCCGGGTGGAGACGCCCGTGGCCAGGTCCAGGCCCGCCATGGGCGGAATGCGCCGGGCCTTCTCGACCAGTTCGCGCGGGTCGGCGGGCCGCCCCGAGAGCACCCCCCGCATCACGCCCAACGTGCGCAAGCGGCGCACCAACGCCCGGGCATCCACCCCCGTGATCACCGGGATGTCATGGCGGCGGAGGAACTGCCGGGCCTCCTCCTCGGCCCGCCAGTTGCTCGCCAGGGGCGAGAATTCGCGCACCACCAGCCCCTCGATGTAGGGCCGGGCCGATTCGCTGTCCTCCCCGTTGGCCCCGTAGTTGCCTATGTGCGGGTAGGTGAGCACCACGATCTGCCCGGCGTAGGAGGGGTCGGTGAAGATCTCCTGGTAGCCGGTGATGGCGGTGTTGAAGACCACCTCGCCCGAACGCTCCACGGGCGCACCAAGGCTGCCGCCCTCGAAGACCGTTCCGTCCTCCAGGGCGAGGATGGCTGTGTTCAACCGAGGATTCCTCCCGCTGGGTGGGGTGTAACTCCTATTGGAACATTTCTCGGGGGGCTCTCTCAAGCCGGTCCGCCGCCCGTGAGCCGGTAGGGATGGCGGGATGTATACTGGTTCTCCCATGACCCGGCGGGAGCTCTTCCGGCGCTCCGCCGCCTGGGCGACGATCACCCGAGCAGGCGCGGCCGAGCGCCCGAATTTCCTCTTCATCCTGGCCGACGATCTCGGCTGGAGCGACACCACCCCTTACGGCGCCGATTTGCACGAGACGCCGCAGTTGGAACGCCTCGCCCGCGAGGGCGTGCGCTTCACCCGGGCTTACGCGGCCTCGCCCGTCTGCTCGCCTACTCGCGCCTCGATCCAGACCGGCAAGTATCCGGCGCGGTTGCGGATCACGATCTGGCGAGAGGGCGCTCTGCGACCGCCCGGGAGCACTCGCCTGATCACGCCCGGTGTGGCGGCCGATCTGCCCCATTCGGAGGTGACCATCGCCGAAGCGCTGCGCGAGGCCGGCTACTTCACCATCCACATCGGCAAGTGGCACCTGGGCGGCGCCGAGCACTACCCGGAGACCCAAGGCTATGACGTGAATATCGGAGGCACGCTCTGGGGCGCTCCGGCCACCTATTTCTGGCCCTTCCGCGGCCCCTTCGGCCAGCAGCGCGAACACCGCTACGTGCCGGGCTTGCCGCTGGGACGGCCGGGCGAGTACCTCACCGACCGGCTGACCGACGAAGCCCTCAAGATGATCGAGGCGGCCGCCCGCCGGCCCTTCTGGCTGAATCTTTGCTATCACACGGTGCACACGCCGATCGAGGGCAAGCCCGAGCTGGCGGAGCGCTACCGCAGCCGCATCCGCGACGGCCTGCATCACCGCAACCCGGACTACGCCGCCATGGTCCGCAGCCTGGATGAGAACATCGGCCGGCTGCTCGCGCACTTGGACCAGCGCGGGCTGGCCTCCAACACCTGGGTCATCTTCACTTCCGACAACGGCGGCTACGTCAATGCCTACCGCGGCCGGCAGGTGACCGACAACTACCCGCTGCGTTCAGGCAAGGGGTCCCTTTACGAGGGCGGCCTGCGCGTGCCCTTGATCGTGCGGGGGCCGGGCGCAGCCGCCGGGCGCGTCTGCCACGAGCCGGTCTGCTCGACCGATTTCTATCCCACGCTGCTCGAGCTGGCCGGCGTGAAGGGCGATCCGGCGCACAACGCCGCCCTGGACGGCGTGAGCCTGGTCCCCCTGCTGCGCCGTCCGGAAGCGCGCCTGGAGCGCGAGGAACTCTATTTCCACTACCCGCACTACTACGCCACCACGACGCCGGTCAGCGCGCTGCTGCGCCGGGAAGGCGCCCGCCAATGGAAGCTGCTCGAATACTTCGAGGACGGCCGCTGCGAGCTCTACGACCTGGCGGCCGATCCGGGCGAGACGCGAGACTTGGCCGGAGAATTCCCGCAGGTGGTCGAGCGTCTGCGGGCGCGGCTGCACGCCTGGCGGAAGCAAACGGGCGCGCCTCTGCCGGTTCCCAATCCCGAGTTCAAGAAGGCGCCCGGCTAGTCTCAGGCGGACGGAAACAGCATCTCCTGCACGAAGATTTCCTGGAACTCCGGGTCGGAGGCCAGCGGGATGTGCTCGACCCGGCGGCGCAGGCGGTCGAAGCCGCCCGACTCCCCGTCGGTCACAAACAGGGCGAGCTTGGCGCCCAGCAAGGCGGTGTTGCCCGCCGGGGTGACGATCTCCTCGGGAAAGTCAATCAGGCCGATGCGACGGGCGCTGGCGCGGTTGACGTAGTTGCCGAAGGCGCCCGCCAGATAGAGGCGTGCGACGTCCCCGCGGGCGGCGCCCAGGCGCGCCAGCAGGATGCGGATGCCGGCGGCGATGGCGGCTTTGGCGAGCTGGAGCTCGCGGATATCCCGCTGAGTGAGGATCACCGGGGGGCAAAGCTCCCAGCCCTCGCCCTCCGCCAGCAGATTGCCCCGGGCGTTCAGCAGGCCCAGATCCAAGGCCACGGCCGCGGCGTCCACCAGCCCGCTGCCGCAGATCCCGCGCGGCTCGACGCCCCCCAGCACGCGGCACTCCACCCGGCCGTCGCGGGCCGCCACCTCGCAGATCGCGCCGGTGGCCGCGCGCATGCCCCGGCTGATGCGCCCGCCTTCGAAGGCCGGGCCGGCCGCCGCCGAGGCGCAGACGATCCGCCCGCGCGTGCCGAAGACGATCTCGCCGTTGGTGCCCAAGTCAATCAGGCCGGTCAACCGCGAGGTCTCCATTAGGCGGGCGGCCAGCAGGCCGGCCAGGATGTCGCTGCCCACGAAGCCGCCCAGGCAGGGCAGGAACAGGACCGGGGGATCGCCGGGAATCTGCCAGTCGAGCTCGGAGGAGCGGAACATTTCCAGGCCGTCGCGTTCCGGCTGAAAGGGCACGTGCGCCAGCGGCTCCGGGTCAATCCCGGCGAACAGATGGTGCATCACGGTGTTGCCCACCAGCACCACCTTGCGCAGGGGGCCTGGGGCGGAGGCGGCCAGCTCGGCGGCCATCCCTCCCAGCGCGGCCCGGATCAGGTCGCGCAGGCGGGCCAAGCCCTCGGGCCGGAGGGCGACCTGAATGCGGCTCATGACATCGGCTCCGAAAGCGGCCTGGGGATTCAAGGCCGAACGCACGCCCAGCACGCGTCCGGTGGCCAGATCCAGGAGCTGGGCGACCAGGGTGGTGGTGCCGACGTCCACCGCCAAGCCCAAACCCTCGCCGGGGGTGAACTCGAAGGGGGTGTCGTCGGCCAGGATGGCGGTCTCCCACTGGCCGACCTCCAGAGTCAGCGGGCCCTCGATGCGCGCGCGGCAGGCCAGGCGCCAACCGGCCGCCAGCTCGGCCGGCTTAAGGGCCCGCCGGTCGTCGGGGGTGACCGGCAGCCGGCCTTCGAGCAGGCGCACGCGGCAGCGCTTGCACAGCCCGCGGCCGCCGCAAGGAAACTCGACCCCCCAGGGAAACAGCACGTCCTGGAGCGGGGTCCCCGGGGCTACGCTAACAGTCTGCCCGAGGGGCTCCAGGCGAAGGGTGGTAGGCGGCGGCCCGGCTGCGGCGCTCATTCGGCAAAAAACGCGCCCATGCGGCGGAACTTCTGGAAGCGCTCCTCGACGAGCTGCTCGGGGCTGAGCGGCGCCAGCTCCTCCAGGGCGCGCCGCAGGAACTCCCGGACGCTGGCGGCGGCCTGGTCCCAGTCGGTGTGGGCCCCCTCGCCGGGCTCGGGGATGATGCCGTCAATCAGGCCCAGGCGATAGAGGTCCTCGGCGGTCAGGCGCAGCGCGGCGGCGGCCCGCTCGGCCAGTTTGGCGTCGCGGTAGATGATGGCGGCGCAACTTTCCGGCGAGATCACGCTGTAAATGGCGTTCTCCAGCATGTAGATGCGGTCGCCGACGCCCAGGGCCAGGGCGCCTCCGCTGCCCCCCTCGCCGATGCAGATGACGATGATGGGCGTGCCCAGGCGGGCCATTTCGCGCAGGTTGACGGCGATGGCTTCCGCCTGGCCGCGCTCCTCGGCATCCACGCCCGGGTAGGCGCCCGGGGTGTCCAGCAGGGTCAGGACGGGCCGGCCGAACTTGGCCGCCAGTTGCATGACGCGCAGAGCCTTGCGATAGCCCTCCGGTTTGGGCATGCCGAAGTTGCGCAACAGCTTCTGCTTGGTATCGCGCCCCTTTTGCTGGCCGACGACCATGATGGGCCGGCCTTCGAAAAACCCCATGCCGCAGACGATCGCCGGATCGTCGGCGAAGCGCCGGTCGCCGTGGATTTCCATGAAGTCGGTGAACAGCCGCTGGATGTAGTCCAGGGAATGGGGCCGCTTGGGGTGGCGTGCGATCTGCACGCGCTGCCAGGCCAGGTTGGTTTCGCCCCCCGTACCGGCGCTCGGTTCGGCGGGCGGCGGATTGGCTGCGTCGCTCATTGATCGTCCTTGGCGGCCCGCCCTGTCAACCGGCCAGCACCTCGAGGGCGTCCGGGCCGCAGATGCGCTCGACCTCCCGCTTGAACTCCCGGTCGGGCCGCACCTTTTGGCTTATATCCAAGATTACCGAAAAGTCGCGTGGCCGCTCCAGCCGGAGGCGCACCTCGGTCGGGCCGGGCTTGCGCTGGAAGAGCCGGGCCAGGGCCTCGGCCGCTTCGCCCGTCGGGCTGGCCGCCAGCGGGACTCGAATCGAGATCAGGCCGGGCCACTGGAGCCCCGCCACCGCCAGCGGCACGATCTCCTGGACCGAAATTTTGGGCGGGGCCCCCTCCTCGGGCAGAGCGGTCCCGTGCAGCAGGACGGCTTCGCCCTCCTTCAGGTCCTGCGCCAGGCGTTCGTAGTGCTGGCCGAAAATCACCAGGTCCACCGTGCCGTAGGAATCCTCCAGTTGCGCCGCCGCCCAGGGCCGGCCCTCGCGCGTGCGCCGGCGCTGTACGGCGGTCAGCAAGCCGCACAGGGCCACCTCGGCGCCGCGGGCCAGCCCCTCCAGGGTGTCGCTGCTGTGGGTGGCCAGCTCGCGAATCTTTTCGGCGTACTGCTCCAGGGGATGGCCCGTGACGTAGAAGCCGAGAACCTCTTTCTCGAAGGCCAGCTTCTGCTCGGTGGTCCATTCCGGGGCCGCGGGCAGGGGCTTCTCCAGGCTCGGACCGTCCTGCCAGCCCGCGAACAGGCCGGCCTGCCCGTTGGCCCGGTCGCGCCAGGCGCGCTGGCCGGCTTCGACGGCCGCGTCCAGGGCGGCCAGAAGCTGGGCCCGGTGACCGCCCAGAGAGTCCATCGCCCCTGCCTTGATCAGGTTCTCCAGCACCCGCCGGTTCAGCGAGCTCAGGTCCACGCGCTCGCAGAACTGATAGAGCGAGCGGAAGCGGCCCACTTCGCGCCGCGCCGCCAGGATGGCCTCCACCGACGACTGGCCGAGGTTCTTGATCGCCCCCAGGCCGAAGCGGATCGCTTCGCCGTCCGGGGTGAAACTCCAGTCGCTGGCGTTGACGTCCGGCGGAAGCACGCGGATGCCCATCTCGCGGCACTCGTTGATGTACTTGACGACCTTGGCCGTGTTGCCGGTCTCGGAAGTCAGCAAGGCGGCCATGAAGTAGACCGGGTAATGGGCCTTCAGATAGGCGGTGATGTAGGCCAGATAGGCGTAGGCGGCCGAATGGGATTTGTTGAAACCGTAGCCGGCGAACTGCTCCATCAGATCGAAGAGCTTCTCGACCTTCCGGCGGGGATGGCCGCGCTGGAGGGCGCCCCGCAGGAAGCGCTCGCGCTGGGCGGCCATTTCCTCGGGTTTCTTCTTGCCCATGGCGCGGCGCAGGATGTCCGCCTCGCCCAGGGTGTAGCCGGCCAGGCGGTGGGCGATCTGCATCACCTGTTCCTGATAAACGATGACGCCGTACGTCTCTTCCAGGATCTCTTTCAGTTCCGGCAGCTCGTAGACCACCGGACGGCGGCCGTGCTTGCGCTCGATGAAATCGTCGGTCATGCCGCCCTGGATGGGGCCGGGGCGGTAGAGGGCGTTCAGGGCGATGAGATCCTCCAGGCGGCTGGGTTGGGCGCGCCGGAGCAGGTCGCGCATGCCGGCGGATTCGAACTGGAAGACCCCGCTGGTGAAACCGCGCCCGAAGATCTCGTAGGTCTTGGGGTCGTCCAAAGGCAACTCCTCCAGGGCCAGCTTTTCGCCCCGGTGGGTCTCGATCAGGCGCAGGGCGTCGTGGATCAGGGTGAGAGTGGTCAGCCCCAGGAAGTCCATCTTGAGCAGGCCGAGCTGCTCGAGGCCCTGCATGTCGAATTGGGTGACCACCTCGTCCTTATTGGTGCGGTACAGGGGCACGATTTCCTTCAGCGGAACGGGTGAGATCACCACGCCGGCGGCGTGCACCGAGGCGTTGCGCGCCAGGCCCTCCAGCCGGCGGGCTACTTGCAGGACGTCGCCCACCCGCGCGTCCTTCTCGGCCGCCTCCCCGAGCGCCGGCTCCATGCGCAGGGCCTCCTCCAGGGTGATGTTCAGGACGTTGGGCACCAGCTTGCTGATGCGGTCCACCTCGGCGTAGCTCATGTCGAGCACGCGGCCGACGTCCTTGATGCCCGCCCGGGCCCCCAGCGTCCCGAAAGTGATGATCTGGGCCACCTGCTCGCGCCCGTACTTCTCGGTGACGTACTGGATGACCTCGCCCCGCCGGTTGGTGCAGAAGTCAATGTCAATATCGGGCAGGCTGATGCGCTCGGGATTGAGGAAGCGCTCGAACAGCAGCTCGTACTGGAGCGGGTCAATGTCGGTGATGCCCATGGCGTAGCTGACCAGGCTGCCCGCGGCGGAGCCGCGCCCGGGCCCCACCGGGATGCCCCGCGAGCGCGCGAACCGGATGAAGTCCCAGACGATCAGGAAATAGCCGGCGAACTTCATCTGCCGGATGATCCGGATCTCCCGGTCCAGGCGTTCCAGATACTCGGTGAGGTCGTGCTTGAGACGGCCGGCGGCCCGCAGGGCCTCCAGCCGGGGCCGGCGCCGTTCGAAGCCTTGCCGGGCCACCCATTCGAAGTAGGTGTCGGTGGTGTGCCCTTCCGGCACGTCGAATCTGGGGAACGGCTCGCCGATGCGGTCCAGCCGCACCTGGCAGCGCTGGGCTATCTCCCAGGTGCGGTCCAGGGCCTCCTCCAACTCCCCGAAGACCTGCATCATTTCGGCCCGGTTCTTCAAGTAGAAGTCCGGGGTGGGCCAGCGCAGCCGGGAGGGATCGCTCATGGTTTTCCCGGTCTGGATGCAGAGGAGGATTTCGTGAGCTCGGGCGTCTTCTCTACGTAAGTAGTGGGTGTCGTTGGTGGCCACCAGGGGTATGCCGGTCTCACGCGACAGCCGGACCAAGCCGGGGACGACCGCCCGGTCCTGTGCCAGCCCGTGGTCTTGTATCTCTAAGAAAAAGTTGTCCTTACCGAAGATGTCCACATACGTGTAGGCCAGCCGGCGAGCCTCCTCGTAGCGCTCGCCCGCCAGCGCTTCGCTGATGTCCCCCCGCAGGCAACCGGAAAGGGCGATGAGGCCTTTAGCGTGGCTGGCGAGTAGGTCCTTGTCAATTCTAGGTTTGTAGTAGAAGCCCTCCAGGTAGCCCGCCGTCACCAACTGGATCAGGTTCCGGTAGCCCTCCTGCGTGGTGCACAGTAGCACCAGGTGATGGTATTTCTCGGTGCGGCTCTGCCGGCCCTGGGGCGCCACATAGGCCTCGCAACCGATCACCGGCAGGATGCCGTGGCTGACGGCAGTGTTGTAGAACTGGACCGCCCCGAACAGGTTGCCGTGATCGGTCATGGCGACGGCGGGCATGCCCTGGGCGCGCACGGCTTCCATGAGCTGGCCGATCTCGCAGGCGCCATCCAGCAGGGAGTAGTCGGTGTGGCAGTGCAGGTGGACGAAGGGGACGTCTGCCATCCTGGTTTTCAGTATAAGCCGGGCACTCCAGCCCGGGCGCACCGGCTTATGGAGGCATAATCAGTAGTACCATGCGCGTAGGCACCAGCTTGGTTGTCGTGCTTGCCTGTTCCGCGGCGCAGGTTTCCTGGAAGCACCTTTCCAGTGCGGCCGGGGATTTTCCCGCACCCAACCCCGGGACCCAGCAAACCGCCTCTGTGGTCTGTGACTTCGATGGCGACGGCCTCAACGACTTCGCCATCGGCGAACGCACCGCCGCCCCGGCCGTGGTGTGGTACCGGCGCCACCCGTCCGGTTGGGTGCGTCACGTAGTGGAGGCGGGCGCCCTGAGGGTGGAAGCGGGCGGCGCCTGCGCCGACATTGACGGGGACGGCGATGCGGATCTCGTGCTGGGGGGCGACGCGCGCTCGAACGAAGTCTGGTGGTGGGAGAATCCCCGACCGGACTTTGACACGGGCAGGCCCTGGGTGCGCCGTGCGGTTAAGAATTCAGGCGCGAGAAAGCATCATGACCAGATCTTCGGCGATTTCGACGGGGACGGCCGCCAGGAACTGGTCTTCTGGAATCAGGGCGCAGGCAAATTGTTTCTGGCGCGCATCCCGCCCGATCCGCGCAACGCCGGCCCCTGGCCGTTGATCGAGATCTACTCTTACGGCGCTGACAGCGAGATGCTCCAGCGCGGCTCGCCGGCCGCCTTTCGCAGCGTCAACGAACACGAGGGACTGGCCAAGGCCGACATTGACGGCGACGGCCGGCCGGACATTATCGGCGGCGGCCGCTGGTTCAAGCACCTGGGCGGCGACCGGTTTCAAGAAAACCTTATTGACGCCGGCTACGCCTTCTCGCGCGTTGCCGCCGGGCAACTGATCCGGGCAGGACGGCCGGAAGTCGTGCTGGTGGTGGGTGACGGCGAAGGCCCGCTGGCCCTTTACGAATGGGCCAAAGGCACTTGGAAGCCGCGCGCGTTGCTGGAGAAGGTCGTCAACGGCCACAGCCTGGACGTGGCGGACTTCGACCGTGATGGGAACCTCGATATTTTTTGCGCCGAAATGCGGCTGAACGGGGGTAACCCGGATTCGAAAGCCTGGCTGCTGCTGGGAGACGGGGCCGGAGGGTTCCGTCCCGTTGTGATCACCCGCGGCTTGGATCATCACGAGTCCAGGATGGCGGATCTGGACGGCGACGCTCGCCACGATATCCTGGGCAAGCCTTACAACCACCGGACGCCTCGCCTGGACATCTGGCTCAACCGGGGCGCCGCCAAATGAGAAGGGGCGGAACCCTCTCGGATTCCGCCCCGCAGATCTTGCCCGTCGCGCGTCAGAAGTCCACGCGCAGGTTGAACTGGATGACGCGGCTGAGGCCGCGCTGGGTGTTCACCATGCCAAAGTCGGCGCGAGTCGGATCCGTCACCGGCCCGGCGAAGTTGGTGTGATTGGTGGCGTTGAGCAGGTCCACGTCGAAGCTGGTGCGCAACCGCTCGGTGAAGCGGAAGACCCGCTTGATCTTGACGTCCCAGTTGCGGATGCCGTCCTCGCGCAGGCTGTCCAAGCGCGTGGGGAAGACCCGGACGTGGTAGGAGCCGGGCTGCATGGCGGTCCGGCCCTCGAAGCCCACGAAGCCCTGCGGAACGGCCCCGGTTCCGGTGTAACGGATCGAGCCGTCGAACCAGCGGTGAATGTCCTTGGCGTGCAGCTCGTCGTGTTTGAACAGGTCCGCAATCTTCGAGATGTCGCCGTAGAAGAACCGGTTGCCCCAACCGGTCGGGGCGCCCATCTGGTACTGGTAGACCCAGCTAAGCTGCCAGCCGCCGATGAGATGCTGGATGGGATTCTGGGTGACCCACTTGCGCCCTTTGCCGAAGGGCAGCTCCCAGATGGCGCTCCAGACCGTACGGTGCGGCCGGATAGCGTCCTGGGGCCGGAAGGAAGGCCTGGAGTCAAACTCGTTGGCGTAGAAGTCCGACTCGCTGCCCTTGGACCAGGTGTACATCACGGCGGTCTGGAAGCCGCGGCTGAACCGCCGTTCCACCCGGAGCTGGATGTCGTGGTAGATGTTGATGCCGCGGATGTCCTTGTAAGCCAGTCCGGGCCGCAAGCCGCTGAGGCCGTTGATGTTGGGGAAGGCGCGCAGGAGCTGGTGCTTGCGGATGGTGGTGCCGGTGAAAAAGCCCAAGGTCCGCAGGTAGTTGTAGAGCTTGGGGTCGGAGCTCTGAAGCGAAGCCAGGTTGTTGATATTGAACGGGTTAGGTAGGCTGCGGTTCAAGTCGTCGTCCACGGCCTGATTGCGCGTCAGCCCATAAGCCCAGTATTGGGCGGGCAAGTAGCTGATGGTCTGGGAAACCGGGATGCGCGAGTGAGCTCCGTTGTAGGCCGCCTCGAAGACCATGTCGGTGGAAATCTCCCGCTGCATTCCGAAGCGGTAGCGCTGCTGCCAGGCCGGCTCGTAATCCCGCGGCACGAAGCTCCAGCCGCGTCCCTGGCGGATGATCGGGCCGAGGCTGTTGCCGTAAGGCGTGTCGAAGCGCGACCCGTCGGCGCGAACCGGGAAGGGATCCACCATCGGGTTGCGATTGGCGGCCAGGTTGGCGATGCTGCCCACGCCGCAGCAGAAAGTCAGACCCCGGTCGGTCGTGAGCACGGTCGAGGTCGCCTGGCTGAAGCCGTCCTGGTTGGGCCGGTCGTTGTTGGAGTTGAAAGTGTCGTAATACCAGCCGTAGCCGAAGCGGATCACGGTCTGGTCGTTGAGCTGGTACACCATGCCGATACGCGGCAGGAACAGGTGGTTGCCGTCGGTGAAGGTCTTGTAAGGCTGGCCCAGGTAGTAGGTGCCGCCGCGCACCTTGAACTGGGCGGCGGGCATCTCGGGGATGGGATTCTTGGCGTAGGCGGCCTCCACCAGGTCGGCGAAGGGCGGCTTGTAGTTGAAGTCGAAGCCGCCGGCGATGCCGCGGTTGAAGCGCTCGGTGATGCCCCCGATCCGTTCGTAGCGCAGGCCGAGCTGGAATTGGAGCTTCCGGGTGGCGCGCCAGTCGTCCTGGAAGAAAATGCCGCGGTAGCGGGTGCTCCAGATGGCGGTGTCATTGGTGGCAATGGAAATGCCGGAAGGCAGCCCCATCATGAAGGCCGCCCAGCCCAGGCCGAGGTTGGAAGCGGTGGTCGTGTTATCGGCCTGGCGAACGTAGTTCTGGTTGAAGGTGAAGGTGCCCGAAGAGTACCCCGGTCCGGCGGTGGTCGTCCAGTAACGGCGCTCCTGCCAGCCGTAGCGGAAGGAGTGCGAACCCTTCACCGTGGTGAAGTGGACGCGGGCTTCCCCGGTGGTGCCGCGGATGGTGATGGCGGGATAGGTCGAGCCGATCGTCTCGACTCCGCTGATAGCCATTTGGGGCAGGGTATGCCATTGGTCCGCCTTGGCGTCTAAATAGGCGGGCAGGCCTACGTCGGTCGGCTTGTACTTGGTCTGGATGGGCCGCTCGGCGCCCTCGTTGAAGCGCGTCCAGCTCAGGCCCAGATCCATGACCGTGGTGTTCGACAGCGTCCAGATGTAGCTGCCGCCGCCGCCTTTGTTGATCCGGACCAGGCCGTTGGTGTGCAGGCCGCGCTTGGTTTCGTACGTCCAGTCGTACTCGTCGGCCAGCCGGTGGTTCCAATACCAGCGGGCGAACAGGCGCTGGCGCTCATTGAAGTTGTAATCCCAGCGATTCACGATCGAGTTGAAGCGCTCGTCCTTGGGCATGTTGACGGCGTAGTAGTTGTTGATGCCTTCGGGCGAGACCAGGCCGGGCACGTCGTTGGGCTTGGGATAGAGCGGCTCGTAAAACTTGTAGACCGGATTGAGGACGGGCACGCCCTTGTTGCCCGGGAACGGGGTGCGGACCACCCGGCCGCCGACCTGGCGCGCCGAGCGCGGATCGTAGACGGTGTACTTGACGGCGTCAATGGCGAGCAAGTCGGAGAAGTCGCCCTGCCGCCAGGCCATCTTGGGCACGGTCCGGTTGATCGAGCTGGTGGTTTCGGCCTTCTTCTGGTAGATGCCGTTGTACTGGAAGTAGAAGAAGAACTTGTCGCGCCCGTTGTAAATCTTGGGAAGGCGGAAGGGCCCGCCCAGATCGAAGCCGAAGTCGTTCGAGCGCCCGGGCGCCTGCTTGGGGTCGCTCGACTTCTTCTTGCCCTCGCGGACGTCGCGCTCCCAGAGCAGGCGGGTGAAGTGCGGGGTGGCGTTCCAGCGCTGCTGCCAGTGCTGATCGAACAGAGAGCCGTGGTAGGTGTTGGTGCCCGCCTTGGTCATGACGTTGACCACGGCGCCGGAGGTGTAGCCGTAGGAGGCGTCAATGGCCAGAGTCTCCAGCTTGAATTCCTCGACCGCCTCGGAGGAAGGCACGAAGCCCACCCGGCGGCCGGTCCCAGTGACCGGCATGCCGTCAATGCTGTACTCGTTCGACCCTACCCCGCCCATGGTGTTGAAGGAGGAGGTTCCGGCGTTGTCGAACGGCCGCCGGTACTCGGGCTGGCCGGTCCAGTGCATGCCGGGGGCCAGCGTGGCCATGGCGAAGGGGTTCATGTCCGAGAAGGGCAGGTCCTGGATCTGGCGCGTGTCCACTACGCGCCCGCCCGAAGCCGTGGTGGTGTCCAGCAGCGGCGCCTGCGCGACGACCTCGACGGTCTCGGCGATCTGGCCCACCTGCAACTGCAAGGTGATGTTCAAGCGCCCGGCCACCTGAAGCACCAGCCCGGTTTGCAGCGAGCGTTTGAAGCCCGGCGCCTCGGCGGCCACCGAGTAAGGGCCGGGATTGAGCAGGCTGACTTCGAAGTAGCCGGTCTCGTTGGTTACGGTCCGGCTGCTGACGTTGGTTTCCGTGTTGGTGATGGTGACGGAGGCGTTGGGGATGACCGCGCCTTGCGGGTCCACCACGCGTCCGGAGATGGTGCCGCGCGGATCCTGCGCCAGACACAGGCCCGCGAGCATGACAAGGATGGCAAGCAAACAAAGCAACTGGCGAGACATTCCCTTTCTCCCGTAGGAAATTGCGGGGCCCAACCCCCGGGATTCAGACTAACCGTCTCGGCCCAAGGCCGAACCAGCCGGCCTCGAATCCAAAAGCAGTATATGCCAGGCGCGCGGCGGCGTCAACCTTGGGCGGCCTTTGCCGGAGGGCTTCAGACCGCCATGGGGAGCGCTGCGGGGCGTGCTCTGCGCAAGCCGGTGAGGGTTGCCCGCCCGCAGGGTTTGCCCGTAAAATGAGAATCGGGCGGTGGCCCGGCGGGGTTCGGCATGCTCCGGCAGACGGCTCTGACGCCTCGCAACGCGGAGATCCTGCACTCGATCGTGGAGACCTATATCCAGACGGGCCAGCCTGTGGCTTCGCGGACGATCTCGCGTCGCACCAAGACCGGTTTGAGCGCCGCCTCGATCCGCAACGTGATGGCGGACCTCTCCGAGGAGGGATATCTGGAGCAGCCGCACACCTCGGCGGGGCGGGTCCCGACCGAGAAGGCCTTCCGGCTCTACGTGCAGTCGCTGGGGGCGGGCCGCCTGCGCGCCTCTGAGTTGGAGCGGCTGCGGGCGGAATTCCGCGGGGTGGAGACGATCGAGGGGCGGGCGGAACGCTCCTCGCACGTGCTGACCGAGCTGACGGGCAACGTGGGGATCGCGGCCACCGTTCCGGCCGCCAGCCAGACGCTGCACCAGGTGGAGATCCTCTCGCTGGCGGAGCGGCGGATCCTGATGATCGTGGTCACCCGGGACGGGACGGTGCGGGAGAGGGTGGTCACGCTGGAAGAGACGCTCAGCCAGCAGGAGCTGGACTCGATCCGTAACTACTTGAACTGGAACTTCAGCGGCTGGGTTCTGGAGGAGGCGCGGCGGGAGTTGGCGCGGCGGCTGGAGCAGGATAGCGCCGCCTATGACGCCATCCTGCGCCGGCTGGCGTTGTTGCGGGCCAAGGGCCTGCTCGAGTTCCAACTGACCCCGGCCATGTACGTGGAGGGCGTGGCGAATCTGGTGGGTCTGGACTTGCACCTGACGCGGGAGAAGCTGCGGGAGCTGGTCCGGGCCTTGGAAGAGAAGAAGCGGGTGCTCCAGATTCTGGATCGCTTCCTGGAGAAGCCGTCCGGTCAAGTGGAGGTGTGCGTGGGCTTGGGCGAGGTGCACCCCAGCATGAAGGCGCTCTCCCTGATCGGCCTGCAAGTGATCCTGCCGGGAGGGGCGTCCGCGAGGATCGCGGTGCTGGGCCCCCTGCGCATGAACTACGAGAAGGTGATCTCGGCGGTGCTCCACGTGGGCGATGCCTTCCGCAGCGTTCCTGCTTGAGGCGGCCTGAAGCAGGGGGCGGCAGCGATTGCTACCCTGAAGGAGAGTGGTGTCGCATCATGTCCGATAACGATCATGTCGGGGATTCCGGCCTTCCGCTGGCGGAGCCTGCGGCCGGAGAACCTGAGAGCCCTGCGCCGTCCGAGCAGGCCGTCCGGGAAGGGGCGGCAGCAGAGGCCGCGCCCGCCGACGCCGTCGAACTCCAGGATCCCGCCGCCCTGCTGGCCGGCCTTTCGGCCGAGCGCGACGAACTGGCCCGCCAGCGCGATGAGTACTACGAGCTGTTGCTCCGGCGCAGCGCCGAGTTCGAGAACTACCGCCGCCGGGTGGAACGGGAGCGCCGGGAACTGCTGGAGTTCGCGGGCATGGAGACGGTGCGCGAGTTGCTCCCGATCCTGGACGATTTCGAGCGGGCCTTGAAGGTGGAGTCAGCCGACCGGGACTACGTGCGGGGGGTCGAGCTGATCTACCAGCGCCTGCTGGAGACGCTCAAGAAGCTGGGCCTGGAGCCGATAGCCTGCCAGGGGGAGAAATTCGATCCCCACCGCCACGAGGCGGTGGAGATGACCCCCAGCGAGGAGATCGAGGACCACACGGTGATCGAGGAATACCGCCGCGGGTACAATTTTAGGGGAAGACTGCTGCGGCCGGCGATGGTGAAGGTGGCCGTCAAACCCTGAACGGATGGCTGTGGCCAAGCGAGATTACTATGAAGTCCTGGGCGTAGGCCGCAATGCCACCCAGGATGAGCTCAAGAGCGCCTACCGCAAGATGGCGCTGCGCTACCACCCCGACCGCAACCCCGGCGACAAGGAGGCGGAAGAGAAATTCAAGGAGGCGGCCGAGGCCTATAGCGTGCTCAGCGACCCGCAGAAGCGGGCCGTCTACGACCGCTACGGCCACCAGGGGCTGACCGGAGCGGCCGCTCCCGGCTTCGATCCCACCATCTTCGCCGACTTCAGCGACATCCTGGGCGACCTGTTCGGCTTCGAGGACTTCTTCGGCGGCGGCAGCCGCCGGCGGCGCACCCGGCCGCAGCGGGGCGAGGACCTGCGCTACGACCTGGAGATCAGCTTCGAAGACGCCATGCGCGGCCTGACGGCGGAGATCCAAATCCCCCGCCAGGAGACTTGCTACCGCTGCCAGGGCCGCGGGGCCGAACCGGCCGACATCGCTCCCTGTCCGACCTGCCGGGGGCGCGGCGAGCTGGTCTATCAGCAAGGCTTCCTTTCCATCCGCCGCACCTGCACCCATTGCAGCGGTACGGGACAGGTGGCCCGCAAGGCGTGCGGCCATTGCCGCGGGCAGGGCTGGGTGCAGAGCGAGCGCAAACTGAAGGTCAACATCCCGCCCGGCGTGGACACAGGCACCCATCTCCGTCTGGCCCAGGAAGGCCAGCCGGGCGCCCACGGCGGCCCGCCCGGCGACCTCTACGTGGTGCTCACCGTCAAAGAGCACCCCTTCTTCGAGCGGCGCGAGAACGACCTGCACTGCACCATCCCCCTCAACGTGGCTCAAGCCGCCCTGGGCACCGAGATCGAAGTGCCCACCCTGGACGGGCCGGAGACCCTCCAGATCCCTGAGGGCACGCAGAGCGGCGCCGTCTTCCGGCTGCGCAATCGGGGCGCGCCCCGGCTCAACGGCCACGGGCGGGGCGACCTCTACGTCCACGTCGAGGTGAAAGTCCCCTCCCGGCTGACCCGAGAGCAGCGCCGGCTGTTCGAGCAGTTGCGCGAGACTCTGCCGGCGGACAACCAACCCAAGCCCAAGGGCCTGTTCGAGAAGGTCAAGGACTACTTCATGTAGCCCGCCCGTGCGGGGGCTGGGCCGGAGTCAGCGTCGCAGCACGCGAATCGAGCCGTTGGAAGTGGCGAGCTCGATCGCCGGGCCCCCGCCGGCGATGTCACCCTCGAGGAAGTTCTTGCCGCTGGTGCGGGTCAACACCGGCAGATCCGAGTGAATCGAGCCGTTCGAGGTGACGGCTCTCAGGCGGGCCTTGGCGGACTCGGGCAGCCACAAGGTGATGGAGGCGTTGCTGGTGACGGCGCGGATCTCGTTGTCCTGGAAGGCGTCCAGGGTCAGCTCGATGCTGCCGTGGGAGGTTTCCAGCTTCAGCAGCCGGCGCGCAGCGGGCTTGGCCAGCCGGGCGTAGATGCCGGCGTTGGAGGTGACGGCCTCCAGGGCTCCCTCCAACCGCTCCAGGCGGATGCTGCCGTTGGAGGTGCGCAGGAGGGCGTCGCCGCTGAGCTGATCGGCGTGGATGGAGGCGTTGCTGGTTCGGGCTTCCAGGCGGCCTTGGATCCTGCGCAAGGTGACGGAGCCGTTGGAGGTTCCCAGGCGCGAGGCGCCGCGCACGTCTTCGACCCGGATGGAGCCGTTCGAGGTGGCGATGCGCTCGAGCTCGACCTGCTGCGGCACGCGCAGCACGTAACGGGCGCCCATGCCGCGCCGCCTCTCGGGCCGGAGGGTGCGGATGCGGACGGCGTCGGAGGCGGCGTTGACCTCGATCTTGACCTCCCGCAGGTCGGCTTGTGTGGCGGCATACTTCTGGCCCGTGATGCGCACCTCATCCTTTTCCCAGCCCAGGATTTCGACCGGCCCGTTGAAGCTTTCCAGCTCCAGCGTGCCGCCCGGCTTCAAGGGATAGCTATAGCTGAAGTCCTCGCGGAAACGCGCCGCATCGTGCAGGACGTCCTCCAGCTCGCAGCCCGCGGGAGCGAGCATCAGGGGCAGGGCCGCCAGACACACACCGCGCCAGCGCATAGAATGCACCTCACGGGCAACTATACGGAAGAGGCGGGCTTTTGTTCCCTGCTTTTTTGGAGGGGTGCGCGCCCCCCCGGGGGCGGGGGGGGGTTAAAGAGAGTGTAGGGGTGGGGCGGCAACACCCGATGGG
>JBBIMA010000015.1:29298-71325 GCA_037444625.1 Solibacteraceae bacterium
CGCCGCCGTTCGCGGCGGTCTCCGCGGCGGTCCGGGCGCCCCCGGGGGCGCGCGGCGGTTTACAGGATCTTGACGTCTTCGGCCTGCAAGCCCTTAGGGCCTTTGCGGATGGAGAATTCCACCTGCGTGCCCTCGTCCAGGCTGCGATAGCCGCTCATTTGGATGGCGGAATAGTGGACGAACACGTCCTCCCCGGATTCCCTCTGAATGAACCCGAATCCCTTGGCCGCGTTGAACCACTTGACAATACCTTTTTCCTTCATTGGATGCTTCTTCCTTTTACTGATGTTGCGGAGTGCGAAGCGCCTCCCCGCCGGCCTGCGCGCCGCTAAGGGATTCGCTCAAGCTCGAGGCGAGACGTCCAAACTCTGCTTCCAGCATAGCACATCGGCGCCTCGGCGGCAGCCCGGCAGACAAGAATGTCACGGGGCGAAGCGACTGGCCGCGCAGAGGCCGTGGCGGGCCGGCGGCCGGAGGGGCTATGCTTTTAGCAGCCGGAATTCCGGGATGGGACGGCGGTGTGAGCCCAGAGGACTTCGCCGAATTGCGGCAACGCATGGTCGAGCGCCAGCTCCGCGCGCGCGGCATCCGGGACCCGGGCGTGCTGAAGGCGATGGCGGAGATCCCCCGGGAGCTGTTCCTGCCCGAGCCGCACCGGGCCTGGGCTTACGAAGACGAGCCGGCGGCCATCGGCCACGGCCAGACCATTTCCCAACCTTACATGGTGGCGTTGATGACGCAGTGCCTGGAGTTGAAGGGGACCGAGAAGGTGCTGGAAGTCGGGGCAGGCTCAGGCTACCATGCGGCGGTGCTGGGCGCGCTGGCGCGGGAAGTAGTGGCGCTGGAGGTGATCCCGGAGCTGGCGGCGCAGGCGCGCGAGAATCTGGAATCGGCCGGGCGGGCGGGCAACGTCAGGGTGGTGTGCGCGGACGGCTCGCTGGGTTATAGCGAGGCGGCGCCCTACGACGCGATTTCGGTGGCGGCTGCGGCGCCGGAGGTCCCCGGCCCGCTGCTGGAGCAGTTGGCGGATCCGGGACGCATGGTGATCCCGGTGGGCGGCGGCTGGGATCAGGAGCTACGCCTGATTTGGAAGCGCGAAGGCCGGCTGAGCCAGCGGGTGGTGACCTTCTGCCGCTTCGTACCGCTACGCCAGAGCCCCGCACTGCGCCGCGGCTGAGCCGGCGCCGGGGGCGGGGCCCCTCAGGAAGCGCCCGGCTTTTTCTCCTCGGGCTTGGCCGCCGCCCGCCCCGCGTCGAGGTGATCGTAGTTCAACAGGGCGTTGAACAGCAGGAAGAAACTGCCCTGCGTCTGTTGGCGCCACATCGGGTTGATGGCGAACAGCAGGGCGTGGCCCTTGCCCACAGGCACGTCAATCACCGCCGGGCGGTTGGCCAGCTCGCGCCCGCCGGCGAGCATGCCGGCCACTAGCAGCTCCCTCTCCTCGGCGAAGCGCAGCACGACGCGCGGCCGAGCCTCGGGAGGGGGCAGGAAGGGGCGGATGCTTTCCAGGTACTCCTCGGGAATGGGCGGTTCCTCGCCGGGACGCAAGCGCGGCTGAGGGGAAGGGGGCACGTAGGGACGGCCCTGGGGGATGTCCGGGTCGGTAGGCGAGCCGCGGCCGCTGGGCCGGGTGCGGGGCTCCTCGGCGCCCATGCCCGGCATCTGCATGCCGCCCGTCAGGCTCACCTGGAAGACCGGCGACTGGTTGAAGTAGACCGCCAGTTTGTCGTCATAGCCGTAAGCGATGGGGCTGCGGCGGTCGGCGAAGACCGCGTTGTAGACGCCGCCGCGGGCTTGCAGCTCGCGCGTCTGGACGATCGAGACGCCCTCGATCAGGCCGTACTCAATCAGGATGGAAGCGTTGCCGGCCACGGTGACGAACAGGCCGCCCTGCTCGAGGAAGCGCTTGAGGTTCATCAGACCCTGCAAGCCCATGCCGCCGCGCATGTCGGGGGTTTGGTCGGGCGAAGTGCCGATGTTGGGCGTGAGCGGTCCGCCTTGCCAGGGGATGGGTTGGCCGCGCAGGGGCAGGCCGTTGACGATGCGCTGGGCCGAGCCGGGGGTGGGCCCGAAGATGATGACGTCGAAGCGGGAGCGCAGGTCGGCTGTGTCGCGAATCACCTGGTCGGAGACGTATTGATAAGGGATACCCAGGTTGTCCAGGGCGATGCGGAACCAACCCTCGTTCTGGGTATTGAGCCAGGTGTGGACCAGGGCGACGCGCGGCGCCGCCAGCTCGTGCATGGGGACGTTGGGCGCGGCCTCGACGGCGTGCACCGTCAGGCCCAGTTCGGCGGCCGCCTTCTCGAGCCTGGAGCCCAGATCCAGCGGGTTTTGCTCGGTCTTGATGATAAAGGAGCCGGCCTTGAAGTTCAGGCCGCGGGCCTGGAAGGGCTCTTCGGCGGCGTACATCCGGACGTTGCCCAGGCGGAAGCGGAAGGTAGCCAGCGAATTATCGGTGTTGTGGTTGATCAGGTAGGCGCCCGTGGAAGCGGCCCCGACCAGTCGGCCTTCGACGCGCGCCGGTCCGGCCAGCAAGGCGGAGGGAACCTTCAACACCGCCGGATCGGTGACGCGGAGGGTGCGCACGTTGCGCAGCGCGCCGAGCGACCAGCCGGTATCGTCGTAGGGCCGGGTGTCGGCCGGGTTGTAGTACTGGGTATCGAGCAGCATGTCGGCCATACGGCTGTAAGGCTGGTCCATGCGGATGATGTAGCTGCCCGCGGGAAGTTTGAGCTTCTTGGTCTCCTTGCCTTGCTGGAGGGCGATTTCGAAGTCGGCCTCGGCGCGATGCACCTCCACGCCCTGGAGCCGGAGCAGGTTGACGAGCTCGGCGCACTCGACGGGGCGCGGATCGTCGCCCGGGATGACCCAGGCGGCCGGGCCTTCCTTGAAGGCCTTCTCGACCGAGCGCTTGCTTTTCAGATAGAAATTCTCCAGGAACCGCTCCTTGTCGCGGGCCACGAAATTCATGGCCAGCAGCAGGGCGCTCTGCTGGAGGTTGATGTTGTTGCGGATGGACCACTTGACCTTTTCGAGCGGGGGGTTGGGGCGATACCAGGCGCGCGAGGTCTGGGCCGGGCGCACGGTGCGCTCGAAGGTGTCGGCCCCGCGCCCGCCGTACGTCTCATAAAAGCGCCCGATGGCGTTATGCCCGTTGGCCACGTAGAACATGTAGTTGGCCGCCCAGCCGTCGTAGAAGCCGTGGGTCCAAACGCCCGGCACGCCGCGCTTGGTCATCTCGCCCACTTCGTGATAGGCCAGCAATTGCCACTCGTTGATCACGATAGGGTCCAGCCAGGCGTTATAAGGCCCCATGCCGGTGGAGGTGTACAGGAAGGGCACCGACTCGTGCAGGTCGTGGAGCACCTGGGGATGCCACTCGAGGAAGGTCTTCATCATGATGCGGCTGAGGGCCAGCGACAGAGCCATGCCGTCGCGGTTATTGTCGTGGGCCACGTACTTGCCCCAGTAGACCAGGTTGGGGGCGGCCCGGTTGGGGTTGGCCTTGCGCCAGCGGTACAGATCCACCTGGCGGTCGTGTCCGTCCACTTCGACCAGGGGCGTGATCATCACGATCAGGTTCTTGCGGATGGTCTGGATGAAAGGCGATTCGGAAACCGCCAGCCGGTAGGCCAGCTCCATGAGCATCTCGGGGGCGCCCGTTTCGGGCGAGTGGATGCTGCCGGTGGCCCAGTACATCGGGAGACCCTCCTGGATCAACTGGCGGGCCTCGGCCTCGCCCAGTTTGCGCGGGTCGGCCAGCCGGGCGGTGATCTCGCGGTAGCGATCCAGGCGGGCGATGTTGGCCTCGTCGGAGACCACGGCCAGCAGGGTCTCGCGGCCTTCCTCGCTGCGGCCGATCGAGTACACCCTCACCCGGGGGGACGCCTTTTCCAGCGCTCGGAAGTAACCGTAGATGTCGGCGGAGTAGGTCAGTTTCTCGGGCGTGCCGATGATGTAGCCCAAGACCCTCTCCGGACTGGGAACGGTGTCGGAGGCGGGCAGATGGTCCACCAGTTCGGTGAGGAAGAACGGCTCGGTGGTGTACTGCTTGATCTTGGCGGTGTAGCCCTCGTCAATCTTCTGCCGGACGGGGGCGGGCGGGGTCTTGGGGGCGGGCGCCTTGCGCTTCTGGGGCGCGGCGCAGGGCGCGGCCAGCGTCACCGCCAGGGTGAGGATCAACAAACGGGTCGCGGTCGGGCTTCGCATAGCGATTCTCCGGTGGTCTGAAGCAACGTTGAACCGGCTATCATAGCGGAATCCGGGCCGGCACGGACGGGGGCCGAATGCAGCCGGCGCGCGGGCTTTGCTAACCTGAACGCTTATTGCCATGACTGGGGATGCGAAGGGGCGCGCGCGGGCGCGACGTGCTTGGTTGGTGTTTTACGGGGCGCTGGCCTGTTGGGCCCAGGCCCAGGAGTCCGGCCGGGAGATTTATCAGGCCGCCTGCGCCGCCTGCCACGGCCACGACGCCCGGGGCGCCGACCGCTCGACGGTCGGCTTCGAGACGCCGCTGCCGGATTTCACCGATTGCAACTTCGCCACCCGAGAGGCGCTGGCGGATTGGCGGGCGGTGGTGCGCCAGGGCGGTCCGGCGCGCGGCTTTTCCCGCATCATGCCGGCCTTCGGCGATGTGCTGAGCGGCCGGCAGATCGAGGAGGTGGTGAACTACCTGCGCAGCTTTTGCGCCGAGCCCGCCTGGCCGCGCGGCGAGTTCAACCTGCCCCGGCCCTTGGTCACCTCGAAGGCGTTTCCGGAAGACGAGACCGTGTTGACCACCAGCGTCAACGCCCGGGGCGCCGCGGGGGTGAGCAGCGAGATCGTCTACGAGCGCCGCTTGAGCGCTCGCAACCAAGTCGAGGTAGCCCTGCCGTTCCGGTTCGCCGAACGGCCCGGGAGCCATTGGGTGGGCGGCGTGGGCGATCTGGCGCTGGGTTTCAAGCGCGCGCTGTTTCACAACTTGGCGAAGGGCGCCATCCTGAGCCTTTCCGGGGAGGCGATCCTGCCCACCGGAGAGAAGGCACGCGGCTTCGGCAAGGGCGTCACGGTGCTGGAAACCTTTCTGGCCTACGGCCAACTGCTGCCCTCGGAGGGCTTCTTCCAGTTCCAGGGAGGGCTGGAGGCGCCCACCCATAGCGACGATGCGGCCAAAGCGGTTTACTGGCGCGGCGTCTTGGGGCGGGAATTCCGGCAAGGCGGGGACGGAAGATTGTGGGCTCCGATGGTCGAGCTGCTGGCGGATCGGGAACTGGAATCCGGCGCCCGGGTGCTTTGGGACCTCGTGCCTCAGTTCCAAGTGACGCTCAGCCGGCGGCAACACATTCGGGCGAATCTAGGAGTGCGCATCCCGGTGAACCAGACCGCCGATCGCCCGGTGCAAATCATGTTTTATCTGCTTTGGGACCGCTTCGACGGCGGACTGACGCAGGGCTGGTAGGGGGAACGCGATGCCGATCTACGCTTTGAAAAGCATGCTCGCGGCCGCCCTCTGGTGGAGCGCCCAAGCGCCCTCCGCCCGGCCGGCGACCCCGGCCGCCGGCCCTGCATTCGAGACTTCCGACCGCTGCTTCGCCTGCCACAACGGGCTGTCGGCGCCGTCGGGCGAGGATATTTCGATCGGCTTCCAGTGGAGCGCCACCATGATGGCCAATGCGGCGCGGGATCCCTACTGGCAGGCGGGCGTGCGGCGCGAGACCCTGGATCACCCCTCCGCGGCCCAAGCCATCGAGGCCGAGTGCTCGATTTGCCACATGCCCATGGCCCGTTACGAGGCCTGGCTGGCCGGCGGTGAGGGCCGGGTCTTCGCTCACACCAAGTTCGATCCGGGGGTCCGCGCCGACCGCCTGGCGGCCGACGGCGTTTCCTGCTCGCTCTGCCACCAGATCGCCCCGGACAAGCTGGGGGCCCGGGAAAGCTTCGTGGGGCGCTTCGTGATTGCGCCCGGTGCCGGCGGCCTGCGCGCGGCCTTCGGCCGCTTCGCGGTGGATGCGGGGCGCGCCAGGGTCATGAGTTCCTCCTCGGGCTTCCGCCCCACCCAGTCCGAACACGTGCGCAAGTCCGAGCTGTGCGCCACCTGCCATACGCTCTACACCCACTCGCTCGACCGGACGGGCCAGGTGGTCGCCGAGTTCCCCGAACAGGTGCCCTACCAGGAGTGGCTGCACAGCGACTACCGGCAGGGCCGAAGTTGCCAGGACTGCCACATGCCGGCGGTGAGCGGCCCGGCCCCGATCGCGGCCGTGTTGGGCCTGCCGCGAGAAGGCGTTTCGCGGCACACGTTCCCCGGCGGGAATTTCTTCCTCCAGCGGTTGCTGAACCGGTTCCGCAACGAGCTGGCGGTGGCGGCGGCGCCCCAGGCCCTGGAAGGGGCGGCCTTGCGGACCCTGGAGCACCTGGGCAGGGAAGCGGCGCGCCTGAGCATCGAGAACGTCCAAGTGCAGGCCGGCCGGCTGGAGGCCGACATCCGGGTGGAGAATCTGGGCGGGCACAAGCTGCCCACCGCCTACCCGTCGCGCCGGGTGTGGCTTCACCTGGTGGTGCGGGACGGCCGAGGGCGCGTGGTCTTCCAGTGCGGCGCCCTGACGCCGGAGGGAGCCATTCAGGGCAACGATAACGACGCCGATCCGCGCCGCTGGGAGCCGCATTACCGGGAGATTCGCTCGGCCGAGCAGGTGCAGATTTACGAGGCTGTCATGGGGGACGCCTCCGGCGCGCCCACCACCGGCCTGCTCAGCGCGGTCCGTTACCTGAAGGACAACCGGCTGCTGCCGCACGGCTTCGACAAGCGCACCGCCGACAAGGACATCGCGGTTTGGGGAGAGGCGGCCGAGGACGAGGATTTCACGGGCGGCGGCGACCGCCTGCATCTGTCGGCGGCGTTGACGGGCGCCGACGGCCCCTTCCGGATCGAGGCCGAGTTGTGGTATCAGCCCATCGCCTACCGCTGGGCGGCCAACCTGGCGCCCTACCAGGCGGCCGAGCCCCGGCGGTTCCTGCGGTATTTCCAGTTGATGGCGCCGGATTCGGCCGCTGTGTTGGCGCGCGCCTCGGCAACCCGGTGAAGGCATGACCACGCTCAGTCACCTGGAATGCGGCCTTTGCGGGCGCGTCTTTGACCCGGGTGAGCGGCCGCTGCGCTGCGGGTGCGGCGGGCCGTTGCTGGTCCGCTATGACCTGGAGCGCGCCCGGCGAAGTTGGAGCCGCGACTGGGTGCGAAACGGTCCCTCGACCATGTGGCGTTACGCTCCGGTGCTGCCGGTGCGCCGGCCGGACGCGATCGTATCGCTGGGCGAGGGGATGACGCCGCTGATCCGGGCGGCCCGTTTGGGAGAGAGACTGGGGGCGCCGCAGCTCTGGATCAAGGAGGAGGGGGCCAATCCCACCGGATCCGTGAAGGCCCGGGCGATGGCCTGCGCGGTCTCGATGGCCCGGGAAGAGGGAGTGCGCAAGCTGGCGGCGGCCTCGATGGGGAACGCCGGGGCGGCCCTGGCTGCCTGCGCGGCTTCGGCCGGATTGGACGCTCAGGTGTACTTGCCGGCCTCGGCGCCGCGTAGCGTGCAGTTGGAGTGCCGGGCTTGCGGCGCGCGCGTCCGGCTGGTGGAGGGCGGCCCGGCCGAATGCCGGCGGGCGCTGGAGGAGGACCGGGAGGCCGAAGGCCGCCGGGATGTGAGCCCGCTGCGCGAGCCTTACGGGTTGGAGGGCGCCAAGACCCTGGGCTACGAGTTGGCCGAGCAGTTCAACTGGGAGCCGCCAGCGGCGATCCTGCTGCCGGTGGGCGCAGGCATGACTCTCATCGGGGTGTGGAAGGCTTTTGAGGAGCTGGCCGAGCTGGGCTGGATCGCCGGCCGGGGTCCGCGCCTGGTGGCCGTGCGCGTGGAGGGCTGCTCGGCGGTGGCGGCTGAGCTGGCCGTGCCCGGGCCGCTCGCCGAGGGGCTGTGGGCGAAGGCGATCGCCTCCGGCGGCGGAGCGGTTGCGGCGGTGGGCGAGGCCGAGTTGCTGGAGACGGGACTGGAGACGGCGCGGCTGGAGGGCATCCTGCCGTCCCCCGAGGGCGCGGCCTGCGTGGCGGCCTTGGGCCGGCTGCTGGCGGAGGGCGCGCTGGATCCCGGCCGGCGCATCGTGCTGTTGAATCCGGGCGCCGGGATGAAACGCCGGGAGCTTTACGCCGGGCGCTTGGGGCGCGAGTCCGCGGGAGAAGCCGACAAGCTCGGGGGTTTGATCACGCCCCGCTGAGCCGGCGCCCTCGCCTACAATCGAGTGGGGGCGATGTTCAAAGATTTCTACGGCCACCGCGCGGTCGTCGAGGCGCTGGAACAGGCCCTGCGCTCCGGGCGCATTCCGCAAACCCTCTTGCTGGCCGGGCCGCAAGGGGTGGGCAAGGCTACGCTGGCGCGCCGCCTGGCCGCCCGGTTGCTGGGGGACGCCGAAAAAATCGAGCGCGACGACCTGAGCCTGCCCCACAACGCGGCTTACCTGCGGGAGCGCGAGAAGTGGCCTGCCGAGCGGCGCAACGAGGATCCGCTCATGCTGGCCAGCCATCCGGACTTCGTCACTTTCCCGCCCGATGGGCCGCTGCGGCAGATCTCGATCCAGCAAATGCGGCTGCTCAAGGAATCGGCCCAGTACAAGCCGCTGCGCGGCGCCTTCCGCGTCTTCCTGATTGACGAGCTGGACCGGGCCAACGAGCAGGCGGCCAACTCCTTGCTGAAGACGCTGGAGGAGCCGCCCGAGCACTTGATTTTGATCGCCACCGCCGAGAATCTCTACGACCTGCTGCCCACGATTCGCTCCCGTGCGGTGGTCTTTCACATGGGTCCGCTGAGCCCGGAGGAGATGGCGGAGTTCGTGCGGGCGCGGGATTTGGAGGACGCCGCCCGGCGGATCGCCCTGGCCCAGGGCCGCCCGGGCGTGGCGGTGTCGCTGGACCTGGAGGCGTACGACCGGCGGCGGGAGGCCATGCTCACGCTGTTGGAGGCCGCGGCGGGGGCGGCGCCGCCGGCCGAGTGGATCCGGCAGAGCGAATCCCCCGCCTTCCGGCAGGAGAAGCTCGAGGCGTTGCTGGAGGTCTGCTACGGCCTGCTGCGCGACCTGCTGGTGCTCAATCAGGGGGGCGGGCAGCGCTTGCCGTTGCGCAACAGCGACATCGCCGAGCGCCTGGAGCGGCTGGCTGCGCGGGTGGATTTCGGCTGGCTGCGCCGCGCCGTCGAGCAAGCCGACGAGATCGCGGGCCTGTTGCGGCGGAACATCCAGAAGAACCTGGCGTTAGACGCCCTGATGGTGGAGCTGCGCCCGGCCTGAGGGCGGCCCGGAATTCCCCCGAGACGCGCCGCCGCCCGGCGGCACTACATTTTTCCGATGGATCGCGCGGCCAGGCATTGGGGCAGGCGGTGCGCGCCGGCGCTGCTGCTGCCCGCCCTGGCGGCCGCTCAGGCCCTGGTGCTGGAGATCCGCGCGGTCGAGGGAGAGGGCGCCGTGCAGCCGGCCGGCGCGCGCGTGCTCGCTCCCCTGTCGGTCCTGGTGACCGACGAGACCGGGCGGCCGGTGGAGGGTGCGGCCGTCACCTTTCGCCTGCCGGAGGAGGGGGCCGGAGGGGTATTCCCCAACGGCCTGAAAACCGAGGTTATGCGGACCGGTCCCGACGGCCGCGCAACGGTTCGTGAAGTCCGCTGGAACCGTGTTCCGGGGCCGGTCCGCATACGCGTCACGGCGGTCAAGGACGAGGCTCGCGCGGGCGCCGTCATCAACCAGTACGTCGCGCCGGGCGCGCCGCGGTCCCGTTCGGGCACGGCGGTCCTCGGCGGCAGGCGCCGCTGGCTCAAGCTGGCCGCCCTGGCGGCTGGGGCGGCGGCGGTGGGTTTCAGCGCGGGCTATGCCGGCCGGAGTTCCACCCGCTCGGCGCCGGAGGCGGCGCCGCCCGTGAAGATCGGCACGCCGGTAATCACGATCGGGAGACCTTAGGATGCTGCGGCTCATGTGGTTGCTTGCGCTGAGCTGCGCTTGGGCCTGGTCGCAGGCGCGCGTGAGCGTTCCCTGGGTGGGCTTTCTCCAGGACGGCGAAGGCCGCTTGCGCCCGGTGTACGGCGTGGCGGGCAACTTCCTGCCGGGGGGGAGCCTGCTGGAGGGGGTCGTTTCGCTGGCGGGCTCGGCTCGGGGGACGCTGGTCAAGCGGGAGCGCGACCTGTTGTGGCTGGACGAGGCCGCCCGGGTGAAGGGGCGCTGGGAGGCCCCGCCGGGCGAGGCGCTGTTCGGCTTCACGCCGGCCGGCGAACCGGCGCTGGTCTACTTCACTGCGACGGGCGGCCTCTTTCGCATCGAGGCAGAAGGGTTGCGGCCCGTGCTGGCCACGGACGACAGAGTGCTGAGCGTGGGATGGGCGGGCGATGACCGGGCGGCGCTCGTCGTCGAGGAAGCCGGCCGCTTGCGCCTGAGGCTGGTCGCGACGGCGGGCGGCTGGGTCGCCTCCGAGGTTGAGTTGGGGGCGGATTCCGGCCCGGCTCTGTTGACCGCCGAGGGGGCGATGGTGCTGGCGCCGGGAGCGGAGCTGATCGTGCGCCCGGCGGACGGAGCCGAGTGGCGCCTGGGGCTGCCCGCGCCGGCACACTCCTTGAGGCAGTTGGGGGAGGGCTGGGTGGAGGTGCGGCTGGCCGGAGAGGCAGGGCGGCTGGCCTTGCGCTTGTCCCAAGAAGGCGGGAGGCTCTACCGCCTGCCGGAGGTGGGGCCGTGAGCGTGCGCCTGGGATTGCTGGGCCTGGCGCCGCTGTGCGCGCTTGCCCAGTGGCAAATCTTGCTGGTGGAAGGTGGGGCGGAACGCCCGGCGGCGGAGATCGTGGATCTGGGGACCATTGACGCCTCCGACCGGCTGGAGGCTCGGTTCCGGGCGCGCAATGCAGGGGCGGCCTCGGCCCTGCTTGAAAGGCTCGGGGTGGCGGGAGCGGGCTTTTCTTTGGGTTCGGGGCCCGCCCTGCCGGTGGCGGTTCCGAGCGGCGGAGCGGTCGAATTCTCCCTGCGGTTCGAGCCGGGCGCGCCGGGGGCCTACAGCGCGGTGCTGGCGGTAAACTCGACGACGCTGATTGTGCGGGCGGCCGCGGCGGCGGGGCCGATCTTATGGCTGGAAGACGACGGGCGGCGGGTGAAGCTGGCGGCGGGCGCCGCGGTGGACTTCGGCGCGCTCGAGGCGGGAGGGACGCGCACGCGGCGATTCCTGGTGGAGAATCCGGGACCGAACGCGGCGGCGATCGTCGAGCTGGCGGTGAGCGGAGCGGCGTTTCGCGGGCCGGTGGGAATCATGCCCCCGCTCGAGTTGGCCCCGGGGAAGGGGGCCGGGTTCGAGGTGGTCTTTCAGCCGGGCGGGGCGGGCCGCGAGGAGGGGCGGTTGAGTCTGAACGGGCGCGTGTTCCGCCTGGCGGGCGAGGGGCTGGAGCCGCCTTTGCCCAAACCGCGGATCGTGCTGGAGCCCGCCGCGCCGCGCAGCGGGCAGCAGGTCCGGGTGGCGATCCGGCTGGATTCGGCGGCCAGGGCGGCGGCCCAGGGCGAGCTTCGGGTGCGGTTCGAACCGGCGGCGGCAGGGACGTCCGACGATCCGGCCGTGGGATTCCTTTCTCCCGCCGGGCGCGTGGTACCCTTTACGGTGGAGCCGGGAGCGGAAGCGGCCCGCCTGGCGGGGCGCGGCGAGATCGAGCTGCAAACCGGGACGACGGCGGGTAAGCTCATTCTGACGGCGCGGCTGGGGCCTCACAGCGAAGAAGCGGCGGTGGGGCTGGCGCCCTTGCCGGTGGCGATGGAGACGGTGCGCGCCGCGCGGGGCGCGGGCGGCTTGGAGCTGAATGTGACGGGCTTCGATAACACGCGTTCGGCCGCCCGCTTGGCCTTTACATTTTACGATCGCGAGGGACGGGTCCTCGAGCCGGGAACCATTGCGGTGGAGGCCGGGGCGGAATTCCGGCGCTACTTCGAGGGCTCGGGCATGGGCGGCGTGTTCGCCCTGCGCGCGGTGTTTCCGGTGAGCGGGGACGCGGGCCGCGTGGCGGGCGTCGAGGTGGAGATCGCCAACAGCGTGGGAACGGCGCGCTCCGCGCGGGTCCCCTTCTGATTTCCGGCCTTCGGGTGCCGGGCGATGAAACCGGCGGCGTTGACGATCGCGGGTTCGGATCCCTCGGGCGGCGCGGGCCTTCAGGCGGACCTGAAGACGTTCCACCAGTTCGGCGTCTACGGCGAGGCGGTGGTCACGCTGATCACGGTGCAGAACACGCTGCGGGTCTCGCGCGTGGAGTGTCTGGCGGCCGAGTTGGTCGTCGAGCAGATCCGCGCGGTTTTGGAAGACGTGCGCCCGCAAGCCGCCAAGACCGGCGCACTGGGCAACGGCGCGATCGTCCAGGCGGTGGCCGAGGCGGCGGCGACTTTTGATTTTCCGCTCGTGGTGGATCCGGTTTTGATCAGCAAGCACGGGGCGCCGCTTCTGGCGCCGGAGGCGCGGGCGGCGCTCATCGAGTTGCTACTTCCCCGAGCCGCCCTGCTGACGCCCAACCTGCACGAAGCGGCTGCGCTGGCGGGCTTCCCGATCGCCGACGTGGCCGGCATGCGGCGCGCGGCGGAAGCGATCGCCAGACTGGGGGCGCGGGCCGTGCTGGTCAAGGGCGGGCATCTGGAAGGCGGCGCCACCGACGTGCTGCTGGACGGGGGGCGGTTCTACGAATTCCCGGCGCCCCGCATCGCGACCCGCCACACGCACGGCACGGGCTGCACCTACTCGGCGGCCATTGCGGCCGGTCTGGCCCGGGGATGGCCGCTGCCCGAGGCGGTGCAGGCGGCCAAGACGTTCATCACCGAAGCCATCCGGACGCATCCGGGCCTGGGGCGCGGCGCCGGGCCGGTGAATCACCACGCGCGCATCGCGCTGCCTGAGTAGGCGGCCGGGGCGGCTACAATGAAGGCGGGCGATGTCGCCGCGGGAATTCGACCGGCTGGTCGAGCAGGCTCTGAAAGCGATTCCGGCGCGCTTCCGCCGGCGATTGCGGAACGTGGCGATCGTGGTGGAGAAGGAGCCGCCCCGCCCGGGCCTGCTCGGCCTCTATCAGGGCCGGCCGCTCACCCATCGCAGCGTGAGCGACAGCTTCACACTGCCCGACCGGATCACGATCTACCAGGGGCCGCATGAACGAATGGCGCGCAGCCGCGCCCACCTGCTGCGGCTGCTCGAACAGACCGTCTGGCACGAGGTGGCCCACTACTTCGGCCTGAACGAGGCGCAGGTTCGGCGGGCGGAAGGGCGGCGCAGGACGGGGCGCTAGTATCGGGCGCCGGCCATGGCCCGTTCGATGCGCCGGTTGTATTGATCCACCAAGCCCGAGAACCAAGCTCGCAAATGGGGCACCAGGTCCAGCGCCAGGCCGTAATAATTTCCCAGCACCGGCAAGTAGTCCAGTGCTCCGCGCAGCGTCGCCAGGACGGCGCTCTCCGACGGCCTGAAGCCGGCCCGTATGGAGCTGCGAAAGATCGCCAGGGCGTCGTTGAGCGCGCCGGCCGCATCGGCAAAGCTGGCGGCTCGTTGCAAGGCAACCGGAGCGTCTTCCAAAGCGCCCAGCCACAGCAGGGGCTCGACCTGGTCGGCGATTTCAACCACCCTGCCCAAGGCCCGATCGAGGAGGGTCCACTCCTCGCTGTCGAGCGCTTGTACGACAGCCGCGGCTTGCCGGCCGTGTTGCCCGGCCGCGTCGGCGATCGAGGCGAGCCGTTCGTCCACCGCGTGTACGAAGTTGACCGCCGACACCGGGGCTTCGATCAGCATGACCTGGTAGAGCTTGTTTTGACCGCCGAAGTAACAGGAGGTCGCGCCGTCCCGCCAGCGTCCCCCGTTGGCTGTCAGGTGCTCAAATGCCTCTTCGAGATCACTGATTCCGAGCCCCCAGCCTGCCCTGGCGGCGTCCTCCAGATTGCGTTCCATGCGGCCGGCCTGTTCCACGTTGCGGCAAGTGCGGATGCGCTGCCGGCCTTGGTAAAAGATTTCGAAGGCGCGATTGACGAATTGGATGCGAGTGCCGGACTGCTCTCCACTGCCCCAAGCCGCCTCGATCTGCTCCCGGTCCAGATGAGCCTGCTCGATGCCGAGCCAGTATGCATTAGGCATGGCGAACCTCCCTGCTGGCCGCAGCCGACCCCCCCTTGTTGGCCGCGGCCGGGAATCAGTCTAGCGCAACAGACCGGCCGCGTCAAACCCCTGCCGGGCCGCTTGTCTACCCCTTGATCACCGCCATGGGCCGCAGGCGGGCGACCTTGCGCGCCAGCCCGGCGGCGTGCACCACCTCGATGACTTCGTCCACGTCCTTGTAGGCCTCGGGAATCTCCTCCAGGATGCCGTCGCGGGTCTCGCTGCGCACCAGGATGCCTTGTTGCTCGAGCTTCTCCTGGACCTCGCGGGCGTTGCGGCCCTTGCGGGCCGCGGTGCGCGACATCAGGCGGCCGGCGCCGTGGCAGACGCTGCCGAAGGTCTCCTGCATGGCCCGTTCGGTCCCCACCAGCACCCAGGAGGCCGTGCCCATGCTGCCCGGAATCAGGACCGGCTGGCCGATCTCGCGGTAGGCGGCCGGGATGTCGCGGTGGCCGGGCGGGAAAGCGCGCGTGGCGCCCTTGCGATGCACCAGCACCGCTCGCTTGCGCCCGTCCACTTCGTGGCGCTCCTGTTTGGCGATGTTGTGGCAGACGTCATAGATCAGCTCGACGCGCACCTGGCGCCCGAAGAGTTTCTCCAGCGAGCCGCGCAGCAAATGCAGGATGACCTGGCGATTGGCCCAGGCGAAGTTGGCCGAGGCGCGCATGGCCGCCAGGTAGGCCTGCCCTTCCGGCGACTGGATGGGGACGCAGGCGAGCTGGCGATCGGGCAGCGTGATCTGGTAACGCTTCATGGCCGCGCCCATCTCGGCCAGATAGTCGGTGCAGACTTGATGGCCCAGACCGCGCGAGCCGCAGTGAATCAGCACGGCGATCTGGCCGAGCCGGAGGCCCATGGCGCCCGCCGCCGCCTCGTCGTGGATCTGCTCGACCCACTGCACCTCGAGGAAGTGATTGCCGCTGCCCACCGTGCCGAGCTGCGGCCGGCCGCGCTCTTTGGCTTTGGCGGAAACCTTATCTGGATCGGCGCCCGGCAGACAGCCGCTCTCTTCGGCGAATTCGGCGTCGCGCGGCAAGCCGTAGCCGTGCCGGACGGCCCAGCCGGCGCCCTCCGCCAGGACTTCGTCCAGTTGCTGATTGCTGAGCCGGAGCGGGCCCTCGCTGCCCGTGCCGCAAGGGATGTCGCGGAAGAGCTGGTTGAGCAGCTCGCGCAGGCGGGGGCGCACTTCCTCCTGGGTCAGGTTGGTGCGGACCAGGCGCACCCCGCAATTGATGTCGAAGCCCACGCCGCCGGGCGAGACCACGCCGCCCTCCAGGTCGGTGGCCGCCACGCCGCCGATGGGGAAGCCATAGCCCTGGTGGATGTCGGGCATGGCCAGGCTCACGCCCACGATGCCCGGCAGGGTGGCTACGTTCATCGCCTGCTCGAGCGATTGATCCTTGCGAATCTGGTCTATCAGGGACCGGCTGGCGTAGACGATCACGTCGGTGCGCATGCCGCGCCGCTGGTCGCGCGGAATGCGGAAGCGATACGGATCGAGAGCCTGAATCTGCATGGCGCGCCGTGCCTAGATATCCAGGATCACCTGGGCGTACCAGCCCTCCGGGCGCTGCTCGACGACGAGCTGGTGGTAGGTGACTCCCTTGATCACCAGCTTAGCGCGGTGGCGGGCGGGATGGTAGGGCTCGCCGAAACCCCGCCCGGCGACCCGCCGGGGGCCGATCTCGGTGACCTCGAAGCGGGGCAGCAGCAGCCGGCGCGCGTCCAGCAGGAAAAGCGCCTCGCTGAGCCAGTTCACCATCAGGGATTCCCAGTCGGCCCCCTCGGCGCTGAGCTCGCAGGACTGCCGCTCGACCACGCCCTCCAGCTCGAAGGCCAGAGCGAAGAGCGCCTCGGCGGCCCGGGCGAACAGCTCGGCCGGGCCGGGCGCGCGGACCCGGAAGCCGATGTCGGCGGTATGCTCGAGGATCTCAAACACGGCCTGCCGCGGCGGGCTGCGGCGCCCGCTCCTCGGGCGCCAGCTCCTGGGTGGGATCAATCTTGAGCCAGAGCGCGGCGCTGACGGCCAGCATCCCGGCCATGGGCCAGATCATGGCGTTGTAGCTGGCGAACCAGCGCACCAGATAGCCGAAGACCACCGAGGAGAGGAACGAACCGATCTGGCCGGCGGTGTTCATGGCGCCGCTCACCGCCCCGGCGTACTTGCGCCCGATGTCCAGGCAGACCGCCCAGGCCACCGGCAGCATGAAGTCCGACCCGGCATAGGCCAGGGCGAGCAGGACCACGGCCGCGTACTTATAGGGAATCAGGGCGGTCAGGACCATGAAGCAGGCCGAAGCGCCCAGGCCGGCCATGCCCACCGTCCGGCGGCCCCACTTCAGGCCCAGCCTCTTGACCAGATGGTCGCTGACCAGGCCGCCGGAGAGGTTGGCGACGGCGCCGCAGATGAAAGGCAGAGGCGACAGCCAGGCCAGCTCCTGGGGCGTGTAGCCGCGGCCCTTCACCAGGTAGGTGTGCAGCCAGGAGAGGAAAAAGTACGAGCCCCAGCAATAGGTGTGGTACATGACCAGGATGATCCAAAACTGGGGGTTGCGCAGCACGCGCCGCCAGGGCAGGCCGTGGTGGACGCGGGCGGCCGCCTGGCCGCGCTCGATCTCCTCGATCTCGGCGGGGGGAACTCCCGGCTTCTCGCGGGGCGTGTCGCGGTACCAGACGTACCAGGCCAGGGCCCAGACGATGCCGATGACCCCGAAGGTCCAGAAGGAAGCGCGCCAGCCCCAGCGCAGTTGAATCGGGATGACCAACAGGGGCGAGAGCGCCCCGCCCACCCGGCTGGCCATCCAGACGATGCCTTGGGCGCGGGCTCGCTCGGTGGTAGGGAACCAGCGCGAGATGCTGGAGGAAGCGTTGGGGTAAGCTCCCGCCTCGCCCGCGCCGAACAGGAATCTCACCGCCAGCAACAGGAAGTAGTGGGAGACCGTGCCGGTCAAGCTGGTGAAGACCGACCACCAGACGACGATAAGGGTCAGGACCTTGCGGGCGCCGATGCGGTCGCCCAAAGCGCCGCTGGGGATCTCGAAGGCCGCGTAGGCGATGGCGAACACGCCCACCACCCAGCCCCAGCGCTCCGGGGAGATGTTGAGGTCCTTCTGCATTGCCGGACCGGCCACCGAGATGCACACCCGGTCAATGTAGGTGATGATGGACAGCAGGAACAGCATCCCCAGCACGCGGTGGCGGTATTTCATAGGCCGTCAATTATCGCACAGGCGCGGGGCCCGCGCCCGGGGAGAGCGAAGCGGGCGCAACCCGGCGCGTCGCGCCCGCCGGCGGTTGGGTAATCGGGGCCGACCGCCGCGCTCCGCGGGTGTGTGTGGTTTGGGTGGAGGACCACGGCAGACGCGGATCGCGGGCTCGACGCCCGAGCTTAGTGTAAGGCCAAAGGCCCGGGCGGACAATTCCCGCCGAGGACGGGCGCGGCGGGGTTTGTTGCGGGCGGGTTCTACGGGTACGGTGCGATCGGTGGGTACCGTAAGATACAGGCCGGGCACAGCCGGTGAGCGGCCTTCCATCCACTATAATCACAGGGTGCCGTCTTCGCCCATGAGCCGCATTCGCTGGTGGGTCCTCGGTCTGTTGTTCTTCGCCACCACCATCAACTACCTGGACCGGATCGTGCTCTCGTTTCTGGCGCCGGTAATCCGCAAGGACATTCATCTGCCCGAGGAAGTCTACGGCTACGTCACGGGGGCGTTTTCCTTCGCCTACATGATCGGCTTCCTGTTCGCCGGCAAGTTCATTGACCGCTACGGCACGCGGATCGGCTATGCGGCGGCGATCGCCTGGTGGTCGGCGGCGGCCGCCTGCCACGCGCTGGCGCGCAGCGCTTTCGGTCTGGGCTTCTGGCGGGGGATGTTGGGGTTGGGCGAGTCGGGCAATTTCCCGGCCGCCATCAAGTCGGTGGCCGAGTGGTTCCCCAAGAAGGATCGGGCGTTCGCCACCGGGATCTTCAACGCCGGCTCGAACGTGGCGGCGATGGCCGGCCCGCCGGTGCTGGTGTGGATGAACGCGCAAGTGGGCTGGCGGGGATGTTTCTTCATCACCGCCTCCTTGGGGCTGGTTTGGCTGCTCTTCTGGCTGGCGTTCTATCGCCCGCCGGACAAGCATCCGCGGGTCAGCGCCTCGGAGCTGGCTTACATCCGCAGCGATCCGGACGAGGTCCGGGAGCCCGACATCGGCTGGAAGGCGGCGCTG
Organism: Solibacteraceae bacterium; assembly: GCA_037444625.1. Lineage (GTDB taxonomy): Bacteria > Acidobacteriota > Terriglobia > Bryobacterales > Bryobacteraceae > DTHT01. Next base: position 47,659 of record JBBIMA010000015.1, read on the forward strand.
AGATATCGCGAGACCTGGGGTTTCACCCTGGCGAAGTTTCTGACCGATCCGGTCTGGTGGTTCTACCTGTGGTGGCTGCCGCTGTATCTGGCCGACATCCGCAAGCTGACGCTGGCGCAAACCGGCTGGGCGCTGCCTGTGGTGTACTTGATGGCCGACTTCGGCAGCGTGGCGGGCGGGTGGCTGTCGGGATTCTTCCTGCGGCGCGGCTGGACGGTGAGCCGGGCCCGGAAGACCGCCATGGCGATCTCGGCCTGCGCCATGCCCATTTCGGCGATGGCGGTCTTCATGCCCAACGCGGTGGCGGCGATCGGGCTGGTGAGCCTGGCGACGGCGGCGCATCAGGGCTGGTCGGCGAACCTGTTCACCACGGTCTCCGACGTTTTTCCCAAGCGGGCGGTGGCCTCGGTGGTGGGCATCGGCGGCTGCGCGGGGGCGCTGGGAGGCGTGCTGTTCTCTTCGGTGATCCCCGGGCAGGTGATCGCGCACTTCGGCTACCAGCCGGTGTTCCTGACCATGGGGTGCTTCCACCTGACCGCCCTGCTGCTGGTGCACCGCCTGATGGGACGGATTGAGCGCATTGCGGCCTGAGGCGGCCCGAGCTCAGGGCCGCCAGTTCAGCCATTCGCCCGGCTGGAAGGGCTGCCATTCGGGATTGTCCAGCACGGGCAGGTCCTCTTTTTTCTCCTCGTGGATGTAGCTTTTGGCGACGGCCAGAGCGTGTTCGCGCGCTTTAGCTTCCTGGAACTGGCGGGCGCCCTGGATGGTCACGCCCGGGCCGACCAGCAGGACTTTGCATTCGTCGAAGTCGCAGGCGACCAGCAAGGTGAGATAGTGGTACTGCGCCTTGTAGCCCTTCAGGGGCCGGAACATGGGGCACCTCGGTTGTTATTTTAGGCGGTCCCGGGGGCAAAGGCGAGCGTTTTTTGCGAGCCGGCGGGCTGCTACACTGGCTTTCAGATGGCGGCGGGGCAGGCTTCAAGCGCGATCGGCGCACGGCTGGAGGAGCTGGTCCGGCTGCCCGAGGTGCGTGAGTGCCTGCAATGGTTCACGCGGGAAAAGCAGTGGATCACCGAGCAGCACTTGCAGCTTTGCCGGATCCCGGCCCCCACCTTTTTCGAACAGAAGCGGGCGGAATGGATGGCGGGGCAGTTCCGTGCGATGGGCTGCGAGGTGGAGACCGACCGGGCGGGCAACGTGGTGGCCTTTCCCGAGGCGGCCGCCGGGCCGCTGATCGGGCTGACCGCCCACCTGGACACGGTGCTGGCTCCCAGGCATAAGGATGAGATCACGGTGGATGCCGGGGGCAGGCTGCACGGTCCGGGCGTGGCCGACAACGGAGCCGGTTTGGCGGCGCTGCTGGCGGTAGCCAAAGCGGTGCGGACCTGGCGTCCGCTGAAGCAGCCGGCCGCCGCCCTGGCCCTGGTGGCCAACGTCTGCGAGGAAGGGGAAGGGAATCTGGGCGGCATGCGCTACCTGTGTACGGGCTCGCACCTGGCGGGGCGCTGGCGGTCCTTCATCGTTCTGGACGGGCCGGCGACCGACCACATCACCTGCCAGGCGGTGGCCAGCCGGCGTTTCGAGATCGCCTACACCGGGCCCGGCGGCCACAGTTGGAGCGACTGGGGGACGGTGAATCCCGTGCATGCATTGAGCCGCGCCATCACGCTGTTCACCGAGCGTTGCGCCAACGGCGCCGGGGGACGGTCCTCCTTCAACTTCGGGGTCATCGAGGGAGGAGCCAGCGTCAACTCGATTCCCACGCTCGCCCGGGCCAAGCTGGACTTGCGCTCGGAGCGGGAAGAGACGCTGGAGGAGTGGATCGGGCTGCTGGGCGCGGCGGTTCAGGAGGCGCTGGAAGCCGAGAACCGGCGGGCGGCGGCGGGCAAGCTGAGTGCGAAGTTGCGGGAGATCGGCTGGCGTCCCAGCGGGCGGCTGGCCCCGGAGGCGCCGCTGGTGGCGTATCTGCGGGCGGCGGAAGCCTATCTGGGGATTCGCACGCGGTTGGACGCGGCCTCGACCGACGCCAACATTCCGCTTTCCCTGGGCTTGCCTGCGGTCTCGATCGGGGCCGGAGGGCAGGGCGGCGGAGCGCACACGGCGGCGGAATGGTACGATCCGGAGGGTCGCGACTTGGGGCTGAAGCGCATCCTGCTGACCTTGTGTCTGCTAATGGCGGAGGGGGCCCAGGGCGGCTGAGGCCCCATGAAGCGGGCAAGCTGGCGCGCCGACCTGGCGCTGACGGGGGTTGCGCTGATTTGGGGCGCCACCTTCGTGCTGGTCAAGGAGGCGCTCAAGCAGGCCTCGACCCTGTTGTTCCTAAGCCTTCGTTTCACGCTGGCTACGCTGGCGCTGGGCATTGCCTGCCGCCCGCTGGCGAGCAAGTTCCGCGAGGCGGGGGTGTTGATCCGGGGCGGCTTGGGGGCCGGGTTGTGCCTGTTCGCCGGCTACTTATTGCAGACCATGGGGTTGCGGCATACGACCGCATCCAAGTCGGCCTTCCTGACCGGGCTGTCCATCGTGATGGTCCCCCTGTTCGGGGCCGTAATCTATCGGCGGGCGCCGGGCTGGGCGGAAGCGGCGGGGGTCGTGATGGCCGCCGCAGGCATGGGGCTGATGACTCTGGAAGGCGGGTTCGGCCGCATGAACGTGGGCGACCTGCTGACGCTGGGCTGCGCCGGGGGTTTTGCTCTGCACATCCTGGCTGTCGGCCATTGGGCGCCGAGGACGAATTTCCAGGCCTTCACCCTGGTGCAGATCGGGCTGGCGGCCGCGCTGGCGGGCGGCGCCTTCTGGTGGGCGGAGCCGGCCTACATCCGCTGGACGCCCGGGGTGCTGGCCGCGCTGGGGGTCACCGGCCTGCTGGCCACGGCGCTGGCGTTCTCGGTGCAGGCCTGGGCGCAGCAGCGGACGACGGCTACGCGGACGGCCCTGATTTTCGCACTGGAACCGGTCTTTGCGGCGCTGACCTCCTATTTGATCGCGGGCGAGCGGCTCAGCCTGCGGCAACTGGCGGGAGCGGGACTGATCCTGGCGGGCATCCTCCAGGTGGAGCTGAAACCGCTCAGCCGGGGGCCGCGTCCCTGAAATAGAGACGCCAACCTGCTGGATTATCGGACTATAATGGACTAGCGGGCAGTTGCGGAGCGACACCCCCATGAGATTCCCCCTGACGTTACGCCAACATAAACTTCTGTCGGTCACCTTACTGCTGTTCACGCTCTCGATCGGCATTCTGATCGGGAGCCTGGTCACGGGCAGCGTGCGGGCCGGCAACGGACAAGCCGGCGTGCGCGACGCGACGCCGTTGGAGATTCCCAGCCCGGTCGAGCTGTCCACCGCCTTCACGCAGCTCGCCAAGCAGCTTTCGCCCTCGGTGGTGAACATCACCTCGACCTACGGGACGCGTCCCACCCGGCAGCAGCAGAGCCAGGGGCAGCGCCCGCGCCAGCCCTCCCCCTTCGACGACGACCAGGAAGGCTGGAACTGGTTTCGGCGCTTCTTCGGCAGCCCGTTCGAGGACTTGCCGCAGATGCCGTTCCGGCGGCAGGGAACCGGCTCGGGGGTGGTGGTGGACCGTAACGGCTACATCCTGACCAACCTGCACGTGGTCGAGGATGCCGCCCGCATCCAAGTGAAGTTCAACAGCGACCCCAAGGAGTACGACGCCAAGCTGGTCGGCTCGGACCCGGAGACCGATCTGGCGGTTCTGAAGGTGGAGGGCGTCGGCCGCGCGCTGGTTCCGGCCAGGATCGGCAACTCGGACGCCACCCAGGTGGGCGATTGGGTGATCGCCATCGGCTCGCCGTTCGGCTTGGAGGCCACGGTGACGGCGGGGATCATCAGCGCCAAGGGGCGGCAGGTGGGCGGAGAAGGCCACCAGCTTCAGAAGTTCCTTCAGACCGACGCGGCCATTAACCCGGGCAACAGCGGCGGACCGCTGGTGAACGTGCGCGGCGAGGTGATCGGCATCAATACCGCCATCGCCACCGATACGGGCAGCTACGCCGGCGTGGGTTTCGCCCTGCCCATCAACCTGGCAGTGGGGGTCTATAACCAGATCATCAAGACGGGGCGGGTTTCCCGGGGCTCGATCGGGATCGAGTTCCGGCAGGGCCGGGAGGACCTGATCAAGGCCTGGGGCGCCAGCAGCGGCGTGTTCGTCGAGCGGGTGGCGCCCAACGGCCCGGCCGAGAAGGCGGGGATCAAGGAAGAAGACATCATCGTCGCTTACAACGGCCAGCCCATCAAGGACGGCGACGATCTGGTCAACCGGGTGGCGAACACGCCGGTGGGCAGCCAGGCCACCGTGACCGTTCTGCGCAATGGCAAGAAGATGGACTTCAAGGTGACCATCGGCGAGCGGACCGAGGTCTTCCCGCGGCTGGCGGCGCGGCGCGTGCGGCCCGAAGGCCCGGGCATCGAGACCGGCACGCAGGCCAAGTTCGGCATGAGCATCAAGAACCTGACCGAGAGCGACCGCGAGCGGCTGGGCTACCAGGGCCGGGGCGGCGTGCTGATCACCGAGGTGGAGCCCGGCTCGTTCGCCGAAGATATCGGGCTGCTGGCTCGGGACATCATCACCGCGATCAACCGCCAGCCGGTGAATTCCGTGGACGACGTGCTGAGGATCCAGGGCGGGCTGAAGCCGGGCGATCCGGTGGCCTTCCGGGTGATGCGGGCCGCGCCGGCGACGGTGCGCGGGCAACAGCCGGAGTGGCAACCCTTCTTTGCCGCCGGCACGATGCCCCAGAACCCGTAGGGCCGTCAGGCGCAGCGCCGGCGTGGTAGCATAATCTGGACCCGAAAGGCGGGAAAGTGAGGTTGCGCGCGCTCATTCTGTGCCTGACGGCGAGCGTGGCGGCCGGCCCGCTCTGGGCGGCTGCGCAGTCTTCATCGCCGCGGGTTGCGGCTAATAAGGCGGGTAAGGCTTCAGCGGCGAAGCCGCAGGCCAAGGCGGGCAAGAGCACGTCCGGGAAGACGGCCTCGGCCAAGAGCCGGGCCCGCCGCCTCAGGCGTCCCGTCCGACGGGCCGGCCAGCTTGCGCCCAGCCGTGAGCGCTACGCCCAGATTCAGGAGGCGCTGATCGAGCGGGGCTACTCGCAGGGCCCGGCCAGCGGGATCTGGGGGCCGGAGTGGGCCGAGTCCCTGAAGCGCTTCCAGCGCGACCACGACCTCGAGCCCAGCGGAAAGCTGAACTCCCTGACGCTGATTGCGCTGGGTCTGGGGCCCAATCGGGCCTCCCGATCGGGCCCGGCCGCCGGCGATGGTAACGGAGAAGCGGCCCCTGGACGGACGCCATGACCATCGGAGTTCCCAAGGAGATCAAGGATCACGAAACGCGGGTGGGCCTGGTGCCGAGCGGCGCGGCGGCCCTTAAAGAGGCCGGGCATCGGGTGCTGTTCCAGCGGGGGGCGGGACAAGGCAGCTCGATACCGGATGGGCAGTACTTGGAGGCGGGAGCCGAAGCGGTGGAGTCGGCGGCCGAGCTGTGGGCGCGGGCTGATTTGGTGGTGAAAGTGAAGGAGCCGCAGCCGGCTGAGTACGATTTCCTGCGTCCCGGGCTGGTGCTGTTCACTTACCTGCACCTGGCGCCCCTGCCGGAGCTGACCGAGCGACTGCTGGAGGCGCGGGTCAGCGCGGTGGCCTACGAAACGATCCGCGAACCGGACGGCACGCTGCCCTTGCTGACGCCCATGAGCGAGGTGGCGGGGAGGCTGGCGGTGCAGATCGGGGCGGTGTACCTGGAGGCGCCCAACGGCGGGCGGGGCGTGCTTTTGGGCGGGGTGCCCGGGGTGGCCCCGGCCGAGGTGGTGGTGTTGGGCGGCGGAGTGGTGGGAAGCAACGCGGCGCGCATCGCCTTCGGCATGGGCGCGCGGGTCACCATCATTGACAAGAACCTGAACCGGCTGCGCCAGTTGGACGACATTTTCGCCAGCCAGGTGGTGACGCTGGCCTCCAACACCTTGACCATCCGGGATGCGCTGCGCAGCGCGGACTTGGTGATCGGCGGGGTGCTGATTCCGGGCGCGGCCGCGCCCAAGCTCGTGCGCCGGGAAATGATCGCGGGCATGAAGCGCGGCGCGGTGGTGGTGGACGTCTCGATTGACCAGGGCGGTTGTCTGGAGACTTCCCGGCCCACCACGCATACCGATCCGGTGTACGTGGTGGACGGGGTGGTGCACTACTGCGTGTCCAACATGCCGGCGGCGGTGCCTCACACTTCGACTTTCGCCTTGACCAACGCGACCTTCCCGTACTTGATGGAGCTGGCGAACAAGGGCTTGGAGCAGGCCTGCCAGGATCACCCGGCGATCGCCGAGGGCGTGAACGCCTACCGGGGAAGCCTGACCCATCCGGGGGTGGCGGAGGCGCAAGGTCGGCCCTGGCGGGAACTGCGCAGCTTGTTGTGAAGGAGCGACCGGGCTTGCCGGGAGCGCGGAGGTTAGGGTATGAAAGTAAGCGAGGAGGCCTGATGCAAATCCGTCCCCTTCACGATCGCGTGCTGGTCCGGCGCCTGGAGGAGGCCGAACAGAAAGTGGGCGGGATCATCATTCCCGACAGCGCCAAGGAAAAGCCGCAGCAGGGCGAAGTGGTCGCGGTGGGCAACGGCAAGCTGCTGGAGAACGGCGAGCGCGTGCCGCTGGATGTGAAGGCCGGCGACCGCATCCTGTTCGGCAAGTACTCCGGCTCCGACATCAAGATTGACGGCGAGGAGTACCTGATCCTGCGGGAGGACGAGATTCTGGCGGTGCTGGATTGAGCGCGGCGAGCGGGCGGATCGGCCTGCCTGCCGTGGTACGCTAAGAGGGCATTTTCAGGGAAGGAAGCTATTCATGTCACGAGCTTTGATTGCGCTTGCGCTGCTGGCGGCGGCGGGGCCGGCCGCCGGCCAGAGCCGGGTGGGAGTGGTCAATTTTCAGCGCGCTCTGCTGGAGACGGCCGAGTTAAAGAAGGCCTCCGCAGCGCTGGAGGCCAAGTACAAGCCGCGCCAGGCGGCGATCGAGAAGGTCCGCAAGGAGCTGGAGGATCTGCAACAGAAACTGCAATCGCTGGCCGGCAAGCTGACCCCCCAGGCCGAATCCGAGATGACGCTTCAGGCGCAACGCAAGCAGCGGGACTTGCAGCGGCTCAGCGAAGATTTGCAAAACGACGTGGACGAGGAGCGCAACGACATCCTGACCCAGGCCGGCCAGCGCATGCGGGCGGTGATCAACAAGCTGGCGGAGGAAAAGGGTCTGGATGTGATTATTGACGCAGGCAACACGCTGTATTTCAAGGCGGCGCTCGATCTGACGGCGGAGGCCACGGCGGCTTACGACAAGGCTCACCCGGCGAAGTGAAGCCTTCCGGCCGCGGGGCGGAGCGATGTCGGACTTTCTGACCGGCTACGGAGTCCAGGAGGCGCGCAGGGAGCGCCTCATCAAGCGGGCGGCGCTGACGCTGCTGATTCTGCTGGCGGCGGGGGGCGGCTTGTATCTGGGCCTGCGGACTTACCCGGCGCGCCGCCAGGTGAACCAGTTCCTGGATTACTTGCGCCGGCAGGATTACCAGAGCGCCTACCGGATGTGGGGCTGCACGGAGACCTCCCCTTGCCGGGATTATTCCTTCGAGAAATTCCTGGAGGATTGGGGGCCGAAGAGCCTGCACGCCGACGCACGGGCGGCGCGGATCCGCGGCATGAGCGCCCGCTCCTGCGGTCCGGGCGTGCTTTACACGCTGGGCTCGCTGGCCGCCCACGCCTTGGGGGAGAAGGGCTGCGACTGCGGCTCGGGGGTCATCCACACAGTGGCGTTCCCCGGGGGCGAAGAGGTCGCCTTGTGGTACGACCGCAAGGAGAAGGCCCTGGGCTTCGCTCCCTGGCCGGCCTGCCTGCCGCAACCGAAGGCTTGGCAGTAGCCGTCCGGGCGGGCGCCGGCGGTCCTTAACCTGCGACAGCGGCGCCGGAGACTTCGGTGGGAGCGGGCCGACGGCGAAAGGCGGCGGTGGTCGCCCAGGCGGCCAGGTACATGGCGCCGCCGATGAGCAGGGTCTCCCGCAGCCCGAGGTAGATGGCCAGCACGACCGCCGTCACGCTGCCCAGCACGCTGGCGGCGGCGTTCAGAGACCAAGCCCAGCGAACCGCCGGGCGGTGGCGCGTCTCGAGCAGCGTCAGCCCGGTGGGGAAAGGCATGCCCATCAGGAAGCCGGCGGGCGCTATCAGCAGGACGGTCAGGGCGACCTTCGCCGCCTGAGGCCAGCCTACGGCTGCGTCCAGCAGCGGGCCCATCGCCAGCGCCAGGGAACCGATGAGAGCGGCGATCGCCGCCAGGATCCAGGCCAGCCGCTCGCCCCCGGGACCGGCCAGGCGGCGGCTGAAGTAGCTGCCCGCGCCGCTGGAGAGCAGCATCGAGAAGATGATCACGCTCAGCGCGCCGGCCGGATGTCCCAACAGGAGGACGAACTTCTGCACCAGCGCCACCTGGATCAGGATGTAACCCACCCCGATGAAGCCGAAATAGCTGAGCGAACGCCACAGGCCCGGCCGCCGCGGCAGCCGTGCGCGCAGCAGCAGCCGAGGCAGAGCCAGGATGACCGCCACCGCCCCCAGGCTCACGCCCAGCAGCGTGAACAGCAGCGGAACGGCGCGGTTGATCTGGTAGTCGGCGCTGCCCCGGCCGACGAGGCTGAGGAAGGCCCGGATGTCGCGGGGCTGTACGGTGTAGAAAAAGAAGGGCCGGTTGTCGGTGACGGGCGACACGTCGAAGCGGTAATGGCGCAGGAACGCCCGGCGGTCGCGGCTGCGCAGCAGATCCTGGAAGGCGCCGGGGACGGGCTCATCCGGCAGATAGACGGGGCGGAAGCCGCCCTGGGCGATATGCCGGCGCAGGCAGCCCAGATCCGAGGCGGACCAAGGGCGGCGCGTGACGAGGATGTGATCGAGGGCTCCCCAGCCGGCGAGCTCCTGTTCGGTGCCTTCGCGCACCACGGCAATGTGGTCGGCGCTGTCGGCGGCCCCCAGCGCCTCCAGGGCGGCGGCCGCCAGCGACACCACGCGCAGGGACTCCCGCGGCGGCTGGACGCCCCAGCGTGTGAAGGCCAACAGGCCGTCCGGGGTGAGATGTTCCAGATACTCCCGGAAGGCTTCCAGCGTGTAGAGGTTGTTTTCTGACAGCGCGTAGGCGCCTGCTGCGGTCGAGGCCCAGGTGTCCACCAGCGTGGCCTGGATCACGCCGTAGCGCTCGCGGCTGCGGCGCACGAAGGTCCGCGCGTCTTCGACGAAGACGCGCACCTCGGGGCGCAAGTAGAGCCGCAGGCTGTAGTGCGGGAAGCGCTCGCGCATGATGGTGTCGGCGATGATGGGATTGATCTCGACGGCGCTGACGTCACGGCTGCCGGAAGCCAGGGCGCGCGCCACATCCCAGCCGCCGCCGGCGCCGATGACCAGCGTCTTGGCCCCGGGCCGCAACAGGTAGGGCAGGCTGGGTCCCAGCTTCAAGGCCTCCCGGCGGTCCTCCTCGCTGAGGCGATCGAAATCGAAGGCCGGAATGCCGGTCGAGGCGTCGGCGTCAATGTAGATCATGCCGCTGCCGGGCTCGCCCGCCAGGGCCACCCGCGAAAAGCTGTTCCATTTCACGAAGCGCTCTTGCTTGAGCCGGAGGTCGCGGCCTTTGGCGTGGCGCACGTCGAGCCAGGCGCCGCGCCAGTTAGCGGCCAGGGCGGTCAGCAGCGCGAGCGCCACTACGGCGGTGACGCGGCGAGCCAGGCGCGAGCCCGACAGCCGGCCCCATAGGTGCGCCGAAAGGCCGTAGAGCGCCGCGGCCGCCAGCACCGTGTTGGGCCCGCCGGCCCCGTCCAGCAGCGGGATCAGCAGCAGACAGCCGGCGGCGGCGCCCAGCAGGTCGGCGAAGTACACCCGGCCGACGCGCTCCAGGGTTTCACTGATCACCAGCGAGACCACCGTTCCGGCCGAGAAGAAGGGCAGCGCGCTGAGCAAGTACACCAGCGCCAGGTCGCCCGCGCCCGGATCCCGGCGGCTGAGCAGCCAGGCCAGGGCGGCGACCGCCAGCAGGCCCGCCGCCGAGGCCAGCGCGCTCAACCAGGCGAAGAGGTTGCCGCGCCGGGCGGCCACGACGTAGGAAAACAGGCCGCCCGCTCCCAGACCGAACAGCGCGATCGAGATGGCCAGGAAGGCCAGATGGTAGTAGAAGATCACCGAAAAGATGCGGGTGAGGGAGAGCTCCGCCAGCAGCGTGGCCAGCGTCGTCAGAGCTACGCCCGCATAGATGGCAGGCCAGTTGCGCATGAGGGCGAACTTTCATGGTAGGTCAGCCGGCCAGGCGGCGCAGCACGCCCAGAAGCTGCCAGCCCAGTTGCAGCCCGATGCGCGGCAGCATGAGAGCGGGCGGGAGCAGCGCCAGGCGCGGCCGCGCGGTCTGTTCGGCGGCCAGCAGCAGAACCAGCAGGGGCGAGACCAGGCGGGTGTAGCTGTAAGCGTCCAGCCAGAAGTAGACCTTCAGCGTAGTCAACAGCAAGGCGAACAAGGCGACGGCCAGGCCCAGCGCGTCGCGCCGCCGGAGCAGGATTCTGGCGGCCAGCACCAGGCTCAACAACAGGCCGGCGATGGCCACCCAATCCAGCGTCGCGGCCAGCCAAGACACCGGCGTCCCCCGCCGATAGCCGGCGGAGGCGAACAGCCGCTGGAACAAGCCTACCAGCGGGAGGGTGAGCAGGAAGGGCGCGTTGTCGGCGATGCGTGCGTGTAGGAAGGCGTACCAGGCCAAGGCGGGCGTGGCCGAGCCGGCCGCCGCGAGGGTGCCGAGCCACCGCCGCCGTGCGAGATCCCACAGCCCGCAGGCGGCGATCAACAGCAGTCCGGTTTCGCGCACCAGGGGAGCGGCGGCCAGGGTGAGGTACAGCTTCCAGCGCGGACCGGTGCGCGCGTAGAGGGCGAAAGCCGCGGTGAGGGCGGCCAGCGGCCCGTCCAGGGTCATGCGGTCCAGCGAGATCAACGTGCCCGGAACGGCCAGGAATAGCAGGCCCCATGCCGGATGCGCGCCGCGCTCGGCGAAGATGCGGCCCAGCCAGTAGGCGCCCAGGAAGACGGAGGCCAGGATGAGCGCGAGGTAGGCGGCGTGAAGATGGCGCCCGCCTCCGCCGCTGAGCAGCCAGGCCAGCGCCGGAATCAGGATGCGCCGGTAGCGCAGGCGCGGGGCGTCCAGCGAGGAGGCCAAGCCGCGGCGCAGCCAGGGGTCGTGGGCGATGTAGTGGTAGAACTGGCCGTCATAGCCGTTGGAGTCGCGGAAGACGTAAATGTTCTCGTGAGCCAGAGCGGGCGGGACCGGGAACCGGCTGCCGGTGCAGAACAAGCCGGTCCAGTTGCCGCCGTAGTTGAAGCGGACGGTGACGAACTGGCCGGCCAGGGCCAGCGCGGCCGCCAGCAAGGCCCAGGCGGCGCAGAGGCGGGGGCCGTTCATCGCAGCCAGTCGGCGTACACTCGTTCCAACGGCCGGCCTTCGGGGCGCTCGATGACGCGCAGGGCGGGGCCGGCCGCGCGATACTGCGCCAGAGCCTCCTGGCGCGAGGCGGCGGCCCCGGTCGGTGTGCGTGGATCCACCAACCACAAGGGGCGGGGTGCGACGGCCAGGGCGAGATCGGGGAGATCGAAATCCCGCAGCACACCGGGCACGATGAGCTCAGTGGTGTCCTGGTGCAGGCGCGAGCGCACGATGTCCATGTAAGAAAGCACGCTGCGCTCGAGCGCCGCCTTTTGAATGCGCGGCTCCAGGGCGGCCGCGACCAGCGCGACGACGCCGCCGTTGCCCTTGCCGAGCAGCGCGATGCGATCGGCGGCCACATCCTCGCGCTCCGCCAGGTAGCGGAAGGCGCTCAGCAGATCGAAGACCTGCATGCCGAGCAGGGTCTTGCCCACCAGTATGGCGCGCATCGCGGTTTGCCAGAGGCCGCTGTAGTCGCCGGCGCCTCGGGCGGCCGGACGGCTCTCGCCCCAGCCGCGCAAATCGGGCGCCATAACGAGAAAGCCGGCCCGGGCCAGCGCCTCCAGGTCGCCGCCCGGCGCGGCCTCCGCGGCCTTGCCGGAGGAGTGGACGTAGAGGACGGCGGGCAGCGGTCTGGCGGGCGCGGCGGGCACGAAGACCAGCGCCGGGACGGTGATGCCCGGCTCGGTTTCCAGGGCCAGCTTCTCGATCCGGTAGCCGTTGCGGCCGATTTCGCCCGCCGGTCGGGCAGCGGGTGCGCCGCGCAATTCGGGCACACCGAGCCTGGCGCGCACCAGCGAGCGCAGTGCGGCGGCGTCCCGGATGCGCGCAGCGGCGCGCTGGGGATAGATGCGCTCGGCCAGGGCGCGGTTGAGGGACTGTACGGTTTCGCCCTTGAGCGAAGTGGCCACCTGGCCGGTCCCCGTGCAGTTGAGGTCGGACTCGGCCTCGGTGGTCAGCTCGGGTTCGAGGCCCTCGTCGCTGCGGCGCTGAAGCCACTTTGTCATCCAGCGATAGGTGGCTTCGCGGCGGGGCTGAGACCAGCCGTGCGGGTCATCGTACTCGAAGAAATCAATGCGGTCCGCCGCGCCGAGGATTTCGTAAATGCGGCGCGCCTGGGCGAAGGCGGCGCGGGCGCCCTCGATGGGGAAATAGTCGCGGACGGCGGCCATCATTTTCACGGGCTTGGGAGCGAAGGCGATCAGGAAGTCGGCGAAATCCAGGCCGTCCTTGAGGAAGCCGGCGAAATTCTGCTCGGCGTCCTGCGGTCCGGGAGTGAACCAGAGTTTCTCCCAGGAGGTGAGGTAGCAGGAGGGGGCCGCCACGGCCAGGCGGGGCTCGACGACTTGCAGATAGGCGGTCTGCGTGCCTCCGCCCGAATTGCCGGCCACACCGATGCGCTGAGGATCCACGTCCGGGCGGCTCAGCAAGTAATCCACCGCGCGCACGCCGTCCCAGAGTTCGTAGCGCGCGAAGTTGGTCCCGGTGAGCAGGCACTGGATGCCGGCCATGGTGTGCTCAGCGGTGGCGCCGAAGCGGGGGCGGCCCAGCTCGGGGTCGAAGTATTCCGAGCGCTCTCCCTGCCCGGGCGGATCGTAAGCCAGCACCAGGAAGCCTCGCTTGGCGAGCGAGATCCAGACCCGCTGGTAGAGGGGATAGGCCTTGCCGGTGGCGCTATGGCCGGCCGTGCCCAGCACGGCGGGGTAAGGCGGGCGGCCGACGGTGGGCACATAGACGTTGGCGGTCACATAGTAACGGGGCAGGCTCTCGTAAATGAGTTTCTCGATCCGGTAACCGTCCCGTTCGAGCGTGCCGGTGATGCGCGGATTCAGAGGCGTTTTCTCAGGGAAGCCCCCCAGGGCTTCGAGCACCTTCCGGCGGATGTAAGCCTGCCGCTCGGCCACCTGCTGGGGGGTGCGTATGCGGGCCAGCTCCGCCGCGCGGGCCTCCCAACACTGCCTGGCCGGCGGGGTCAAATAGCGGTCCACCATGCCCTGAAGGTCGCCGGCGACCTGGAAGGATTCCTGGCCGCCCAGGGAAGCCGCCAGCAGGGCCAAACCGGAGAGCAAGAAGCGGGAGCGCATTTTCGTCTCTCGGAGTGTAGCAGGATGCCGCATCACCAGGCGGCCAGGAATTCGCGATAGAGCGCGGCCGGGGACTGTTCGGGGCTGCGGCGCACAATGTGGGCGACGCCGGCCTTCAACGCCGCCTGGTAGCAGGCTTGAGCCTCCTCGAGGCTGAGCGGCCGGCCGAGGGGGTCGGCCGGGTCAATCAACCAGAGCTTGCGCGGGGCCAGAGTAGCGGCCAGATCCGGCAGATCGTAGGCTTTGAGCACGCCGAAGATCACGTTCTCGAAGACGCCCTGGTGGATGGGATGCCGGACGACCGAGTCATAGGAGGCCAGGGTGCGATCGAGCGCGAGCTTGCGCAGGCGCTCCTCCAGTACGGCAGCATGCAGCAGGGGTACGCCGCCGGCCTGGATGCCCAGGGCGCAGATCCTGCCGGCGTCCACGTCGGGCCTTTGAGCCAGCAGGTCGAGGCCGCGGCTGATATCGGCCGCGCGCTGGCCGACCAGGGGCCGATCCAACAGCAGGGCGGTCATGGCGCTGTCGTAGTCGCCGAAGTAACGCGCCCAGTCGGTGCTCTTTCCCGCCGCGGACCGCGTCTCGCCCCATCCCCGGGCGTCTATGGCCAGCACGACCAGTCCGGCGCGGACCAGCGCTTCGATCTCGGCTCGGGCGGCCGATTTGCCCTGGCCGTGAACGACGAGGGCCGCCGGCTTGCGGTCCGGCGGGCCCGCGGGGATAGCCAGCACGGCGGGGATCTCGATGCCGGGCTCGGTTTGGTAGAGAAGTTTCTCCAGCCGGTAGTCCGGGCGTTCGATCACGCCCAGCGGCCGCACCGAGACCGGCCCCTCGGGCGCCCGGAAGGCGATCAACCGGCGCACCTCTTCGCGCGAGACGGGCGGCGGCGGCCGCCGCAGGGCATCGGCACGCTTGCGGTTCAGGGTGAACACCGTTTCCCCGCCCAGCGAGGTGGCGAGTTGGCCGGTCTTGGTGGCCCACAACTCGTCCTCGCGCGCCAGGGGCGCTTCGGTTTCGCCGCCGACCGCTTCGGCGCCCTTCAGCCAGCGGTCGAACCAGCGGTAGGCGGCCAGGCGGCGAGGCTTCGAGTAGCCGTGGCCGTCGTCGGCCTCCACCAGAGCGATGCGGTCCGCGGCGCCGGCCCGCTGGTAGATGGTGCGGGCCTCCTCGAAGGTCCGGCGAGCGCCGGCGATGGAAAAGAAATCGCGAATGGCCGCCAGCATCAGGTAGGGCTTGGGGGCGAAGGCCAGGATGAAGTCGCCGTGATCCAAGCCCGCGGCCAGCCAGCCGGGGAAGCACTGCTCGGCATCCTGGGGCCCGATGGTCTCCAGCAGCCGCTGCCAGGAGGTCAGGTAGCAGGAGGGCGCGGCGACCTGGAGCCGGTCATCCAGGGCGGCCAGGTAGGCGGTGTGGGTGCCGCCCCCGGAGTTTCCCGTCACGGCCACCCGTTTGGGGTCCACCTCCGGACGGGAGAGCAGGTAGTCCAAAGCGCGCAGGCCGTCCCAGATGGTGTAGCGAGCGAGGCTGTCGCCCACCAGGAGGCACTGGACGCCGAGCATGGTGTGTTCGACGGTGGAAGAGCGCACCTTGGAAGCGCCGAAGTCTTCGTCCCAGAGCTGGATGCGCTCGCCCTGGCCGAGGGTGTCCCAAGCCAGGGCCACGTAGCCGTTGCGGGCCAGGGTAACCAGCATCTGCTGCCAGACGGGATAGGCTTTGGCGCCCGGTTCGTGGCCCAGCGGATAAAGCACCGCCGGATAGGGCGGGCGTCCGGACTTGGGCAGATAGAGGTTCGCCGTGACGTGGAAGCCCGGCAGGCTCTCGAAGATCAGCTTTTCGATCTTGTGGTCGTCGCGCTCGATGACGCCGGTGAGGCGCGCGTTGAGGGGGGTCCGCTGGGGCAGTCCGCCGATGCCGCGCAGGATGGCCTGGCGGACCTGCCGGCGTCGTTCCTCGAGCTGCTGGGGGCGCAGCTCGGCGAGTTGGCGGCGGCGAGCCTCCAGGCGCTCGGCCGCCAGGCGCTTCAAATAGGCCGGCAGCATGTTGCGGATCTCGCGGTAGTCGGTGTGATCGGCCAGGAAATCCAGCTCGCCGGGCGTTTGGGCGAACAGACCGGCGGCCAGAACGAGCAGGGGGCCCACGGAGGTTTTCACCAAGCCGAGTCTAGCAGAGCCCGGGCGGGGGCAGGCGAGCACGAGGCACTTTTCGGGTGACCGCAAACCGCCCCGTTGAATCTAACTGAGTAGAAAGACTGAAGGCCATTACGAGGTTTACGACATTGCCGACGCGAAGAGAGCTGATCGAGATGCTGGCGGCCCCTGCCTTGATGGCGGCCTCGCAGGGGACGGCGCGGGCCGCGGAGGGAGAACCCTTCAGCCTGCCGCCTCTGCCTTACGCCTACGATGCGCTGGAGCCGCACATTGACGCCAAGACGATGCAGATTCACCACACCGGGCACCATGCGGCCTACGTGCGCAACCTGAACGCAGCGGTGGCCGGGCGGCCGGGTCTGGCCGGCAAGAGGGTCGAGGAATTGCTCGCGAATCTGAACGCCCTGCCCGACGAGGTGCGGACCGCCATTCGCAACAACGGCGGCGGGCACGCCAACCACAGCCTGTTCTGGCAGATCATGTCGGGCAAGGGAGGCGGGCAGCCGCGGGGGGAGCTGGCGCGGGCGATCGAGGCGGCCTTCGGCAGCTTCGCGCGCTTCCAGGAGGAATTCACGCGGACCGCGCTGGGGGTCTTCGGCAGCGGGTGGGCGTGGCTCAGCCTGGACGGCAACCGGCAGCTCCGCATCGAGCCTACGCCCAACCAGGACACGCCCATCTCGGCGGGGCGCACGCCCATCCTGGGCATTGACGTTTGGGAGCACGCTTACTACCTGCGCTACCAGAACCGCCGGGCGGACTACGTCAAGGCGTTCTACAACGTAATTGACTGGGACCGCGTGGCGGAGTTTTACGCCCGCGCCCGGAAGGCGTAGAGGCCAACGTCCGGGGCAGTGCGGAACGGCCCGAGCGCCCGGTAAGTTTTGCGCATCCCGAGCTTTTCCTTCCGGCAGATTTTCCCCGCCCACCTTGCCTGCTGTTGCAAATAAAGGAGGTTGCGGCCGGCGGCCGAATTGCCGTCCTCCGAGGGCCCGCGTCCGGGAGGAGTGGTATGTCCAAGTGGTGGGTCATCATTCTGGGCGTGTTCCCGCTGGCCGGCCCCTCGGCTCGCGCGGCCGAGCTGGAGCCGGGCCGGGGGGAGACGGTCTTTCAAGCCCGCCTGATCCGGGTAGCGGAGGCCGACGCCGCCCGGCTGGGCGTCTTCTTCAGTGCGGCGGCGGCGGATCCGTTGAATTCAGGTTGGGTGGAGGTGCGGCGCACGCGCGAGGTCGAGGTGGCACTGGACGGCGCAAAGCCTGAGGCCGACTACGAGGTGTTCTTCTGCCCGCTGGGCGCCGCGCCCAGCGCTTGCCAGCGGGTGGGGGCGGCGCAGACGGACCGCAACGGCGATGCGCGCGTTCGCCTGCCGTTCGCGCTGCCCGGTTTGACGTTTTCGGGCGTCTTCGTTCTGACGCGAGCGAACACCAACCAGTTTGTCAGCGGCTGGCAGTTTACCGCCGAGGCGGCGGCCGCGGTGGCCGTGGAGATCCAGCTTCGCGGCGAGGTGGCCCTGGTGGGCGCCTCCTTCTTGCGCCTGGAAGGATTTCCGCTGGACATCCTGGTGACTTCCTCGACCCGCTTCGAGAAGGTGTCTGGTCTGGCGGCCTTGAAGCCCGGCGAGGAGGTCGAGGTCTGGGGCTACGTGCGCACGGACGGGGCGGTTGTGGCCACCCGCATCAAGCTGGATGAGAAGCCCGATCCGGCGCCGCCAAGCCACAGCGTGGGTCACGGGCGCTGAGCGCGCCGAGCGGTTTGCGTCCGTCGGCTCCCATACGGACGCGCCGGGCCCGGTCGGGCGGGTGAAGGCGATCCCGGGCGGCAGGCTGCTCGGGGCGCCTCGCGCGGGCACCCGCCGGCCGGGCCCGTTTCGCGGCTTGCGCCGACCGTCCCGCGGCGTGATAAGGTGGGCGGCATGCGCAGGACTGGATGGCTGGTCTGCTTGCTGTTGATCGGCCCCGCCGGGGCGGCCGGCGAGGATCGCACGGCATGGTTCCGGCAGGCCAAGTTCGGCATGTTCGTTCACTGGGGGCCGTACTCGCTGGCCAGCGTGGAGGCTTCCTGGCCCATCATGGTTCCGGGCCGCAAGGGTTACCCGGCGATCTCGGAGGAGGATTACCGCGCCCTGCCCCGGCGGTTCAACCCGGTGAAGTTCGATCCTTACGGCTGGGTGCGGCTGGCCAAGGCGGCCGGGCAGCGCTATCTGGTCTTCACCAGCAAGCACCACGACGGCTTCGCGATGTTCGATTCGGCCTTCACGGATTACAAGATCACCAACACGCCTTACAAGAAAGATATCCTGGCCGAGCTGGCCGCGGCCTGCCGGGCGGAGGGAATGCCCCTGGGTCTTTACTACTCTCCGCCCGACATGAATCATCCCGGCTACCGGGATACGAGCCGGCCGGCGCGGGAGAACTGGCGGGGCGAGCCGACCCGTCCGGAGTGGGTCCTGTATTTGGATTACATGCAGCTTCAAGTCACGGAGTTACTCACCAGGTACGGGCCGATCGCCATCCTGTGGTTCGACGGCCTGGGCTCGCAGTTCAACTACGATCCGCAGCGCTTTCACCGGCTGATCCGGGAATTGCAACCGGCCTGTTTGATCAATAACCGGCTGGGATTGCCGGGCGACTATGAGACGCCCGAGCAATTCATTCCCAAGACGATTCCGCGAGCGGGCGTGCGCTTGGCGGGGCTGTCGCCGAGCGAGGCGCCGGCTCCGGCGGAGGTGCCCGCGCCCGGGGAATTCCGGCTTTGGGAGACCTGCATGACGATCAACCGCACCTGGGCCTATAACCGGTACGACACGAACTATAAGTCGGCCGCCGAGTTGATCCGGGCCCTGATCGAAGTGGCGAGCAAGGGGGGCAACCTTCTGCTCAACGTGGGACCCACGCCGGAGGGAACCATCCAACCGGAGTTCGAGGAGCGGCTGCTGGCCGTGGGACGGTGGCTGAAGGCGAACGGCGAAGCGATTTACGGCACGACTTACGGGCCGCTCCAGAACCTGCCGTTCGGCAGGACCACGGCCAAAGGGGACATGATCTACCTGCACGTTTTCGACTGGCCCCGGGGGCGGCTCGAGTTCTCGGGTTTGAAAGGGAAGGTGCGCGAGGCGAGGCTGCTGGCCTCGGGCGCCCGGCTGAGCTTCCGGCAAACGGGCGACCGCATCAGCCTGGAGGTTCCGCCGGAGCCGCCCGATCCGCAGGCCAGCGTGATCGCGCTGCGGCAGGCGCGCTGAGGGCGGGCTCAGCGCCGCGCGGGGCCGAAGCGCGGCCCGCCGGGTTCCTCGGCCAGAGCGCGGCCCGCGCGCCAGGCCAGGCGCAGGATCTTTTCCATTTTGGCGAAGTTGAGTTTGTCGGGCGTATCGGCCGGGGTGTGGTAATCGGGCGTGAAGCCGTTGAAGAGCCACACGGCGGGGATCTGTTTCATCAGAAAAGCGAAGTGATCGCAGCGCCAGAGGATGTTGAGCGTGGCGTCGCGATCCCACTTGTCGCTCAGGCGCAGCCCGATCGGGGCGTTCTCCCGCTCGAGCAAGGCGCGCAGTTCGGGGCTGTAGAAGGCCCCCACCAGGTTGACCTCGTTGGAGGTATCCGAGGCGATCTGGATGAGGCCGGCGGTTTGGGCGCTGGGTTGCTCGTCGCGGCCGATCATGTCCAGGTTGATCAGGGCGCGGGTGGTCTCCAAAGGGCGCACGGGATGGGCTGCGTAGTAGTAAGAGCCCAGCAGGCCGGCCTCCTCGGCGCCGAAGGCGATGAACAACAGCGAGCGCCGGGGCGGCGGTTGGGCGCCGAACAGGCGGGCCAACTCGAGCAGCCCGGCTGTTCCGGAGGCGTTGTCGTCGGCGCCGGGCAGGAGCTTGCCCTCGCGGGCGCCGAGGTGGTCGTAGTGGGCCGAGAAAACGACGGTCTCCTGCCGCAGCAGCGGGTCGGCGCCTTCCAGCAGGCCGATCACGTTGGCGGTGAGGCCGCGGCGCGTCTCGAGCGTCTTGAACTTGAGTTCGGCGCGCGCCTCCAGTTCCAGGCGCACCGGCTTGAGGGAAGCGTCCAGGGCGCGCTGAAGTTCGGCGGGCGCCCGCCCGGCCGCGGCGAGCAACTCTTCGGCCACGCGCGGGCTGAGCGTGAACAGCGGGATGCCGAGCTCGGAGTCGCGCAGGGCTTGGCCGGGCCCGCCGCGGCCGGGGCGGAACGGGCGCTTGCGGTTGGGGGCGGGAATCACCAGGAGGGCAAGCGCGCCGCGCTGCTGCGCGTTGAGCGCCTTGCGGCGAGGGCTGGCGTGCAGGGTGTTGCCTTCGCCGTTGAAGGGCGAGGAGGGATCGTGAAGCTGCGGTTCGTACTCGAAGACGAGGGCGATCTTGCCCCGGACGTCGAGGCCGGCATAATCGTCGTAGCCGTACTCGGGCGCGGTGATGCCGTAGCCGGCGAAGGCCAGGGGAGCGCGCAGGTTGAGGTCGCGCGGGAATGAGCCGCTGAAGTCGCGCCCGTAGCGGTACTCATGTTTGCGGCCGCCCCACCAGAGGGTGAGGCGCGCGGCCTGGGGATCGGGCCGGTGCTCGATGAGTTCGACCGGCTGGAAGAAGGAGGCGCCGACGCCGGGCCGCAGGCCGGCCTTGGCGAATTCGGCAGCGATGAATTCGGCCGCTACGTCGGATCCGCGCTCCAGCGCCCGACGTCCTTCCAGCGGGCGGGAGGCCAGGAACCCGACGTCGGCCCGCAGGCGCTCGATTCGGACGGGCTGAGAGGGCGCGGGCGCGGAAAGCAGCAGCGCGCAGAGGATCGGCAGGGCGGTTCGCATCGGCCCGATTCTACAATGGTGGGTTGCCCGGCGTCGAATTCCAGATTGTGGCCGAGTGCGGGCGGACGGGGGCGCGGGCGGGGCTGCTCCACACGCCGCACGGGACGGTCGAGACCCCGGTTTTCATGCCCGTGGGCACGCAGGCCAGCGTCAAGGCCCTCACGCCGCGGGATCTGCTCGAGCAGCTCGACGTACAGCTCCTGCTGGCCAATACGTACCATTTGTTTCTGCGACCCGGGCACGAAGTGATTCGGCGGTTGGGCGGCCTGCACCGCTTCATGGGCTGGCCGCGCGCCATCCTGACCGACTCGGGCGGCTACCAGGTCTTCAGCCTGGCGGATCTGCGCAAGGTGACCGAGGAAGGGGTGTGGTTCCGCTCCCACCTGGACGGCGCGGCCCACCTGTTCACGCCCGAGACGGCGGTGGAGGTGCAGCTCGCCTTGGGCAGCGACATCCTGATGGCGCTCGACGAATGCCTGCCCTATCCGGCCGCCTATGAGAGCGCGCGGCAATCGGTAGACCGCACCGTGCGCTGGGCTCGCGCCGCCTTCCGGCACTACCGGCGGAGGCAGGAGGAGACGCCGGGGGCGGGCGCGCTGTTTCCCATCGTGCAGGGCTCGATGTACCCCGACCTGCGGCGGCGCTGCGCCGGGGAATTGCTCGAGCTGGAGGCCGACGGCTACGCCATCGGCGGCCTGAGCGTGGGCGAACCGCGCGCCCTCAGTCTGGAGACGGCGGAGCTGACGGCGCCTCTGCTGCCGCGCGAGCGGCCGCGCTACCTGATGGGAGTGGGCCTGCCCGAGGAGCTGGCCGAGTACGTGGCCTGCGGCATAGACATGATGGATTGCGTGCTACCCACGCGCAACGCACGCAACGGCTGCCTGTTCACCTCCGCCGGGCGGGTGGTGATCAAGCAGGCCCGCTATCAGGAGGACGGGGCGCCCCTGGACGAGAACTGCGACTGCTACACCTGCCGGAACTTCTCCCGCGCCTACCTGCGCCATCTGTTCCAGGCGGGCGAGATCCTGTTCGCCACGCTGGCCACCTTGCATAACCTGCGCCATTATTTCGACCGTATGCGCGCCATCCGGCGGGCCATCCTGGAGGGGCGCTTCCCGGAGCTGCTGGCCGCGACGCGCGCGGCGGCCGCTCAGATAGAATAGGCTGCTCACGGGAGAGCGACATGCAAAAGATGAACGCTACGATACTGTGGCTGGCGGCGGCCGTGCTCTCGCCGGCCGAGGTGCGGCTGCCGAGCCTGATCAGCGATCACATGGTGCTGGAACGCGACGCGCCGGTTCGCATTTACGGCTGGGCGGAGCCGGGCGAGGCGGTGAACGTGAGCCTGGCGGGGCAGTCCGCGGGCGCCACGGCGGACGCCTGGGGCCGTTGGGAGGTTTGGCTGCGGCCCTTGGCGGCCGGCGGGCCTTACGAGCTCAGCGTCAGGGGCCGGAACAGCTTGACGGTGCGGGATGTGATGGTGGGCGAGGTGTGGGTGGCCTCGGGGCAGTCCAACATGGTGTGGCCGGTCGAGCGCTCGCGCGACGCCGAGAAGGAAGCGGCGGCGGCGAACTACCCGGGGATCCGGCTGTTCAAGGTGGCCTTGAAGGTGGCCGAGCAGCCCGCCGAGGACGTGGAGGGCGCCTGGCAGATTTGCAGCCCGGAAACCGTGAAGGGCTTCTCCGCGGTCGGTTACTTTTTCGCCCGTCACTTGCATCAGAAGTTGGGCGTTCCGGTGGGTGTGATTCAATCGGCCTGGGGAGGCACGCCGGCCCAGGCGTGGACCAGCCAGGCGACGCTGGTTTCCGAACCCACCCTGCAAACGTACCTGGTGGAGTGGAACCGCGTGCTGGTCAACTGGCCGCGGGCCAAGCGGCGCTACGAGGAGAGTCTCAAGCAGTGGGAGGAGCGCGCGGCGGAGGCCAAACGGGAAGGACGCCCGGCGCCGCCGCGTCCGGGGCAACCGCTGGGTCCGGGCCATCCCCACACGCCCGCCGGACTCTACAACGCCATGATCGCCCCGCTGACGCCCTACGCGATCCGGGGCGTGATCTGGTATCAAGGCGAGAGCAACGCCAACAATTACGCCTATCTTTACCGGACCCTATTCGAGGCCATGATCCGGGACTGGCGGCAGGCCTGGGGCCAGGGCGATTTTCCCTTTTTGTTCGTGCAGCTCGCCAATTACGCGAAGGCGCCGCCCAACGGTTACTGGTCGCTGGTGCAGGAGGCGCAACTGAAGACCCTCGAGCTGCGCAACACGGCCATGGCGGTGATCATTGACATCGGGGAGGCCGAGGACATCCATCCCAAGAACAAACAGGACGTGGGGCTGCGGTTGGCGCTGGCCGCGCGGGCCCTGGTCTACGGCGAGAAGCTGACGTATTCGGGCCCGGTGTTTCGCCAGGCGACCCGGGAGGGCAGCCGGCTGCGATTGTGGTTCGATCACGTGGGCGGGGGCCTGCGGGCCCGAGGCGGAGTCCTGAAGGAGTTCCTGCTGGCGGGACCGGACCGCGTGTTTCACCCGGCGCAGGCGCAGATCGAGGGCGACACCGTGGTGGTCTCCAGCAGCGCGGTGGCCGAGCCGGCGGCGGTGCGTTACGCCTGGGCCGACAACCCGGAGTGCACGTTGTTCAACGCCGAGGGCCTGCCCGCCTCGCCCTTCCGCTCGGACGCCTGGCCCGACGGGCGGATGCCGCAGTAGGGCGGCCAGCGGGAGGCGGCCCATGAGCCTGGCCGATCTGGCGGAGCTCATCCACACTCCCGGCCGAGACCGATGGGGGGAACGGAACCGGTGTGTGTTCGACCGCTTCTTCGGGGCGCCCGGGGGCCGGTATGAGAAGCGCGCCGAGAACGCCGTGAAGTTACGCACGGCGGAGTTTAGGGGTGGCGAAGGAGTTCCATTCGCCGCCTGGATTCATCCGTCGAACCCGGATAGCGGGCCTTACGGCGGGCTCTCGTTCGTGATCTTTCCGGCGGAGGACCACCCCTGCCTGATCGGTATGGTGGTGGGCACGCAGGGCCTGGCGCCGGATGAGGCCGTGCTCGGACGGCCGGGCCACGCGCGAAAAATGCAAGCCATTTGTGCTTGGCTGAATCGGAAGCAGGGCGGCAGGCGATTAGCGGCTTGGGCCAAGCAGGATCCCACCCGGACCGACATCGGCCTGCCGG
>JBBIMA010000016.1:0-68321 GCA_037444625.1 Solibacteraceae bacterium
GACCCAAATCGCTCTTTGTCGGACAAACCGGTCTCAGCCTGCCCCCTGCCGCCGGGCGTAGAGTCGCGCCGCGCGCAGCATGCCGGCGGCCCACTCGGGCGTGGCACGCGCGTGCACGTGGGTATAGGCGGCCCAGACTTGATGGAGGACGACCCCATCCCGGCCCGCCCACGCGCCGGCGCCGCGCAGCACCCGGCAGGCGCAAACCGGGGGCGCCTCCGGCGGCAGGATGCGCGAGTAATGGAATTCATGCCCCTTCAGGGTCAGCCCGGCCGGGTAGAACGGGTTCTCCCGCTCGACCGCCAGCAGGGCGTATCCGTGGCCCTGCGGCGTCGGGCAGACTTCGACCTCGAAGGGCAGCACCCCGGCCATCGGGTAACCCCGCCCCTGCCAGTGAATGGCGCGGGCCAACAGCATCAACCCGCCGCACTCGGCGTAGATGGGAAGCCCGGCCAGGGCGCGCTCCCGCAGGCCGGCCAGGAAGGACGCGTTGGCGCTCAACCGCGCGGCGTGGGTTTCAGGGAAGCCCCCACCGATGTAAAGGGCGTGCAGGCCGGCGGGCAGCTCGGCGGCCTCCAGCGAGGAGACGGGGACCAGCTCGGCGCCCGCTTGCTCGAGCGCCTCCAGATTCTCGGGATAGTAAAAGGTGAAAGCCGAATCGTGCAGGTAGCCGATGCGCAAGCCGACGCCGTCGGGCAGATCCGCCGCGGGCTCCTGCGGCGCACTCAAAGGCGGAGCGGCGCGCGCGATCTCAAGCAGCCGGTCCAGATCCAGCCGCGCGGTCACAGTTTCGAGGACGGTACGGCGCAATTCCGGCAGGGCGGTGTACTCCTCAGGCGTGATCAGCCCGAGATGGCGGCCGGGCACCAAGTCCGCGGCCGGCGCGCGCGGAATCGCTCCCAGCACCGGCAGGCCGCAGTCGGCCTCGATGGCCTGCCGCAGCGTGCGCTCGTGACGTTCGCCGCCCACCGGATTGAGGATGACGCCCGCCAGGCGCACCGCCGGATCGAGCTTCTGGCAGCCCAACACGCAGGCCGCCGCGGTGCGCGTTCGCTTGGTCGGGTTGACGGCCAGAATCACCGGCGCTTGCAGGCGCTTGGCCAGCTCCGCCGTGCTGTGGGTGCCGCGCGCATCCGCCCCGTCGTACAGGCCCCGATTGCCCTCGATGAGGTTCAGGCCCTCCCGGACGCCGTGGCGGAGCAAAGCGGCCGCCGCCGCGTCAAACCCCATCAGGAAGCTGTCCAGATTGCGCGCCCGCCGGCCGCTGGCCCATCCCAACCAAGCGGCGTCAATATAGTCCGGTCCCTTCTTGAAGGCGCGCACGGTCCAGCCGCGGGCCCGTGCGCCCAGAATTACAGCCAGCGCGATCAGCGTCTTGCCGGCTTCGCCCGACAGGCCGGCCACCACCAGGCGCGGCAGCGGCTGGCTGATCGTCACGGCAGGGACCCAGCGGGCGGAAACCAAGCCGGCGGCCGGGAACGCCTCAGGCCTCGGTCCCCTCTTTGGGCGGAAGCTGGATGTAGGACCCGCCGAGATAGCTGTAGACGCAGCGGCCGGAGTCAATCAGCAGGCGGATGGCCTGCTTGCAGTCCTCCTTGCTGACCGCCTCCTCGCCGTGCCGCGCGATCATCTCTTTGGTCAGATCGCCGGCCTTGAGATTGCGCTTGCCGGTGTATTCGACCACCATCTGGTACATCTCTTCGGCCAGCGTCTCGACGGGAATCTTCGCCATCAGATAACCTCCCGACTGGAGGAGCCTGTCGCGGCCGGCAGCCGGCCCCACGCTCCTCCTCAAGCAGCCTTCATTGTAGAAAGCCGGCGCCGCGTGGGTCAACCGCGGTCAGGGCGAAGCCTCCGGGCCCGGGCTGCCGGAGGTGCACCGACGGCCATAGCCTCGAGATGCCCAGGGCGTCCGACAGGGCGCCCTGCCGGCTTTCCGCCGGGCCCGGTGCAAGCGCGCCCCGGATCAGAAGAAGAACTTGGCCGCGAACTGGATGAAGCGCGGCCAGTTCTGCTGGTCCTGGGGCAGCATCCCGAAGCGGGTGCTGGTGAAGCTGGTGTCCACACCCCCGTAGATCGGCGTGTTGCTCAGGTTGAAGGCCTCTCCGCGGATCATGAAGCGGTAGCGTTCGCTGATCCGGGTGGTCTTCTCCAGCGCGATGTTCAACTGCGGGGCGGCGTGCTGGCGGATGTCCGGAAACACATCCGGGATCGTGCGCAAGGTGTAAGGCGGCCAAGTGGCGTAGCAGCTCTTGTTGTTGTTGAACCAGGCATAGCGGGTCTTCGGGTGGGCGTGCCAGTCGCCGCAGTAGTTCATGAGGTTGGGCCAGCCCACCGGGTAGCCGGACCGGTAG
This sequence comes from Solibacteraceae bacterium, assembly GCA_037444625.1. GTDB lineage: Bacteria > Acidobacteriota > Terriglobia > Bryobacterales > Bryobacteraceae > DTHT01. The sequence goes on from JBBIMA010000016.1 coordinate 2,355, forward strand.
GTGAAGATCCAGTCGAACTGCCAGCCGCCGGCCAGCTTCTTCACCACCGGGTTGTCGGAATTGAGCAGCGCCTTGCCCGTACCCAGAGGCAGATCCCAGACGCCGCTGAAGGCCAGCATGTGGGGTTTGTCCTGCTCGTCGAGTTCGTAAATCAGCGGCTCTTCCAGGTTCCAGGATTGCAGGCGATGGTTGGCGCGGTAAGCCTTGGACAGCGTGTAAGAGAGAACCCAGGTCATGACACCCGACTGGCGGCCGCCCAGCACACGCTTTTCCACTTTGAGCTGCATGGCGTCGGAGCGGTAGAAGCCCCAGTTGTTGTTGGTCTGCGTGAGGCCGCCCCATAACGGGTTCGGCCGCAGCAGGCTGCCCCGGGTGATGGTGGGGTTCTGGCCCACCCCGCCGTTGCGGGGCAGGATGCCGTAAAAGGGATTGGGCAACTGAGTGGCGTTATAACTGGTATCCAGGCGGGCCTGGTTGTAATCGGCCAGGCTGATCTCATTCCGGCCCCAGCTCACCCAGACGAAGGTCTGATAGTTTCCGGCAAAGGAAATTTCGAACAGGATATTCGAGGGCAGTTCCCGCTGGAAGCCGAGCGAATACTGGTACGTGCGGGGAATTTTGCGCCGGGTCGGATCGAAAGTGAACCCTTGGCCGATGAGCGTGAGCAGGCCCTCTTTGGCGCCCGTCGGTTCGATAATGCCCAGCGGGAAGGGATCCACCAGGGAATACGGCCCATTCAGGCTCGCTCCGGCCGAGGGGACCTTGCCGTCGAGGGAGGAGACGTAGCTGGTGGTGGCGGAGAAGCCGTTGGTTCGGCCGCCGTTGGTGTCCGCCATGTAGTACACCCCGCCGCCCAAGCGGAGAACGGTCTTCTCTTGGAAGCGCCAAGCCAGTCCGAAGCGGGGCGCCAGGTTGGTCCAGTCGGTGTCGAAAATGCGCCGAGGCTGGCCGCCTGCTCCCGCGAAGAGCCAGCCGCCGCTGAACTGGGCGGGCGGGTTGGGGTACGGGTACTTGGGGTTGGTCTTGTCGTAGTCGGCCTTGAGTTGGGCCCAGCGGGCCAGCACCGCGTCGCTCATCGGGTTCTTGGTGGTCAGGTCGAATCCCCGGTTGTAGCGGTTGAAGCGTTCCAGCCAGGCGTACTGCGCTTCGTAGCGCAGGCCGAGGTTCAAGGTGAGGTTGGCGGAGAGCTTCCAGTCGTCCTGGAGGAAGACGCCCCAGTAAGGCCGGGTGCGGTACGGGTTGGCGGCCCAATCCACCTGCCCGCTGGCGGGGTAACCGAGCAGCAAGCCGGCCAGCGAGGAGCCGTCGTAAGTGGCCGCCGCCCCGGAGGCGCTCACGTCGGAAAGCTGCCGGGTCCAGGCCTGGTTGAAGCTGAAGGTGCCGTTGGCCCAGCTCCGGTTGCCGATGGCGTAAGCGACCGAGTTGAACTCGAAGCCGGTGCGCAAAGTATGGCGCCCGCGGGTCAGGCTGAGGCTGGGGGTAACATTCCATTGGTTATGGCTACTCCACTCGCCCGCACTGGAAAGCGCGAAGAGCTGCGTAAAGCCGCCCACGTCGAAGCGCGGCGCCGTAGCTTTCGTGTTGGTGGGAGCGTGCGGCATCTTGGTCATGCCGAGTTTGTCAATGGTGAAATCGTAGTCCGTGTAACGCGGAAACATCGAGGTGAACCGCCCGAAGGAGGCGCGGATGTCAAGCACCGTGGTGGGCGAAAGGACGTGGGTCCAGGCGGCCACATAGTTCTGATCGGTGCGCTGGGAGTTGATGTCCCCGCTGCCTGCCGGGGGCGGAAAGCCGGTCGAGTTCCGGTACTCCTTGCCGTGCTGATAGGTTACCAGGGCATAGATCTTGTCCCGGTCGCTGAAGTGATGATCCCAGCGGCCGATGGGCTGGTCGTAACGATAGTGGCCGTTGGTGTTGGTGTAATAGTTGCTGGCCAGCGCCCGGGGATCGGGACCGTTCTCCTTCGGGTAGTAGGATAGGACCTTCTGGCCGACGGGACTGATCCGGCTTTGCGGGATGACGTTGCCCGGGAACGGCTGGCGGACGTAGGCCGAGCCGCGGCAGTTCACGGGCGGAGCGCAGACCGTCGAGGTCAGGGGATCATAAATCTTGTAGCCGAAGTCGGAGAAATGCTGCCCGTCGCGCAGCAGCGTCGGAGGCACGCTGGAGATGACCGAGGCCGGCTGAATCTCCCGCCAGCCTTCGAAGCTGAAGAAGACGAAGTCCTTGTCCTTGCGCAGCGCGCCGCCTCCCGCTCCGCCGAACTGGTTTTGGTTGTGGGTGGGCCGGCGGATATTGGGAGTGGGCTGCTTGTTGCCCGTGCGGTTGGCGTCCAGCACGGTGTTGCGGAAGTATTCGAAGACGTTGCCGTGCCATTCGCTGGCGCCGCTGCGGATGGTGGTGTTGACGACGCCGCCGCCGAACCGGCCGTATGAGGCGTCGTACGTATTGGTCATCACCTTGAATTCCTGGATCGCTTCGATATTGGGAGCGATTTGCCAGGTTCCGCCCGCATCGCTGATGGGAGCGCCGTTCAGCAGGAACAGGTTCTGCCCGGCGCGGGCGCCGTTGATGCGGTACACGTTGGTTACGTCCCAGCCCCGCGTGCCCGAATGGCCGCTGGGCCCGAAGGCTTCCTGGGTGAAGAGCACGCCCGGCGTCAGGGCCATCAACTGGTAGGACTGGCGGCCGTTCAGAGGCAGTTGCTGGGTCTTGATCGGATCGAACACCAGGCCGCGGTCGGCCGAGGCGGTCTCGATCACCTCCTGCTCGGCGGTGACCACCACGCTTTCGCTGGTCTGGCCCAGCTTCAGCTCGATGCGCAGGTTGACCTTGTCCGCCACCCGCAGGACGATCTTGGGCCGGACCACGGTGAGGAAGCCGGGGGCGCTGACCTCGACGTCATAGACGCCGGGATCCAGATAGGGAATCGTAAACACCCCCAACTCCGTGGTCCGCGTCTCCGTGCCGGCGTTGGTCGTGGTGTTGGTGGCTTTGACGGTGGCCCCCGGGATGACGGCGCCGCTGGGATCCGTCACCAGCCCGGTCAGGGTGGCGCGGAAATCCTGCGCGTGTCCGTTTCCCAACAAGAGGCCGGCCAGTATGACAACGAAAAGGCTTCGCATGGAAAGGGACCTCCTTGGCCCGGGCGCGGCGGCCACCCGCGGCTGTGCGCCGCCCCCCGGCCTGAGGGATTATATCACCGGCCCCGGAGGCAGAGCTCGCCCCTCCGGCATCACCGGACACCGCCGCCCCGACGCGGCAGGCGGGTCGCGCTACCAGCCCGGGCGGCGGTAGACTTCGCGCCCGTCCACCACGGTGAGCAGCGCCTCGATGTCTTTGATCTCCTCGACCGGGCAAGCAAGGAAATCTTTGGAAATCACCACCAGGTCGGCCAGCTTGCCGGGCTCGATCGAACCCTTCAAGTTCTCCTCGAAGCTGAGATAGGCGGCGTTCAAGGTCCACAGCCGCAGCGCTTCCTCGCGCCGGATGCACTGCTCGGGATTCAACACCGAGCCGTCGGAGGTGCGGCGCGTGATCGCCATCCACATGCCGAAGAACGGGTGATACGGGTTGATCGCCTGCCGGGAATCGAAGCGGATCATGTGGTCCGAGCCGCCCGCCACCATCACGCCCTCGTCCAGCAGCGAGCGCAGAGGGAGAAAGTGGCTCATGCGGGCGGGACCGAAGACGTCCTTGAGCGCCGGGCCGTCGAAGTGGTGCCAGGCCGGCTGGCAGTCGAATAGCACGCCCATGCGGAGAGCGCGGGCCCGGGCCTGTTGATTGGGGAAGTTCCCGTGACTGACGGTGAAGCGCCGGGGGCGAATGGGCCGCTCGCGATCGGCCGCCTCGTAGGCGTCCAGCAGCAGATCGGTCGCGCCGCCGCCCGCCGTGTGAGCCGTCATCTGCCAGCCCAGTTGGTTGGCCACCCGTGCCATCTCGAAGAGGTTTTCCTTGGGCAGGTAGAGGACGCCCCGGTAGTCCGGGTCCTGGTAGCCGTAGATGGCGGTGTTCGGCCCGTAGGGCTCGCGCAGGAAGGCGGTCCCGATCAGGATGCCGCCGTCCACGATGGTCTTGATCGAGCCCACCCGCAGCCATTCGTCGCCCCAGCCGGTGACGAACGGGATGCGCAGGATCTCCTCACGCACTTGCTGGGGCGTTCCCTGGCCGCTGATCAGGAAGGTGACGTAGGTCCGCACCGAAAGCCGGCCCGCCTGGCGCAGCTCCTGATAGGCGCGGAAGCCCTCCGGGCCCTGGCCGCGGTCAATCGTGCTGGTGATGCCCGCCTCGTTGTACTTTTTCTGCATGCTCTCGATCGCCCAGACCAGGTCGCGGTGCGTGCGGGCGCGCGTACGGCGCAGCGGGCCGAGCAGCCGGGGCGCGCCCAGGATCAGGCCGGTGGGCTCCCCCTGCTCGTCCTTGATGATCTTGCCGTCGGGCGGCTGGGGCGTCTCGCGCGTGATGCCCACCTTGCGCAGCAGCGCGGAACTCAGCACCGAAGCGTAGCCGTTATCGGCGATGACGAGGCGCCCCGGGGCGGCCTCGTCCAGCTCGTAGCGGGTCGGGTAGCGGCGCTCGCGCAGCCGCGTGGCGTACACCTTGGGCACGAAGATGGTCTGCTCGGCGGGTAACCGGGCCGCCTGCCGCCGGATGTAAGCCTGGATTTCGGGAATGGCGTTCATGACCGGCACCGGGCCGTCCTGCTCGCTGAGGGCGGCGCCGCTGGGGTGCGTGTGGCTGTCAATCAAGCCCGGCGTGACGCAGCGCCCGCCCAGATCCACGCGGCGCGTCATGGGGCCCGCCCGGGCCAGGACCTCCTGGTTCGAGCCCACCGCCAGGAAGCGGTTGCCCCGGATGGCCACCGCTTCGGCCAGCGGCCGGCCCTCCCACATGGTGATGACCTTGGCGTTGTAGTAGATCACGTCGGCCGGTTGCGCCGTCATCCAACCCGGCGCAACCACCGCAACCACCGCGCCAATGCCCTTCGCCCATTTCCACCTCATGCCGGCCTCCTGTCACGAGTGTCGAGCAAAGCCGCTCCGTTCATCTCGGTCCTCTGCCTGCCCATCGCCCTGGTTACCTGACTGACGAAGCGACCGGCGCCCCGAACGGCAACACCCAGTTTTTCCCCGGCCGGTCTGCTTCGTCAAGTCCGGTCCGGCGCCGCGGCCCGGCGCGCCGGAGCCGCCGGGCAGCGTACCCGATGTGCCGGCTGCGCGGGCGCGGCCTGTAACTTTGCGCGCCGGGTCGGCGGGCGAATAACGCGGCCCTCAGTAGCCTCGCTGCTTGTCCACCACGTTAAGCAGCGGCAGGCCGGCCGCGTACCGGCGCACGTTCTCGGCGAACAGCTCAATCAGCCGAGCCTGCCGGTCGGGGCTCCAGCCTGAGGTGTGCATGGTCAGGACCACGTTCGGACAGTCGAAGATGGGGTGCTCGGGGGGCGGCGGCTCCTTGGGAAAGACGTCCAGCCCCGCGCCCGCGATCCAGCCCTCTTTGAGCGCGCGCACCAGTGCCATGTCGTCGAACAGTTGGCCCCGGGAGAGCGCCAGAAAGTAGGCCGTCCGCTTCATGCGCCGGAAGACCCGCTCGTTGAACATGCGCTCGGTCAAGGGTGTGTGCGGCGCCGCCGCCACCAGCACGTCCGCCAGGGGAACCATCTGCTCGAACCAGCCCGGATCGTGCAGCTCGGCCACAAACTCCGGCTTGGGCAGCGGCTTGGCGTCGGTGGCCACGATCCGCATGTCGAAGCCGTAGTGGGCGCGCCGGGCCACCGCCGTGCCGATGCCTCCCAGGCCCACGATCGCCATCGTGCGCCCGGCCAGCTCGCTGTGATGGTCGGACTTAGGGCTGCCCACCGGCTTCCACTGCCGCTTCAAAAACTGCGGAAAATAATAGCGGGTGATCCCCCGCGTCAGGCAGAGCAGCATTCCCATGGCGGTTTCGGAAATGCCTGGCGCAAAGATGCGCGCGCAGTTGGTCACCACCACCGGACTCTCGCGCAGCCGCCGGTCCATCCACTCCACCCCGGCCGCGCCCGCCTGCAACCAGCGCAGCCTGGGGGCCAGCTCCAGATCGGCCCCGCTCAGGCTGCCGTAGACCACCTCGGCCTCGCCCAGCAGCGCCCGGAATTCCTCGCGCGTCCTGGCCAGGGCGATCTCCACCTTGACCCCGGCCGCGGCGGCCTGGATCCGGCGCACTTCCTCGGGCTCAAAGCGATACATCGTCACGATGCGGATGGGATCCCCCTGAGCCCGAAGCTCGCTCACGATCACCGGGGGCGCCGCCACCGCCTCACGCGCCGCCGCCGATCCGGCCATGAAGCCCCGCCGCGAGATCTCCTGTTCCGACATCCTGCCGCCCTCCGATTCAGGCAAGAATAGCATGCCTGCCGGGTCGCCATCAGGACCCGGGCTTCGGATAGACGGGCAGGTTCTGCGTCGTGGTGGAGCGCCACTCGGCCAAGGGCGGCGCGCCGATCCGCCGGAAGACCCCCGCCAGCTCGCTGCGCAGCCCTTCGAGCGCGCGCCGGTAGGCCGGGTCGGCTATCAGGTTGCGCCTCTCGCCCGGATCGGCTTCCAGGTCATAGAGCTCGCTGGGCCACTCGGCCGTCCGCTCGATATACTTCAGGTTCTCGGTCCGCAACCCGCGCACGTAGGCGTACTCGAAGTACAGGCGTCGGGGCTGCCGGCGGCCCGCACCCGCCAGCAGCGGCGTGTAACTGCGCCCCAGCCTGCGCCGGTCGGGCGGCGCTCCCACCCCCAGATACTCCAGAATCGTCGGGAAAAAGTCGTAGGCCGAAACCATGTCCTCGATGACCAAGCCCGAACGGATTCGATCCGGATGGCTCCAGATGAGCGGCACCCGGATGGATTCCTCGTACATGTTGAAGGGGATGGTCCCGTTGCCCTTGCCCCACACGCCGTGGTGGCCCGCATTCCATCCCTGATCGGCCGTGAAGATCACCAGCGTGTTCTCGCGCAGGCCCAGTTCCTCCAGGCGCCGCAAGACGCGTCCTACGTTATGGTCCACGCCGCTGATCAGCGCCGAGTAACTCAGCATGCTTTCCCGATTGCCGTGATGCCGGAGAAGCTGGGGATTCCGGTTCGGATGCGGCGCCTGCCGCGGGAAACATCGAAAGTCGGCTTTCAAATAGGGAGCGCGATACGCCTCCGGCTGATAATCGTAGGGAGTATGGGGCGCATAATAGGGCACTAACAAGAAAAAGAGCCGCGCCCGGTTGCGGTCCAGAAACTCGAGCGCATGGTCGGTGACGATATCGGTCTTGAAGCCCTGGATTTTTCCGGCCTTTCCGTTGACCACGAACTCGGGATCGCGGTACGGCCCGCCGCCGCCCGGCACGGTAGCCCAGTAAGTGAAGCCGGCCTGGGCTGTTTCGTCCCGCCCCATATGCCACTTGCCGCACATGCCGAGGGTCCATCCCGCCTTGGCCAGCAGTTCCGAGTAAGTCACTCGGCCGGTGAGAAAAGCGCGCGACTTGGGGCCGAAAGTGTCCACCGCAACCAGATAGTCTTGCACTCCGTGGTGAGAGGGCAGCAATCCGGTCAGATAGGTCAGGCGGCTGGGCGAGCACACCGGCGTGGCGGCGTAGGCCCGAGTGAAGCGGGCGCCCCCGGCCGCCAGCCGATCCAGGTTCGGAGTGTGCATTTCCCCGCAGCCGTACGCGCCCAGCGCCCAGGCGCCGTGGTCGTCGGTCATGAACAGCACCACATTGGGCCGGGCGGCCGCCCGGGCGGTAAGCAGGAAGGGACCGGCGGCCAGCCATTCTCTGCGAGTCGGTCGCGCCATGGCCACGCGATTGTACCACGGCCGGCGCCGCAGGCCCGGCATGCCCGTTTCCGGGGAGGCGCGCGCCGCCCGGCGGGCGGCCGGCACGCCCGGCGCCCGATGGGGCAAGATGGTCTGAAGGGCCGCCTTGCGCTGAACCGAGACGACTATGGCCATCCCACGGAGCGCCCTGCTGCTGGCCATCCCCTGGCTGTTGACCGCGCAGGAAGGCTTCAGCCCGGTACTGGGCGGCCTCCCCTTCGATTCGGGCTTCGCCCTGGGGCTGGAGTATGGCAGTCCCGCGGGCCGGCGGCGCTTGCCCGAGTTTCGGGCCCGCGCCGTCGGCTCCGTGAAGAAGTACGAGTTGCTGGAGACCGCCCTGGCTGCCCCGCCGATGGCCGGGGGTCTCCTGTTTGCCGAAACCCGCGCCCGCTATCGCAATTACCCGGAGGAGGACTTCTGGGGCCTGGGGGCGAAATCTCACCCCGATCGCAGAACCACTTTTCGCCTCGAGGACTTCGACTGGACGACCACCTTCGGCATCCGCCCCTGCCGTCCCCTGGAGGTCGGCCTGGCCGCCGGCTGGCTCCGCGTCAACGTCGGTCCCGGCCAGGACCGGGACTTCCCCTCCATCGAGCAGCGTTTCGCTCCCGGGGAGGTTCCCGGTCTCCAGCGCCAGCCGCGCTTCCTGCACGCCGGGGCCTTCCTGCGCTGGGACTGGCGCGACCAGCCCGACGATGCGCGCCGCGGCGGCTTCTACCAGTTCCGCGGAACCTGGTTCGGCGATCGCCCCTCGGGAGCCTATCGCTTCCGCCGCTGGGAGGCCGACCTGCGCCAGTACCTGCCCGCGGCGCGGCCCCGGGACACGATCGCCCTCCGACTTCAGGCTGTCTTCACCGATAAAGGTCCCCGCCGCCAGGTCCCCTTTTTCCTCCAGCCGACCGTAGGCGGGGGCAACGATCTGCGCGGCTACCGCCAGTATCGCTTCCGGGACGAGAACGCCCTGGCGGGCAACTTCGAGTACCGCCGGCGGGTGCGCGAGATCTTCCATCTGGTCGGTTTCGCCGACGCCGGCGGGGTGTTCGAGCGCCCGGGGCGCGTCAGCCTGCGGCGCATGCGCGGCTCCATCGGCGCAGGCGCTCGCCTGAAGCTCACCGAGGGGCTGGCCGTGGGTCTGGAACTCGGATGGAGCCCTGAGGGGCTGCGCCTCTGGTTCCGCAGCGCCCCGGCGTTCTGAAGTCGCGCGAAGGCCGCCGCCGGCCCGGGCCCCGAGCCGCTTCGCTATACTACATCCCTGACCGCCATGCCACATTACCTCGCCTTCGACCTGGGCGCGGAAAGCGGCCGCGCCATCCTCGGTTCCGTCTCCGAAGAGGCTCTGGCGCTGGAGGAGCTGCACCGCTTTCCCAACATCCCCGTCCGGTTGCCCACCGGGCTGTACTGGGACACCTTGCGGCTGTTCCATGAAATCCTGCAAGGCCTGTCGCTGGCGGCCAGGGAACGCAAGCTCCGCCTGGCCGGCGTCGGCATAGACACCTGGGGCGTGGATTTTGCCCTGCTCGGCGCCGACGGCGCGCTGGTGGACAATCCCCGCCACTACCGGGACGCTCGCAACAACGGCATGCTCGAGCGCACCTTCGCCGTCGTTCCGCGCGAGGAAATCTTTGCCCAGACCGGCATCCAGTTCATGCAACTGAACACCCTCTATCAGTTGCACGCCATGAAACTGGCTGACGCGCCCCCCTTGCGCGTGGCCCGCACCTTCCTGATGATGCCGGACCTGTTCAACTACTGGCTGACCGGCGTCATGCGCTCGGAGCTCACCGACGCCAGCACGACGCAATTCTACAACCCGGTCAAGAAGCGCTGGGCTTTCGAGCTGCTCGAGGCCCTCGGCCTGCCGACCGACATCCTGCCGGAAATCGTGCCGCCCGGCACTCTGCTGGGACCGCTGCTGCCTCACGTGGCCGAGCAGACCGGCGCGGGAGAGGTGCCGGTCTACGCCACCTGCTGTCATGACACCGCCTCGGCGGTGGCGGCCGTGCCGGCCGAAGGCGACGGCTGGTGCTACATCAGCTCGGGCACCTGGTCGCTGATGGGCGTCGAGCTGGCCGAGCCGGTTATCAACGCCCGTTCGCTCGAGCTGAACTTCACCAACGAAATCGGCGCCGCGGGCGCCGTCCGCTTCCTCAAGAATATCGCCGGCATGTGGCTGCTTCAGGAATGCCGTCGGGCCTGGGCCCTGGAGGGGCGCGACTACAGCTACGAGGAGCTGGCGCGCATGGCGGCCGCCGCGCCGCCTTTCGCCGCCCTCATAGACCCGGACGCGTTTCTGCTGCCCGGGCGGATGCCGGAGAAGATCGCCGAGTTTTGCCGACGGACCGGGCAGAAACCCCCGGCCGAGCCGGGTTCGATCTGCCGCACCATCTTGGAGAGCCTGGCGCTGCGCTACCGGCAGGTCTTGGAAAGCCTGGAATCCTTGCTCGGCCGCCGGCTCGAGCCCATCCACATCGTGGGCGGCGGCTCGCGCAATCAGGTGCTCAACCGTTTCGTGGCCGACGCCACCGGCCGGCCGGTGGTCGCCGGCCCCAGCGAGGCCACCGCCGCCGGCAATCTGATCGTGCAGGCCATCGGGGCCGGTTTGTTGAGCGGGGTCGCCCAGGCCCGGCGCCTCATCCGGCGTTCCTTCCCCGTGACGGTCATCCAGCCGGATCCCCAAGCCGACTGGGACCGCGCCTATCAGCGTTTTTGCGCCTTGCCCCGGTGAGCGGCCCCGGCCGGGCGCTCACAGCCTGGCGGCCGGCGAGAGCTCGCGGGTGGTGATCACCCGGTCTATCATGCCGTACTCGAGCGCCTGCTCGGCGCTCATGATGTAGTCCCGGTCCACGTCGCGCGCCACCCTCTCCACCGGCTGGCCGGTGCTCTCGGCCAGAATCTGGTTGAGCGTCTCGCGCATGCGCAGGATTTCCTTGGCGTAGATGTCAATGTCGGCCGCCTGCCCGGCCAAACCGCTCATCGAGGGCTGGTGGATCAGGATGCGCGAGTGGGGCAGGCTGTAGCGCTTGCCCTTGGCCCCGGCCGCCAGCAGCACCGCCGCCATAGAGGCTGCCTGGCCCACGCAGATGGTGACGATGTCGGGCTCGACGAAGCGCATGGTGTCCAGGATCGCCAGGCCCGCCGTGATGGAGCCTCCCGGCGAGTTGATGTACAGATTGATGTCCTTCTGCGGGTCCTCGGCCGCCAGGAACAGCATCTGGGCGATCACCAGGTTGGCCACCGTATCGTCTATGGGCGTGCCCAGAAAGATGATGTTCTCCTTGAGCAGCCGGGAGTAGATATCGTAGGCCCGCTCGCCCCGCGAGGTCTGCTCGATCACCATCGGGATCAGTACCGAATTGCGGATCATCGTCGGCCTCCTCGGCGGGCGAGCGCCTCGCCGGCTTCAGTCTCGCTTGCCGGCGGTCGCCGCCCGCTTGCTGCGGCGCGTCTTCTCCAGCGCTTTACGCTTCTCCTCCAGCGCCTTCACCAGGTCCGCGATCGTGGTCTGCTCCAGGTATTCCATGATACGCGAACGCAGGGCTTTCCAGGAGTCGTGCATGCCGCAGGGCGCGTCGTCGGTGCACTCCGACAGCCCGCTGACGCATTGCTGATAGTCGGCCAGGCCGTCCAGCGCCTCCACGATCTGCACCAGGGCGATTTCCGAGGGCGGTGTGCGCAATGTGAAGCCCCCGGTCGGCCCCTTGCTGGACTTCAACAGCCCCTTGCGCGCCAACTGCTGGAGAATCTTGGCCAGAAAATGCGCCGGAATGTTCTCCTGCTCGGCGATCTGCTTGACCATGACAAACTTGCCGTCCGGCGCCTGCGCCAGATGCATGAAGGCCCGGATGGCGTACTCGGACGACCGCGAGTAGATCATCCTGCTTCCCCCCCTGTCGTAAGTTCCCTCAGGAATACCGTCATCTTAAGAGCCGTCAGATATTAAGGACTACTCGCCCGAGCTGGTTTTATGATAGCAAGACCCGGAAGCCCGTTGCAGCCGCCCGGTGCCGGCCCTCAGCCCGCCGCCCCCCGGGCGGCCAGCTCCGCCCAGCGCCCGAAAACCACCCGGGAAAGCTCCTCCAGCCGGGCGGCGTTGCCCTGCGGATCCGGCGGCGCCGCCAGCTCCCGCAGGTCCTCCTGGTTGTCTGCCGCCGCGCACCACTCGGCGATCATCTCCGGCGTCACCTCCAGGTGGAACTGAAAGCCCCAGACGTTGCCGCCCAACCGGAAGGCCTGGTGGGCGCACGCCTCCGTATAGGCCAGCCACTCGGCCCCCGCCGGCAGATCGAAGGTCTCCCCATGCCAGTGGAAGACGACCTCGGGCCTCTCCAGCCCGGCCAACAGCGGATCGCGCCGCGCCGCCTCCCTCCAGTGCACCGGCAGCCAGCCGATCTCCTTCACCGGGTTTCGGTACACCCGCGCCCCCGCCGCCCGGGCGATCAGTTGCGCCCCCAGGCAGACCCCCAGCACCGGCTTGCCCTCTTCGGCCGCCTGGCGGATCACCTCCAGCTCCCGGCGCAGGAAGCCCAAATCGTCGTTGGCCGACATCGGGCCGCCCATGAAGATCAATCCGGCCGCCTGCCGCCAGGGCGCCTCGGCCTCCGGATTCTCGAACCAGTCCACATAACGATAGCCCAGCCCGTGCTCGGCCAACGCCCGAGCGATCAGGCCCAAGTGTTCAAAAGCTACATGACGAAACGCCAGGACTTCCATGCTTCCCCCTGAGTGCCGCGGGCCGTCAGGTCCCGCGTCTTACTGGCCCACGCCCCGCGCCAACTGGAAATGGCTCAGCGTGGATGCGTAATCGAACAAGCCCCGGTAGAGCGCCTCCGCCAGCCGTTGCCGGTACTCCGGCTGCTTGAGCAGCCGTTCCTCTCTCGGGTTGCTCAGAAAAGCCACCTCCGCCAGCACCGACGGCATCTGCGCTCCGATCAGCACCACGAAAGGCGCCTTCTTCACCCCGCGGTTCCTGCCCGGAGACAAGCGCAGGTTCCGGTAGAGCGCCTTCTGCACCCTGGAGGCAAACTCACGCGACTCCTGGACCTTCTCCTTCTGCGCAATCTTCAGCACCAGGTCCTGCAATTCATGGATTGCGCGGGCGCTCGGGGCGTTCTCGCGGGCCGCCACCTCCAGGGCGTCGGGCGCGGTGGTGAAGTTCAAATAGAACGTCTCGGGCCCCGCGGCCGAGCGCAGGCGCGAAGAGTTGGCGTGGATGGAAAGGAACAGATCGGCCTTGCTTTGGTTGGCCAGTTCGGTGCGCGCCTCCAGCGGCACGTAACGGTCGTCGGTCCGCGTGTAGATGACCTCGCTGCCCATGCGTTCGCCGATCAGGCGGCCCAGGCGCAAGGCCACGTCCAGCACCAGGTCCTTCTCCCGGAGCCCGCCCGGCCCGATGGTGCCCGTGTCGTGGCCGCCGTGCCCGGGATCGAGCACGATCCGCCCTACCTTTAACCCCAGGGCGCGGATCAACGATCGGCTGCCGCGGCTGTCCCGCTGGGCCGAGCGCGCCGTCGCCGGCGCATCCGCCGGCCCGACCGGCCCCAGGGCAGGGACCGCCACCGCGGCCGGCTTGGGCTCGGGCAACGCGGCCGGTGCGGCGCGGGCCGCTGCGGGAGGGGGCGCTACGGCCGCCGCCCTGAAGGGAGGCGTGGTGCTCGGCGCGAAGGCGGGAGCCTCCAACGCCGGCGGCTCGGGTAGCTGGATGGGCTCCCGTCTGGACTCGGGCAGGGCGAGCGCGGGCGCGGGCGAAGCGGATGCGCGCCGCAACTCGATCATCAGCCGGTCGGGATTGGCCAGTTGCGAGGCGATGAAAGCAGCCGGGGCAGCCAGGTCCAACACCACTCGCGTCACCCCGGGTCGCGTCAGGGCCACGCGGATTTGCCTGAGCAGCTCGTCGCCTACCGGCAGCACCTGCACGATCCGGCGGTGCTCGCGGGGAACCGTGTTGAGCAGGTCGAAGAACACCCGCTCGGGATTCGACAAACGTTCGGCCCGATAGGCCACCGGGCCGTCGGTCTCCAGTGCGATGCGGGTCACGCCGCCCAGCGACCAGAACCGCACGGCGGTGAGCTGTTGCTGGCCCCAGGCGCTGGCGGCCAGCCCCAGCGCCGCCGCTGCGGCCGGCAGCAGCCGCGTCCCTCGCATCCGGCCTCCCTTTCTCACGGCGTCAGCCGCGTTCGAATGTGCCACCGGCCGTCCGAGTCAATGTATTCGACCACCTTCGGGTAGGCCTCGGCGGGAGGCTGCGGGCTCCCCCGCTCCGCCACCCGGACGGCTTGGCCCAGCTTCCTGCCCACCCGATACAGGTACCAGGCGGTCTCCGGATAGGGCGGGACGCCGCCGTAACGGAACACCGCGCCCTCGCCCGCGTTATAGGCCGCCAGCGCCAGCCGCTGGTCCCCGTTGAACATTTCCAGCAGGTACTTCAAGTAGCGCACGCCGCCCTCGACGTTCTCCCAGGGATTGAAGCTGTCGCGCACCCCCAGGCGGCGCGCCGTCTGCGGCATCAACTGCATCAGGCCCCGAGCCCCTTTGGGAGAAACCGCGAACGGATTGTAGGCGCTCTCGACCTCGATCACCGCCCGGACCAGCCGCGGATCCAACTGGTAGCGCAGCGCGATCTCTTCGATGAAACTCTCCAGGCTCACCGCGGCGCCCGGCCGGCGCGGCTCGATCAGGCGGGGGCGAACGGTGGCGGCCTTCACCTCGCGCGGGACGATCAGGGGCGCGCGGATCAGCCTGCCGCTGCGCGGATCGGCCCGCACCACGGTGGTGAGCCTGTGGGCGGAGCCGCCGGCCGCGGCGGCCGGGAAGAAGAGGCCGCCGGCCAGCCCCAGAGCCGCCAGATACAAACAAGAGCGCATATGTTTGTTTTAACCGATTATACCTTCATTCGTTTTCGCTTCCAAGGGCCTCGCCGCGCCCCGCCATCCCCGGCGGGCCCCGCCGCCGGCCGGAGCCCCCCCGGGCCCCGGCCGCGCCGGATGCTATCATTTTCTCATGAGCCGCGCCGGCTTTGTCCTGGCAGGCGGGCGCAGTTCCAGGATGGGGCGCGACAAAGCCCTGCTGCCTTACCGGGGAGCCACCCTGATCGAATACCTGGCGGGCGAGGTCTGCCGGGCGGCCGGCTCGGTCTGCCTGGTCGGCCCGCCGGAGCGCTATCGCGCCTTGCCTTTCCCGGTCATCCCCGATCTGTACCCCGAGGGCGGCCCGGCGGCCGGCATCCACGCCGCCCTCACCGCCACCCGGGCGGATTGGAATCTCATCGTGGCCTGCGATATGCCCGCCCTCACCGCCGCCTTCCTCTCCGAGCTGCTGGAGCGGGCGGAAAGCGCCGGGCGCCGCGGGCTGGTTCCCCTGGCGCCCTCCGGCCGGCCCGAGCCGCTCTGCGCCGTCTATCATCGCGCTTGCCTCGCCGCCCTGGAAGGCGGCCTCCAGGCCGGCCGGCGCAAGCTCACCGACTTGATCGCCGGCCTCGATCTGGCCGCCTGGCCGGTGGCCGAAGCCCGCTGGTTCCAGAACCCGAACACACCGGCCGAGTGGGCGGCCATCGCCTCCCGATGAGCGACGTTTATCCCCACTACATCGAGTTCCGCCACGTATATAAGACGTTCGACGTCCCGGTCCTGGCCGATGTCAGCTTTCACGTGAACGCCGGCGAGACCGTGGCCGTCATCGGCCGCAGCGGCGTCGGCAAATCGGTGACCCTGAGCCACATCATGGGCTTCCTCAAGCCGGACGCCGGCCGCGTCATCGTGGCCTACGAGGACATCACCGACTACCCGGAGTCCGAGCTGCGCCGCATCCGCAAGAAGGTCACCATGGTCTTCCAGTCCGGCGCGCTGTTCGACTCGCTCACTATCGGCGAGAACATCCTGTTCTCGCTGGAACTGCGCGAGGACTACGACGAGAGCAACAAGCAAGAGGTCGTGGACGGCCTGCTCAAGATGGTGGACCTGCTCGAATACCGCGATCTCTACCCGGCCGACATCTCCACCGGCTACAAACGCGCCGTGGCCATCGCCCGCGCCCTGGCCGCCCAGCCCGAATGCATCCTCTACGACGAGCCGACCACGATGGTGGATCCCATTATGTCGGACCACCTGGCCAACCTGATGCTACGCCTGAAGCAGCAGTTGGGCTTGACCTCGATCGTGGTGACGCACGATCTGGATCTGATGCGCAAGGTGGCCGACCGGGTGGTGGTCCTGCATGAGGGTCAGGTGATCTTCTTCGGCCCGACCGGCGAGCTGGAACACTGCGAACATCCCCACATACGGGAGTTCCTGGAACTGGACCGGGTCTGACGGGGATTCGCCGCGGCGCCCTGCGGGTTGGTTGCGGGGGGTGGATTTGAACCACCGACCTTTGGGTTATGAGCCCAACGAGCTACCAGGCTGCTCCACCCCGCAGTCTTATGCTAGCGCAAGCGGCCCGGGCCGGTCAATGCCCCCCTGCGGCTTGGCCCCCGGTCGCGGCCGCCGAGTCCCCCCTCAGGGCAGCGGACTGAAAGGGCGCTCGGCCCCGGAGCCCTTGATGAAGGTCCCGCGCTTGCCGTTGGGCAGCGTGGTCGAGGGATCGGTGCGGGCCCGCAGCAGTTGGGCCGCCGTCAGCCCGCGCGCCCCGCGCAGGTTGGCGCCCCGGAAATCGGCCGCCAGCAGATCGGCCTCGTGGAAGCGCGCGTTCTCCAGCGAGGCGCCCGCGAAGTCCGCGCCGCGCAGCCGCGCCTGCCGGAAATCGCACTCCTCCAGCGCGGCGCGCGCGAAGCAGCTCTGGCTGAGGTCCGCGCCCGAAAAGCGCGCCCCGAGCAACTGCGCGTCGCGGAAATCGCAACCTTGCAAGCGGGCGGAAGTGAAGTTGGCCTGCGCCATCCGGGCGGAGACGAAGCGCACGCCGATGCCCCGAACGTGATAGAGCAGGGCGGCCTCCAGGTCGGCGTCCGTGAAATCGCTGGTGATGAGGTTGGCATGGTGCAGGCTGGCGCCGGTGAGGATCGCCCCGGTGAAATCGCATTCCTGGATCACCGCATCCAGCAGGCGCGCCTCGCGCAGGATGGCCCGCCTGAAGTGGCTGCCCTGGATGCGGGCTTCCGTCAGGGTGCATTCGGCCATCAGCGTCTGATCCAGAATGACCCCTTTCAGATCCGCCCCGCTCAAATCCGCCCCGGGCAGGCTGGCCTGCCGCAGATCGCAGCGGATCAGGACCGCCCGGCTCAGGTCGGCCCGGGTCAGCTTGGCTTCCAGCAGGCTGGTCCCGCGCAGCAGGGCGCCCCGTAAGACGGCGCCCTCCAGGTGGGCCTCGTTCAAGCTGATCGCGGTGAGGTTGGCGCGGGCGCCTTCCGGGCGCTGCTCCAGCCAGGCCAGGTGCGCCTCCAGAATCTGCCGGAGGTTGGGTCGGGGCGGCTCCGGGCCGGTTTCTTTGCCCGGAGCGGCACGCCGGAAGGCGGCGATGGACTTGGCATTCATCCCTCATGGGCCAGATCGTCGCGCCGGCCGGAATCTTTAACCGGATCCCCCGGCGCCTGCGGGACAACCGGCGTCCAAACCGGCCTGCTTCCAGCCAGGCGCGCTCCGGTGGTTTGTGGTATCTTTTGCCATATGGCGGCGGGTAGCCCCGGAACGGGCGGCTCCCTGGGAGGCAAGCGTGCCGATGCGAATTTTAGTGATCGAAGATGAAAAGCGCATCGCCGAACTGATTGCCCGCGGCTTGGAAAACGCGGGCTACCAGGTGGATTCCGCTGAGGAGGGCGCCAAGGGCCTCGAGATGGCGCACGCCCAGGATTACGATCTGATCATCCTGGATTTGATGTTGCCGGACATGGACGGCCTGCGCGTGCTCGAGCGCCTGCGCAACCGAAAAGTCTGCCCGCCCATCCTGATCCTCAGCGCCCTGGGCGCGGTGGACGATCGCGTCAAGGGCCTGGAACGCGGGGCCGACGATTACTTGGCCAAGCCGTTTTCCTTCAACGAGCTGCTGGCCCGGGTCCGGGCCCTGCTGCGCCGCGGCCAACCCTTGCCGGAACGCATCCAGGTGGGCGATCTGGTGCTGGACGTCACCCGCCGCCGGGTCAGCCGCGCCGGCCAGCCCATTGAGCTGGCCCCCAAGGAGTTCAGCATCCTGGAATTCCTTATGCGCAACGCCGGCCGGCCGCTGACCCGCACCGCCATCGTCGAGCACGTCTGGGAAATGGATTACGACGGCCTCACCAACATTGTGGACGTCTACATCCGCCACCTGCGCAGCAAAATTGACGACCGCTGGCCGCAAAAGCTCATCCGCACCGTGCGAGGCATCGGCTATATGATCGAGGCGGGCGACAAGCCCGGCGTCAGGCCCGCCCAGCCGTGAGCGGCCGGCGCGAGGAGACTCGATCGTGAGCCTGGAAATCAACCGGCGGGAGCGCGAAGGGATCCTGATTCTCGATCTGGCCGGCCGCATCACGGTGGGAGAGGAGGCGGGCCGTCTGCGCGAGGCCTTGCGCGAGGCGGCCGCAGCCGGCCGCGTCAACGTGATCCTCAACCTGGAGAAGGTGGATTACATTGACAGCACGGGACTGGGCGCCCTGGTGATGGGCTATACGTCCTTGCGCAAGGCGGGCGGCAAGCTCAAGCTCGCCAACCTGAGCCGCCGTAACGTCGAGCTGCTGGTCTTCACCAAGCTGGAGACCGTCTTCGAGATCTTCGACAGCGAACTGGACGCGGTCAACAGCTTTTTCCCCGGGCGGGCCGTGCGCCGCTTCGACATCCTCAGTTTCGTGCAGGGGCAGAGCGAGCAGTGAGCGGGGCCGCCCCGCCGGGAGCAGCCCCGCCGCCGGAGCCTCAGGCGGTGGCCCGCCGATCCATGGGGACGAAATCCCGCTGCCCGTAGCCCACGTAGAGCTGCCGCGGGCGGGCGATCTTCTGTTCGGGATCGGCCATCAGCTCGTCCCACTGGGCGCACCAGCCGGTCATACGCGGGATGGCGAACAGCACGGTGAAGATCTCCGGCTTGAAGCCCAGCGCCTGGTAAATGATCCCCGAGTAGAAATCCACGTTGGGATAGAGCTTGCGCGAGATGAAGTACTCGTCCGACAGGGCGATGCGCTCCAGCTCCAGCGCGATGTCCAGCTTGGGATTCCTTCCGGTGACCTGGAAGACGGCGTCGGCGGTCTGCTTGATGATCCGGGCGCGCGGATCGTAGTTCTTGTAGATCCGGTGGCCGAAGCCCATCAGCAGGCGCTTGCGATTCTTCACGCCCTCGATGTAAGCCGGGATATTCTCCACCGAGCCGATCTCGTCCAGCATCTTCAGCACCTGCTCGTTGGCGCCGCCGTGCAGCGGGCCGAACAGAGCGGCGGTGGCGGCGGCCGCCGAGACGTAGGGGTCGGCTTCCGAGCTGCCCACGCTACGCATGGCGTTGGCGCTGCAATTCTGCTCGTGGTCGGCGTGCAGGATGAACAGCACGTCGAGGGCGCGCTCCAGCACCGGGTTGGGCTCGTACTTGGCTTCCAGGCCCTTCCAGAGCATGTTCATGAAGTTGCCGGCATAGCTGAGAGTCGGATCCGGAGCTACGTAGGGCAAGCCGCGGCTGTAACGGTAGGCGTAGGCCGCCAGCGTGGGAACCTTGGCGATCAGCCGGATGATCTGCCGGCGGCGGTTCTCCGCGTCGCGCACCTTCTTGGCCTCGGGATAGAAGGTGGAGAGGGCGGCCAGCGTGCTGGCCAGCACGGCCATCGGGTGGGCGTCGTAGCGGAAGCCCTCGATGATCCTCTTGATGTTCTCCGGGACCGCCAGCTCGGCCGCCACCGCCGCCTCGAACTGCTTGAGTTGTTCGGCCGTGGGCAGCTCGCCGTTCAGGATCAGATAGGCCACCTCGAGAAACCGGCAGTTCTCGGCCAGTTGCTCGATGGGATAGCCCCGGTAGCGCAGGATGCCGCGATCACCGTCAATGAAGGTGATCGTGCTCCGGCACGAAGCGGTGTTCATGAACGCCGGATCGTAGCTCATCAGACCGAAGTCCTCCGGGCCGGTCTTGATCTGGCGCAGATCCATGGCCCGGATGGCCCCGTCTTTGATCGGAATCGTGTAGGTGGTATTGGTGCGGTTATCAGTAATAGTGAGAGTGTCGTTCCCCATGGCGTTATCTCTGGGCCGCTCCCGGCGCCGCGCCGGGGCGGGCTGAAGGGTTATGGCCTTCCCCGGCCGCCGGCGGCCGGGGACCGTTCACTGCCGTCAGGGAACCCGGCGGCCGGCTCGCGCCGTGCGGCCGCCGCCGAAATTCCAACCCAAAAGATAATGCAGGCGGGGGGCGCGGCGCAATAGAGATTTCGGAGTCCTAATTCCTGAACCCCGGCCGCCCCTCAGTCCTCTCCCTGAACCGCCCCTTCCAGCAGCAACCCCAGATCGCGGCTCTTTTCATCCACCCGCCGCTTGAACTCCGCCAGCTCCGCCTCCAGAGCCCGCAGCCGGTCGGCCAGGTGCAGGCAGGCCAGCACCGCCACACGCAGATTGTCGGCCTGCGGCGAGCGCGCCGCGATCGCCGCCATCAGTTCGTTGACCGAGTCGGCCAGCTCCTGAATCGCCCTTTCCTCCCCGGCGGCCAGCAACGTGTAGGTCTGATCCAGAATGGTGACCCGGACGGGACGCTTCTGGGGGACGCCCGCGCCCATCGGCCTGCCCTCAAGCGCCGGCCAGCGCGTCAATCTGGCCGAGCAGCTTCTCGATGCGAGCCCGCACCTGGCGCCGCTCCTCGCGCAAGGCTTCCAGCTCCTCGACCAGCCGCTCCGCCCGCCGGCGGCACTCGGCCGCCTCGCGCAAGGCCGCATCGCGTTCGGCCAAGGCGGCCTGTTTCTCCTGGCGGAGCCGCGCCACCAGCTCGATGGTCTGGCGAACGCGCTCCTCGAGCGCCTCCAGAGAGACCGCTTCCCGGTCCGCGGGCGAACTCATGAGCCTGCCTTCGCGAGTTGAAGCCGGGCCTTCTCGACCAGGGCCGCGAAGGCCGCCTGGTCGGTGACCGCCATCTCGGCCAGCATCTTCCGGTTCAGCTCGACTCCGGCCGCTTTCAGCGCGCCGATGAACTTGCTGTAGGAGACGCCGAGCTGCCGGCAGGCGGCGTTGATGCGGGTGATCCAGAGGCTCCGGAAATCCCGCTTGCGCTGCTTGCGCCCTCGGTAGGCGTAGCGGAGCGCTTTTTGAACCGCCAGTCTGGCCGCCCGGTGCAGCTTGCTCTTGGTGAGGAACTGTCCTTTGGCGGCCTTGAGCACTTTACGCCGCGCCGCGCGGCGTTTGGGTCCTCGTTTGACTCGGGGCACGTTTTCCTCCTGGGAATCGGCCCTTGCGTGCAAGGGCTTCGGGGCGGATCGGGCACGTGCCGCGCGCTCCGTCCGCGCCCTCGGCGGTCAGGCCGGCTCTCCGGCTCGCCGCCTTCCGCGGGCGACCCGCTCGCCTTCAGTAAGGCAGCATCCGCTTAAGCGCCGCGCGGTCGGCGCCTTCGACCAGCGTCGCCTGACCCAGCCGGCGCTTGCGTGCCCGGCTCTTGGAAGTCAGTATGTGCCGGGCGAAGGCGCGCCGCCGCATCAGCTTGCCGGCCCCGGTCTTCTTGAAGCGCTTCGAGGCGCCCTTGTGGGTCTTCAATTTCGGCATGGATCGCTGTCCCGAACCGCAGGGCGGGTTGCTTTGGCCGCGGTGTCTTGAAAACAACCACTATATCACAGGCGGCGGACCGGCGCCGTCCCGCCTTGCCTGCCCGCCTCAGGCCCCGTCCGCCAGCTCCAGCAGGGCCCAGCCCGGCAGCGCCGCCGGCTGGTTGTTCAAGAAAACGATGCGCCGCGTCTTGGGGAACGGCAGGCCCGGACGGATGGCGCGCGCATACAGCGGCGACTGCGCCAGCGTCTGACGCCACGCCTCCGATTCGGTCTCCAGCCATCCGGTCTTGGCCAGCAGGCCGCTGCCCCAGCCGATCGCCAGCAGGCACGCGCGGCGCCCGTCGGCCGGCAGGCGCGCCGCCACGCCTTCCAGGTTCATCGCCAGCAGCGTCAAGCCCGCCTGGCCGGCGTACTGCCGGTGGATCTCCAGCAGACGGGCGGCGTAGGCGTTGGCGGCCGCCAGCAGGGCGGCCGTATCCACCGGCTCTCGCCAGCCCAGGGCGCGCCGAATCTCGGGCCCGCTCAGGTAGGCGTTTTCGGTCCATTCCCCTTCGAAGACCGTTCCCGGGGCGGCCATTTCGGCAAACAGGGGCGTGCTCTCTTCCACACGCCGGGCCTCGACGGAGCCCCGCGGGGCCTGCTTCCAGGCCAGCTCGAGCCGCCCGCCGCGCGGCTCCAGCGTCGAGACCCGGAGCAGGTAAATCTTCAGCGAGGCCGGCGGGACCGGACGGGAATCGGAGATCTTCACCGCCCGCATGAGGCTGGTCGCCGAGCCGCCCAAGGCTTCCTGCTCGGCCGGCTCGCCCGGGCGGCGTGCGGGGCGCTCAGCTTCGGCGGCCGCCAGCCGAGCCGGCAGGCTCTCTTTCCAGCGCTCGAACAGCATGCCGGTGCGCAACGCCCCCTTGATCGCGCTGCCGGGAAGGTAAGGCCCCTCCGGACCGCAAACAAAGGTGGGAATCTGAAGGCTCTCGCCCTTAGCCCGCTCCCAATAGCCGGTCGAGGAGGGGTGCTCGAAGGGGATCCGCCGGTCGGCGAAGTTTTGGGCGAAGCCGCCCCAGGATCCGAAGTCCAGCTTGTCGGCGCGGCGGAGCTGCGCCAGGTAGCCTTCCAGCCGGGGCCCTTTGGCCAGAAGCCGGAAGATGCGGCGCTGGTCGAGCACGTTGACCTGGTCGCGCCACACCATGTAATCCACCGGCGAGAGTTTTCGGCCGTCGCCCACCAGCACGGGCGTCAGGCAGGTCAAACGGTATCTCATACGCCCCCCGGTGACCGCTCAGCCGCGGGCGGCGCGGGAATGCGCACCGCCAGCGCCAACCCCGACCGATAGGCCGGGTGCGGGAAACCCTCAGGGGCCACGTCACGCGCCGTTCCGCGGGGCGGGGCCGCGGCCCACAGCACAGAGCCTTCGCTTACCATGCGCAGGAACTTCTTGCTTGCCCCCCAACCGTGGGGGCTCTCCAGGCGGCCGCCGCGCGTGAGCAGCGAGTAGCGCGAGCGCTGCCAGTCCACGGCGTCTCCTTCGTCCGGCACGAACAGCGACAGCAGCCAATAGGTGCCGGGGCCGCTCGCCTCCCCATCCGCTCCCGCACAGGTCAGGATCGTTCCCGGCAGCTCCGCCTCAATGAACTCCGGCGCCGCCGACCGGCCCCAGCCCAGGGATCGCTCCCCGCCCAACCCCGTATCGGCCAGCCAGCGCAGCGCACCCCGCACCGGATCGCTCCAGCGGGCCCAGGCCTGCTCGTCGGCAAATCCCACCACCGCCCACATCCCGCCGCCATCGGCGAATTCCAGGCAGGCGGTGCTGTGCGCCAGCACGTGGCCGCCCAGCCGGTCCACCGCCGCCCGGCTCCGCCGGCTCGGACGGAAAGGCCCCGGGGCGGAGAAAGGGATGCCCGCCGGCATCAAGCACTGGCTCGGCCCGTCCAGCGTCCAACCCTCCTCCTCGGGAGCCTTGCCGGCCAGCAGATCGTTCACCAGCGACAAGGGCACGAAGCGTGCCGCCTCCCAGCGAACCCTGGCCGAGGGCGGCGGCGGCCAGAGCGTCCGGGGCGGGGCGACGAAGTGCACCTCGTCCAGGTAGGGGAAACAAGAGCTCAGGGTGACCGCCGGCGGGCCGGCGCTGCGGGCGGTGGCTTCCAGCCAGGCCTCCAGCTCTCCCAGGCGAGCGAAGGCCTGCGTCATGGCGGAGAAAAAGCTGTCGCTGTGATAGAGGAACTCGACCGTGTCCCGAGCCCCGGAGTCCGGCCCGATGCGCCACGGGCCGGCGGGCCGGAAGCGAACCACCAGCGCAGGCTGCATGGCTAGGGGGCCAGCTTCAGGCTCAGGCCGTCTTCCAGGGCCAGGGCTTGCAGGGCCGCCAGGTCCGCCTTGGCGATCAGCTCCAGTTCCGGGCCGCCCGCGCCGTAATAGCTCCGGTTGCGCCACAGCAGCCTCAGGTTGGCGAAGCGCACGCGGCCGCTGCCTCGGGAGCCGCCGCCTCCCAGCGCGTCATCCTCCAGCAGGCGCAAGCCCTCCAGCAGACGGGCCAGCAGGGCCTTGTCCTCCTCGCACAGCACGTCGAGCACGAAGCGCACCCGGAAGCGCGCCCCTGCCGGAACGCGTTCCAACGTGCGCGGATTGGCCTGAGAGGTGATCCGGTCTATGGCGTTCTCGCTCTTGACTTCGGTCAGCTCGTCGTCCAGGTTCTCGCGCATCTGGGGCGTGATGCTGTCGGGATCCAGCGGCGCGTCGCACACCGTCAGGCGGGCCGGAGTGGCGTGGCTGGATTCCAGGGGCTCGCCCTGCACGCGCTCCATGCGGCCCGGGTTCCGCCCGAACAGCAGGCAGATCTCATCGTCCGGGCGGTCGCTCTGGTGGATGCGCACCTCCTGCCCCTTACGCCGGGACAGGTAGACCAGCTCGGAGGGCGTCGCCAGCCCGGAGGCCTGCTCCAACAGGGCCCGCAGTTTCCCCCGCAGCGAACTGCCCGGCACGTAGGGCCGCCCAAAGGCGTCCTTGACCACCGGATTGTCGGCCCCGCCGATCTCCAGCGAGCCCTTGCCCGCCCCGATGTGCAGGCCGGTCTCGCAATGCAGCTCGCCCTCCAGAATCAGCTTGCCCAGAAATTTCAACTCGGTCTGGCTCGTGTGCGCGCTCATGCTTCCTCACTCGTTGTAAGCCACGATGGCCTCGAACAGATCCCGAAATCGCTCGTAGCCGCGCGGATCGTTCTTGCGGGTCACCTGGAGCAGCAGCCGCTCGAGCGTGTCCAGGCTGCGCAGGGAATGCCGCGCGATGGTGTAGGCCAGCCGGGCCCGCAGCATGACGAACTGGTGCTGGCGCTCGCTTTCCGGCGCGCGGCAGGCGCGGCGCACCGCGTTGTACAGCCGCCGGAGCTGGCTCTTGGTGCCCGAATCCATGTCGCGCATCCGGCTCACCACGCTGTGCGCCTGGTTGTCCAGATACAGGCTGTCGTTGATCAGCTTGTCCAGGTCAATCTCGGGCGGCCCTTCGGGACGTCCGCGCTCGGGACGGCCTTCGCCCCGCCCGGCGGACTCTCTGGCGCCGCCCTCGCGCGGGCCGCGGCCTTCGCGCGGCCCGCCGGAGGAACGGCTCCGGGCCTCTTGCTGAACTTCAGTTGCCATCACTGCACCTCGGTGATCAGTCGCGCCCATTCCAGCGCCACCAGCCCGGCCGGGCGCAGGCGGATTTGAGCCGCTCCGCGCCCGCTGAGCTCGCTGGCCAGATGGGCGCGCAGCTTCTGCACTTCGCGCTCGCGCGCTCCGGCCAGCACCCGGTTCAGGCGACGCTGGAATCTCCAGGGTTTCTCCAGCGGTTCGGCCTGGGTTGTCAGACCCCAAGGCCCCTTGCGGTAAAAGCGGGTCAGTTCGTTCAGCAGATGGCGGGAGGCCGCCGCCTCGCCCGCCATCCGCACCAGCGTGTCCTTCAACTCGGCCGCATCCGCCAGTTGCTTCCACTCCAGCGTGCGGCCCAGATAATAGAGGCAATCCTTGTCGGCCGCCTTGGCCAGATCCAGCAGGCGCCCGGCCTCCCGGTAGACGTCGGCCAGGGTGGCTTCCGGGGAGGGGGCCAGGGCGATGGCCATCGAGATCGTCTTGCCCTCCGGGCCGGGAAACTCCTTGAGGTTCTCCTCGCTGAAGCGATGGAACAGCCGCTGCATCTCACGCGCCAGCGGGGCCAGGGCATCCCAGGCGCCGTAGAGGGCGAAGTCGTCTCCGCCCGTGTAAAGAATCGTCACCTTGCGCCAGAACTCGGGCTGCGAACAAAGCACCTCCAGCTCGCCGGCGAAAAACTGCCGGTAGAGGATGGAAAGCTGAACGTGCTCCTCGATGGTCTGGGCGCGCCGCATGCGGATGCGGTAGTTGTCGGCGTCGCCCCGCAACACGCCCCAGAGCGGCCGGCCCTGGGAGCGGGCGGCCAGGGTTTCCAGGTCCGCCGGGGCGTGCCCGTCCTCGCTGGGCGCGGTGTGGCGGGCCAGCACGAGGGCCTCCGCCGCCCGCCCGGGCGCCAGGCTCCAGTAATGCTTGCCGGGGCCGGGCGTGATGCGCGCCGGCGCTTCGGGCTGCCAGCCTACGCCTTCGGCCTCCCAAAGCGTCCGGCCCAGTTCGGCGAAGTACTCATCCTCCCCGGCGGGTGCGTAGGCGGCGAACGGCTCGAACCACTGTTCCGGCCGGCCGCAGGCTTCGGTCCGCCGGCGCTCGAATTCCTCCAGCAGGCGCCGCCGCACCACGCTCCAGTCGCCCAGATTCTCGGTAGCCGCCCAGAGCAGGTGGAGCTGCCCGCCGCTGGTCTGCTCAACGGCCTGAGCGGCGGAGTCGAGAAACTGGCGGGCGGCCGGTCCGGCCTCGCCCGGCAGCACCAGCAGGAACTGGCCGCCGCCGCTGGATCCCAATAGGATCCTGGGCAAGCCGAGCTCGGCCAGCAAAGCGCGCGGGATCACCTCGGTCAGCAAGCTTATCCAGTGCGACCGCCCGGCCAGCAAGTGCTGCCAGCCCGGGCCGGCCGCTTCGGAGGCTGCAGGCGCAGGCGGCCGGAGCAGGAACTCCTCGATGCCCGCAAGTTGCCCCACCACCAGAAGCTGGACGGACATGGGAGATTCGGACCCTTCGAAACCGCTCAGTCTAGCACAGCCTCCGGGCGCACCGGGCCGCGCCGCCCCCGCCGCGGGCCAGCCTCAAAAGCCCGGCCGCGGGCGATAGCCCGGCCGAGCCCGCACGCGATACTTCTTGGCGACATCGGAGACGATCTCGACCGTGATCTTGCGAAAACCCTCATTGGGATTGGGCTGCGGATAGTAAGTGAGCGTGTAGGAATAGCCCAGCGCTTCGCGAATGGATTCGAAGGCTTCCACCTGTTTCTGCCAGGTCTTGGCCCAGTAGGCCTGACCGCCCGTCCGGCTGGTGATGCGCCGGAAGACGGCGCTCGAGATGGGGTCTTTGTTGACCTCGCTGGTCGAGATGACGTAGAGCGGAATGCCTTCGTCCTCGGCCACCGCCCGCACGTCGTCCGGCGCCACCATGCTGGCGTTGTCCGGGCCGTTGGAGAACACGATCACCACTTTGCGCCCGGGCACCTTGGCGGCGTCGCGCAGCGTCAGCAGCAGCGAGTTGTACAGGGCGGCGTCGTCGCCCGCCACCGCCTTGCGCAGTCCGGCGATGGCCTCCTGGCGGTCGCGGGTGAGCGGCGCGGCCCGGGACAGATTGCGGCTGAAGGTATAGACCGCCACCGAGTCCGCCCGATCCAGGCCGCGCACGAAGTCGGCGATGGCGTCGGAGGCGTAGACGAAGCCGCGGTACATGTAGTTGCTGGTGTCGAACAGGATGAACACGTTGGTGCCCACGAAGGCGTCGGCGGCCGCCGGTCCGGGCTTCTCCGGCTCGGCCCCGGGCGAGATCAGGGGGCGCGTGCTGCCGTCCTCCAGCACCTGCACGGCGGGCTTGCTGCCTTCGGCGAAGGTGGCGATCCGCTGCACGATGCCGTCCTCCAGAATGCGGAAGTCGCTCGGCTTCAGCCCGCTGACGTATCGCCCCTTGCTGTCGGTGACCGTGAAGGTCACCACCACCATGTCCACTTTGACGCGAAACACCGGGCGCTGCGGCCCCTGCGCCCCCAGGGTTGAAACCCACAGCGCGGCCGGAATCCACAGGAACGTCTTGCGGCCTGACATGACCGATCCCCCCAACCTCCGGTTACCCTCTCATTGTAAGGAAGCCTTTTGCTCGCCCGGCGGCTGCTCGCGCATCTTTTGCCGGACGTCCTCCGCCACCCCGCGCATGGAGCGCCAGAGCGCCGGCCAGTCCTCCAGATGGGTGGCGAAGATTTTCTCGACCGTCTTTTGCGTCCACTCCGGGATGGCCAGATTCAACTGCGTGGGCGGCAGGTGCACTTCGTCGGCCAGGGCCGCCCAGTACAGCGTGCCCGATTCCCAACTCTCGGCCATGATCCGGCTGGAATAGCCCATCAGCGTGGGGAAGGTGCGCAGGTGCAGCAGGTCCGGCTGATAGGAGTTGGTCAGGGTGGGCTTGGGCGTGCCGAACAGGCGGGCGATCACGGCGTAGTTGATCCGCTCGGGCGATTCGCGCTCCAGCCGCCGGATCTCGCCCGCCAGCGGCCCGCCCGCCTGCTTGTCCCGGGCCAGCACGTCGGCCGCCAGCACGAACAGCTCGGCGGGCGTGATGAACTCGAGGGCCGCGCGCACCTCGCCCCGGGCCACCAGATCCAGGATCCGGTGCGTGCGCCCGGGCGAGGCCTGCCGCTCCAGCACTTCCTCGATCTGGCCGCGCCGGCCGCCGTCGAGAGCCGCCTCCGCCACCAGCGATTCACCGTAGCGCAAGTGCAGCCCCACCCAATGCATCTGGGCCGGCGTCACCGTCCACCAGCGCGGAATCTTGGCGCTCAGGATCATCTGGGGAACCAGATCCCCCCAAATCAGAGCCTGCTCGCGGGCCGGCACCATGAAGTTCTGTTCGGCCTCGGCCAGCGCGTACGGCAGGCCGGCCAGCGACCCCTCCAGCCGCCCGCCCGCGTTGGAAGGCCAGCCCGTGCCGAAGACCTCCGTGGCCCGCCAGGTCTGCTGGCTGCCTTGCACGCCGATGAAGTCGTGGCTGCGCACGAACAGCGGGTTGGTCTCCAACAACTGCCCTCCCGGCGGCGCATAGTGAATGTAGTTGAGCCCGACCAGCGTGTCCCGCAGCAGCGGCGCCAGCAGCCCGCGCAGATCGCGCAGCCGCTCGGGATCACCCGCCGCCCGTTCGACCGCCGCCCGCAGGTTCAACTTGCGCTGCCCCTCGATATGGCGTTCGGTCCAATAGCCGTAAGCGAAGGCGTTGCGCTCCACCGTAGTCAGCGCCGCCCGCGGCAGTTGCACCTCGCTGATGCGCGCCGCCAGCCGGTTCAGCAGGGCGGTGTTCAGCCGCTCGCCCCGCGCCACCGCCTCCAGGTGATCGCCCAGCTCGAACAGCAGGTTCAGCGGGATCAGGCGCTGGGCCTCGAACAGGCGCATCATTTCTTCCAGCACGCGGTTCTCGGTTTCCGGATCCACCGAGCGGGCCACGCCGGCCAGCAGCTCCATCATGCGCTCCTGAGGCGAGGCCTTGGGCGCGCCCGCCGCCGCCAGCAGCCGCTCCACCCCCGCCCGGCCGGTCTCGAACAGCTCCCGATTGCCCCGCACCTTGGCGAAGCCCCCCAGGATGTCGGCCAGCGTCCGGTCCGCCTGCGCCTCCGCAATGAAGCCCTGCCGGCAGAAGATCTGCCACAGCCCGACCAAGGCTTGCATCATGCCGGCCGTATTGGCCCGCAGGAGCTGGTCGCCGATCCGGTTGATGCCCTGCGCGGTGTCCAGATAAAGCAGGATCGTAGCGTCGCTCAGCGAGGGCGCCTCGGCGAAGATCGAGTATTGCGCGCCCATGGCCCGGTACTCGCGCGCCAGGCGGTCCACGGCGGCCGGGGACAGCGGCTGGGTCCGCCGGCGGTTCAGATCGCTCAGGGCCATGAAGATCTTCAGCGGCTCGTTCTCCACCGACTTGCGGCAGAGCCCGAACAAGGCCTCGATCAGATCGTCGGGCTCCCGCCAGCCGGAAGCGGCGCGCGTCAGCCGCCCGTCGTACTTGCCGTGCGGGTGTTTGATGAACAGGTTCTTCCAGACCTCCAAATCGCCCGGGATGTGCGGGCGCCCGTCGGCCTCCAGCCGCAAGCGCGTGGTCAGCAGCAGCATGTCGGTGTTGGAGCGGAACACCGGCCGCGCCGGGCCCGGGCTGGTGACCCGGCCCCGCACCGCCAGGTAAAACCGCCGCATGCGCTCGGGCTCGGTCAGATACTGCTTCACCGGGCCGTTCACCCGGGCCAGGGCGTGGAAATAGCTGGCCATCCAACCGTCGTCCCGGGTCAGCAGCCGCTCGAAGAAGGCCGCTCCCTGTTCCGGCGAGACGCCCACCATCTCGGCCCACATCTTCTCGCAGCGCGCTCCCCCGGGCACGATCGCCTTGCCGTTACGGATCTCGAACATGTCGCCGAAGAAATCCAGCACGTGGCCGAAGGGACGCAGCCGCTCCATGGGGACCGCCTTGCGCAGCGCGGCCGCCGTTTGCGGATCCAGTTTCGAGAACCCCAGGTAGAGCCGGCACAGGGCGGGGTCCCCCAGGAACACGTCTATGAAGCCGACGCCTTGCTTCTCCTTGGAGGCGATCCAATACTCCGGCCCGTAGAGCACCGGCACGCGCGTGGGCCGGTAGTCGTAGACGAAGGGCTGGTTGGTGCGCAGGGCCTGCTCAAGCTCGGCCAGGGGAAAGCCCGAGTCAATGGTCAGGAAGGCGCGCGTGGCGTTGACCGTCTCCAGCACCAGCTCGCTGCCGCAGGCGCCGCGAATGCGGTAGCCCAGCACGCGCAACAGGTCTCCGGTCTTGGGCGATTCGCAGACCTCGATGCGGATGGTCTTCTCGGTCCCGGCCAGCTTTTCCAGCTCGCGCGCCTGAGAAAGGTAGCGCTGGAGCAGCTTCATGTATTCGGTGGGCTCGAGGGCCTCGCCCGAGGTGGAGGCCTGGTAGCCGTTGGTCACCACGTTGCGCGCCAGGGCGGGCAGCAGGTCGTCCGGACCGACGTCCTGGGAGACCGCCGCCATGCGCGAAAACGAACTCAGCGGACCGGGAATCTCGATGTAGGCCACTTCGGCTTGGGGTCCCGGAGCACCCGCGAAAGGCGGCGCACCCGGCCGGCGACCTTCCGCCTCTTGCCACAGGGTCCAATGACGCTCGGCCGCCTGCCGATCGCCGGCCAGCAGGTCCAGGACCGCCAGACGCCGGGCCACCTCGGCCCGCCGCGAACGCTCCGCCGGGCCCAGCGCCTCCAGCAGGCGCTGGTAGGCGCGCCGCGCCTCGGGGTCGCGGTAACGGTCCAGGAATTCCGCGTAGGCCGTCAGCAGGGCCGCATCACCCGGGGCGTTGCGGGTAGCGCGCTCCAGCAACCGGCGCGCCGCGGGCGCGTCGCCGCTGCGTTCGGCCTGGCGCGCTTGCTCGACCGGCGACTGGCTCAGGGCCGGCCATGCCACGCTGAGGGCTGCCAGTAGGAGAGAGGGGCAATGCTTCATGGCCACCACCCAGGGATCTCGTATTGGCTATTAATGTAGCACTTCCGCCCGGGGCTTGCGGCGGCCTCCCTCCTGCTACACTTTTCCCGAGGAGAAATGCTCGTGTCCCGATTCCGACTTGCCGCAATCCTGATCGCGCTGGCGCTTCCGGCGGGCGCCCAGCAATACAAGATCGCCGTCATCGGTCTGGTGCACTCGCACGTCTGGGGGCACCTCGGCCGCATGGCCTCCAACCAGCCGGCTCAACTGGTGGGCATCGCCGAACCCCACCCCGAGCTGGCGGCCGAGGCCCGCAAGCTCGCCCCGCAGGCGCCCTTTTTCACCGACTACCGGCAGATGCTCGAACAGGCCCGGCCGGACATCGTCTGGGCCTTCGTCGAAAACAACCGCCACCTGGAGATCGTTCAGGCCTGCGCCCCCCGCAAAATCCACGTGATGTTCGAGAAGCCGCTCGCCTCCAGTCACCGGGACGCGCTGGCCATCGAGAGTCTGGCCCGCCGCCACGGCATCCAGGTGATGACCAATTACCAGATGGCCTGGTGGCCCTCGCAATACGCCGCCCGCCAGGTGGCCGCCTCCGGCGCCCTGGGCAAGGTCTGGCGATTGCACGGCATCGTGGGCCACGGCGGACCGGGCTCGACCGGCGCCCGCAACAAGTACTTCTTCGAGTGGCTCACCGATCCCGTCAAGAACGGGGCCGGCGCCCTGGTGGACTTCGGCTGCTACAACGCCCTCTGGGCCCTGTGGTACCTGGGCCGGCCGGCGGAAGTCTTCGCGCAGGTCAACCGCTTGCAACCCGAGCGCTTCCCCAAGGTC
Organism: Solibacteraceae bacterium; assembly: GCA_037444625.1. Classification (GTDB taxonomy): domain Bacteria; phylum Acidobacteriota; class Terriglobia; order Bryobacterales; family Bryobacteraceae; genus DTHT01. The sequence continues at coordinate 34,196 of JBBIMA010000016.1, forward strand.
GAGGACCACTCGACGCTGCTGCTCCATTATCCGGAGGGTGTGGCCATGCTGGAGGGAAGCTGGGACCTGCCGCGCAGCTTCCAGGACCTGGAGGTCTTCGGACGCCAGGGCAGCCTGCGCGTCACCCGCGAGCGCGTCGAGGTGCGCAAGGGCAAGGAAACCCAGGAAGCCCCGCTCCAGCCGCTGCCGCCCGAGCGCGCCGAGCCGATCGCCTATCTGATCCACTGCCTGCGCTCGAACCAGCCGGTCGAGGGCCTGGTGGGGCTGCCCATGAACGTTCAGGCGGTCGAGATCCTGGAGGCCGCCAAGCAGTCCATCCGGACCGGGCGGGCCGTGCGCCTGCCGGCTCGCTAGCTCGCCGAGGCCCGCGGCCGGCTTTCCTGCTAGCATGAGAAGGAACATCGGGCTATGCGGGATCTGATCATCGTGGGCTCCGGCTGCGCGGGCAACACGGCGGCCATTTACGCGGCGCGCGCGGGTCTGAAACCTTTGGTAGTCGCCGGCCACGAGCCGGGCGGCCAGCTCTCACTCACCACCTTGGTCGAGAATTTCCCGGGCTTCCCGGATGGCATCCAGGGCCCGGAGCTGGTGGCGGCCATGCGCCGGCAGGCCGAGAAATTCGGCGCCGAGTACCTGGCCGGCTCGGTCGTGGAAGCGGACCTCTCGCGCCGGCCCTTCCGACTGAAGATCGAAGAGGAATGGCAGGAGTGCCGGACTCTGATCATCGCCTCGGGCGCCCGCGCCCGCTGGCTGGGCTTGCCTTCCGAGCAGAAGCTCATCGGGCGGGGCGTGAGCTCCTGCGCCACCTGCGACGGCTTCTTTTTCCGCGACAAGCTCATCATGGTGGTGGGCGGCGGCGACTCGGCCATGGAAGAGGCCGTCTTCCTCACCCGCTTCGGCCGCCAGGTCACCATCGTGCACCGCCGCGAGCAGTTCCGCGCCTCCAGGTTCATGCTGGAGCGCGCCCGGCGCAATCCCAAGATCCGCTGGATCACCAAGGCCGTGGTGGAGGATATCTACGACGTCGAGCGCGGCCTGGTCACCGGCGTGCGCCTGCGCAACGTGGAGACCGGCGAGAGCCGGGAAGAGCCGGTGGACGGGCTGTTCATCGCCATCGGCCACATCCCCAACACGGCCGTCTTCCAGGGCCAGATCGAGCTGGACGCCGAGGGCTACATTGTCTCCAAGGGCGGCGCCCGGACCAGCGTTCCCGGCGTCTTCCACGCCGGCGACGTGCAGGACCGCGTCTATCGCCAGGCCGTCACCGCCGCCGCCGCGGGCTGCATGGCGGCCATCGAGGCCGAGCGCTTCCTGGAAGCCGAAGGCCGCTGAGCGGCGCCCTCAGCCCGGCAGGCATTCCAGACGGGTCCGGCAAGCCGGGCAGTATTGGGCGTTCTTGGCGTCCACCTGCTCGACCGAGTGGGCCGGGCTCATCAAGCAGGCGGCGTCCGGGCAGTGCGGCAGCCCGGCCAGATGGCCCAGCTCGTGCAGCATCTCGCGCAGGGCTCGCTCCACGAGCAGATCCCGGTTGGCAGGCAAGCCGTAGAACTCCTGGCGCAGGCGGTGAATCGAGAAGACCGCCGCCCGCCCGCCCATCTCGGCCTCCCCGAACACGAAGGTGAGCACGGGGATGAACAGATCCAGGCCGGCGGCGCCGACCACGCGGCCTTCCCAGCGGGCTTTCAGCTCAAGCAGCAGGCGGGTCGAGTCATATTGGTCCCGCGCCGGATCGTAAGCGGGCGAGGGATCCAGGGCGGGCGATCCCACCGGGATGCCGCTGCGGCGTGAGATCTCCTCCAGCAACTCGGGAGGGAGGCCGCCGACCGGAACCAGCCGCACGCCGGCGACCCAGGCCGGCAGCTTCACGCCCGGGTGGTCCTCGTGCGCTCGGGCGGCTTCAAGCCGTAGCGGCGGATCTTGTGGTACAGCGTCACCCGGTCAATGCCCAGGGCCTTGGCGGCCTGGGTCTGGTTCCAGGCGAAGTCTTCCAGCACCCGGATGATGTGCCGGCGCTCGACCGCCTCCAGGCTCAGATCCTCGCTCCCCTCGCTCGGCCGGTTGATGGCCAGATCCGGCGCCCGGATCAACGGCTCGCGCCCCACCACCACCGCCCGCTCGACGATGTTTTCCAGTTCGCGCACGTTGCCCGGCCAATTGTGGCTGACCAGCAACTCCATGGCTCCGCGGTCGAAGCCGGTGAACTTGCGGTTCATCTGTCGGCTGTACTTCTCCAGGAAATGGGCGGCCAGCAGGGGCACGTCGCCGTGGCGCTCGCGCAGGGGCGGCAGTTGGATGGCGAAGACGTTCAGCCGGTAGTAGAGGTCCGAGCGGAAGCGGCCCTCCTTGACCAGATCGGAAAGGTTGCGGTTGGTGGCGGCGATCACCCGGAAATCCACCTTGACCGGCTGGGTTCCGCCCACCCGCACGATTTCGCGCTCCTGGAGCACGCGCAGCAGGTCGGTCTGGGTCTTCAGGCTGATGTCGGCGATCTCGTCCAGGAAGACCGTGCCGCCCATGGCGGCCTCGAACTTGCCTTTCTTGCGGTATTGGGCGCCGGTGAAGGCGCCCTTCTCGTGGCCGAACAGCTCGCTTTCGATCAGGGTCTCGGTGAGAGCCCCGCAGTGCACCACCACCAGGGGATTGAAGCGGCGCGGGCTCAACCGGTGGATGGCGCGCGCCACCAGCTCCTTGCCGGTGCCGCTTTCGCCCTCGATCAGCACGGTGGAGTCCACGCCCGCCACGGTCTCGATCTGCTCGCGCACCCGGCGCATGGGTTCGCTCTGCCCGATCAGTTCGGTAAGGGCGAAGGATTCGGCCAGTTGCTGGCGCAACAGGCGGTTTTCCCGCTTGAGGCGGTGCTGCTCGAGGGCGTTGCGCACCGCCACCGAGAGCTCGTCGGGATCGAACGGCTTGGTGACGTAATCGAAGGCGCCCTGCTTGAGCGCGCGCACGGCGCCCTCCACCGAGGCGTACCCGGTCATGATGATGACGCTGGTGTCGAGCTGTTCGCTGCGGATTTTCTCCAGCAGCTCCAGGCCGTCCATGCCGGGCATGCGGATGTCGGCGATCACCAGGTCCAGCTCCCGGGAGGCCAGGCGGGAGAGGGCCTCGGGGGCGCTGGCGGCCGCCTCGACCTCGTAGCCCTCCTCGGTGAACCAGTGCACCAGCGAGTCGCGCACCACCTGCTCGTCGTCAACGATTAAGATGGAGTACTTCTCTGGGGACATCGGGTTGCTCTCCGCCGGCCGGCTCGCTGCGTTCTCCGGCCGGCAGCAGGATGTGGAACGTCGTCTCCTCCCCGGTCTCGACCTGGATCTCTCCGCCGTGCCGCTTGACGATGCCGTAGGCCACCGCCAACCCCAGGCCCACGCCCGAGGCGGCCTGCTTGGTCGAGAAGAACGGCTCGAAAATGTGGGGCAGGACCTCCTTGGGAATGGGCGGGCCGTTGTTGGTCAGCGCAATGTCCAGCCGCCCGTCGGCGGTGAGCTCGCCCCGGATCAGCAGGCGGCCCCGGCGATCGGGCCGGCTGCCGACGGCGTCCACGGCGTTGACGATCACCGCCATCAGCACTTGCTGGATCTGCGAGGCGTCGCAAGGGATGCGCGGCAGCTCGGGAATCTGCTGGAGGACCTCCAGGCCGGCGGCCTGGAGCTTGGGCTCCAGGACGGCCAGCGCGTGCCGGACGATCGTGCGGATGTCGCTGGGCGCCATCTGGGCCGGCTGCTTGCGGGCGAACACCAGCAGGTTGTTGGCGATCTGGCCGCAGCGGCGGCTCTCGCGCTGGATGGTCTGCACCCAGTCGAGCGCCGGCCCGCTCAGGGAGGCCTTCTTCTCGAGCAGCCGGGCGTAGGTGTAGATGCCGGCCAGCGGGTTGTTGATTTCGTGCGCCACCGCGGCCGCCAACTGGCCCAGCGAGGCCAGTTTCTCGGTGTGGATGAGCTTTTCCTGGGCCGCTTCCAGCTCGCGCGTCTTGCGCCGGATCCGCTCCTCCAGCGTCCGGTTGGCCGCCTCGACCTGCTCGGCCATATGATCGAAGGCCCGGGCCAGCGCGCCGATTTCGTCCCGGCGCGCCAGGCGGAAGCGGTAGGAAAGATTGCCCCCGGCCAGCAGGTTCACCCCGGCGATCAGGCGGCGAATGGGGCGCGAGATCAGCCACCAGATCAGCCCGCCGCCGATCAGCGCCAGCACGGCGGCCGAGAGCACCACCTGGGCCCGCATGCGCCGCTCGTGGGCGGCGAGGGCCTCATCCACCCGCTCCAGCGAGAGCACCACGTCGAGCACTCCCAGGATGCGCTGCGCCGGCGGGTGCGCGTGGCAGGAGGCGTTTGAGCAGGCGGCTTCGTTCTCGATCGGCCGGATCAGCCCGATCACCCGTTCCTGCCCCATGCGGTAGAAGCGGAAGGTGTCGCGCGTAGCCGGCTTCTCCAGGGGCGTGGCCGTCGAGTGGCAGGCGTAGCAGGCGTCGGCCCGCTTGTCCACCATCTGCCCCACCTCGCTCATCAGGGTCGAGATCTGGATCGCCCCGCTCTTGGCGAAAATGCGGATCTTGCGCACCCCGCTCTGCGCCCCGATGGACTGGATGATGTGCAGCAGCTCGGTGCGGTTGTTATGCAGCATGCTGTCACGCGTAGCCCGGAAGATGATGTCCGCCATGCTGCGCGCCGCCAGCACCGTGGCGGTCTCCAGGTTCTCGCGCAACACCCGCAGGTTGGCCGTCCCCAGCCACAGCAGGACCGCGGCCAGCCCGGCCACCAAACCCGCCGTCAGCTTGGCGCCCAGTTTAGGCATACGCCGGCCGAGACTCGACCTCCTCCCCCTGCGGCGCCTGCTCGAAGACCGCCAGATGCCGCACCGCCAGCCGGAAGGCGGCCACCCCGAGCGTCACCAGCATCAACGTGATCGAGATTTCCATCCAGGACGGGAAGTAGCGGGCGCCCGTGGCGGCCTCCAGGCCGGTGGTGGAAACGTTCAGCCGCTGGAGGAGGAAGCCGCCCACCGCCGCCGCCGCCAGGGCGAACAGCCTTTGCGGATGGCGCCGCAAGCGCGCGGAAAGCGCCAGAGCCGCCGGCCCCGCCAGCAGCAGCGTCTCCAGCCAGAACATGCCGGCCTCGAAGGCGCCCGGGCCGGAGAATCGCCCGGCCGCCTCCCACTGCCCCCGGCTGCCCAAATCCCAGAACCTCAGGAACAGATACAGCGCCAGAAACACCGCCATCGCCTTGGCCAGGTCCTCCAGCACGTCCCGCTCCAGCGCCCGGCCGAACGCCCGCGCGCTCAGCCCGCTCTCAAAGATTACCATTGCCAGACCCGCCGCTACAGCCGAGAGCCAGAACAGCCAGGGCAGCCACGGGCTGTACCACAGGGGATGCAACTTGGCCGGCAGGATCAGATACAGACCGCCCAGCGAGGATTGATGCAGCGTCGAGAGGACGAAGCCCGCCGCCGCCAGCGGCACGATCGCCCCCCGCGCCGCCCGCGCCGCCCGGGGCCAGCCCAGCTTTTCCCACAGCAGCGGAGAGAGCTCCAGGGCCAGCACCGCGGTGTACAACATCACGCACCAGGCCACCTCGAACATCACCGATCGGGGATTCCACAACACCGCCGCCCGCCAGATGTTCCACGGCCGGCCCAGATCGTACACCAGGGCCAGGATCACCAGCAGGTAGCCCAGAAAAGCCGTCAGCACCGCCGGCCGCACCACGGCGCGGAACCGCTCCAGGTGCAGGATGTAGACCGCGGCGGCCAGAGCGAATCCGCCCGCCGACAGGCCCACACCGCACAGCACGTCGAAGCCGATCCACAGGCCCCAGGGCATGCGGTCGGAAAGGTTCGTGGCCGCACCCAACCCGCGGCTGAAACGCACCGCCGTGGCGTAGCTGCCGGCCGCCAGGATGGCCAGCGCCGCCAGCCGCCAGAACAGCGCGCGCAGCAGTCTCATCGCCCGCCTCCCGGCCGTGCCGGATCGCCCCGCTCGGCTCGCTGCACCTCCCGCCGGCGGTTGGTCAGCCACCACAGCCCGGCCATCACCAGCGCAGCCGCGCCGCTCAAGGGAGGAACCTGCGCCAGCACCCGCTGCGTCAACCGCGGCAGCGGCTCCTCGGGGAGGTTCTCCGGCAGGCCCAGCAGCCGGAACGGAACGGGCGAAAGGTACAGCACGGAGGTGCCGCCGGCCTCGCGCTCCCCGTAAATCCGGGGTACGTAGCTGCCCGGCGCGGCCTCCAGACGGGCGCGCGCCAGCGCCAGCAGCGCCTCGCGCTCGCCGCAAGTTGTGGCGCCCGTGGGGCAAACCTCCGCGCAGGCCGGCAGCCCGCCCGAGCGGATTCGCTCGGCGCAAAAGGAGCATTTGCTCAGCCGCGGGGCCGGGCTGTTCCACTCGTAGCGGGGAGCATCGTAAGGACACGCCTGGAGGCAGTAGCGGCAACCCATGCAGATCGAAGGGTCGTATACCACCGGCCCCTCAGGCGTCTTCCTCAGTGCGCCCACCGGACAGACCGACACGCAGGCCGGATCCAAACACTGCATGCACAGCCGCCGGTAATAAACCTCGCCCCGCCGGCCGACCAGCTTGCGCAAGACGGTGAATTTCCCCTCGGCCGGGCCTTCGCCGCAAGCCTGCGGCAGTTCGTTTGCCTCGGCACAGGCCGCCAGGCAGGCGCCGCAACCGGCGCAGCGCGTGACGTCCAGCAACAGAGCGCGCATCGGCCGGCCTCAGCACAAGAAGAACCGCTCGGTCAGCTCCCGCCATCGGGCGGGCGGCAGCTCGGCGCCCAGCTCCCGCCGAACCAGACCCCCGTCCAGCGCCGTGACCATGGCGGCGGGCGAAAGCGCCTGGCGCAGCTCGGCCACCGCCCACTCCATCCAGCGCCGCGCCAAAGCCCCGGAGAGCAGGTTGCGGAGGCTGACCTCGACGTCCGGCGAAAACACCTCCAGCAGCCAGCCGCCATGGTAGGGATCCTTCAGCGCCAGGGAGGGATCCTGGGCCAGCTTGTCGTTGACCGCCACGATCTCGCCTTCCACAGGGGCGAGCATGGCTGCCGGTCCGTGAGCCGTATGTATGGTCCACCCCTTCTCGCCCTGGCGCACCCAGCGGCCTCGCGGCGGCGTCTCGACCCGCTCGATGCGCCCCAGCAGGCTGGCGGCGAACTCGTCCAGGCCGATCCGGATCCGCCCGTGCCCCAAGTGCAGGGCCCAACTATGACCCGGATGGTAATGAAGAGCCTCGGGCAGGGTGACGCCGGCCACCACGGGCGCCGACGCCGGCGTTGGCGCCTGGGGGACCTCGGCGACGCGGAACCGGTATTTCTCGCGATGCAGGAGAACGTCAACCAAGATGAACGTTGCGAAAGTCGCCAGCACTAGGATCGCTACCATAATTAGGCGCCTCCATCACCGCCATCGGGGTGGCACGTCAAGGGCCGATTGCTGAGTTTTTCGTCAGGGCGCGGCAGATCACGGGTTTAGCCGGGCGCGGGTGGGCGGAGAACCTGCGGGTTGGCTCCGGGTGAGTTGCGTAAAGCAACAGGCGTGCGCCGCATAGCGCGGAAGTGATTAAAAATGAAAGGACGACCAGCCGGGTGGAAAGTGCTTCACCCATGCTGCACTTTTCATCGCGCGATGGCGCGCGGCAGCGCGGCGGGATTTGGCCAGTTTAGGAACTTAATACCTGAAAGGCCGAGGTTGACTGTTGCAATGAACAAGTGTAGGATTCATCAGATGCCCCGGCCTTCTCGTCGCTCCTTCGCCAGTTGGCTGCTCAGCGGCGGCATCGCCGCTTCCCTGGCCTCCTTCCTCTATCCCGTGCTGCGTTTCCTCAGACCGCCTTCCCTTCCGGAGGCGCCAGTCAACGAGGTCGTCGCCGCCTCCGCTCAGCAGATGCCCCCGAATTCCGGCAAGCTGGTTCGCTTCGGCAGCAAGCCCGTCCTGCTCATTCGCGTCAATGAAACCGACTGGCGGGCCTACGGCGCCATTTGCACCCACCTGAACTGCACGGTCCAGTACCAGAGCGCCAGCCAGCAGATCTGGTGCGCCTGTCACAACGGCTTTTACGACCTGAACGGCAAGGTGGTCTCCGGGCCGCCGCCCCGGCCACTGGAGGAGTTCGTAGTGCGGCTCCGCGGCCAGGAGGTTGTCATCTCCCGGCGCGCCTGACGGGAGGATGCCGCGATGCCAGTGACCGAAACCCCGCGCGTCGCCCGTCGCCTGGCCGGCTGGTTCGAGGAACGCCTCGGCGCCGATCGGATCCGCGAGTTCATCGCCCACAAGACCGTACCGGTGCACTCGGGGACCATCTGGTACTACTTCGGGGGCATGACGCTGTTCCTGTTTGCGATCCAGGTACTGACCGGGATCCTGCTGCTGCTTTACTACCGTCCGACGGCCACCGAGGCCTACGAGAGCGTCCAGTTCATCGTCACCCGAGTGCAGTTCGGGTGGCTGATCCGCTCGATTCACAGTTGGTCGGCCAACCTGATGATTTTCACGGCCTTCGTGCACATGTTCAGCGTGGTTTTCCTGCGCGGCTGGCGCAGCCCGCGGGAGCTGACCTGGCTGAGCGGCATCGTGCTGCTGGGCCTGTCGCTGGGCTTCGGCTTCAGCGGCTACCTGCTGCCTTGGAACACGATCTCTTACTTCGCCACCAAGGTGGGGGCCGACCTGGCGGCCGCCACGCCCGTAGTCGGCCCGGCCCTGGCGCGATTCCTGCGCGGCGGCGACGATGTGACCGGGGCTACTCTGACGCGCTTCTTCGGCTTCCACGTGGCGGTGCTGCCCGCGCTGACCACTGCGTTTCTGGCTCTGCATCTGGCTTTGGTCCAGCGCTTCGGCATCAGCACGCCGCCCTGGATCGAGGAGCGCAACCGCCGCCAGGGAGCGCCGATCCCGCAGATGCCCTTCGCGCCGAACTTCCTGCTGCGCGAACTGATGGCCTGGTACGGCGCGCTGGCTGTGCTGGGCGTGCTGGCGGCGCTGTTCCCCTGGCCCTTGGGCGAGAAGGCCGACCCGTTCGCGCCCGCCCCGGCGGGCATCCGGCCGGAGTGGTATTTCCTGGCGCCGTTCTACACTCTGAAGCTGCTGCCCAGCCACGTCTGGGTGCTGGAAGGGGAGCAGGCGGGCCTGATCGGCTTCGGCCTGCTGGCGATCTGGTGGACGGCCCTGCCCTTCTGGGCGGTGGACCGTCAGGGACGGGAGCGCACGCGGCTGCTGACCGGGGCGGGGGTCCTGCTGATCGCCTGGCTGTCCACTTTCTCCCTGTTGGGGTACTTCAAATGAGCCGAAGGCTTGTCTGGTTGCCGGCGCTGTTTCCCGCCTTGCTGGCCGCAGATTCCTGTCGCGACTGCCACAGCGCCCTGGAAGGCCCGCTGGGCGCCCCGGCCGCCGCGTTTGCCCGGGACGTCCACGCCCACCGGGGCTTCGGCTGCGCCGACTGCCACGGCGGCGACCCCGCTCAGGACGATCCCGCCCTCTCGATGAGCCGCGCCCGCGGCTTTCTGGGCAAGATCAGCCGCCTTCAGGTTCCCCGCCTCTGCGCGCGCTGTCATAGCGACGCCCGCCTGATCCACAAGTTCCGCCCGCAGCAGCGCGTGGACCAGTTCTCCCAATACTTGACCAGCGTGCACGGCAAGCGCTGGGCGGCCGGGGACGCGGCCGCGGCCAACTGCGTGGATTGCCACGGCGTGCATGGGATCCGCGAGGTGCGCGACGCCGAATCGCCCGTGCATCCGCTCAAGCTGCCTGCGACCTGCGCCCGCTGTCACGCCGACGCCGCCTACATGGCCCGCTACAGGCTGCCCACCAACCAATTCGAGGAGTACCGCCAGAGCGTGCACTGGGAGGCTCTGGCCAAGCGGCGCGACCCCTCCGCCCCCAGTTGCGCCTCTTGCCACGGCAACCACGGGGCTACACCGCCGCAGGTGTCCTCGGTGGCGGCCGTCTGCGGCTCCTGCCACGCCCTGTTGGAGGACCTGTATCGGCAGAGCCCGCACCAGCCGGTCTTCGCCGCCCTGGGCCGGGGAGGCTGTTCGGTCTGCCATGATCACCACAGGGTGAGGCGGCCCTCGGTCGAGTTGCTGGCCGGGCCGCGCTCGGTCTGCGTCCAGTGCCACCAGGCGGGCTCGCCCGGCGCGGCCGCGGCGGCCGAAATGGCCCGCTTGATTCGCAGCCTCAATACCGAACTGGACCGCTCGGACGCCATCCTGGCCCAAGCAGCGCGCGACGGCATGGAGGTCTCCGAGGCGCAGGCCCGCCAGCAGGAGGGGCGCGAGGCGCTGGTGAAGGCTCGGGTGGCGGTGCACACGGCGCGCCTGGCGGAGGTGGCCGCCCGGGCCCGGGAGGGCCTGGCGATCGCGGCCCAAACCTATCGCGCCGGGCAGGACGCCTTGCGGGAACGCGATTTTCGCCGCTGGGGCCTGGCGGTCTCGCTGGCGGCCATCGCCCTGACGCTGGCCGGGCTGTGGCTGAGGATCCGAGCGCTCGAGCGCCCGCCTGCGGGGCGGCCATGAAATCGGGTTCGTTGGGCTGGCTGGTTTGGGAGGCGCTGGCCGGACTTTGTCTGGCGGGCGAGCCGCCGAGCACGGCCGAGTATTGCGGCCGTTGCCACCGCGCCATTCACGAGGCCTGGAAACAGTCGGCGCACGCCCGCGCCATGGAGAGCCGGCTTTTCCAGGATGCCCTCGAACTGGCCGAACAGGATTTCGGGCCGCAGAGCCGCAAGCTCTGCCTGGGGTGCCACGCTCCGGTGGCGGTGCGTACGGGGGATCTGGCGCTGCGCCAGAAGGTGAGCTGGGAGGGGGTCACTTGCGAATACTGCCACTCGATGCGCGAAGTCGCGTTGGCGCCCGGCAATCCCCGGGCGCGGATCGAGTTCTCGCCAGTGAAAAGCGGGCCGCTCAAAGACGCGGTGTCAGGCGAGCACGGCGTCGAGTATTCGCCCTTGCACACCTCGGCCCTGGCCTGTGCGCCCTGTCACGAGTACAACAACGCCTTGGGTTTCCCGGTGCTCACCACCTTCAGCGAGTGGCGTGCGACTCAGGCGGCGGGCGCCGGGCAGCCGTGTCAGGCCTGCCACATGGACCGGGTGGCCGGCGAGGTGGTGGATCCGCGCATCCGGAGGGCGCGCGAGGCGCGCGTCAACCTGCACCTGATGCCCGGCAGCCACTCGATCGAGCAGTTGACGCGGACCATCACGGCCCGCCTGCTGGCCGCCCGGGAGGGCGATCAGTTGAAGGTCACCGTCCAGGTGGCCAACCGCCTGGCGGGCCATCGCGTGCCGACCGGCTCGCCGCTGCGCCATTTGCGGCTTGCCGTGAGCATGGAGGCTTATGACGGGCGCCGCTTGGAGGAGGAGCGGATCTATCGCCGCCTGACGGCCGACGCCCAAGGCCGCCCGCTGACCCTGGAGCATCTGGTGTTTGTGAAGGCCGCGAAGCTGCTGTCGGATACTCGCCTGGCGGCGGGAGAGAAACGTACGGAGGTCTTCCTGTTTCCACTGGCGGCGGGCGTCCCGGCCACCGTCAAGGCGTCGCTCACTTACTACTACTCCCCGATGGCGCGCCAGGAAAGCCAGCAGCGGCTGACCTTCCTGACCTTGCAGCGGCTGGTGCGCTGAGCGGAGCGGCCGGCTCAGCGGCCGACGGCGTTCAGAGCCGCCAGGATGCGCTCGGGAGTCATCGGCAGGCGCAGCAGGCGCGCGCCCACGGCGTCGAAGACGGCGTTGGCCAGCACCGCGCCCAGGTTGACGATGGGCGGCTCGCCGCAGCCGGAGGCGGGCGCTTCGGGGTTGTCAATCAGCACGGTTTCGATGCGCGGCATCCAGGAGAAGCGGGGGATGCGGTAGGTGTCGAAGTTGCGCTCCAGCACCTCGCCGCCGCGGAAGCGTACCTCTTCGCTGAGCGCATAGCCCAGGCCCATCATGATGCTGCCTTCCATCTGCTGGCGCGAGCCGTCGGGATTGACCACCAGACCCTGGTCCTGGGCGCAGACCACGCGCCGCACCTGGACTCGCCCGGTGGTGCGCTCGAGGGACACTTCCGCCGCCATCGCCACGTAGGTCCCCAGGTACAGGGCGCACGAAACGCCCACGCCGCGCCCGCTGGGCGCCCGGGCCGGCTTCCAGCCGAAGCGCGCAGCCGCCGCCTCGAGCACCCGCCGCATGCGCGCGTCGCTCAGGTGCCGCAGGCGGAACTCGACCGGATCGGCCCCCGCCCGCGCCGCCAGCGCGTCTATGTGCGATTCGCGGGCGAAGGTGTTGGTGTTGACCGAGGGCGCTCGCCAGGGACCCACCGCGAAGGGATGCATCCCCGCGGGATTGCCGCCGCTCCAGCCCCCCGCCGAGGTGGTGCGTTGGTGCGGAATGTCGTAGAATTGCCGCGCCTCGCGATCCCCCGCCCCGCAGACCTGGAAATCCCAGAGCACGATCCTGCCCCCGCCGTCCAGGCCGGCCCGCACGCGCACCACCGCCGCCGGGCGGAAGGTGTCATAGAAGAACTCCTCGGCGCGATCCCAAACCACCTGCACGGGCCGTCCGGTGAGCCTGGCCAGGCGGGCCGCCTCGATCGCCTGGCGCGAGGCGCTCTTGCCGCCGAAGCCGCCGCCCACGTAGGTCGTGATGACCCGCACGTTCTCGGCCGGCACGTTCAGCGCCTGGGCGATCTGCTGCTTCAAGGGGAAGGGGGTCTGGGTGCCCGCCCAGACCGTCACCTTCCCGCCCTCGATCCGGGCCGTGGCCGAATGGGTCTCCAGGGCGGCGTGGGCTACGTAGCCGTTCAAGTAGCGCGCCTCGAGGATGGCGGCGGAAAGCTTCTCACCTTGCGCGAGGTCGCCCGCCTCGTGCACCACGCGCGCCGGCGGCGCGAACTTCAGCAGGTGATCGAAAATCGTGTCCTCGTCCACTTCCGCCGGCGGCCGTTCGAAGCGGGCCTGAATGGCCTGGAGGGCCTGTTCGGCCAGATCGCGGCGTTCGTGCAGCACGGCCACCAGATCACCGTCCCGCACCAGACGCGCGCCGGGCGTTTTCTCGGCCGCGGAGACGTCCAGCTGCTTGAGGACGGCACCGTGCGCGGGCGGCCGAAGGATGCGGGCGTGGAGCATCCCGGGCAGCAGGATGTCGCCCGCGTAACGGGCCCGGCCGGTGACCTTATCGAGCGCGTCCTTGCGCCTGGGCGAGCGACCGACGACGCGCAGGGCGGAAGGGGGTTTGAGGGGGACGTTCTCCAGGCGGCGCTCGATGCGTTTGCCTTGAACCAATTCGGCGTAGCTGACGCGCCGGTCGGCGTCCGCCCGGTCGGCGATCACCCCGCCGTTGACTTCGAGCCGTTCCAGGGGCGCCGCCAGCCGCTCGGCGGCCATGGCCAGCAGGGCCGCCCGCGCCTGGGCGCCGGCGGCGCGCAGCACCGGGCCGAACTGGCGGATGCTGAGCGAACCGAAGGTGCCCATATCCCAGGGGCATTGGTCGGTGTCGCCCATGATCATGTCCACCGCCTCGAGGGCCACGTCGAGTTCATCGGCCAGAAGCTGAGCCAGCGCGGTCGTCGAGCCCTGTCCCAGCTCGACCTTGCCGACCAGGCAGGTGACCCGCCCGTCGGGGCCGATGCGCAGGTAAGCGTTGGGATCGCTGGGATAGCCGGGGCGGGCGGGCAGGCGCGCCGGCTCCTGTGCGGGCAGCAGCTCTTCGAGCGGAATAAGAATGAACAGGCCCGAACCGGCCAGGAACTCCCGGCGGTCGAGTCCGTGCGGATCGGACTTCATCGCGCGCCTCCCTTGGCGGCCGCCTCTTCGATGGCCTGCACGATGCGCGGGTGCGAGCCGCAGCGGCAGAGGTTGTCCTCCATGGCGCGCAGGATTTCTTCGCGCGTGGGCCGGGGCGAGCGCAACAGCAGCGCGTAAGCGTTCATGATCATGCCCGGGGTGCAGAAGCCGCACTGGAAGGCATGGCGTTCGAGGAAAGCCTCCTGGAGGGGATGCAGGCGGCCGTCGCGCGCCAGTCCCTCGATGGTGACGACGCGCTTGCCGGCCACCGTCCCCACGGGCGTGGCGCAGGAGCGGACCGCCTCCCGCTCGACGATGACCGTACAGGCGCCGCAGAGGGCGGCGCCGCAGCCGAACTTGGTTCCCGTCAGGCCCAGGTCGCAGCGCAGGACCCAAAGCAGCATGCGCTGGTCATCGGTGAGGACCCGGACCGGTTTGCCGTTCAGGGTGAAGCTGATGGTTCGCTGCATAGGCTGAGAGCTAGGGGCGCCCTCCGGCATGATACATCGGCCGGCGGCGGGGCGGGGCTACGGGGGAGCGGCAGGCAAACGGCGCAGCAGCTCCCGCAGCTCCCGCCGCAGGCGCGCGTACTCCGGGCGGGCGGCAAGATTCCGGCGCTCGTCGGGATCGGTGCGGTGATCGTAGAGCTCGGCTTGGGCCCCTTCGGCGTCCCACTCGACGTAGCGATAGCGTTCGTTGCGAACCGCACGGCCGAAGATCTTCCCGCGCAGCGTCACGGTGTAGGCGGGCTGGTTCCAGGGCCCCCGCGGATTGCGGAGTAGAGCGACCAGGCTCCGGCCTTCCAACTCCGGCGGTGCGGGCAGGCCGCACAGCTCGGCCAGGGTCGGGTAAAGATCCACCAACTCGACGGTGCGCGGGCAGACGGCGCCGGGGCGCGCCGCCCCGGGAGCGGCGATCAGCAAAGGCACGCGCGTCGCCACCTCGTACAGCGAGTTGTGCTTGGACCACTTGCCTTTCTCGCCCAGATGATAGCCGTGGTCGCCGAACAGTACCACCACGGTGCGATCAGCCAGTCCCAGCGACTCCAGGCGGGCCAGCACCCGGCCCAGTTGCGCATCCATGAAGGACACGCAAGCGAAGTAAGCGCGGATCATTTCGCGCGCCGCCGTGGGCGTGGCGTCGCGCCCGATAAACAGGTCGCCGTTACGCTCGGGCAGGGCGGCCGGCGGAACGCCCGGAGCCCTGGTGGGGCGGGGCGCGAAATCCTTGGGCAGCGGGATTCGCGCGGGATCGTAAAGATCGAAGTATTTTCTGGGTGCGACCAGCGGGCTGTGCGGTTTGACGAAGCCGACGCCCAGGAAGAAGGGCCGGTCCTTGTATTTTTCCAGCAACTGGATGGCGCGCTCGGCGGTCCGGTAATCGGGTTGGTCTTCGCCCTCGCCCTCGAGGGCTTCCCAGCGATCGGAGTTGCGTGCTTGCCGGGCCCGCTCCTCCGCGCTGGGCGCCTGGCGGCGGCGCACCGGCTCGCCGCCTTCGTCCCAAGAGGGAGCATCGTCAATGACGCCGTGGAAGATTTTCCCGGTTCGCGCGGCGATGTAGCCGTGGCGGCGGAACAGTTGGGGCAAGGTGACCCAGTCGGGGAACCGGTCGCGGAAATAGCGCAGGTTGTCGAGCACGCCCGTGGTGGTGGGATAGCGGCCGGTAAGCAAAGAGGTGCGCGACGGATTGCAGAGCGGGTATTGGCAGTAAGCGCGTTCGAAACGCACGCCGCGTGCGGCCAGGCGGTCCATGTGAGGCGTGCGGATCAGAGGGTTGCCGTAGCAACCCAGTTCGGGGCGCAGATCGTCCACGGCCACCAGCAGCACGTTGAACCTCGGGGCCGCGGTCGCCGGAGCGGCGGAAGCGGTGAAGCCGGCGAGGAAAGTGCGCCGGCTGGGGTAAGAATCAGCCGGGAGACAAGCCTTCATCAGGGGCTAGTGTATAATAGCGGTGGAAGGCGCCACCCTAGCTCAGCTGGCAGAGCGGCTGATTCGTAATCAGCAGGTCGCCGGTTCGATCCCGGCGGGTGGCTCAGCTTTAGAATCAATCACTTACAGACAACAAAATTCCCCGACATCAGCGGTTTTGTTAACGATTTTGCATACTGCCGGCCGCTTCCCCCGAGCAGCCCCGTCTGGGGGACCAGAGGGAGCAGCCGGCGGCGCCAGTTCCCTGGCCAAACCCGTCTGTTCCACGCGGCCGGCCGGACCGCGCCCAGTGGCCCGAAACCGAGTCCGGCTCATTTGCACTCCTTGTCCCCCACCGGCCGCTGCCAGGGCGATATCAGCTCGGGTTCGAGCCGGTAGCGCACCGACCGCCCCACGCGCTTGTATTGCGGATAGCCCGGCCGCGCTTCAGTGCGACCCAGCTTCCTGTCCTGATACCGCCAGTTGGCCAGCGTCTGCTCGGCAATCCCAAACCGACGAGCGTACTCCCTCGGCGTCACCCAGAGGGGTCCCGGCGGCAGCGGCCCGCTTTGCGAAGTCGTGCCGGCCGGTGGACCTCCTGCTTCCGGCGATCCTTGCCTGGAACCAGTGCCAACCCGCCCCTGCTCCGGCGTTTGAGCGACGGGCGCCGCTCCAGGCATGAGTCCCTCCAGTTTCTTGCGGACCTCTGTCAGATGCTCGATGGTCCCCAGCACGGGCCTGAGCCGAATGGCCTGGAGGCGCCAGTGAATGTCATCCACCGGCAGAAGCCTGCGGCATTCCTCCAAAATGGCGCGGGCCTCGTTGCCGACGGCTTCCGCCCAGCGGCGATAAAAATCCTCCACCGTCTGGCGGCAATGCTGGTAGCGATCCGGGTCGGCAGCCGTCTCAGGCTGAAAGCAAAGCCGGTCGCCTTCCTCCTTGAGAGCGGCCATCTCGGGCAGACGGGCCGCGAAGGGTTTCGCCCGCCGCAGGATCCGGTCCAACCGCTTCAGCAGCCGGCGAATTCCGTCAGTCCCCGGATCTTGAGCCATCAAAGTCAGACCTCGGAAATAAGCTATCCCCGCTTCAAGTCTGCCCTGGCCCGCTAAATTCTGTCAAATCGGATCATGACACTTTCCGTCCGTACCTCCGCATGACGCGCGAACATCCCGGCCGTTGGCCATGCGCTGCGCGGATCACTGTCGGGCGCAGCCGCAATTGCGACGGCATTGGCGGCGCCCGCTGCGCCGGCCGGGATCCCTGGTGGGCGGGCGGAGAAGCGAGCTGCGATCCTGGAAACGGGAGGTCGGCTCGGCGGCGTAAGCACCTGAGAATGCGGTTGATTTTTCTCTGGACATAGCGGCCGAAATACCTTATATTGGCGGGTGATCGTCCCTAACCCGCGGGCATCATTCCCCACGGGAGGGGGTGATCGTTTGCCCCGGTCGGGGTACGGCAAGCCCTGACCAGTGGCGGCGGCGGTCGGCCAAGAATACCGCTCTTCAGCCGAGGGCGGTACACAAATTTGCAACTGCTGCGCGGAGTTGCGGCCGTGGGTGACCTTGATTTTGTGGATTCGTTCACATCGCAGCCGGCCTATTTAGCCGTCCAACCCTCGCTTTCAACCGAGCCGCCTGTTTCGCGCTGGTACGCGGTGCAGGTCCGTCATCAGCACGAGAAGGCGGTGGCCCAGGCGCTCTCATACAACAGCTTTGAGACCTTCCTGCCCCTTTATCGCAGTCGCCGGCAGTGGTCGGACCGGGTAAAGGTGCTGGAACTGCCACTGTTTCCGACCTACGTATTCGCCCGCTTCGACGACGCCCGGCGCCTGCGCCTTCTCAGGACGCCCGGCGTGCGCTCGATCGTGAGCTTCAACCGCCGCCCGGCGCCGGTGCGCGACGAGGAAATCGAGTCCCTGCAAGTCATGGTGGGTTCGAAGCTGCCGATCGAACCCTGGCCTTTCCTGCGCGAGGGGCAGCGGGTGCGGATCGAACGAGGCCCGCTGCAAGGGGTTGAGGGCATCCTCCTCCGATTCAAAGGCGCCTGGCGGGTGGTGGTGGGCGTGGAGATCCTGCAACGCGCCGTAGCCGCCGAGGTGGATCGCGAGACGGTCCGGCCCTGCGGGGACTGAGCCCGAATCGCGCGAGCGGTCTGGTACCGGCCGCCCGGACCGGCGCCGGGCAAGACTTACCGTGCGGATCGGGGCCGGCAGGCCCGAAGCCTCCTGCTCAGCCTCGGGCCAGTCGGCGCAGCAGCGGTCGGAGGCCGTAGTTGACCGCTATCCGCGCCGCGTGGAGGGGATAGTAGAGGGGGAAGAATGGGCGGGGCAGGCGCACCAGATCGAGGTCGTTCACGCCGGGCGCCAGCAAAGCCCGGAAGGCAAAACGCAGCTTGTCCCGCGGATCCTCGAGCAGGCGCCAGCGAAGCGTCCAGTCGCGCAAACTCAACCTCTCCGGCGCAGTCCGGAGCCAGTCACCCAGCACCCGGCGGCACAATGCGTCATCCCCAGCGCCGGCGCCGTCCAGTTCGCGGGGCAGCTCGACCCCCAGCAAGGCCGCTGCCAGGGCGCACGATACCAGGACCGCACGCAGGCAGCGCGCCCGCTCGGCCAGCTCGCGCACCTCGCCGGCATCCACCTGCCGGCCATGGAGGAGCCAGGCAACATCGGTAACCGCCCGCAGATTGTCCCAACCGTGCTTGGCGGCATGGACGCACAGCAACAGGAACGAGTGTTCGGCCGACGGCTGGAGCATGCGCCGCCCATCGAACTCGACCGGCCGCGCCCGCTCCCAGACGGCCTCGGCGCGGAAACCCCAGGGGTAAGTCGTCGGCATCAGTTCCCAGTGGGGTTCGATGTACAGACCGTCCTCGCGCCCGTAGCATACTTCGCAGGCTTCGCGGAGCTCTAAGGTCCGCTGCTCCGGATTCAGCTCCCGCACCGGACGAAACCCGCGCGCCCGTAGGGCCTCGCAAACGACCTCCAGATCGTCGCGCCGGACCAAGATGTCCAGATCGACGCACTCTCTCAAGGCGGGATCCCCGTAGACCGCGGCCGCCAGCACGGGACCGCGCAACGGGATGATCCGGACTCCGCGCCACTGCAAAGCTTCCTGTAGCGCATCCAGTTCATGCAAAAGGAGGAGGTTGCGCGCCGCATTCCACCGAAGCCGCCGGCGCAGGCGATCCAAGACCGCCGCGGGCACGCAGTCCCGAGCGTGCTCGCGCAGCCGCCGGCCGGCCAGCGGCGCAACCCCGTGCCGCTCCGCTTCGGCGATCACCGCCTGCCAGTCTCCGGTGGCGCCCGCCAGCCGCTGCAATGAGCCCGGATCGGGCGCCGGGCGCACCAAGGCCGCCAGCAACTCCAGCTCCGGACTCAGCTCTCCAGGCGACAGCTTCACGGCTACTCCGCCAGCGGCGCCGGACGCCGCCCCGTCCGGGCAAACGCTTGCTCGCAGTTCAGGCGTGAAGGGCCCAGGAGGTCACCTTCCATATAAGCCAGCCCGGGACAGCGCGAACATGCGCTCAACAGCTCGCAGCTCCGGCAGACGGGAAGATCCGCCGTCCGAATCGCACGCAGGCGTCGCGCCGCGGGCGAATCCTGCCAGATCTCGCGGAACGGGCGTTCGTTGACGTTGCCCAGTAGGAGCGGAAACTGGACGCAAGGGTAAACGTCACCGGTCGGTGAAACGTAGCAGGAGGTGTGTCCGGCGCTGCAAGGCAGCGAGTCCAGTTCCGGAGCCGACTCCGACTCAGGCGAGGCCGGACAGTGCTCGGGTGCGCCTCCCCTCAATTCGGGATCTTCGAAGACCTGCCGCCACAGCGCGTGCGGCACGTTCAGCCCGGTTACGCCGCGTTCACCGTTCAGGCGCGGCGTCACCGTGGGATCCAGGCTGTATTCGGCGCCGAGCTTCGCCGCCAGCTCGCGGACCTGCCTGTATTCGTCCCCGGCAGGCCGCATCAGAATCTGCACGATTCGCGCCTTGACCCCGTGCGCCACCAGTCGCTGGACCGCTTCCACTGTGCGCACGAAGGAACCGGCCGCTCCGGTCACGGCGTCGTGCACCTCGGGCCGATGCGAATAAAGCGAAACCTCCACGCCGGCCACGTGAAGACCGGCCAGCTTGCGCGCGGCCTTTTCATCCACGAGCGTACCGTTGGTCTTGATCCTCACGCTGAAGGCCAGCTCCCGCGCCCGTTCCACGATCTCAAGGAAGTCCCGGCGCAGGAAGACCTCGCCGCCGCTCAATACCAGAAACAGCGTGCCGCACGAGGCCAGCTCCTCGAGCAAACCGGAGATCGGCTCCCCGGTCAGCTCATGGCCCTCGCGCTCGGTCAGATAACAGTGTAGGCAGTTCAGGTTGCACCGCCAGGTCACGTCCAGATGCACGCTGAGCGGGATTCCCGACGCCAGCGCCTTGCGGGTGATGTGATCCATCAGCGCGCTCATGACTGCGCCGGCTCGAGCGGACTTTCCGAAACCATCAGGATGCCGTGCCCTGCGAGGGCCTGCACCAGTTCTTCGGCGTCCCGGTAGGCCTGCTCGAAATCCACCTCGTATTCAGCGCAAACGCGATCGCGGACGATCGTCGCCAGCGCCGTCTGTCCGTCAGCGGCCTCCCAGATCAGCGCCGCCACCTCGTTCAGCGTGAACAGCGTCGAATCCTGTGCGGCCATGACGATGACTTCGTCCTCCAGGCGCCGCCACGCCGTGGCGGGACTGCGTGCGGGGTAAAGCTCGCTCATCTCAGGAACTCCCAAACGCTCGGCTCAGGCCGGAATTCCAGCCGGTAAGCCGGGGTGCGGCTCACGAAATCGCAGGCCGAGGCAAAGACGTTGGCCGCCAGCTCTCGATCGTCGGCGAAAAACAGGATGCAGCGCAACAGTTCGCGGGCGGCCTCGGCGGGCTTCAGCGGCTTCAGCGCGTGGGTCTCTCCGCGCGCCGGCAGGTAGACAGCACCCGCCGGCGCAGACACCTTCACGCCCGGAATGCCCAGTTCTCCCGCGAACGGCGTGCCGTGCACCACGTAGCCACCATTCTGCCGGCGCACGTAGCAGATCTCGTCGCTCAACAGGATGACGTCCGGCGGCGCCAACCGGCATATGGTCGTCTTGCCCGCGCCCGAAACTCCCGCGAAGATCAACGCCCGGCCGTTCCGGATGGCGCCCGCCGCGTGAATCAAGAATCCGCCCTCTGGGGCCAGCAGCAGCGTGTGCACGATGCGGAGCAAGGTGTCGACGGAGTATGGATTCGCCGTGTGCCGGACCCATCCCCGGCCCGAGCAGGGTTCGTACTGGGCTTCGAAATCCCCGCGGCGGACGCACCACCGGCCGTCGGCAAAGCTGACCTGGACGTCGTCGTCGGGGTTCACCTGGCGGGGCGGCGCAAGCTCGATTGTGAACTCGCAAGCCGCCGGAGCGTCCGACGGAGCCAGGAAGCCCGCGTAGTTTTCTTCGATCAGCCGGACGAATCCGGCCTCGGCGCAGTCGAGCGCGATCGCGAGGCCGCCGATTTCGATGACCATGCGGCGCCGGTCGCCGCGGTTCATCCGAGCTTCCTGCGCAGTGCCCACAGGCGAAGTACGAAGCGATGGAACAAGTCCGAGCGCCTGCACAGGGCGGCGATGGCGCGCTCCCAGAGGGGCGGGATGCGGGGCGGCGCGAACGATCTTGCTGCGCGCTGAACGCGGCTGACGATCCCCACGAGCTGATGGGGTGCGAGCGGACCGTCGGGAGCGGGCGCGGCATCGCCCCGCGTCACGGGATGGCCGGCATCGAAGCCGACCACCCGGTGCGTGCAGAGTCGCCCGTCGGGCCCGATGAAAGCGACCAGGTCCCCGAGCTGAAGGCTTACCGAGCTGATCGGTTCGATCGTGAGCTGGTCGCCGGGCCGCAAGGCGGGGAACATGCTGCCGCCGAGAACACGGAGGCTCCCCCCACCAGGCGGATTCAGTGATGGAGCTGCTGCTTGAGTGCAGGCGAGGTCGGCCACGGGACTGAAGGACGTCAGGTGGCGGCCAGAAGGGGGATCAAGCCGTCAAGATGTTTTCTTCGCCCGCTTGCACTGCGCGTAACGAGGGTGGGTCTTTCCGCACCGGACCGCGGCGGTTTCGAAGACCTGCTCCGAGCGGAAGCCCGGCTTCTGGTAAGGTCGTCGCACTTGGGCAGGGGTCTTCGGGGTGGTTGACTGCTTCTCGGTGGCCATGACTGGTCGGCCTCCTTAGCTTGATTCTATTGCAAACCGCTCTGCGTGAGCTTAACGGCGCAGACCGTGTTGCCGCATGCGGTTGATGCGAGCGGCGTCTGGAAGTAGATGTTGTTGTAATCTGATTGCGAGGCGCGGTTGTCCACGATGATGCCGGCCGAGCCCCCGTTGTAGCCCGATGCGGTGGCATCCGGTACGTCCCCCGAACTTGTGATGGGGATGTTCCACATCTGGATCTGGTCGCTCGCGCTGAAACCTAAGAACAGACGGTCTTGGGTGTCGGACTTGAACGTGGTCAGCGGCGAGCACTCGCCTGTATTGGTGGCGATGGTATTCACGGTCGGGTTCGTCTGCCAGAGGCCGTTCTGGAATCCGAAGGTGTAGAGTCGGGGCTGACCGCTCGCCTTCCCGCAAACATGCAGTTGTCCCGCCTGGCTGTTCGAGTAGTGCGCATCGTCGAACGCTCCGCTGCGGATCACGGTCGTGGAGTCTTCGCCAATTTGCGCGCTCTGCACGTTGCCGAGGCCGTAGTCGGTCTCGATCACTCGGGCGCCAGTCAGACCGCCCGACCCGGTCTGCCGAGCGAACCAGAACACCCGTTGGCGGTCGATATCCACCAAGGCGGAATCCTGGACTGCTTCGGTGTCGGTGCTGATCTGCAACGACCCTGAAAGGCTGAAATTGACGCTGCCGTTGCTGTACGTCACGGTGTACGAGTACAGCGTGGTGCCGTCGGAGATGAACAAACGATTCTGCCCCGGGTCCATCACCGGGCTGGTGAGATACGCCCCGGCTGATTTCACGGTTACCGAACCCAGCACGCTCAAGGCTGTCTGGCTGGATTGCCCGAACACCGGGCCGATCGCGTACAGGACACCGTTGTTCGCCCCGACGAACGCGACGTTATGCCAGTAATCCACGAAAGGCGACGAGCGCCGGTTGCCGTCGCCCGCCGAATATCGCACGCTGCGCACCCAGGAGCCACCGTTGCCTGGCGTCGCGGGGTTCCCGATTGTACCCTGTCCCGGCACCCATTTCAGCACGTGAAAGTATGACCCGCCACCACCTCGGTCCCGGTTCTCGACGAAGGCCACCTCTTGGCCGTTCAAGGAAAGTACGGGTGAAGTTCTGATCACGTCCGGAGTCGTATCAGTGTCACCGATATAGTATGCCCACATCACGCTCGGCACCGTGCCTGAGCATCCCGTGTAAAGATTATTGAACGCCACGATATTGGCCTGACCGGTAGAGGAGTCCGCCCGGATGCCGAACACCACGAAGTCGCCTGAACAGTTTGGGTTCGTGATATCAGCGCCCCACATCGCGGGGAACTGCTCTAGCGGTAATGGAGTGCTAGTATCTACGTTGTTCCCCAGCGATACCGCCCAGTCGCGCTTCATGGTCGGCGTCCGCCGCCATGGCTGCCGGCTCGGCGCTGAGGCGGAAGCCAAAGCGCCGACCAGGTTGCGCTGCGCCCAGGCGGCAAGCAGCCGCGGGTCGCGCTGCAACTGGCCGAGCGTGGCCGCACGGAACGAAGCGTTCGTATAGACTACGTAGCGATGACTCCAGTCGCGGACGATCGGAAAGCGCCCGGGCAGCGCGCCCTGTCCCGGCGCTTCCGCCGTCACGAGCAGAATCCCTGCCGCTGCCGCTACCGCCAGAGGTATGAGGCCCACCCACTTCGATTGCCTGTTCGCCATCTCGACCTCCATGCTTTCGATCCTACGTTTGGCCGGCACAACCAGCGAAGACGGCGTAAGACGCTGTCCTACGATTCACCGGCGTGTTACTCGCACCCGTCGTACACTCTATCCCTACTTTTCTCCCTTTTCAACCCCCAATTCGAGGGTGAAAACGCTAAAATATCAGCGGAGGTCGGTAAGTGCGCATCGTGCAGGCGCCTTTCGGAATGCCGGCGGCTCTGACGGCCGCCGTAGGCGGTCTCTGGCTCCTCGCCCGACCAGCTCCGACTTTTCCCGACCTCACCGCGCAGTCCGCTGAGCAAGCGGCAGGGCTCGCACGCAGCCTGCTCGCCGCCGATCCCGCCAATCCCTACCATTGGTCGGATCTGGGCGAGGCCCTCGCCGAATCCGGACGCTTTGCTGAAGCGCGTTCCTGCTTCCGGCGCGCCGCGGAGCTGGGACCCAACATCCCGCCCGTGCTGATGCGGGCGGCCGCCTTCCATATCCGCGCCGGGGAGGCCCGGGCCGCCCTGCCCCTGATGCTCCACATCATGGAACTGATCCCGGATTACGACGCGATCATTTTCTATTACTGCGACCGGCTGATCCCCATCGCCGAGTTGCTGCCGCCTCTGGCGCGCAATCCCCGCGCGGCGCGCTCGCATTTCCGCTTCCTGCTGGATAGCGGCAACGTGGAACATGCGACTGCGGCGTGGGCCTCGCTGCGCGAGCACGGCCTGGCGGAAGACGAGCTGGCCGCGGCCTACCTCGATCTGCTCCTCCGCCACGGCCGGCACGAGCAGGCGCTCCGCGCATGGGTCGCCTGGCTGGGGCCGCGCGCGGGGGAGTACCCGGAGCGCAACCTGATTTACAACGGCGGCTTTGAAAGCCAACTGACCGGCTCGCCGCTCGACTGGCGAATCCAGCCCCTGGCGGGCGCAGAGGCGGTGCGCGATTCCTCGCGGGCCGCCGAAGGCCGCACCTGCCTGCGGTTGAGCTTCGCGGGAACCGTCAACCCGAATTACTCCCACGTCACCCAGCTCGTTTATCTGCCGGCCGGGCGTTTTCGTTTGACTGCCCGTATCCGCTCCGAGCAACTTACTACCGATCAGGGCCTGTTCCTGCGCATCAGCGAGGCGGCGCCCGGCGGGCGCCAGCTTGCCGAGACCGAGCAAGTTATGGGAACCACCGACTGGCGAACGCTCGAGACCACCTTCGCCCACTCGCAGAGCGGCCTCGCCGCGGTTCAGATCTGCCGCCGTCCTTCGCGCAAATTCGATAGCAAGATTCGCGGGGTGGTTTGGGTGGACGCCGTCAGGCTCGAACGGCAGCCGTGACGTCCGCCCGCCCGGTCGCGATGCCCGCGACCCAAGCCAGCGCCATGGCGTTAGCCGGGATGTAAAGGTTGAAATCCACCAAGCTGTGCAGCGCCAGCGCCGAAAGACCGCCCAGCGCTCCCAATGCGCGCCAGCGCTCTTCGCTCCAGCGGCTGTAACGCGCCGCCCGCCAGGCCGACCGCAACAAATACAAGGCCAGCGCCAGGACCAGAAGCGCACCGGGGAGGCCCAGTTCGGCAGCCAACTGTAAGTAATCGTTGTGCGCGAAGTCCACCGTGTAAAGGGGCGCGGCCAGCTTGTGACGCATGAGCGCGGACTCGTAAGCGCCCAGCCCGCACCCCAGTACCGGCTGCGCCCGCACCAGCGCCAGCGTGTCGCGCCAGATCTGAATGCGCGTATCCGCGGAGATTTCTTCAGTGGCGGCCATGTGCCCGAAACGTTCGATGAGCTTGTCGGGAGGCAGAAACACGAACCCCAGGACGACGAGCGCCCCGATCAGCGCCGGCCCCAGCCTGCGCCGCCAGGCGGGCGCTTCGCCGCTGCCGAGCGCAGCCGCGCCCATGACGAACAAGGACGCAAGGGCTGCCACGAACCCCATGCGCGAAAGCGAGTGCAGGACGGCCAGCAGAATGGCGGCTGCCAGGCTGAAGAGACCGCAAGCCGGCAGTACGGCGCCCAGATTGACGCCGTGTCGGGAGCGCCCCCGCAGCAGCACCGCGAGCCCGTAAACCAGCGCGAACGGCAAGCACAACTCGAGCAGGCCGCAGTAATGGTTGCGATTCACGTAGGTTCCGGTGGCGATGCGCTCGCTGCCCGGCGCGTAGGCCGAGTACGCTTGCACGAGGCCCAGCACGGCCTCGAACGTCCCGAGGATCAGCAAAGGCCAAACCACCGCCCAAGGGTGGTCTTCGAGCCGAGCCGCCAGGTCCGCGATCAGCCAGAACACCAGCACGCAGCCCGCCAGGCCGATCAGTTTCTCCAGGGTCGCTCGCGGCACGGCGCTCAGCGCGGCCCAGCTCCAGGCGCCGGTGACGGCAGCCGCCCCGTCCAGCGCCGCAGCACGCTCGGGCGCCAGCAACCAAACGGCCGCCCTGGGCAGCGGGATCAATTGGAGAATCACCCGCGCAATGAGAGCCCCCGGCAGCCATGCGGCCGCGCCTTCCCGAAGCAACGGCCTCCTCCGAGCCCAGTGAAGGACGCCAAACAGCCCGGCCGCAAGGAGCGAGACGCCCCAGTCGCTCGGCTCTACGCCTCCGTCGCGCAGGATCGCGTATCCGAGAGCAAGCGAGAGGATAACCAGGCCGCAACCGGTGAGGGACACGGGAGAGTGCCGGCGGTCCGGGCCGCCGAGGTCGCACTTAGAAGATCTTAGAAGATCTCGATCAGACGGCCCTGCGGTGACGGCGGAGCAGCAGCATGCCGGCGAGGCCCAGCCCGACCAATGCCAGCGTGGCCGGCTCCGGAATCAGGCTCGCCTGGGCGCTAGCGCTTAACGGCTGGCCGTCAATCCAGAGCAAGTAAGTGCCCCAAACAAAGGGATACTCCTGCTGAGTGATCCAGTACAGGGCGTAGGGCAGATCGGCAGGGTCCGAAACGGAGAAAGCAGCGCCCAGCCCTGCGAACCAAAGGCGGTTGACCAGCACCGAGTCGCTGCCAGGGTTCCCCTCGCCGTACCAAACGTCGTCTGCGGTGCCGGGTATCCCGTCAGGACCGTAGTAATGACCGACCAGATCGTAACCGTACGCCTGTCCGGCGAAGCTGAACGAGTCCGGGCTTCCGAAGAAATTCTCGTAATACCAAAGGTCGGCCAGCCGGAAAGTGCTCCCACCGCCGTTCACGTACAGGCCGAACAGCACCGCGTTGCCGTACTCGCCCTCGTAGCCGGCGGGCGGCGGCGCTTGACCCCTCCATGATTCGAAGTCGGTAACTACCACGTCGCCGGGATAAAAGACATAGGTCCGCTGATAGTAGGCAGGCGTGCCCGGCGTGCCGTAGGAACTTGACCCCGATTGGAGGGCGCCGATGGCGTTCTGGGCATAGTCATACCAACTCGGCGAATACCAGGGATTGGGCGCGATCGAGGGGTAGACCTGCATGATCGGCCCGGCAATCAACAGCGCGGAAAAGACCAAACCAGCCAAAGCGGCCCTGCGTACGCTCAGCCCCAACATTGTGCCTCCTTAGCAGAACTCGTTGTTCTAGCGCTGCCTGCGCCACCGACTGATCGAGGGGGGAGCCCACCCGGGAGGCGGGGGTCCGGGCGGTTTCCATCCTAGCGGCGGAAAATTCGGTGGATTGGGATTCCCCAGGGACTGCACACCGGCCACGCCACCGTTGCTATTGATGGTAGCCTGCGAGTTAGCCCCCACGGTGACCTTGGCGCCGCTCGAAGTACTTACTGTAGCCGGGGCGCCGGACGTCTTCACGGTGCTGCCGGACAGAACCGGCAGGGTCGGCACCGAGGATGGCGTGGTGATGCCGTTGATCTTCACGGGCTGCCTGCTGGTGACAGTCGCCACGCGGGACTGCGCCCAACACAAACCACCCGCGATCGGTAGAACAGCCAGGATCGGGAAGATCCGGTTACGCACGGACGCTCTCCCTGTTTCGACAGACATTGTAAGCTCGGGAGGCCTCTGTGTCAAGACTTGGAAGTAACGGTACTCGCGTTTACTATGTCCAACGCTGTACGACTTCAGCGCAGCGTCACACTGGTTGCCTGCGAGCTGCCCAGCGCGTTCGACAAGGTCACCGAAACCGATTGCAGCCCCTCGATCAACGAGCCCGAGGGAGTCGTCCCCTGAATCGAAACCGGCACCATCGCCGTGAACAGGCTCCCGTATTGTTGCGATTGCGCGTTCTGATACCAGGAGAGGAAGGCTGCCTCCACGTTCAAGGTCAACCTGGGATTGGTGAGGTTCACGCCCTGAGCGGCCACGGCCTGTAACTCGATCTGGGAGACCGACCGGCTGGTGGCGTAGCCCGTCACCAACAACGTAAAGCTGTCGGGCGCCCGCGTACCGACCTGCACGCTGACCAGTTGGGGCGGGCCTTGGCTGATCGCCAGGCTGACCGTGGGCGGAGAAGCGGGCGTCAGGTTCACACCCGTTTCGGTGTAAAAAGCCGGCGTCAGCGTGATGGTCCCCGCGACAGTGCCGGTTTGCAGGCGGATGGTGGTTTCATTGTTCGGGAACACGGCACGTGTGCCGCCCGCCGGGATGGTGAAGTTCACCGTCCGGCCGCCGGTGGCGAACTGCACGGTGGCGTCGTTGACGAAGACCTCGGAGTTGAAGTTGAGGGTCAAGGTGCCGGCCAGATTCAGGGGATAGGGTTCGGCCAGCGAGAGGGTATACGCCAATTGCTGCATGGGCTGGGCCTGGCCGCGCGGGCCGTCCAGTGCGACGGCAGGGAGCGGCAGGGGCGAGGTCGCCGAGCCCACCAGATCGAAGCTGTGCCCGCCGACCCGCAGGACGGCCTGCGCCACCCCCACCGTGGTCGGGGCAAACCTGATCAGGAACGCAGCCGTGGCCCCGGGATCCAGGGTCAGCGGCAGCTCGGGCAAATCGGAGAGCGAGAACGCCGCGGATCCTGTGACGAAGATCGCGCTGATGACCGCCGCCTGATTGCCCGTGTTCGCCGCCAAGAAGCGAGCGCTGAAACTCTGCCCCACCGCCAGCGCGCTGAACAAGACCGAGCCGTTAGGCGTCACCTTGGTGCTGGCGCCGGCCATCGCCACCGTGTACTCCAAGGCCGCTCCCAGGCCGGTTGCGGTGAGGTCGAACGTGTCGTTGCCGATGCGCAGCCGGCCCGTCCCCGGCCCGGGTTGGACCGGCGCGAAGATCAGACTGAAGGTGACCGAAGCCCCAGGGGCCAGGCTCAAGGGCAGAAAAGGCAAATCGGCGAGCTGATAGCCCGGGCCGAGCACGTTGATCGTCTGGATGACGGCCTCGGCGTTGCCCGTGTTGCGCACCCGTAAGGTCACGACCGTTCGCTGCCCGATGGCTGTTTCCCCCAGCGCGATGAGCTGGCCGGCCGCGACCGGCGTTTCGGTCGAATCGCGGACCAGGTAATAAAGGAAGGAGGCCGCCGCACCCGAACCGCGCAGCGCGATCGTCACCACGCGCGCCGCGTACTCGATGCGCAGCGTCCCGGTCTGCACGTCACGCTGCGAGGGCTTGAACTCCAGATTGAATCTGACCTCGCGGCCGGCCTCGATGCTGATGGGCGGCAAGGGCACGCCGGATACGGCGAAGGCGTCGCCCGAGGCGCTGACCGAACTGACGGTCCCCGTCGCGCTGCCGCGATTGAGGATCGCGATCACGGCCGCCGCCGCTGCGCCGAGGGGCGTGGGAGGAAACGTGATCGTCCCGCCGTCGCCGATCGCCACCGCATTGCCTCCCGGCAAGGTGTAGCTGAAGACCAGCTCCGGCGCGAGACCCGCCAGATTAACGATCAACGTGCCCTGTGTCGGCGTCCCCTGCACGGTTTCGCTGACCGTCAGCGTAAGGCGGCCCGTCATCCGCGCCCCCGAGCTGGGCAGGAAGCGCACCACGACGGCGAAGCCTTCATTGGGTCCCAGCGTGACGGGCAGGTTGGGCGGCGTCAGCGAAAAGTCGTTCGAGCCCGTGCGGTCGAGGGCGCTGATCGTCGCCGTGCCCGTTCCGCGATAGGAGAACGTCAGTCGGGCCTGCACCGGCGTGCCGATGGCCTCCGCCACCATGTTGACCGTGCCGCCGTTGGGCACCGTGCTGGTGCCGAGCGGACCCTGGTCCGCGAGGATCACGAACGATTGTGCCCAAGCCGCCGGGAGGCCGAACCACAGGCCCAACAGCACCGCCAGCCAGAGACTTTTCGCGCCCCGGCGCCTCACCGTGGCCCTCCCACCGAGACCGGACCCGGCACCAGCGTGATGGTCGGCGTCGGCGCCGCGGCTGCCGAACCTCCGCCGCCACGCGTCGCCGCAATGATGCCCGCCGCAGCTCCCCCCAAGGCCAGAACGATCCACGGCTTCTTCGAGCGGCGGCGCGCGTCAATCTCGGTTCGCGCCTGGTTGACTTGCGAAACCACGGCCTCTGCCTTCAAGTCGCCCGAAACCGCGATGACCTTGAGGTTGAAGCGGCCCTCCTGATCGTTGGGCGCAAAGCCTGCGGTGGAGGCCTGCCCGCGGGCGTCCGTCACGGTGCGCTGGGTGAGCCGGCCTCCCGGGAACGTGCCCCCGGGGCCGGCGGCCGGAAGCTGGAACACGACCTGCGCGCCGGGCAGCGGCCGGCTGTCTTGATCGCGAACCTCGATGACGGTTTGCACTCCGTGACGACTTCGAATGCTGTGACGGGCCCCTTCGCCCTGGAGCACGACGATCTTGATCCCCAGAGGCGCCGGTTGCTGCGCCCGCGCGGCGGGATCCGCCAGGAGCCAGCACGCCAGGATGACGACAGATTGGGAACTCATCGTAAGACTCTTATACCCCCGCCGCGGCCGCCCGCGCAGGCGGCACGATCCGCTCGAGCACGTGGCGGCTGGGATTGTACTCAGGGACCATTTCTTTAAAGAGCAGCACGAGCCGCCCCAGATCCCGCGCCTCCGCAATGCGGCGCAGCTCGCTCAGCAAGGCAGACACGCGGGCGCGCGGCAGGCCGTCGCTGGTGAAGATCCGGATCTTCTCGTGGAAGGTCGGGACCGTCTCCTCTTCGAACGTGCTGAGCTCCTCGTAGAGTTTTTCGCCGGGCCGCGGCCCGGTGAAGACAATTTTGATGTCCTCGTCCGGGCGAAGGCCGGAAAGCAGGATCATGTTGCGCGCCAGGTCCACGATCTTCATCGGCCGGCCCATGTCGAGCAGGAAAATCTCGCCGCCCTTGCCCATCGCCGCCGCCTGCAAGACCAGCTGCACCGCTTCGGGAATGGTCATGAAGTAGCGGCGCATCTCCGGGTGGGTTACCGTGATCGGGCCGCCCGCCGCAATCTGCTCCTTGAACAGAGGTACCACGCTCCCGCTCGAACCGAGCACGTTGCCGAAGCGTACCGCTACGCAGCGGGCGCCGCCGTCCTCGAAGGAAAGCGCCACCAGCTCTGCAACGCGCTTGGTGACGCCCATCACGCTGGTGGGACGCACGGCCTTGTCGGTCGAGATCAGCACGAACTGGCTCACCCCGTACTGGGTGCCGATGGCCGCCACGTTGTAAGTACCGAAGATGTTGTTCTCCACGGCCTCGAATACGTGCTCTTCCATGACCGGCACGTGCTTGTAGGCGGCGGCGTGGTAGACCACTTGCGGGCGATAGCGCGCAAAGACCTCCCTCAATCGGGCCTGATTTTGGATGCTGCCGATCTCCGGATGAAACGCCGCGTTCGGAAACGCCTGGCGCATGCGCCGCTCGAGCTCGAACAGCGGCGTCTCAGCGATCTCGAGCCCAACGATGGCCGAAGGTTGGAAGCGCGCAATCTGGCGGCAGATCTCGGCGCCGATCGAGCCTGCTGCGCCCGTCACGAGCACCACGCGCCCTTCCAGGTGCGCGCGAATCGCCGACTCGTCCAACCGCACCGGATTGCGCCCCAGCAGATCCTCGACCGACACGTCGCGCATCTGCCGGACCAGCCCGCCGTTTTCGATGAGCTCGCCCAGACCCGGGATGGTTCGGAACGCGACGCCCGCGCGTCGGCAATGCTCGAGAATCCCCGTCATCTGCACGCCGGTGGCCGACGGGATGGCGATCAGGACCTCTGCGATGTCATGCTGCGCTGCGATCTCCTTGAGTCGTTCGCCGCCGCCCAGCACGGGCACACCTTGAATGCGCGTGCCGGCCTTGCTCGGACTGTCGTCCAGGAACCCGCGCACCGACAGGCCGAGCCTGGGGTTGCTACGGATCTCCCGCAGCAGCATCACCCCGGCCTCGCCCGCCCCGTAAATGGCCACGCGCTTGGCGGGCTGCCTCGGTCCGGCCCGCGTGATGTTCTCGCACAGGACGCGCACCGCAACTCTCGCGCCGGAGACCGCAAGGAAGCACAACACCAGATCCAGGATGTAGATCGAGCGCGGGAATCCGGCCGGCGCGAGCGCCTGAATGAGAACCGCTGCCGCCGCCGATCCGCTCAAGTTGGCCAGACCCAGGCGCGCCAGATCCTCCACGGAGACGAATCGCCACCAGCCTCGGTCGAGTCCGAACCAGCGGAAGGCGAGGGACTTGCAAACCAGCCAGGCTGCAAGTCCGTAGCGCAAGTGCGCCCACTCGTTGGCTGGAATCCGGAACTCGAACCGGAGCAGGAACGCGGCGATCCCCGAACCCGCCACCAGGCTCAAGTGCAGAAGCCAGACCAAGGGCCGGAGCCATCGCGGATGCGAATCCAGAAACGCCCCCAAGCGCACCAGATGCCCGCCGAGATCCGCTGTCTTCACGGCGCCCTCACCTTCCTCGCAACACCGCCCACAAGGTCTTGAGCAGGATCGTCAAGTCGAGCTTCAACGACTGCTGGCGCACATACTCCTCGGCCAGGTCCAGCTTGGCCGGTAGGATGTTATTCGCGTACTCCCGCAGGGGATCCCTCGCCTGAGCCAGCAATTCCTCCTCGTTACGAAACCGAACGGAAGCCAAATCGGTAACGCCCGGCCGTGCGGTAAGAACCGTGCGGTAGCGATCCCGGAAGCGCTCGACGTATTCGGGTAACTCGGGTCGCGGCCCGACCAGGCTCATGTCGCCGCGAAGCACGTTCCATAACTGAGGCAGCTCGTCCAGCTTGGTGCGCCGCAGCAGCCGTCCGAGTCGCGTGATGCGCGGATCCCCGGCCGCGGTGATCGGGGCACCCGGCATGCCGTCACGCATGGTTCGGAACTTGAACACTCGGAAACGCCGGAAGCCGCGGCCCACGCGCTCTTGCACGAAACAAACCGGGCGTCCCGACTCGAGCAGAATGGCCGCCGCGATCATGGCCAGCAAAGGCGACAGCAGCAGCAGGCCCGCGGCGCTGGCTGCGATGTCAATCGCGCGTTTCAGCAATCGTCGTCACCGCCACCGGGCGCCCCTTGCGATGCGCAGCGACGGTTTCCCGCACCGCCTCGATCACCCGCTCCGCGTGCCCGTCGCTCAGGCGCGAATGTAGCGGCAGCGAAACGAGCCTGGGGTATTCCGCCAGCGCCCGCTCGCAGGGATCGCGCAGCGGCAGCGTCCGGCGGTAGTAAGGATGTAGCGGGATGGGAATGAAGTGGACGCTGCAACCGATGCCGCGCTCCCTCAGCTTTTCGATGAACTCGGCGCGCCCGATGTCCAGCTTGTCGAGGCGCAGTCGTAGCGCGTAAAGGTGCCAGGCGTGCTTGGAATCTTCACGATCGGCCGGCAGCTCGACCTCCTCCAGCGTACCGAACGCCTCGCTGTACCGCCGGGCGATTTCCGCGCGGCGGGCGTTCATTCGGTCCAGCTTGCGCAGTTGCACAAGGCCGATGGCCGCCAGGATGTCGCTCAGGTTGTACTTGAAGCCGCACTCCACCACCTCGTAGTACCAGCTCCCGCCCTCTCCGTAACGATTCCAGGCATCTCGGCTCATGCCGTGCAGAGCCAGGACGCGCATTTTGTCAGCTAGCTCGGACGAAGGCGTCGTGAGGATGCCGCCCTCGCCCGTGGTCATGTTCTTGTTGGCGTAGAAGCTGAAACAGACGGCGTCGCTGAGGCCCGCGCCGATCTTGCGTCCGCGATATTCGGCGCCCGCAGCGTGGGCGGCATCCTCGATGACTTTCAAGCCGTGCCTTTCGGCCAGCGCCCAAATGGCGTCCATGCGGCAGGGCAAGCCGCCGTAGTGCACCGGGAGGATGGCTTTGGTGCGCGGCGTGATCAGCGCCTCCACGCGCGCCGGATCCAGATTGAGATCCTCGCCGACGTCGGCTAGCACTGGCGTGGCGCCGGTTTGCAGGATCACATTGACGGTGGCGCAAAAGGTGAGCGGCGTGGTGATGACCTCGTCGCCCGGCCCTACGCCCAATGCGGCCAGCGCCAGATGCATGGCCGCCGTGCACGAATTCACCGCCAGCGCGTGTGCGGCGCCCGTGTAAGCCCGGAACGCCGCCTCCAGCTCGGCGCACTTGGGCCCCGTGGTGAGCCAGCCGGACGCGAGCGCCTCAGCCACCGCGGCGACTTCGTCTTCGTTCAGATCGGCGCAGGCGAAGGGGATGAAGGGGGGCATGTTAAGTCCCCTCTGTCTCGAACCACTTCACGAACCGGGCGACGCCTTCGGCGAATGGCGTTCGCGGGGCGTAGCCCAGCAGCCGCCGCGCCTTCT
>JBBIMA010000017.1:0-67799 GCA_037444625.1 Solibacteraceae bacterium
CGACCACCGCATCGCCATGGCCTGTGCGGTGGCGGCGTTGGCGGCCGAGGGCGAGTCGGTCATCGCCGGCGCCGAGGCGGCCGCGGTCTCCTTCCCGGAGTTCTTCGATCTGCTGGCGCAGGTGACCTGCTAGCAGGCTCCGATTAGAATGGGTCTATGGCGGCGGCCACCCTGCACAGCCTGCGCCTGCGCTTGGAGCGCCTGCTGCGCATCCAGCCCCGGTCAAAGCCTCGGGTCTACATCCAGGTGCTGGAAGCGGCCGAGCTGTCCAGCCTGAACTACTGGCTGGAGCTGATCTTCTCGGCCGGGATCGCGACGCTCGGCCTGGTGCTGAACAGCCCGGCGGTGGTGATCGGCGCGATGCTGATTTCGCCGCTGATGGGGCCGATCATGGCGGCGGGGCTTGCGCTGGCTGCGGCCGACCTATACCTGGGGCTGAAGGCCTTGGTGAACCTGGCGGCCAGCGTATCCGGTGCGGTGGCTTTCTCAGCCCTGCTGGTCTGGCTGCTGCCGTTTCACATCCCGACCGGGGAAATCTTGAGCCGCACCCAACCCAACCTGCTGGACCTGGGAGTCGCTTTGCTGTCCGGCCTGGCCGGCTCGATCGTGGTCTGCCGGGGCGGCGGAGGAGGCGGGGTCACCGCCCTTCCCGGAGTGGCCATCGCCGTGGCCTTGATGCCCCCGCTGTGTACGGTGGGCTTCGGCGTGGGCAGCGGCTTTCAAGGCCTCATCATGAGCGGCGCGGGGCTGCTGTTCTTGACCAACCTGGCGGCCATCGTAGCGACCGCCTTCCTGGTCTTCTATCTCATGCGCATGGACGCGCCCGAGGTGCGGGCGGAAGTCGAGCGGTCCATCCGCGAGCACACCGAGGGCGATCGGCTGTATCGTCTGCTCAGCAAGACCCCGCTGGTGGGCTCGATGGCGGTGATCGGCAGGCTGCACTGGCGGGTGCTGATGCTGGCGGCGGGCCTGGCGGTTCTCTACGTGCCGTTGCGCAACGGCCTCATGCAGGTGCGGGACGAGGCGGTGGCCCGCAACGCGGTGCGGGAAGCCATCCGCCGCATCGCGCCGCCGGAGGCGGTGGTGGCCGAACAGATCCGCATCGGGGCGGCCCGCATCCGCGTGAATCTGGTGATCACCGAATCGGTGCCCGCCTCGAGGGTGGAGGAGGCCCGCACCCTCCTGCTGAAACGCACAGGCAAGGACGTCGAGCTGACGGTGCGCAAAGTGGCGGGCGAAGAGGAGCTGGCGCTGTTGCGCGACCGGCTGCAAGCGCCCGCCTCGCCGCCGCCTGCGCCGCCCGATCTGGGGGCGGCACGGGCGGAGTGGTTTGGCCGCCTGGCGAGCGCGCTCGAAGGGATCTGGCCGGCTTCGGTAGCGCCCCTGGCGGGTTACGAGCTGGTCTTCACGGCTGAGGGGCCGGTGGTGCGGGTTCGGTACGAAAGCCAGGCGCCCCTGGGAGCGGCTGGTGAGGAGCTGGTGGCCAAGGCCCTGCGCAGCGCCTTGAAATGCCCGGAGTTGGGAGTCGAGCTGGCCCCGGTCCCTCGGCCGCGGGCGGCGCGGAGGAACAGGTGACGATTGGATGGATTGCGGTCCCGGCCCTGGCGCTTTGGCTGGCGGCCGCGCCGGGCTCGCCCAGCGTTCCCCTGGCCATGCTGCTGGTGTTCGGCAGCGCCAAGTTGCTGGCGGAAGCCTTCGAGCGGATGAATCAGCCGGGCATCGTTGGGGAGATCCTGGCCGGCGTGCTGATCGGACCCAGCGTGCTGGGCTGGATCGCG
Source organism: Solibacteraceae bacterium (assembly GCA_037444625.1). Lineage (GTDB taxonomy): Bacteria > Acidobacteriota > Terriglobia > Bryobacterales > Bryobacteraceae > DTHT01. The sequence continues at coordinate 1,779 of JBBIMA010000017.1, forward strand.
CCCAACGAATTCCTGCGGGCGCTGGCCGATTTGGGCGTGATGTTCCTGCTGTTCCGGGTGGGCCTGGAGGTGAAGGCCTCCGAGCTGATGAAGGTGGGCGGTACGGCCATGCTGGTGGCGACGCTGGGCGTGGTGGCGCCGTTCTTGATGGGCTGGGGAATCCTGCGGGCCTGGGGCGAGCCGCAAGTGGAGGCGATTTTCACCGGGGCGGCGATGGTGGCCACCAGCGTAGGCATCACCGCCCAAGTGCTGGCCGGCAAGGGCCTGTTGAACGAGCCGGCCAGCCGCATGATCCTGGCGGCGGCCGTGATTGACGACGTGCTGGGCCTGCTGGTGCTGGCGCTGGTATCGAGCGTGGCGCGGGGCAAGGTGAACCTGGCGGGCCTGGCCATCACGGCCGTGCTGGCGCTGAGCTTCGTCTTCGTGGTGGCCAAGTGGGGCGGCCGGACCGTGGGCCAGGTGGTTTCGCGGGCCCACGCCAGGCTGCGCGTGAGCGAGGCGTACTTCGCGCTGGCCATGGTGGTGCTGTTCGCCCTGGCCTTCCTGGCCGAGTACGTGGGCGTGGCCGCGATCGTGGGAGCTTTCCTGGCCGGGATGGCGTTGTCGGAGACGGTGGATCCGCGGGTCGAGCATCTGGCCCAGGGAGTGACGGAGCTGCTGGTGCCGTTCTTTCTGGCAGGGATCGGGATGCACCTGGACGTGCGGGGCTTCACCTCTTCCTCGGTGGCGCTGCTGGCGGTGGTGATCCTGGCCGCGGCGGTTTTCTCGAAGCTGGTGGGCTGCGGGCTGGGAGCTTGGAGCCTCGGGCTGAAAGGCATGTTGCGGGTGGGCCTGGGCATGGTGCCGCGGGGCGAGGTGGGCATGGTGGTGGCGCAGATCGGCCTTTCCATGGGGGTGATCGCGCCCCACGTCTACGCGGTGGTGGTTTTCATGGCGGTGGCCACCACCCTGTTGGCCCCGCCGCTGCTGCGCCTGGCTTACCGCGGCGCGGCGCCCACGCCCGAAGAGGAGGTCTTGCGGCTGGGGTGAGCCTCAGCGCGCCGCCAGAGTTTTCTCCCGCGCCGCCAGAAACTCATCGCCCGCCCTCCAAGTAGGCAAGCGCTCCAGATTGGCGGCGTTGAAACCCACCAGGAGGCCGAAACGCGCCATCTGTTCCAGGCCGGCGAAATCCCACTCGGGGTGATACTCGTCGGAGGGCTGGTGGTAGTGCTTGGAGTTGAACTCGCGGAAAAGCTGCTCAGCGAACTCCGGGGCTTTGCCGGCAAAGTCCCCTCCCTGGTGGACGGAGAAGGCGGGGATGCCCGCCTTGGCCAGGGGGAAGTGGTCGGAGCGGTAGTAGCTGCCCTGCTCGGGACGGGGATCGGGCTTGATTTGAAGTCCCAGCCTCCGGGCGGCTTCCTCCACCAGCGGATACAGCGTGGTGCGCTCGGCCCCCGCCACCACCACGCTGCGCACCGCTCCCAGCGGATGAAAGGCGTCGAAGTTCAGCGCGGCCGCCGTCTTGCCCGGGGGGAAGATAGGATGCTGGGCGTAGTATTCCGAACCGCGCAGGCCGCCCTCCTCGGCCGTCACGGCCAGAAACAGCGCCGAGCGGCGCGGCTTCTGTTCGAGCGCCGCCCAGGCTCGCGCGATCTCCAGCAGGATGCCGCAGCCGGTGGCGTTATCCACCGCACCGTTGTAGATCGAGTCCCCGTTGACCGGCTCGCCGACGCCCAGATGATCCCAGTGGGCGCTGAAGATGACCGCCTCGGAGCGCAGCGCCGGGTCGCTGCCCGGGATCACGGCCGCCACGTTGCGGGTCCGGATCGGGCGAACCTGGGCGGGCAGCCGGCCGCGCAGGCGGATGCCCAGGGGAATCGGCTTGAACTCGCGCAACTCGGCCGCCTTGAGCAGTTCGGGCAGGCTGCGGCCCGCCAGGGCCAGCAGCTTCTCCCCGGCCGGCTGGCTGACCCAGCCGGCAAAAGCCAGGGCGGGCTCGCCCGGCGCCAGCTTGACGAAGGGCTGCTCGCGTCCCCACGAGCCCCGCACCACACCCCAGGGGTAGCCCGCCGTCGCCGTCGTGTGGATGATGACGGCGCCCAGCGCCCCGGCGCGCAAGGCCTGCTCGTACTTGTAGGTCCAGCGCCCGTAATAAGTCAGCGCCCGCCCGCCGAAAAACTTCGGATCCTCCGAGGCGGGCTCGTTGGTGAACAGCACCAGGATTTTGCCCCGCACATCGGCGCCCTTGAAGTCGTCCCAGCCGTACTCGGGCGCGACGATGCCGTGACCCACGAAGACCGCCTCGGCCTCGAACTGTTCCAGCCCCTGCTGGCGGAGGCTCGCGCCCACGAAATCCTCCAGCCACTTCAGGGCCAGCGCGGGGCGCCCGCGGCGCAGGACGGACAGTTGCGCCGAAGGCTGCGTGCGGACGCCCACCAGGGGAACGGTCTGGAACCAGCCGCCGCCCTCCCCGGCGGGTTGGGCGCCCGCCAGGGCGAACTGCGTGGCCAGGTACTCGACGGTGAGAGCCTCGCCGCGCGTGCCGATGCCGCGGCCTTCCAGCAGGTCATGCGCCAGAAAGCGAACGTGGGCGCGGATGCGCTCGGCGGAAAGGTCATAGGTTTGGGCGGCGAGGACGCTCGCCGCCAGCACGACAGCCGCCCGTCTCATGGGAGTAGAACTCCCAGTGTAGCCGCACGGGCGGGGGCGGGGCAGGCGCCGCTCAGGCCGCTGCCGGCTGGTCATCGCGCGGCATGATGATCCAGGCACAGAGGTAGACCAGGCCCACGATGCCGCCGGTGACGAACAACAGCGCCAGCCAGATGATGCGCATCAAGGTCACGTCCATGTCCAGGTAGCGCGCGAAGCCGGCGCAGACGCCCCCCAGCTTCTTGCCCGCCATGACGCGCGTCAAGCGCCGGGCGGCGCCGGCCGGGCGGACCAGATCCGGACGGGTGGGCGCGCCGCAGCGGGCGCAGTAAAGGTCGGCGTCTTCCAGTTGCAAGCCGCACTGCGTGCAGTACATGGCGGGCTCCCTTCAGGCCAGGATACGCAAGGCGGGGGCCGGATGTTCCGGTGAAAGGCGAGGACGGCGGAGCGCGCCGGAGGATCGGCCGGCGCGCTCCGGCGGTCGTCTCTGGAAGGTTCAGAGGCCCTTGGCGGCCAGGAACTTGATCAGGTCCACCACCCGGCAGGAGTAACCCCACTCGTTGTCGTACCAAGCCATGACCTTGACCAGGTTGCCGTCCAGCACCTTGGTCAGAGCCGCGTCCACGATCGAGCTGTTGGGGTTGTGCATCAGGTCGGTGGAGACGATGGGATCCTCGGTGTAGGCCAGGATGCCCTTCAGTCCGCCTTCCGCGGCCGCCTTCAGCGCGGCGTTGACCTGCTCGGCGCTGGTGGCGCGGGAGACCTGGGCCACCAGATCCACGATCGAGACGTTAGGGGTGGGCACGCGGATGGCCAGCCCGTCCAGCTTGCCTTTCAGCTCCGGGATCACCAGGCCGATGGCCTTGGCCGCACCGGTGGTGGTGGGGATCATGTTGATGGCGGCGGCGCGGGCCCGGCGCAGATCCTTGTGCGGGAAATCCAGCACGTTCTGGTCGTTGGTGTAGCTGTGGATCGTGGTCATCGAGCCCTTCAGGATGCCGAACTGCTGGTGAACCACTTTCACCACCGGGGCCAGGCAGTTGGTCGTACAGGAGGCGTTGGAAATGATGTGGTGCCGGGCCGGGTCGTACATGCCCTCGTTGACCCCCAGCACGATGGTGACGTCCTCGTTCTTGGCCGGCGCCGAGATGATGACCTTCTTGACCGGGCCGCGCAGGTGCTTCTTGGCCAGATTGGCGTCGGTGAACTTGCCCGTGGATTCCACCACGATCTGGACGCCCAGGGACTCCCAGGGCAGTTCGGCGGGATCCTTCAAGGCGAAGACGCGGACGGCCTTGCCGTTGACCACGATGCAATCGCCCTCGGCTTTGACGGTCGCCTCCAGGGGGCCGAGCACCGAGTCGTACTTCAGCAGGTGGGCCAGGGTTTTCGTGTCGGTGAGGTCGTTGGCGGCTACCCACTCGATATCCGGATCATTCCAACCGGCTCGCAAGACGTTGCGCCCGATGCGGCCGAAACCGTTGATTCCGACTTTGACTGCCATGCGTAGTTTTCTCCTTTGATCGCCGTTGAGTTCAGAAACCCAGGCGCCGTGCGGGACTCCCGGCGGCCGCCGCCGGCCGCCGCCTCCGGCGCCGGTCGCGTGCTAAACCCCCATCATAGCAAAGCCGCCTCGCCGCCCAGGCGGCGCGGCCCCGCCAGGCTTCAGGCCGAATTCATCATTTCTTCCCAGGTGACGGCCCGGCCCTTCTCGATCGCCATGCGCCCCAGCAGCGCCGTCAGCGTAGCCTCGGCCGAGGACATCGTCATGTCGAGAGGAGGGCCGCTCAGGATGCTCTCCAGGAATTTCTCCACCGCGTCTATGGTGATCTCCCGCCTGGAGTCCGTGCGCACCGCCTTCTTCTCGTCGGCTTTCCACCAGCGATAATAGGTGCGCGCGGTCTCCAGCACGCCCCGTGTCCCGAAGAACTGTTCCTTGACGTCCCAGTAGCCGGAAGGAGGAAGCTGCGTGCCCAACAACCAACCCTTCAGCCCGCCCGGGTATTCGTAGCTCACGTTGACGTGATCGGAGACGTCGCCGTAAGTCCGGGCCTTGCGCCCGCCGTCGCCCAGGGCCCGCAGCGGGTGCGCCTGCGCAAACCAGTTCAGCACGTCCAGCCCGTGGCAGTCCTGCTCGACGATGAAATCCCCCGAGGTTTCCTTCCAGATGCCCCAATGCCGGAACTTCCATTCCTCCGGCGGGTAGGGCGACTGGAAGGGCCGAAAGGCCGACCCGCCCCAGATCCAGAAGCTGATCATGAGGGTCAGCTCGCCCAGCTCGCCCGAGCGCAGGATCCGCTCGGCGGCCAGGTACTCGGGGCTGAAGCGCTGCTGGAAGCCGAAGGCCACGCTCTTGGTCTTGTCGGCCTGTTGGGCGGCGCGCAGCAGGCGCTTGACCCCGGCTACGTCGGCCCCCGCCGGCTTCTCGCAGTAGATGTGCTTGCCCGCTCGCACGGCCGCCTCGAAATGCTCCGGGTGCAGAAAGACCGGGGTGGCGATGAGGACGGCGTCAAGGTCGGCGCCGGCCAGCAGCTCGCGGTAGTCCTTGTAGACGCGGGCCTGCGCCGCGGCCGGAATCTCGGTCTTGGCCTGGTCAATCCGTTCCGGTCGTATGTCGCACAGGGCGACGATGCGGGCCCGGGGATCGCGCGCGAAAAGCCCGCCCACGTAACGCCCGCGCCCGCCGGTCCCGATGATGCCCAAAGCGACCGCTGAGTTGGCTTGCGCGCCCAGGGCGGCGCGCGCGCTCAAGCCTGCGGCGGCGGCCGCCATGCCCGCCAGCACGCCGCGCCTGGAAGTGGCTTTCATGAGTCCTCCTGGTCCTGATGGGAGGCTCCCATGATAGTACGGCCCAGGGCGAGAGTAAGCGGGCCCGAGGCGAACTAGCGCCCGGTGCCCGGGGAAGGCTCCGCCGTCGGGCGGCGCGCCGCCAGGGCCTTCCGGTACAGCTCCTGCAACCGCCGGCGAGCGGCCTCGCCCAGGGGTCCGGGCCGCTGTTCGCCCTCCAGCTCCCGGCACAGCTCGACGGTCTTCCTCAGGCTCTCCAGGAACTCGACGCAGGGCGGGCAGTCCTTCAGGTGAGCGGCGATCTGCTCGCAGGTCTCGGCCGGCAGTTCGGCGTCCAGGTACTCGGAGAGCAAGGCGAAGATCCGCCGGCAATCCCCGACGTGGTTGTGAGAGTCCCGCTCCGTCATAGGCACCTCAGGCGGGCCCGCCGCCGCGCGCGGATTTCAAGTACCAGTCGAGCTTGCGCCGCACGGCCAGCCGCGCCCGGTGCAGCCGCGTCTTGACGACCTCCTCGCTGACCTCCAGAACCTCGGCCGCTTCGGCCGTCGAGAGGCCCTCGATGTCGCGCAGCAGCAGGACCGACTGATAGATCTCGGGCAGCTCCCGGATCGCCTCCCGCACCACCCGCTCGAGCTCGGCCTTCAGCGCCCGATCCTCCGGCAGCGCCGACCAGTCGGCGATCTCGATCCGGCGGGCGCCGCCGTCGCCGGCCGGCTGGGGCATCAGCTCGTCCAGCGAGAGCTCCTGGGCGGGCGCGAAGACGCTCTTGCGCCGCTTCATCAGGCAGGCGTTGCGGGCGATGCGGAAGACCCAAGGCCGGATGCGCTCCGGCTCGCGCAACTGGTCCAGCTTCTCGAACACCTTGAAGAGAGTATCCTGGGCCACTTCCTCGGCGTCCTCGCGCTGGCCGCAGACCAGCAGGCTGTACTGGAACACCTTGGCGCCAAAGCGCTCGACGAAGCGGTCGAAGGCGCCGGGCTCGCCGGCCATCAAGCGGCGGGCCAGCTCGATCTCTTCTTGTCTGGCGTCGCTGGCGATCAAGCCGATCTTCTCGCTGCCATTGTAGCGGAAGCACGGCGAGCCGATCCCTGCCTTTGAGGATGCATCCGACCGCCGACCGGTGACGGGCGGCCCTCCTGTTACCTGCCGGGATCGCCTGCATCCCTGTGGTTGTGACCCCACCTGCGGAGAAGGCATGCGAACGACCCCGGCGGTTCTGATCTTCGCGACGTCCCTGGCGGCCCAGGACCCTCTTTCCCTCCGGCAAGCGGTCGAGACCGCCCTGCGCGGCCATCCCTCCGTGCAGGCCGAACAGAACGCGCTGGCCGCAGCCGAAGCCCGCCGCCAGGCGGCGCGCAGCGGCTACTTCCCCAAGCTCACCTACGCGGAATCCTTCCAGCGCACCAACCATCCGGTCTACGTCTTCGGCGCGCTGCTCACCCAGGCTCAGTTCAGCGAGCGCAACTTCGCCCTGAACGAGCTGAATCGGCCGGGCTTCCTGAACAATTTCCAGTCCCAGCTCAGCCTGGATCAGGTGATTTACGACGGCGGCCGGACCCGCCTGGCGGTGCGCGCGGCCGAAGTGGGCCGCGACTTGGCGGGCGAGAGCCGGCGGCGCAGCGAGCAGGACGTCATCGCGGGTGTGGTGCGCGCTTACTTCGGCGCCGTCCTGGCGGACGAGAGCCTGAAAGTAGCCCAGGAAGCCCTCCGCTCGGCGGAGGCCGATTTGGAGCGGGCCCGCGCCCTGCGCGCCGCCGGCCTTTCCACAGACGCCGACGTGCTTTCCCTCCAGGTGCACCTGGCGGCCATGCGCGAGCAGGCCATCCGCCGCCAGGCCGACCGGGAGGTGGCCGGCGCCGCCTTGAACGAGGCGCTGGGGCTGCCCCTGGAAACGCCCCACCGGTTGGTCACGCCGCTGGCGCCGGCGGGTCTGGAGCAACTGCCTCTGCCGGAATATGAGAAGACCAGCCTGGCCCAACGGCCCGAGGCGCGCCAAGCCGCCCTGGCGGTCCATCTTGCCGCCGCCAACAGCGACGCCGCCCGGGCCGCCTTCCGCCCCCAACTGGTCTTTCACAGCGCCTTCGAGGCCGACCGGCAGCGCTTCCTCAAGCGCGGCGCGGCCAACTGGCTGGCCGCCCTCTCGCTGCGCTGGAATCTGTTCAACGGCCTGGCCGACCGCCAGAGGCTGCGCGAGGCCGAATACGAACTGCACCGCGCCGAAGCCGAGCGCCGGCGGGCCGAGGCGCTGGTGCGCCTGGGGGTGCGGAAAGCCTACGCCGACTGGCAGGCGGCCGCCCAGCGCATCGAGGTGGCTCGCGCCGCCGTGGCGCTGGCCGAGGAAAGCCTGCGCATCATCAAGAACCGCTACGAGGCCGGACTGACCACCGTCACCGAGCTGCTGCGCAGCGAAACCGCCCTGCTGGAAGCGCGCAGCCGGCATCTGGCCGCGATCTACGACCAGCGCCTGGCGGCGCTCGAGCTGGCCCGGGCGGCGGGCGTTCTGGGGCCGGATTCCCAGGTACTGAACTGAACAGGAGTGTATAGCGATGAAGATTCCCTCGATCGTGTCGGCGCTGGCGGTGCTGGCCGGTTGCGGCGGCCATCCGACGCGGGATGCCCCGGCCGCCGCGGCCTCGCCCACAGCCGTCAAGGCGATCGCCCTGACCGCGGTCCAGTGGCCGGAAACCTACGAAGCCACCGGGACGGTGCGGGCCCGCACGGCGGCGGTGATCTCCGCCAAGGTCATGGGCTACGTCCGGGAAGTGGCGGTGCGCCCGGGGGATCGCGTGCGCCGGGGCCAGTGGCTGGTGCGGCTCGACGCGCGCGAGCTGGAAGCCGCCTGGCGCCAGGCCGAAGCCGCCTTGCAAGAGGCGCGCAGCGCCGTGCCCGAAGCCGACAACGCGTTGGCTGCCGCCCAGGCCGGTCTCGAGCTGGCGCAGGTCTCCTTCCGCCGGATGGAGGACCTCTTCGCTAAGCGCTCCATCTCCAACCAGGAGTACGACGAGGCGGCGGCCAGGCTCAAGCTCGCGCAAGCCAACTACCAGATGGCCCGCTCACGGCGGCAACAACTGGCCGCCAAGATTCAGCAGGCCGAGCGGGCGCTGGAGGCCGCGGCGATCGCGCGCGGCTGGGCCGAGATCCCGGCGCCCTTCGACGGCCTGGTCACCGACAAGAGCGTCGAACCGGGCAACCTGGCGGCGCCCGGCGCACCCTTGCTCGCCATCGAGGCCGAAGGTTCCTATCGGCTGGAGGTCCCGGTCGAAGAGTCCAAGCTGGCCTCAGTGCGCTCCGGCCAGACTGTCGAGGTGCATTTGGACGCGCTCCAGCGCGAGCTGCAAGGGCGGGTCTCCGAGATCGTGCCGGCGGTGGACGCGGCCGCGCGCGCCTTCCTGGTCAAGATTGACCTGCCGCCGGCGCCGGGCCTGCGCTCGGGCTTGTACGGGCGGGCGGTCTTCCCGCTGGGGCGGCGCTCGGTGCTGGCCGTGCCGGCCGATGCGGTTCGCCGGCAAGGCCAACTCTGTTGGGTGCTGACCATCGAGCAGGGGCAGGCCCGCACCAGGCTGGTGACGCTGGGCCGCCGCCGGGGCGAGCAGATCGAAGTGCTCTCGGGCTTGAACGCCGGCGAGCAGGTGATCGCGCCCGTTCCTCCCGGGCTGGCCGACGCCGCGCCGGTGGAGGTTCGGCCGTGACGCCGTCCGGCGGTCTCGGCCCGGCGGGGCGCCTGGCCCGGGCCTTCATTGACTCCAAACTCACTCCGCTGGTGGTGGCGGCTTCCCTGGCCCTGGGCGCCTTCGCCGTCTGGAAGCTGCCCCGCGAGGAAGAACCGCAGATCAAGGTCCCGATGATTGACGTCTTCGTGGGCATGCCCGGCGCTTCGGCCCGCGAGGTCGAAGAGCGCGTCACCAAGCCCATGGAGAAGCTGCTCTGGGAAATCCCGGGGGTGGAATACATCTACTCGACTTCCAGCCCGGGCGGCGCCCTGGCCGTGGTGCGCTTCTACGTGGGCGAGGACGAGGAAGACTCGATCGTCAAGCTCAACCAGAAGATGTTCGCCAACTTCGATCTCATCCCGCCGGGCGCCACGCCGCCGCTCATCAAGCCTCGCTCGATTGACGACGTGCCCATTCTGGCTCTGACCCTCTGGAGCCGTCGCTACGGTCCTTACGAGCTGCGCCGCATCGCCGCCCAAGTGCACGACGCCGTCAAGCAGACGCCCGACGTCTCCGCCGTGACCCTCATCGGCGGGCAGCGGCGCGAGATCCGGGTCACCCTCGAGCCGAACCGCCTGGCCGCCTACTCGCTGACCCCCCTCCAGGTCCACCAGGCTTTAGGCGCGGCCAACCGCCGCCTGCCTGCCGGAACCTACTCCTCGGCCAACCGAGAGTTCGTGCTGGAGACCGGAGAGTTCCTGAGCAGCGCCGAGGACGTCGCCTCGGTGGTGGTGGGCGTCTTCAACCACAAGCCGGTGTTCGTGCGCGACGTGGCGCGCGTCGAAGACGGCGGCGCCGAGCCCGACCAGTACGTGCATTTCGCCGGGCGGGACGGCGTCTTCCATCCCGCCGTGACGCTGGCCGTCTCCAAGCGCAAGGGGACCAACGCGATCACGGTGGCGGGCAACGTGCTCAGCCGCCTGGAGGCGCTCAAGGGCCGCCTCATCCCCGCCGACGTCGAGATCAGCGTGACGCGCCATTACGGCCAGACGGCGGCCGAGAAATCCAACGAGCTGCTGTTGCACATGCTGATCGCGGTGATCTCGGTGAGCCTGCTGATCTGGGTGGCGCTGGGGCGGCGCGAGTCGCTGATCGTCTTCCTGGCCGTCCCGGTGACGCTGGCCCTGACGCTGGCGGTGTTCTATCTCTACGGCTACACGCTCAATCGGATCACGCTGTTCGCCCTGATCTTCTCCATCGGCATCCTGGTGGACGACGCCATCGTCGTGGTGGAAAACATCGCGCGACACGCCCGCCTGCCCTCCAACCGGGGAAGGCCGCTAATGGCGGTGGCGATCGAGGCGGTGGACGAGGTGGGCAATCCGACCATCCTGGCCACTCTGACCGTGATCGCCGCCATCCTGCCCATGGCCTTCGTGGGCGGACTGATGGGGCCCTACATGCGCCCCATCCCGGTGGGGGCTTCCGCCGCCATGATCTTCTCCCTGCTGGTGGCCTTCCTGGTGACGCCCTGGGCCGCGGTCCGCGTTCTCAAGCTGCACCGGACGCACGCCGCAGGCGAGCAGGAGGATTTCCTGACGCGGCTCTATCGGCGGGCCATGCGTCCCCTGCTGCACCGCGCTCCGCTGCGCTGGGGCTTCCTGGCCGCCGTGCTGCTGCTGCTGGCCGGCTCGCTGGTCCTGGTGGCGATCCGGTTCGTCAAGGTCAAGATGCTGCCCTTCGACAACAAGAGCGAATTCCAGGTGATCGTGGACATGCCCGAGGGCACCACCCTGGAGCAGACCGAACGGGTGGCGCGCGAGCTGGCACGGCCCCTGCTCGAACAACCCGAAGTGGTGAACGTTCAGACCTATTCCGGGACCGCCTCCCCTTACAACTTCAACGGGCTGGTGCGGCACTATTTCCTGCGGCGCGGCTCGAACGTGGCCGACATCCAGGTGAACCTGCTCGGCAAGCACGAGCGCGACCTCCAGAGCCACGACATCGCCAAGCGCGTGCGCGGGCGGCTGGCCCCCATCGCCCGGCGCTACGGGGCGCGCGTCAAGGTGGCCGAAGTGCCCCCGGGGCCGCCCGTGCTCCAAACCCTGGTGGCCGAGGTCTACGGGCCGGAGGCCGAAGGCCGCCGGCGCCTGGCCCGCCGGATCCGCGAGCTGTTCGAGCGCACCGAAGGCGTGGTGGACGTGGATTGGTACGTCGAGGACGACCAGCCCAAACAGCGCCTCATCCCCGACCGCCGCAAGGCCGCCCTGCACGGCGTCTCCGAAGAGGAAATCGCGCGCACCCTGCGCATCGCCGCGGCCGGCGAGCCGGCCGGCCTGCTGCACGCCGAAGCGGAGAAGGAAGACGTGCCCGTCAGCCTGCGCCTGGAGCGGCCCGCGCGATCCGACCCCGAGCGGCTCGGGGAGCTGAAGATCGCGGGGCGCGACGGGCGCCTGGTGGCGCTGGGCGAACTGGTGCGCCTGGAGACCGTTCTGGAAGACAAGAGCATCTATCACAAGAACCTGATGCCGGTAACCTACGTCACCGCCGACGTGGCCGGCGCCCTCGAAAGCCCGGTCTACGCCCTCCTCAAGCTGGGGCCCGAGATCGCCGGCATCCGCGCGCCCGAGGGTTACCGCATCGAGCAGTACACCGCCCGCCAGCCGGCCGATCCGCTCCGCTACGCCGTGAAGTGGGACGGCGAGTGGCACATCACCTACGAGGTCTTTCGCGACCTGGGCGTGGCCTTCGCCGCCGTGCTGATCCTGATCTACGTGCTGGTGGTGGGCTGGTTCCAGTCCTTCTTGACGCCCCTGGTGATCATGGCGGCCATTCCCTTCTCGCTGGTGGGGATCCTGCCCGCGCACGGCCTGCTGGAGGCCTTCTTCACGGCCACCTCGATGATCGGCTTCATCGCCGGGGCGGGCATCGTGGTGCGCAATTCGATCATCCTGGTGGATTTCATCGAGCTGCGCCGCAAGCAGGGCATGCCGCTCAAAGAGGCGGTGGTCGAGGCCGGCGCCGTGCGCTTCCGGCCTATGCTGCTGACCGCCTCGGCCGTGGTGGTCGGCTCGGCCGTCATCCTGTTCGACCCCATCTTCCAGGGGCTGGCCATCGCCCTGATGGCGGGCGAGGTCGCCTCCTTGCTGCTGTCGCGCATGACGGTGCCGATCCTCTACTTCCTGGCCAACCGGCGCGGGGCGAACCCGGGCGGGCAGGCGGGGTAGGAAATGAAGTTGGAAGCAGGGCCGTGACTCATTCGGCCGGTTTGCATCTATGACACAGGAGGTGGTCTGAAGATGACGATGGAGCGTTACCTGCGCCTGATTGCCGGTTTCTTCGTAGTGGCCAGCGTGGTTCTGGGCCGGCTGGCGGACCCGCGCTTTTACTGGTTCACCGCCTTCGTGGGCTTGAACCTGCTGCAATCGGCCTTCACCAACTGGTGCCCGATGGTGGCCGTGCTGAAAAAACTGGGCGTGCGCCCTTGCTCTTGAGCCGGCCCTTGGCCGGCTCCGAGGCCGGGGGGCGGGGCCGCGGCAACATCATCCGCTATTGCTCGCGCCCGTTCTCTGACGCGAGCCACGTGGACGCGATCATTCTGCGCGGCTTGAACGAGCGGCTCAAAGCCGATGACCATCTCTATATCCTGGGAGACTTCTGCCGGGGCGGTGCGGAAAAAGTCAAGGGCTGCCGGCAGCGTATCGTGCGCCGGAACCTGTATCTGGTGCGCGGCAATCACGACAAGGACACGGAGAGCTGCGCCGACGCGTTTCGGATGATCGAGTCCCTGGCCGCGGTCCGTCTCGATGGCCGCCGGCTGCTTCGCGCCGCGCTGGAACGACGCCCGCCCCTGATTGCCGCTCGCCTGCCGCCGGCGCGAAAATAGCATTCTGGGCGTTCATCGCCGGGGCTCGCCATGCTCGACCGTATCAGCGTCCGCGGGGCGCGGCAGCACAACCTCAAGAACATTGACGTCGAGCTGCCCCGCAACACCCTCACCGTCATCACCGGACTGAGCGGCTCGGGCAAGTCTTCGCTGGCCTTCGACACGCTCTACGCCGAGGGCCAGCGGCGTTACGTAGAAACCCTCTCGCCTTACGCCCGCCAGTTCCTCGATCAGATGGAACGTCCCGAAGTGGACTCGATTGACGGCCTCAGTCCCGCCATCTCGATCGAGCAGAAGACCACCACCCGCAGCCCGCGCTCGACCGTGGGCACCATCACCGAAATCTACGATTATCTGCGCCTGCTGTATTCCTCGGTGGGTGTGCCCCATTGCCCGGATTGCGGCCGGCCGATCACCCGCCAGAGCACCGAGCAGATCCTGCGTCAGATCCTGGGAACGCTTCAAGATCAGCGGGTCATGATTCTGGCCCCGGTGGTGCGCGGGCGCAAGGGCGAGTACCGCAAGGAGCTCGAGCGCTTCGCGCAGAAGGGCTTCGTGCGGGCCCGCATTGACGGCGTACTGCGGGCTCTGGACGAGCCCGTCACGCTGGATCGCCGCCGCAACCACACCATCGAGGTGGTGGTGGATCGCCTGCTGGTCAAGCCGGGCGTGGACAAGCGCCTGGAGGCCTCGATCGAAACCGCCGGCCGGCTGGCCAACGGATTGATCGTGGTGGCGGCGGTCAACGGCGAGGAGCGCCTGTACTCGCAGAAGCTGGCCTGTCCGGATTGCGGGACCAGCGTGCCCGAGCTGGAGCCGCGCTCGTTTTCCTTCAACAGCCCCTACGGCGCCTGCCCGACCTGCTCGGGCCTGGGCAGCACCTGGAGCTTCGACCCGGCCAAGGTCATCGCCGACCCCGGCAAGCCGCTGCTGGAAGGCGGGCTGGGCCCGGGGGCGGGCTCGACTTACCTGGCGCACCGCTTGAAGGACGCCGCCCGCCGCCTGCGGCTGGATCTTGCGCAGCCCTTCGATGAGCTTCCCGCCAAGGTCCGGACGCTGCTGCTGGAGGGCGGCGAGGGCTTCCCGGGCATCCTGAAAATTCTCGAGGAGGTTTACGAAGAGGCCGGCGAGAGTTACCGCGAGTGGCTCATGGAGTACATGTCGCCGGTCCCCTGCCCGGCCTGCGGCGGGCGGCGATTGAAGCCGGCCAGCCTGGCGGTGCGGGTGCAAGGCCTCTCGATCGCGGAGTTCACCGCCCTGCCGGTGGCGCGCGCCCTGCCGCTGCTGAAGAAGTGGCGGTTCAGCGAGCGCGAGATGGAGATCGCCGGGCGAGTGCTGGAGGAGATCCGCCGCCGGCTGGAATTCCTGGAGGCGGTAGGGCTGGATTACCTGAGCCTGGACCGTTCGGCCGCCACCCTGGCAGGCGGGGAAGCCCAGCGCATCCGCCTGGCCACCCAGATCGGCTCCGAGCTGCGCGGGGTGCTCTACGTGCTGGACGAGCCCTCGATCGGGCTGCATCCGCGCGATAACTCGCGCCTGCTGGACACGCTGGTCCGGCTGCGCGACCTGGGCAACACGGTGGTGGTGGTCGAGCACGATCAGGAGACCATCGAGCGGGCCGATTATGTGGTGGATCTCGGACCGGGAGCCGGCCGGCTGGGCGGCGGCGTGGTGGCCTGCGGCAAGCCGGAGGAAATCGCGCGCAATCCGGCCTCGCTCACCGGGCGCTTCCTGGCGGGCCTCGAGCGCATCCCGGTCCCGGCCGCCCGCCGGCGGGGCAACGGCCGGAAACTTCTCGTGCGCGGCGCGCGCCAGCACAACCTCAAGAACATTGACGTGGAGTTCCCGCTGGGGGTCTTCATCGTGGTGACGGGGGTCTCGGGCAGCGGCAAGTCCACCCTGGTCAACGACATCGTCTATCGCGCGCTGATGCGGCGGCTGCACGGCTCGCGCGAGGAGCCCGGCGAGCACGCCGCCCTGGAAGGCCTGGAGCACATAGACAAGGTCATTCAGATTGACCAGTCCCCCATCGGGCGCACGCCGCGCTCCAACCCGGCCACTTACACCGGCGTCTTTACGCCCATCCGCGACCTCTACGCCATGCTGCCCGAGTCGCGCGAACGCGGCTACAAGCCCGGGCGCTTCAGCTTCAACGTCAAGGGCGGGCGCTGCGAAGCCTGCGAGGGCGACGGCCTCAAGCGCATCGAGATGAGCTTCCTGCCCGACGTCTACGTCACCTGCGACGTCTGCCGCGGGCGGCGCTACAACCAGGAGACGCTGCAAGTCAAGTACAAGGGCTACTCGATCGCCGACCTGCTGGAGGCCACCGTCGAGGAAGCTCTCGCCCTGCTGGCCAACATCCCGCCCATCGCCGCCAAGCTCCAGACGCTGGCCGACGTCGGGCTGGGCTACATCCGCCTGGGCCAGTCCGCCACCACGCTTTCCGGCGGGGAGGCGCAGCGCATCAAGCTGGCCCGCGAGCTCAGCAAGCGCCAGACCGGGCGCACCTTCTACATCCTGGACGAGCCCACCACCGGCCTGCACTTCGAGGACATACGCAAGCTGCTCGACGTGCTGGCCAGACTGGTAGACTTGGGAAATACCGTGGTCGTCATCGAGCACCAGCTTGACGTGATCAAGTCGGCGGACTGGATCATTGACCTGGGGCCGGAAGGCGGCGAGGCCGGCGGATACGTGGTGGCCACGGGGACGCCCGAGCAGATCCTGCGCCATCGCAAGAGCTACACCGCCCAGGCGCTGGCGCGCGTGCTGGGCAATCACCGCCCGCGATCCGACTCATGAGCCGATACCCCAACCAGCCGCTGGATCTCACCGCCTTGCGGACCGTGCCCCTGCGCCGGCGCGGGGGCAAGGTGACTCTGGAACAATTCGGCCGGCCCTACCGGGCGGGCTCCGGCCTCACCGGCTGGATCGAGAGCCTGCCCCGGCTGCTGGCGGCCGAGGGCTTCCGCGCGCTGCTGGAGGCGCTGATCGAGGCGCGCAGTCGTTCGAAGCCCGTGATCTGGGGCCTGGGCGGGCACGTCATCAAGTGCGGCCTCGCCCCCGTACTGATTGACCTGATGGAGCGGGGCTACGCCGCCGCCTTCGCCCTCAACGGGGCGGCCGCCATCCACGACTTCGAGATCGCCCTGGCCGGCTGCACCAGCGAAGACGTAGCCGCCGCCCTGCCCGACGGCAGCTTCGGGACGGCGGAAGAAACCGGCCGCGAGATGAACGAGGCCATCGCCCAGGCGGCCCGCGAGGGCCTGGGCATCGGCGAAGCGCTCGGCCGGCGCCTGGAGGCGATCGCCGATCCCCGCTCGGCCCAGGCCAGCCTGCTGCTGGCCGCCTGGCGCCGCGCCGTCCCCGTGACCGTTCACGTGGCCATGGGAACCGACACGCCCCACATGCATCCCAGCGTGGATCCGGCCGCCATCGGCGCCGCCGGCCACCGCGACTTCCGGCTGTTCTGCGCCCTGGTGGCCGAGCTGGATCAGGGCGGCGTCTACGTCAACCTGGGCTCGGCCGTGATCCTGCCGGAGGTGTTCCTGAAGGCGGTTTCGGCGGTGCGCAACCTGGGCCGGCCCCTAGCCGCTTTCACCACCGCCAATCTGGACTTCCTGATGCATTACCGGCCGCGAGTGAACGTGCTCGAGCGGCCGCATGCCGGCGCCGGGGGCCGCGGCATCGCTCTCACCGGCCATCACGAGCTGATGCTGCCCCTGCTGGCGGCGGCGCTCATTGAGCGCGCGCCATGAGCGAGGCCGAGCGCACGCAGCCGCTCCCCGAGCCCGAGCGGCGTCCCTTCCCGGACGGCTGGGACGTGCTCTTCATGGCCGGCTTAACGCTACCCGCGCTGGTGGCGGCCAGCGTGGCGGTCCTGGCGCTGGCCCTGGCCTTTCCCGCCTGGCGGACCATGCGGGCCGCGCAGGTGCTGGCCATGCAGTTCCTGTTCTGGGGCATCTGGTTCCTGGCGCTCCACGGGCTGATCCGGTTCCGTCACGGCGGCCGATTTGGTCCTGCGCTCGGCTGGATCCGCCCGCCGGGCGGCTACGCCAACCCCGCCGGCCTGGGGGCGCTCACGGCCGGCGGCGTCATCCTGGCGGCCCTGCTGCTGCGCCCGCCCCAGATGCCCATGCCGCTGCTCGAGCTGCTGAAGGATCCGCTCTCGCTGGCCTTGGTGGGCCTGTTCGCGGTGACCCTCGGGCCGGCCTGCGAGGAACTGGCCTTTCGCGGCTTTCTGCTGCCCTGGCTGGCCCGGCTGATCCGCCCCGCTCCGGCGGTGGCCCTTACGGGGGCGCTCTTCGCCGCGCTGCACGGCCCGGAATACGCCTGGAGCTGGCGGCACGTGCTGCTGATCGGCGCCGCCGGCGCGGCTTTCGGCGCCGTGCGCTGGCGCACCGGCTCGACCGCCGCGGCCGCCCTGATGCACGCCGTTTACAATCTGGTGTTTCTGGCGGCGCTGCTGGCCCAAACCGGAGGTCGCCTCCCTTGAAGCTCCGGCCGCCGCCATCCGACCGATTATGTTCGAAACCATCCAGTGGACCCAAGCCGGCGTGGTCATGATTGACCAGCGCAGGCTGCCGCAGCAGGAGATCTATGTCACCTGCCGCAACTACCGCGAGGTGGCCGAAGCCATCCGCACGATGGTGATCCGCGGCGCCCCGGCGATCGGCGTGGCGGCCGCCATGGGCGTGGCTCTGGGCATGCTCGAAGCAGGCGAGCAAGAGGCCGACCAGGCCCTGGAACGCATCACCACAACCCTGGCCGCCACGCGCCCCACGGCGGTGAACCTGTTCTGGGCTTTGGAGCGCATGAAGCGCGTCTACGCCCAGGTGCGCGGGCGGCCCATGGACGAGGTCCGCCGGCGTCTGATCGAGGAGGCGCAGCGCGTCAAGCAGGAGGACATCGCCGTCAACCGGGCCATCGGGCGCCACGGGGCCGCCCTGGTGCCCGACGGCAAGAGCGTGCTGACCCACTGCAACGCCGGCGCCTTGGCCACCGCCGGCTACGGCACCGCCCTGGGCGTGATCCGCGCCGCCCGCGAGGCCGGCAAGCAGATTCACGTCTTCGCCGACGAGACCCGCCCGTTTCTGCAAGGCGCGCGCTTGACCGCCTGGGAGCTGGCCCGCGACGGCATCCCCACCACCCTGATCACCGACAACATGGCCGGGCATTTCCTCAAATCCGGCCGCATCGGCTGCGTGGTGGTGGGGGCCGATCGCATCGCAGCCAACGGCGACGTCGCCAACAAGATCGGCACCTACTCGCTGGCCGTGCTGGCGCAGGAGAACGGCGTGCCCTTCTACGTGGCGGCGCCGGTCTCGACGCTCGACCTGACGCTGGAGTCCGGCGAACGGATCCCGATCGAGGAGCGCCCGCCCGAGGAAGTCACCCACCTGTGCGGGACGCGGATGGCGCCGGAAGGCGTGGCGGCGGAGAATCCCGCCTTCGACGTGACGCCCCACCGCTACGTCACGGCCATCATCACCGAACGCGGCGTGGCGCGCCCGCCTTACCGGGAGTCCCTCCGCCGGCTGGCGGAGGGCGCGGCGACGGAACCGTGAACCCGAGCCCGCAGCAGCTCCTCCGGCGCGCCGGTCGCGCGCTTCTGCCCTGGCTGGCGGCGGCCTGCCTGGCGGCACCCCCGCCCGGCCTGCTCGATCCCGAGCAATTCCGCCGTTACGTCGAGTATTTCAACTCCATGCTCCCGGAGGACGTCATCAACTGGATCCCCGACAGCCGGGCCTGGGAGTGGATGAGGGAAAACATCCCCTTGTTCAGTTGCCCCGACCCCGAAGTGGAGGAGATCTATTACTACCGCTGGTGGGCCTATCGCAAACATATCAAGAAAACTCCGGCCGGCTTCATCCTCACCGAGTTTCTCCGGCCGGTGCGCCACGCCGGAGACTATAACGCTATCAGTTGCGCTTTGGGCCACCACCTGGCCGAAGGCCGCTGGCTGCGCGACCGGCGTTACCTGGACGAGTATCTGAACTTCTGGCTGCGTACCGGGGACAACGGCGGCCTGCGTCCGGACTTGCACCGCTACAGCGGCTGGGTCGCCTGGGCGGCCTACGAGCGCTGGCTGGCCGACGGCCGCACCGCCTTCCTGGTTTCGCTGCTGGACGCGTTGATCCTGGATTACCGCGCCTGGGAGCAGGAGCGCCGCCGGCCCGACGGATTGTTCTGGCAGTTCGACGTGCGCGACGGCATGGAGGAATCCATCAGCGGCTCCCGCACCGCGCGCAACGCCCGCCCGACCATCAACAGCTACATGTACGGCAACGCCCGGGCCCTCGCGCGCATCGCCGCCCTCGCCGGCCGGCCCGCCGAGGCCGCCCGCTTGCAGGCCGAGGCCGACCGCCTGCGCCGCCTGGTCCAGCAGAAGCTTTGGGACCCACAAGCGGCCTTCTTCAAGACCCTGCTGGAATCCGGCGTCCTGGCCGACGTGCGCGAGCTGGCCGGTTACACGCCCTGGTACTTCTCCCTGCCCGAGCCCGGCCGCGGCTTCGAACTAGCCTGGAGGCAATTGATGGACCCCGACGGCTTCTATGCCCCTTACGGCCCCACCACCGCCGAGCGGCGCCATCCCGGGTTCCGCATCGCCGAGCAGGGCGATGATTGCCAGTGGAACGGTCCGAGCTGGCCCTTCGCCACCACCGTGACGCTCAAAGCCCTGGCCAACGTGTTGCACGAGTACCCGCAACGCACGGTCCGCCGCGAAGATTACCTGCGTACGTTTCTCATCTACACGCGCAGCCACCGGCTCCGCCTGGAGGACGGCCGCACCATTCCCTGGATTGACGAGAACCTCGATCCGTTCACCGGCCGCTGGCAGGCCCGCTGGATGAAGATCCGCAAGGGAACCTTCTACGGGCGCGGCGATCACTACAACCACTCAGGCTACGCCGACCTGCTGATCACAGGCCTGGTCGGGCTGCGCCCCAGGGCGGACGATCTCATCGAGGTCCACCCCTTGCTGCCCGATCAGACCTGGGACTGGTTTTGCCTGGACCGCGTGCCCTACCACGGGCGCAGCCTCAGCGTCCTCTGGGACCGCACGGGCCGCAAGTTCGGGCGCGGCCCGGGCCTGCACCTGTACGCCGGCGGCCGCCGGATCGCCCATGCTTCCGGCCTGCGCCGGTTGACGGCCCGGCTCGGCCCCTCGGCAGGACCCTGAGCGCCCTGGGGCGAGCGACAATCGGAGGATGCCTGCCCGATGGAGGATGGCCGCGGCGCTCTGGGCGGCCTGCGCGGCGGCGCCCTCGGCCGAACTCCCGACCGCCGCTCTCGAGGCCTTCGAGCGCTACATCGCCGCGGCGGAAGCCCGCATCGAGCGCGAGAACCGGGCAGGCAAGGACTTCCTGTGGGTCACCGCTTCGGCCGAGCGCGAGCGACAGGCGCGCTCCGGAGGCATCCCCATCGCCCGCCGCGAGGCGGCCGAAGCGCCCGGCGCCCTGATCCACGACTGGACCGGGGCCGTGTTTGTGCGCGGGACGACGCTCGAGCGCACGCTCGCCCTGGTCCAGGATTACGACCGGCACAAACAGATCTATCGGCCCGAGGTGGCCGATTCGAGGCTGCTGGCCCGCCAGGGCGATGAATTCCGCGTGTACCTCCGCCTTCTCAAGAAGAAGATCCTGACCGTAGTGTTGGACACCGAGCACGAAGTGAGCTACGTTCGCCAGGATCCGTGGCGCTGTTGGAGCCGCTCCCGATCCCTGCACATCGCCGAGGTGGTCCATCCGGGCGAGGCGGGGCAGAGGCAATTGCCGCCCGGGCAGGACCACGGCTTTCTCTGGCGGCTGAACTCCTATTGGCGTTTCCAGCAGGAGCAGGCCGGGGTGTGGGTGGAGTGCCGCGCCATCTCGCTGACCCGTGACGTCCCGGCCGGTCTGGGCTGGCTGATCGAGCCGTTGATCCGCAGCCTGCCGCGCGAATCCCTGCTGCACACCCTGGAGGCCACCCGCGCCGCGCTCGAGCCGCGCTCAGGCCGGGATCGGTATCCCTAGCGGGAGTTTACTCGGACGAGGGCGTTCGGGCCGACGTATCACTGGACCGACAGCAAGATTCGCGTCCATGCCTTCCACCGCCTGCCGGCAATCTCGCTGCTGCGGTGCCTGCACCGGAAACCTCAGGCAGCTTGAGCCGGCTTGTCGCTGGAGCAGATGATCGGGGAGCTCCGCCAAGTCCGGCAGTTCGCTATTGGACGCACCCGCGTTCGATATCGGCCGTCATGGGTGCCGCCCTCAACAGCCCAAGTGTCCGGACTGCCCGCTGGGCGCGGTCTGCCCTCGGGTAGGCGTTCGCCTCTAAGAGATTTCCCCAATCGGGTTACGGGACACGATTGCGGCGTGGCCCGTATGTGGAATTACTCTCCATCCCGGCGGTCTCCTTTTTGAGTGCCAAAATGGCGTGGAACTCGTCCGCAGCGATCTCATCGGGGAAGACCTTCACGCCTAGCTTGAGTGCCGCTGGCGTCCTCTCTGCAACATCTGTTTATAGGAGAATCACGGGGATGGTCTACCAGGGCCCCGTCCGCGTTCAAATCAACGGCGAGATAGTTTCTCATGGCCGCCGGCGTCGTAGTATGGCGGAGCCGCCGGCCTCCTTGGGGTGGTTGCTCAGCCGATCACGGGTCGCAGGTCCACGAGGTACATCTGCCGACCGCCCCCGCCGGCCGAGTCCACCGTCACGAAACGGCCGTCGGGACTCAAGCGCGGGTGCAAATCGCAGCGCCACTCGCCGGCATACTCGGGAGGAGAGTAAAACCTGGCTAGAGGAACCCGCCGGCCGCCGGCCGTGTCGTAGAGATACAGATCCTGGAAGCGCTCCTTGTCCGGGTAAGTGTCGTTCAGGATCCAGCGATTGTTCGGTAAGTAACTGCAATGGCCGTCACGGGTCATCACGTCCGGACCCACGGGCTCGGCACGATCGCTCTGGTCCTCGAAAAGGTAAAACTTGCCGCCCAAGGGCGGGCGGTTGGCCCAGGAAAGGATATGCCGGGCATCCCGCCAGATGAAATGGGAAACGCCGCCGAAGCCGTCCGCCAGGTGAAGATTCTTGCCGTCCGGATCGGCTGTGAACATGCGGGTGAAAAAGCGGTTGCCGGCAACGCCTCCCTTCCAGCGGTGCAGGAAGATAAAACGCCGGCCGTCGGGGGATACGAGCAAGTGGTTGAACCAGTGGGTGGCGCCGGTCCAATCCGGTTGCGGATAGGGCGGCGGGCTGGGTGTGGCGACGACTTGGGCGATCGAGATGATGAGTCGCGTCCGGCCCGTACGCAGGTCAACGCGCCATATGCCGGCATCTTCCGGCGCCGGCGCATCGCGATTGGGATCCGGGATACCGTTGTAGCCGTAGCCGGGGCGAGTGTGGGCCAGCCGGCGAAAATCGGTAGTGACGGCCCAGCGCCCGTCCGGACTCAGGGCATAAACAGGGGCCGGCAACGTGCGCTTGCGCCCCGAGCGCACGTCCAGGATGACCGAAACGTAGCGGTCGCCCTGCCGGTCGTTGTAAATCACTTCGCGATCCGAGCCCGGCAGCCATTGCAGCATCGCGCCCTGCTGCCAGTTCCAGGCGCGCGTTTCCGCCAGCGGAATCCAGCGATCCCCCTCCTCGAGATCAATCATTCCGAGTCGCACTCGATCCTCCGGGCGCGGCGAGCGATGCTCGAAATCCGCCTCCATCCCGAGCACGTAGCGCCCGCGGGGATCGAACTGGCGCTTGTCGTAATAGCCGAACCAGTGGAACCTGGGGCCCTTGGTGATCGCTCGTACGGGGACTTGGGAAGACCACAGAGCGCGCGCGGCCAGGCCGCTAAGAAAACACCGCCGGCTCAAGCTGCATCGGAGCGGCATGTTCTGGTCTCCTCAGCATCGCTCACTGTACAATTACTACGCCATGGCCGAACTGAGCCGTCGCGTGTTTCTAGTGTCCTGTAACTAACGCCTCTTTGCAACGGCGGACTTTCCGGAGAATCTGGGATGGGGTCGCCGTCCAAACAAACGGGCGCGCTCGCCGTATGAGACAGAAGACTGGCCGCTCGTCAGGGCCAACTCGACCGAGCGGGGAAACCCGCCGGCCGCCTGAGTCATTCTCGGCCCGCGCGGGATCCGCCGCTGGGCCGGCACGGCCCTTCGCCGCTCACTTGAGGGTGGCGTCGGGCGCCTTGCCCGTCTTCTCGTACAGTTTGCGGCGTCCGGCCTTGTCGCCCTGGGCGATCTCGTGCGCGATCTTGAGGACTTCCTCCACGCGCTCCAGGGGCACCACGACCACACCGTCGCCGTCGGCCACGATGATATCGCCGGGCCGCACCAGCACGCCGCCCACCACCACCGGAACGTTGATCGAGCCCGCCTCGATGCGCCCCGGACGGGTGCCTCCGCCCTGGTACTTGCTGTAGACGGGGATCCTTTGCAAGATCAGCTCGTCGGTGTCGCGGCAACTGCCGTTGGTCACTACGCCGGTCATGCCGCGCGAGTACCAGTTCAAGGCGTTGTTGGACCCGACGAAGCCCGTGTCCTCGATGCCCTGGGCGTCAATGACCACCGCGTGGCCGGGACGGATCAGTTGCGCGAATGTCTCCGGCGCATAGGTCCGGTACCAGTGGCTGTGCCACTTCTGGAACTCTTCGTAGGGCATCTTGCCGGCGGCCGGCTTGTTGGTGGGAACGTACTGGTAAGTGATGGCCATTCCGTAGAAGCGGTGAGCCAGCTTGTCGGTCGTGTCCCGCCAGAGCGGGCGGATGGTCTTGTCCATCACGCCCCGGCCTTGCAAGCCGACGGCCTGCATGGCGTCAATCACATCCGTCGTGCGCAATCCCTCGAAGCGCTTCACCAAAGGCATGGGGTCCACCTCGGGCAGGCCCTTGTTGGGATAAAGGATCGTCCCCTGGCGGAGCTGCTCCGGCGTAAAGCTCCGGGGCTGGTCTTGCGCGAGAGCGCTCGCAGCGCAGGCGAGAATGGCGGCGGAAAACAGGAATGCCGTTGAGCTCATGGCGACCTCCTTAAGGTTCGGAAACTGACTTTCTACCACAGCAGCTTGCCGGCGTCCCGCGCCCGGCTCCGGCCTCCGGTTCACTCGCCTCCCGACCCTGCGCCGCAGGCCGGGCCGTGGACTACCATGGGGTGTTGGACCGCATGGTGGAGCAGGATCCCAGGCAGCTCGATATCGCCGAACTCAAGCGCCGCGCCCAGGCTTTCCAGCAGGTGCTGGACGCCGCCAGGCAAAGGATTGACCGCCGGGGCGCACGGATCGCCTGGTACCCCTACCGCTCCTTGAGCGGCTTGGAGATCCTCGACCGGGCTCTCACCGGCGAGCGCCGCCGCCTGCTCGCCCTGGCCGGCGACGACCCCGTCCTGGATGTGGGCTGCGGCGACGGCGAGCTGGCCTTCTTCCTCGAGTCGCTGGGTCTGACCGTACACGCGGTGGATTACCCCGAGACCAACTGCAACGGCATGCAGGGCGTGCGGGAACTCAAGCGCGAGCTGGGATCGAAGGTCGAGATCCTGGCCGCCGATCTGGATTCGCAGTTCGCGCTGCCGGGCCACCGCTACGGGCTGGCCTTCCTGCTGGGGGTGCTCTACCACCTCAAGAATCCCTTCTACGTGCTGGAAGCGCTGGCCGCCCGCGCGCTCTACTGCGTGCTGAGCACGCGCATCGCGCGCTTCGCCGGGGACCGGCGCACTCCCATCCGCGATCTGCCCGTGGCCTATCTGCTGGCCGAAGGCGAGGCCAATCAGGACTGGACTAACTACTGGGTCTTCTCCGAAGCCGGCCTGAAGCGCCTCCTCCAGCGCGCCGGCTGGCGCCTGGCTGACTTCCTCACGGTGGGCAACACCAGCGGCTCGGATCCCGCCAGTCGGGAAGGCGACGAACGGGCCTTCTGCCTGCTCGAGAGCGTTCCGGCCGAGACGGCCCGGCAGGCCGAGCTGCTCCGCGGCTGGCATGAGCTGGAGTACGGCTGCTGGCGCTGGACCGAGCGCCGGTTCGCCGCCGCCCTGCGCGCTCCGGCCAGGCCCGGCGCCAGACTGACGCTCCGCTTCTTCCTGCCCGAGCCGCTCATGGCCCGGCTCGGGCGGGTGTCGCTTTCGGCCACCGTCAACGGCCGGCCGCTCGAGCCGGAGACCTATACCCGGCCGGGCGAGCACCTGTTCGCGCGCCGCCTGCCGCCCGAGGTCCAAAGCGCCGGCCGCGTGCTCGCCGAGTTTGATCTGGACGCCGCCTTGCCGCCGGACGAAGACGACCCGCGCGAGCGCGGCATGATCGTCTCCTCCATCAGCCTCGAGTGAGGCAGGCGCCTACCGGTCCAGCCCGATGCGGCAGAGGTGTTCCTCCAGCGCCTTCTTCTCCTGCGGCAGGTAAGCGCGGTTGCGCCGCGTCAGCTCGTCGAAATCCACCTGATGGGCGTCGAACTCGGGACCGTCCACGCAGGCGAACCTCACCTTGCCTCCCACCGTGACCCGGCAGCCGCCGCACATGCCGGTGCCGTCCACCATGATGGGATTCAGGCTGGCGAAGGTGGGCACGCCCCATTGCCGCGTCAGCTCCGCCGCCGCCCGCATCATGGGAATCGGCCCGATCACGTGAGCCGCGGCGGGCCCTTCCGGCTGCCCGGCGCGCCAGTGCCGCATCAAATCCACCACCGTGCCGTGGAAGCCGGAGGAACCGTCGTCGGTGGCCCAGAGCAATTCGTCGGCGGCCTCCCGCAGCTCCTCCTCCAGGATGATCAGCGAAGCCGAGCGCGCCCCGCACAGCGCCGTCACGCGGTTGCCCGCCGCCCGGAAGGCCCGGGCCACCGGGAGCAGCTCGGCCACCCCCACTCCGCCGCCCACGCACAGCACGTGTCCGAGTTTCTCGATGGTGGCCGGCAAACCCAGCGGCCCCAGCACATCCGCCAGGCGATCGCCCGGCGCCAGCTCGGCCGTGATGCGCGAGGTCTTGCCCACGGCCTGCACCACGAGCACGATGGCGCCCCGGCGGGCGTCGCCCTCCACCAGGGTCAGCGGGATGCGCTCGCTGTCCGGCCTGGGCCGCACGATCACGAACTGCCCCGGCTTCCAGCGGGCGGCGATGGCCGGAGCTTCGATCTCCAGCCAGGAAACATCGGGATTCAGCCGCCGCCGCGCCAGCACCGCGAAGGTGGCCGGCTTGAGGATGGCCGGCAGCCCGTCGGGGACCGGCCGCACCTCGGCCGCCGCTTGCTCGCGCAGGGCGCGGTCAATCGCTTCGGCCGCCGCCCGCCCGTCGCGCATGGCCAGAATGACGGTTGAGCCGCCCCGCACCACGTCCCCGCCCGCATAGACCCGAGGCAGGCTGGTCCGGCCGCCGTCGTCCACCAGGATCTTGCCTCGCTTGGTCACCAGCTCGGGCGTGACCCGCTGGATGGTCGGGTTCGGGCTCTGCCCGATGGCCATCACCACCGTCTCCACCGGCATGCGGAACTCCGAGCCGGGCACGGGGATCGGAGCGGGCCGCCCGGATTCATCCGGCTCGCCCAACTTCATGCGGATGCACTCCAGCTCCCGGACGAAGCCGTTCTCGTCGCCGAAGATGCGCACCGGCACCGCCAGGAATTCGAACCGCACGCCTTCCTCCTCGGCGTGCTCGACTTCTTCGGCCCGGGCGCGCAGCTCGGCCCGCCCGCGGCGGAACATGATGATGGATTCGCTGCCCAGGCGGCGGGCCCAGCGAGCCGCGTCCATGGCCGAGTTGCCGCCGCCCACCACCACCGTGCGCGTCCCCACCCGCACCGGCGTGTCGCTGGCCGGAAACTGGTAGGCCTTCATCAGGTTGATGCGGGTGAGAAATTCGTTGGCGGTGTACACCCCGATCAGGTTCTCGCCCGGGATGCCCATCAGATGCGGCAGGCCCGCACCGGTGCCCAGGAACACCGCATCGAAGCCCGAATCGAACAGCTCCTGAAGCGTGCAGGTCTTCCCTACGATGAAGTCGGTGCGGAATTCCACCCCCATGGCGCGCAGGTGGTCCAGCTCCTCCCGGATGATCTCCCGCGGCAGGCGGAAAGGCGGGATGCCGTAGGCCAGCACGCCCCCCAACTCGTGCAACGCCTCCAGGATGGTGACCTTGTAGCCCTTGCGCACCAGATCGAAGGCCGCGATCAGCGAGGCCGGGCCGCTGCCCACCAGCGCCACCCGCAGGCCGTTGAAAGCCGGTACGGGCGGAAGCCGCGACTCGCCCGACTGCCGGTAATAATCGGCCGAGAAGCGCTCCAGGGCCCCGATGGCCACCGGTTCAAGCTTGGTCTTGGGGCTGCCCAGCAGGCATTCTTTCTCGCAGTACAGCTCCTTCTGGCAGACCCGCCCGCAGATGCCCGGGAACGGGCTCTGCTCGAAAATCTTGGCGGCCGCGCCGGCGTAGTCGCCCTCGACGATCCGCGCGATGAAGCTCTTGATGTCAATGTGCAGGGGGCAGGCGCCCACGCACTTGGGTTCCTTGCAATCCAGGCAGCGCAGCGCTTCGGCCCGGGCCTGCTCCAGCCAGAAGCCCAGGGCCACCTCCTCGCAGGTGGTCACCCGCTTGTGATCCTCCAGCAGCGGCATGCGCTGGCGAGGAGCCTTGGGAGTGCGCTTGATGCGCGGCGGGGCGGCGGAGACTCGCTCCGCGGTTTCCGGCATGTCCATAGTTGAAATTTCATTGTACCCGCGGCTCGGCCGCCCGCGCAGCGGCCGAGGCTCGGGCTCACACCGCCGCGGCCGCCCGCCCGGCCTCCAACTCCTCGGCGCGCGGGAACAGAATGTTGTTCTCCAGGTGAATGTGCCGGTGCAAGTCGGCTTCCAGTTGCTCGAGGCCCCGATAAAGAGCCTGCCAGGTGGCGCAGGCCTCCGCCGGCAGTGCGTATTGGCCGCTGAGCTGCCGCAGGCGCTCCAATGCCCCGGCGGCGTTATCGTGCTCGAAGCGCATCACCCGGATGGGATTGCGCACGCTGCCGAAAGGCGGCGGGGCCGGAACGCGCCCCTGGCCGGCGGCCGCTTCCATCTCCCGGATCGAGGGGAACAGGATCATCTCCTCCTTGTGCATGTGCCCGTAAAGCTCCTCCTCGAGCTCCAGGAAGACCTGCTGGAGCGCCCGCAGCGTCTCGCCGTGAGCGGCCCCGTGCGCCTCCAAGGTCTTGCCCAGGCGTTGCTCAAGCACCGGCAACTCGGCGCGCAAGTACTCGTGATGCCGGCTGAGGATGTGGTCTATCAACTCGGCCAGCGGGGCCTGCGTCCAGTCCCGGAACGCCTCCCCGGACGCCGCTCCCGCCGCCTCGATTTCCGCCGCCACGGCCTCCGGCGCCAGGCCGCGCTCCCGACATGCCTCGCCGAAGGGACGATCGCCCCCGCAGCAGTAGTCAATACCGAACTTCTCGAACACGCCGATGCTGGCCGGCTTCTCGGCGGCAATCCGGCCCACGGTCTTATCCACAGCGATCATGGTTCCTCCCAGTACCCGGAAATGCAGAGGCGGCTCCGAGCGCCAAGCCGCGCCGCCCCTGCATCCTCAGGCTAACCCTCCCGGCCGCCGCCGTCTGTGACGGCGGTCACCGCCTGCGGAGAGCGGCCGCATTATGCTGGCGGTGGTGGGACGCTTCGACCAGGCGCCGCTGCTGGTGGTCTTCGAGGTCACCCAGGCCTGCGACCTGGCCTGCCGGCACTGCCGCGCTTCGGCCCGCCCCGAGCGCCATCCCGAGGAGCTGAGTACCCAGGAGGCCTTCGCCTTACTCGAACAGATCCGGGCCTTCGGCGATCCGCTGCTCATCTTCACCGGCGGGGATCCGCTCAAGCGGCCCGACCTGTTCGCCTTGCTCAGCCGCAGCGTGACCCTCGGGCTGAGGACCGCCGTGACGCCCAGCGCCACCCCCCTGCTCACGGCCGAAGCGCTCGACGGCTTCCTGCGCTGCGGGGTGACTACCGTGGCTCTCAGCCTGGACGGCCCCGACGCCGCCACCCACGACGCCTTCCGCGGCGTGGCCGGGTCCTTTCAGCGCACCCTCTGGGCGCTCGATTACGCCCGGCGCATCGGTCTGGCGACCCAGGTCAACACCACGGTAGGCCGGCACAACCTCGAGGGCCTGAGATCCATCGCCCGCCTGGTGGGGCAGACCGGCGCCGGCCTGTGGAGCGTCTTTTTCCTGGCCCCCATCGGGCGAGGCCAGGCTTGCGAGGATCTCTCGGCGCAGCAGTACGAGCAGGTCTTCGCCCTCCTGGCCGAAATCGCCCAAACGGCGGCCTACGCCGTCAAGACCACCGAGGCGCAGCACTACCGGCGCTTCCTGGCGCAACGGGGCGCTCCCGCCGGCCGAGCCGTGGCGGGAGCGGTCCGGAGGCCGGAGGCCATCAACGCGGGCAAAGGCTTCCTGTTCGTTTCCCACACTGGTGAGGTCTACCCGAGCGGTTTCTTGCCTATCGCGGCGGGCAATGTGCGCCGGGATTCGCTGGTGCATCTCTATCGAGATTCCCCCTTATTCCGCGAGCTGCGCGATCCCTCCCGGCTGCGCGGAAAGTGCGGCCGCTGCGAGTACCGCCGGCTCTGCGGCGGTTCGCGAGCGCGGGCCTGGGCCCTGACGGGCGACTACCTGGAATCGGACCCGCGTTGCGTGTGGGAGCCTCGAGGGGGGCCAGGCGGTGGCGGGTAGGCTGAGCGGGGAGTTGAGACAGCGCAGAGGCGCGCGTTGTTAAAAAAAACCATTGCGGAAATTCACCCACCATCGGACTTTCACCCACCCAACTCCTGTTCCCCTTCCCCAGCAACCCTCCTTTTCCCCCATTTCCCTCACCCTCAGCTTTGGCCGCTTAACTGCTTCCCTTCCAGCTCGCAGTATACTCTGAGTGTTTGGAGGGCGACCAAAGATGAGGATCCCGTTTGCCCCAACGGCCTGGCTCCGCCTCGCCGCCGCCTCGATCAGCGTGGTCGGCGCCGCAGCCCTGCTCAGCAGCTCCGACACCCCGGCCTTCACCCAGAAGCACAAGGCCTATTACGCCGACGCCAACCTGATCAACTTCGTTCGGCCCGGCTTGGTGGTCAAGATCTTGTCGGCCTCGATTGACCCCGACGGCACCATCAAGACACGCTTCAAGCTGACCGATCCCAAGGGCCTGCCCCTCGACATGGACGGCATCACCACCCCGGGCGCCGTTTCGGTCCGCATCATGGCCGCCTACATCCCCAAGGGGCAGTCGCAGTACGTCGCCTACACCACCCGCGTGCAGACCAGCCCCATCACCAACGCCAGCGCCACTCAGGCCTCCTTCGACTCCGGCGGGGCCTTCAGCAAGGTCGCCGACGGCGAGTACGTTTACACCTTCCGCACCAAGGCGCCGGCCGGCTTCGACCGCACCGCCACCCACTCGGTCGGGCTGTGGGCGGCGCGCAATCTGAGCGAGTTCGATCTGGACTCCATCATCAACTACGACGACGACGTCTACACCTGGGTCCCCGACGGCTCCCCGGTCACCGTCAAGCGCGACGTGATCAAAACCGCCACCTGCAACAAGTGCCACGATCCGCTCTCGGCCCATGACAATCGCCGCAGCGTCGAGCTGTGCGTGCTCTGCCACACCCCCCAATCGGTGGATCCCGACACGGGCAACACGGTTGATTTCCCCGTCATGATCCATAAGATTCACATGGGCGAGGAACTGCCCAGCGTCCGCGCCGGCAAGCCCTACCGCATCATCGGCTACGAGCAGGCGGTCCACGATTACTCCAGCGTTGCCTTCCCGGCCGACACCCGCAACTGCACCTTCTGCCACGAGCAGAACACCGGGGCGGCCCAGGCCAACGCCTTCCTGAAGCCCAACCGGGCGGCCTGCGGGGCCTGCCACGACAATGTCAACTTCGCCACCGGCGAACACCACGCCAATCTGCCCCAGGTCAGCGACAACCAGTGCGGCACCTGCCACGTGCCCCAGGGCGAGCTGGAGTTCGACGTCTCGATCTTCGGCGCCCACACCATTCCCCGCTTCTCGCGCGACCTGCCCGGCGTGGTCTTCGAAATCCTCAAGGTGAGTGACGGCTCGGCGGGCAAGCGCCCCACGGTGACCTTCTCAGTCAAGGAGCGCAGCGGCAAGCCGATTCCCATCAACGAGATGACCCGCCTGGCCCTGGTGCTGGCCGGCCCCGCCTCCGATTATTCCGGCTACGTCAGCGAGGACGGCCTGCGCGCCACCTGCGCCGCCGACGGCACCTGCACCTACACCTTCGCCTATACCCTCCCGGCCGACGCCAAGGGCACCTACACCATCGGCATCGAGGGCTACCGCAACCTCACCCTGCTGGCCGGCACCCAAAAGCAGATCACGGTGCGCGACGCGGCCGTCAATAAGGTGGTTCACTTCTCAGTGGACGGCTCGAAGGTTGAGCCGCGCCGCCAGGTAGTCAGCCTGGCCAAGTGCAACAACTGCCACTTCAGCCTCAGCCTGCACGGCGACAATCGCAACCAGATCGAGCAATGCGTGCTCTGCCACAATCCGGCCACTACCGACCGCGCCGTTCGGCCCGCCGCCCAGATGCCCGCCCAGACCATTGATCTGCGGCACATGGTGCATCGCATCCACACCGGCGAGGAGAACCAATACGAGTACACCGTCTACGGCCGCGGCTCCGTCGCCCACGACTTCACCGAGGTGCGCTACCCCGGCGACCGGCGAAGCTGCGACCGCTGCCACGTCAACGGCTCGGAAAATCTGCCGCTCAAGCCGAACTTGCTCAACGTGACCAGCCCGCGCACACTGTTGGATCCCATGGGTCCGGCCACCGCGGCCTGCCTGGGCTGCCATACCAGCGTGGCCGCCGCGGCCCACGCCCTCTCCAACACCACCGACAAACTGGGCGAGGCTTGCGCCGCCTGCCACGGCGCGGGCAGCGAGTTTTCCGTCCAGCGGGTGCATGCCCGCTAACCGCGAGCCGGCGCTCGGGAGACGGATGAATGGCTTGGCCGCCACGGACTGCGAACCAATCCCACACTCCTCCTCCGTACCGGCCGGGGGCGAGCCTGTCCGACCCCCGGCACCTCCGCGCAGCCGTGGCGGCCATCCTGCTGTGCGCCGCCTCCGCCTGGCCGCAGGCTCCCAAGCCCGCCCCGGGTTACGCCGGCTCGGAAGCCTGCGCGGCCTGCCATGACGATCTGGCCAAGGCCTTCCGCCGGAATCCCCACCAGCGGCTGGAAGGCCGGCGCGACTGGCAAGGCAAGGCCTGCGAAGCCTGCCATGGCCCGGGCGCCAAACACGCCGAATCCGCCGCCGCAGCCGACATCCGCAATCCCGCCAGGCTGCCGGCAGCCGATTCCGAGCGGGCCTGCTTGAGCTGCCACCGGCAGGCCCCCGCCCAGGCCGGCCGCATCCACGCCGGGCACGCGCGCAACCAGGTGAGTTGCACCGCCTGCCATCTGGTGCACCGGCAGCCGCAGCAGCTCGCCCTCAACACGCCGGCGGCCGTCAATCGCCAGTGCGCTTCCTGCCACACCTCGGAATGGGCCGAGTTCCAGCGGCCCCACTCCCACCGGCTAGTGCAGGGCGCCATGGCTTGCACGGATTGTCACGATCCGCACGGCGGCCCGCGGCCCCGCTCGGCGCGCGCCGTCTCGGCCAACGAACCGGCCTGCTTGCGCTGCCACGGCGACAAGCGCGGTCCCTTTCCCTTCGAGCACCCGCCGGTGCGGCTGGAAGGCTGCCGGAGCTGTCACGAGCCGCACGGCTCGGCCAACCCGCGCATGCTGGTTCGGGCCGAGGTGCGCTTCCTGTGCCTGGAGTGCCACTCCAACGTCGCCTCCCAACCCGCCCTGGGCGGCCTGCCGCCCGCTTTCCATGACTTGCGCAGCGCGCGTTACCGCAATTGCACCATCTGCCACAGCCGCATCCACGGCTCGTTCGCGGACCGGAGGTTGACGCGATGAGGTTCGCGGCCCCTTTCTTTGTCGCCCTCCTGCTCGGGGCCCAGGAGCCGGCCCAAGAGGCGCCGCCCGCCGAACCCAACCTTACCGGGACCGTGGACTTCGGCTACCGCCTGCTGAGCGGCGTGGGCGGGGATTTCCAGACCTACCGCAGCGTGGTGAACCTGGGCGAAGGGCCCAAACTGTTCGCCCTGGACGCCGGCTTGCAATCGCCCTCGCGCCGGCTGTTCGACCGCCTGGATCTGCGCTTGAACTCCTGGGGCGGCGATCCGTACAACACCGCGCGCCTGGAGGTCCGGCGCCAGGACGCCTACCGGTTCACGGCCGACTACCGCAACATCGCCTACTTCGATTTCCTGCCTTCCTTCGCCGATCCCAGTCTGGAGCGCGGCGTCTTTCTCAACCAGCGTTCTCTCGACAGCTACCGCCGCGCCACCGACTTGGAGTTGACCCTGCTGCCCGGCAGGCGTTTCACGCCTTACGTCGCTTACAGCCGCAACGCCTCGCGCGGCCGCGGCGTGACTACTTTCGTGCTGGACGCCAACGAGTATCCCGTGCCCCACATGCTGCGCGACCACAGCGACAACGTGCGGGGCGGCCTGCGGCTCGAGTTCCCGCGCTGGCATCTCGCCCTGGAAGGCGGCGGGATCACCTACCACATTGATCAGCAGGTCTATACCTTCCCGGAGCGCAACTTCGGCAACGTCCTGCGTCCCGTCTTCGCTCAGACGCTGTATCTGGATCGCGGCAACCAGTCTCTCGACGTGCGCGGCTCCAGCCGCTTCGCCCGCGCCTCCTTCGTCGCCCACCCGGCAGGCTGGGCGGACCTGGCGGGCCAATTCCAGTTCAGCCAGCCGGAAAACACCACCCGCTACAGCCAGAACAACACCGGCAGCTTCGTGGATTTCGCGCGCCTTCAGCTCTACAGCTCGCAACTGACGGCGCTGGACTCGCGCGCCCGCCAGCCTCATACTTCAGGCAGCTTCACCGCCGAGATCCGGCCCTTCGGCCGCCTGCGTCTGCTGGAGGCCTGGCTGACCGACCGCCTGCACAACGCCGGCTCGGCCCTGCTGACCGATCGCCTGCTGGTATCGGGCCAGGCGCCGGATGCCCGCACGCTGGCGGCCGCCGAGCGCCTGACGCTCAATTACAACCAGCAGGAAATTTCCGTGCTCGTGGAGGTGACCCGGCATCTGAGCCTCCGCGGCGGCCACCGCTACGTCTGGGGAAACGCCCGGACCCCAGCGCCTTTGATTGTGATCCAGGCCGAGGCCGGCCCTCCCGAACTCCGCCGGCATGTCGCGCTGGCCGGCGGCAGCTTGCGCTTCGGGGAGCGCCTGCGCCTCACGGCGGATCTGGAGGCCTCGCCGGGCGATCGCTCTTACTTCCGCACCAGCCTGCACCGCTACCAGCGGGGCAAGGTGCGCGCCCGTTATCAGATGCGCTCCTGGCTGCTGTTCAGCGCCAACTTCAGCGTGCTGAACAATCAGAACCCGACGCCCGGCATCCGCTACGACTGGCTGAGCAGGCAGAACACCCTGGCCGCCCAGTTCACCCCCGGGGGAGGCGAGCGCGTCAGCCTGTGGGCCGAGTACACGCGCTACACGCTGCGCTCCCAGCTCGGCTACCGCGATCCGGGCGCCGCCGCGGCCGGCCTATCGTTTTATCGGGACAACGGGCACGCCGCCACCGGACTGCTGGAGCTGGGCTTGCCGGGGCGGGG
Source organism: Solibacteraceae bacterium (assembly GCA_037444625.1). GTDB lineage: Bacteria > Acidobacteriota > Terriglobia > Bryobacterales > Bryobacteraceae > DTHT01. The sequence continues at coordinate 36,350 of JBBIMA010000017.1, forward strand.
CGCGGTCCAGCCGCGGCTCAGCCTGGGCGGAGCGATGACGGCCGGGTCGGGCACCCGGCCGGCCCGCTATTACCAGCCTGTGGGACGGCTGGCGATTCCCTTCGGCGCGCGCGGTCAGTGGTACGGTGAGTGGCGCTGGTACGCCCTCACCCAACCCTTTTACCTGTTCGAGGGCTTCCGCAACCACCAGTTCGTGACCGGCTTCCGGCTCTCGATGTGAGACCGGCAGGCACACTTCAAGCCTGGGCCGCCGCCAACACGCGCGAGACGGCGCGCACCAACCGGCGGTAAGGGATCTGCTCGGCGCTCTGGAAGGCCAGCCATTCTCCGTCCCGGCGGCTGGAGTAATACCAGCGCGCCAGCACCGCCAGGTGCTCCTCTCGCAGGCGCATCGCCGCCTTTTCTGCTGCCAGCCCGGCGGCCAGCTCGCGCAGCCGCCGGTCAAGTGAAAGGCCCGAGGCGGCCTCCGGCCGGCAATCCAGGCGCCGCGGCGCTTGCCAGCAGCCGCGGATCATAAACCACAGCTCGACCGCCCCGGCCTCCGCCGAGGGCGTCACCGCCACCCCGTCGAGCTGCTCCAGGTCCTCGGCCAGCTCGTCGCGCAGCCGCAAGACTTGCTCGATCTTCTCGATGCGCTTGTGCAGCCTGCCGGCTTCCTCGAAGTTCAGTTCCCGGCTCAGCCGCTCGCGGGCCGCCTCCAGCGTCTCGAGCAGGGACCGGCCCTGCGTGCGTAGAAAGCTCAGTACGCGCTCCACTTCCCCGAGGTACTCCTCGCGGCTCACCGCCTGCTGGCAGGGACGCAGGCAGAGGTTCATCTCGCCGTAAATGCAACCGGGATGATCCCGGGAAGGCAGCAAGTCCTCTTCGCAGCGCCGCATCTGGAACAAGTCGAGCAGGCGGCTGTGGAACTGCTCGGCCGCGTTGCGGCTGCGGAATGGGCCGTAATAGAGGGCGCGGGCTCCGCTCAGCCGCGTCGTCACCTGGCTGCGCGGGAACGGATTCGTGAGGATGATCTTCACAAAGGGCGGGGGGCGCAGCTTCAGCCGGCTGCGATAATCCTCCGGGAAATGCCGGCGCGCCAGCTCGTAATGGACCAGGGCGGCCTCCAAGCGCGAGCCGACCAGCCAGTACTCGAGCTGCTCGGCCACCGCCCGCAGATTGAGCAGGCGCGTCGGGGTCGCCTCGGCGCGCAGCAAGCGGCGCAGGCGGCGGCGCAACAGCGCGGTGCGTGCCAGGTAGGGAGCGCCCTCGCGCGCCCGAATCAAGAACACCGCGGGCCGGTCGGGGACCTCCTCCAAACGCGCCTCCAGGGCTTCCCCTTCCTCGCTCAGCTCGATCCGCTCGGGCGGCCGCGCGAACATGCCCAGGGCGCAGCGGGAGCTACGCGCCGGCCGGAGCGGGCGGGCGGCGCCGGTGCCAGTCAGTGACGCGCTGGAACTCGCGCCCCACCGCCAGCAAGGTGTTTTCCGAAAACGGCCGCCCCACCAGTTGGACGGCGATGGGCAGCTTCTCCGCGAACCCGCAGGGCAACACCAGCGCAGGTAATCCGGCCAGATTGCCCGCCGCCCCCAGCTCGCTCAGCCCGCGCTGCGCGGGCCGCGGAGCCTCCGAACGCGGCCGGTCCAGCGGCTCGGAAATCTTGGAGGCCGGACCGAAGCGCGCGGGCGAGACCAGCAGGTCCACATCCATGAACAGCTTGCGCAACTCCTGCTGGATCAGCCGCCGGATCCGCATGGCGCGCAGGTAATCCTTGGCGGGAACCTCCAGGCCCGCCTTCAGGCCGGCGATCTGTTTCTGATCGGCCAGTTCTTCGACCTTGCCGCTGGAAATCAGCTCCTCGAAGACCGCCGAGCCCTCGGTGTCAATGATCAGGCCGGCCACCGCGCCGTAGGGAAACTCGGGCAGAGCGACCTCTTTCATCCTCAGACCGAGTCCGCGCAGGGTCGCCAGGGCCTGAGCGAAGTCCGGACGCGCGGCGGGCTCGGCCCACTGCTCGAAATCCGCCGGCGCGAAACCCAAGCGCAGCTCCTTGAGGGGACGGGCAAACTGAGGGGCGTAATAGAAGCTCTTGCCTGCCGACCCCGGATCCTGCCCGTCGCCCCCCGCGATCCCCTGCAACACCAGGCCGCAATCCTCCGCCGAGCGGGCCAAGGGGCCGATCTTGTCCATCGTCCAAGACAGTGCCATCGCCCCGTACCGGCTCACCAAACCGTAAGTGGGCCGCAGGCCGGTGACCCCGCAGTAAGCGGCCGGAGTGACGATCGAACCCCAGGTCTCCGAACCCAAGGCGAAGGGAACCAGCCCGGCGGCCACCGCCGCTCCCGAGCCGCTGGAGGAGCCGCCCGACCAGCGCGTCGGATCCCAGGGATTCAATCCCGGACCGGTCATCGAGGCCGCGGCCCAGCGGTAGCCTCCGCCGCCGGCCAGCTCGACCATGGCCAGCTTGCCGATCAACACCGCGCCCTGGCGTTCGAGCTTGCGCAAGACGGTGGCGTCGTAGTCGAAGACCTGTCCGGCAAACGGGCGCGCGCCCCAGGCGGTCGGCCGGCCGGCTACGCTCAGCAGATCCTTGGCCCCGTAGGGGATGCCTTGCAGCGGCCCGCGCCGCCGGCCCCGCTTGAGTTCCTCGTCCACCTTGCGCGCCTGCCGCAAGGCCGAATCGCGCAAGGAGAGCGCCAGCGCGTTGTAGCGCGGGCCGAGCTGCTCCAGGCGGTCTGCGAAAGCGCGCGCCAGCTCCTCGACCGAGAACTCGCGGGCCAGCAGGCGCGCGTTCAGCTCGCCGATGGTCGCGAAGAAGACCGCCTCGTCGAAGCCGGCCATCACGATGCCTTGAACTGGAAGGCCGGCTCGATCGCGCCGGGCAAGCGAATCTTGGCCAGCGTCTCCAGGTTGCGCCTCAGGCGGTTCCTGGCCGCCGCCAGCAATTGCTCGGGAGTCTCCGCCGAGGCAGGAGCGGCCTGCGGAGGGGCCGGCGCGGCCGGAGCGCTCAAGAGCGCCGCCGCCTCTCTGCGGGTGAGCTTCATGGTCACTTCGCCATTATATGCCGGGTGCTTTCCTGCAACGCCTCGTGCGCCGCGCGCTCCATGGCGGCGCGGGGGGCGCCCTGCCCGGTCCAGATCTCGAACTGCCGGGCGGCCTGCTCGTTGAACATTTCCAGGCCGCAGATTACCTGCTTGCCCTGCTCGCGCGCGCGCCGGATCAGCAAGGTCTCGATCGGGTTGTACACCATGTCGAAGACGATCTCGGCCGGAATGCGGTCCCGGAAAAAACACTCCTCCACCCGGGGGAACATGCCCAGCGGGGTGGCATGGATCAACACGTCGAACTGCCGGGATTCCGCCTGTTCCCGCAGCAAAGGCTCCGCTCCGCAGGCCTTGGCCAGCGCCCGGACGCGATCCGGATTCCGGCCCACGATGGCCAGCTTGGCGCCCGCGTCGGGGAGGGCGAAGGCCGCCCCGCGCGCCGCCCCGCCGTTGCCCACCAGCAGGACCGAGGCGCCCGCCAGCCGCAAGCGCCGCTCGAGCGGCGCGCGCACCCCCTCGACGTCGGTATTGGTCCCGCGCCAGCGCGCCGCCCGCCGCCAGACCGTGTTCACCGCGCCGATCCGCCGCGCCAGGGGATCCACCACGTCCAGATAACGCAGGATCTTCTGCTTGTGCGGGATGGTGACGCTGAATCCCGCCAGCGGCAGTTCCCGCGCCATCGTCATGAAGTCCTTCAGTTGCCCGGCGGGCACATGGAAGGGCACATAGACGCCGTCCATCCGCCGCGCCTGGAACGCCCGGTTATGCACGGCCGGCGAAATCGAATGCCCGACCGGGTCCGCGATCACTCCGTAGATCTTCGTGCCGCGGGACAGCTTCTCGATCCGGTAAAGATGGCGCAACTGCCGGCCCGGAATCTGGCCCGGGGCCGTGCCCTCGGCCGCGCACGGCGCCCCGTAGCTGTAACAGCTCCCGAACATCGGGCCCAAAATCCGCGAAGGCAATCCGGTTTCGCCCATCGCCAGCACGACCAGCGGCGTACGCCAGTGCTCCCGCGCCAGACGCAGCAGCCGGTAGTTGTCCGACGGCTTGCGCGCCATGGTCACCAGCTTGTACAGCTCCGCCGGGGCCCGCCTGAGCCGCCGCAAGATCGGCTCCAGGGCGGGCGTGCCTTCATAGTTGTGATAGGAGACGATCACCCGGGCGCGTCCCGCCAGCCTTTCCAGCGCCGCGGGCGCCGCTTCGGCCGACTCGATCTCGACGTCCGCCGCCCTCGCCCCCGCCTCCGCGGCCGCCTCCAGCAGGCGAAACTGCTCTTCCAGGCCGCCCCGGAAGCGCCCGTGATTTTGCCGCCGCCGGCAGGTGGCCAGCACCAGGCAATCGGGATTCTCCTTGGTGAACTCCCGCACAACCTCCAGTCCCTGCTCGGGATCCTCCAAGTAATCCAGGCGGAATTCCAGGAACCGTTCGCCTTCCTCCACTTCCCGGCGGGCGTGTTCCAGCAACTTTTCCGGAGTCGCGAAGCCCAGCGCCACGGCGACGCGCGGCAAGTTCAGGGACGGCATGTCGAAGCGTGTCTTACCATAGCACGAGAACGCCCGCCCGGGGGAAGCGGCCGGCACCGGATCAAGCGGGCGCGGTGTGCCCGGCCGCCAGGCGCGCCTTCCAGGCTTCCAGGATCTCCGCCGTGGCGGTGGCGCCGAAGCGGTCGGCGCCCGCCTGGTAGACCTCCAGGGCACGCTCCAGCGTGCGCACTCCGCCCGCCGCCTTCACACGCACGTTCGGCCCGGCGTGCTGCCGCATCAGGCGCAGATCCTCCAGCGTGCAACCGCTGGGAGCAAAGCCGGTCGAGGTCTTTACGAAGTCGGCTTGCGCCTCGGTGGCGATGCGGCAGGCGGCGATCTTCAACTCGTCGGTCAAGTAGGCGTTTTCCAAAATGACCTTCAGCAGGGCTCCGGCCTCGTGGCAGGCCTCGGCCAGTTGCTTCAATTCCGCCCGGACGTAGTCGAACTGCCGGGAGATCAGCTTGCCGATGTTCAGCACCGCGTCAATCTCGCGGGCGCCCCGCTCGAGCAGCTCGCGCACTTCGTAGAGCTTGGCGGCCGTGGTCGAGGAGCCGTGGGGAAAGCCGGCCACGCTGGCCACCGGCACCCCGCTGGACTCCATCCAGCCCACCGCCCGCTCGACGTCCGACGGGCGCACGGTCACCGTGGCCACCCGGTAGCGGGCGGCCAGCAGGCAACCCTGGCGCACCTGCTCCTCGCTGAGCTCGGGACGGAGCAACGAGTGGTCAATCATCCGGGCAAGCTGTTGGTAAGCGGTGAAGGGAGGTCGCGGCCGGCCTTCGATCTGCATGGTTTGGCTGGCGGGAAACGCCTCCGCCCTCTGCTAGCCGCTCTTCCTGCGCTTGGCGGGAGAGGTGGCCGGCAAGCCCAGCTCGCGCAGCCGCGCCCGCGCCTTGGCCGCCAGCTCCGAGCTCGGCCAGCGGGAGATGATGGCGCGAAACTCCTCGGCCGCCTTCATGCGCTCGCCCATCTTGAGCAGGGTCTGGCCCTTCATGTACATGGCGTCCCGCGTCTTGATGTTTTCCGGGTACTTCTCCAGGACCAGATCGAAAGCGCGCAGGGCCGAGTCCAGCTCCCCGCGGTTGTAATAGATCTCGCCGATGTGATACTGGGCGTTGGGCGCCGTATCGGTGGTGCCGAAATATTTCAGGTAGTCGGTGAACTCCTGGAGAGCGAGGTCGTAATTGCCGCTGTCCTTGTCGCGCATGGCGCTGGCGTACAGACCCTCGGCGCTCACCCCGGGCGGAGGACCGGCGGTTGCGGCCGCCGGCTGCGAGGGGGGCGCGGGCGGCGACTGGATGACCTTGATGGTGTTGCTCAGATCCAGGAGGCGCTGCTCGAGCTTGCCCATGCGGGCGTTCAGATCCGCCATGCCCTCCCGCACCGCCTGAAACTCGGCCGACATCTGATCCACCTTGCTGGAGGTGGCGGCCAGCGGCTGAACCAGAGTCTTCTCCTGCTCGCGCATGCGCTCGCGCATGTTGTTTTCCAACACCGCCATCGTGGTGTTGACCTTGTTGACGCCGTCAATGGCCTGCTGCACCAGCACCTTCAGCGCGGCCATGTTCTCGTCCACCGAGCGCTGCATCTGGCGCACCTGATCGCCCAGCAAGGCCATGTCCCGCTGCAACTCGCGGATTTCCCGGCTCTGCGCCGGAAGGGCCGGCGTCCAGGCGCAGCAGAATATGCTCAGCCATACGGCCCGTCTCATAAGGCGCTCCCCCTTTCGCACAAGCAATCCGGCCGACTTGCCGCCGGCTGCCCGCTCTCGATCTTCATCCGCCCGGGGCGGGAACCGGCGCCGGCGCCGGTTCCCACCCCGCAAGCTCTACGTGCCCGGAACGAAGTGCACCCGCCGATTCTTCTGCCAGCACTCCTCGTTGGACTCGGTGCACTGCGGGCGTTCCTTGCCGTAGCTGACCGTCTTCAGCTTGTCTGCCGAGACGCCCAACTGGACCAGGAAGTCCTTGGCCGAGGTCGCCCGGCGGTCGCCCAGGCCCATGTTGTACTCGGCCGAGCCCCGCTCGTCGCAGTGACCCTCGATGACGATCGCGGCCTCGGGGAATTCCTGGAAGATCCGCTTGAGCGCGTCGGCGTTGCGCGTCAGCGTGGCGCGCGCATCCTCGCGGATGTCGCTCTTGTCAAAGTCGAAATAGGCGTCCTGGACCTCGCTGGCCAGCACCTCGCCCAGAGATTTCTTGGGCGGCGGGGGCGGCGGGGGCGGCGGCGGCGGGGGAACCGTCACCGTGACCGTGGCCCGGGAGGAGACCGTTCCGCCCGGCCCCTTGGCGGTCAGCGTGTAGATGGTGGTGTTGCTCGGGAACACCTGACGGGTGCCCGAGGCGGCCACCGGCCCGATGCCCGGATCAATCGAGACATCGGTGGCGTCGCTCACCGACCAGCGCAAGGTGGAGGACTGGCCGCGCTCGATCGTGCTGGGCTCGGCCACAAACTGGGAAACCGTCGGCGCTTTGGGCGGCGGCGGGGCCGGCTTTTCCGGCGGCGGTGGCGGCGGTGGCGGCGGTGGCGGCGGCGCTTTCTTCTTGCAGCCGGCCACGAACAGCGACAGGGACAGACTCAACAATACCGTCGAGATGCTTCGCGTGTTCATCCTGAACTTTGCCTCCAAGAAACCGATTGGCTTCACTCCCTAAATTCTAGTTTAACCCCCGGGCCCAAACCGGCATCGTGTTGCGGCCCTCGGTGGTTAGCTGCCGAACCTGCGTCCCGTCGGCCAGCATGGTGTAAATCTGCGGCGCGCCGCTGCGCGTCGAGCAGAAGGCGATGTGCCGGCCGTCCGGGGCCCAGCTCGGATTCTCATTGCGACCGGCGCCGTGCGTCAACTGGTCGAAGCGCCCGGTCGCCACGTCCATGACGAAGAGATTGAAATTGCCCGGCGCGTAGCCCCGCGTCCAGGCGAAGGCGATGTGCTGGCCGTCGGGATGCCAGCTCGGATTGGATGCGTAGCCCTCTCCGTCGGTCAGGCGGCGCACGTCGCCGCCCTCCAGGTTCATCCGGTAGATCTGCTGCGGCCCGCCCCGCCCGGAGACGAACACGATCTCCGCGCCGGTCTTCGGATTGACCTTGGGCTCGACCTCGATGGCCCGCACGAAGGACAGGCGCCGCAGCCCGCCGCCGTCCAGGTTGGCCACGTGAATCTGCGGCCAGCCGTCCACCGACGCCGAAAAGACGATGCGCTGTCCGTCGGGAGTGAACGACGGCGTGCCCACCATCGAGGACACCGGATTGTAAAAGGGCAATTGCCGGCCTGTCTCCAACGAATGCAACAATATCACAGGATTGCCCCGCGCGTACGTGGTGAAGGCCAGCCGGGTCCCGTCCGGGGAAACCGCCGGCATGGTCGAGATCGAGTTGTAATGCGTCACCTGCTTCTGGTTGGAGCCGTCCGGGTCCATCACCCAGATCTCTTTGACGCCCCGCCGGCGCTCGGACACGAAGTAAATCTTGCTGCCCGCCAGGCTCACGCCCCCGAACTGCTTCAGGATGTCGGCCGCGAACTCGTGCGCCACCCGCCGGGCGCCCGCCTCGTCCAGCGATCCCAGATAGGTCTTGCCGAAGAGCTGCGCCGCGGACGGCTCGCTCAAGCCGGCGTTGTACAGCCAGCCGAACAGTACGAACTGGCCGGCCTGCGCGCCGCCGTAGCCGAATGCCAGGTAGTTGGCGTTGACGGGGGGATCGGCCCAGTCCCGCAACCACAGCCCGCGCGTAGCGGGGTCCGGCTTGCCGGCGGCGGGACGGCGGAAATCCTCCGGACGCTGCGGATTCAGCAGCGGGTAGAGGCTCTTGGGAGCCATGTCGAACAGCCCCGAGCCTTCCAAATCCGCCCACAGGGTCTGGTTGAAGACCCCCATCAAGGGCTGAGCCTCCCCGGAGGCGCGCAGATCGGGCACCGCGATGCGCGTGCGGTCCCCCTTGGTGATCTTGATGATGACGTCCTGGGCCCCCGCCAGCAGCCAGAGCCCCAGACAGGCCACCGAGGCCGAAATGACTTTCTTCATCGCTTGAATTGGAACCAGATCTCGATGCGCGCTTCCTCGCGCTCGAAGCCCGCCGGCAGGGGCGGGAACGGAGCGGCCAGAAAGATCGCCCGCTGGGCCGAATAATCCAGCGTGCGGTTGCCGCTGCTTTGCAAAACGGCCACGTTGCGCACTTGCCCATTGCGCAGGATATCAAAGGTCACGATCACCGGGGGAGCGGCGCTCAGGCGGGGATCCACTTCCGAGGTGTTCCACCTCTGCGCCACCCGGGTCTCGATCAGGTCCCGGTACCAGCCGTAGCGCTGGCCGAACGCGCTGCCCGGCCCCATCCCGACCCCTCCCGCTCCGGTCTGCGCTCCGAACATGGGCGAGCTCAGCGCCTGCCCCGCCTGGCTGTAAAGCTGGTGCGGCCGGTCCTCCACCCAGGGCCGCTCGATCGGCCGCCGCCGCGCCGTCTGCGCCGGAGCCTTCTGCCCCTTGCGCGCCGGAATCTCGATCGCCTCCTTAGGCTCGGCCGCGGCCTTCTTAGCCTGCGGCTTGGGCGCCGCCGGCACCCTGGACTGCGTATCCTCGGCCACCGGATTCACCCGACCGGAGCGGGCCGGCAGCGGAATTTGCCGGATGGGCGTCACGGCCACCGAACCGCCTCCGCCCAGCGCGTGCGGCGTGCCCCAAAGGATCCTGCCGCGCTGCCCCAAGGAGTGGTACAGCGCCAGCGAGCCGAACAGCGCCGCGTGCAGCGCCAGCGACGCCGCCAGCCAGCCGCGCAGCGGCTCGCTCCCCTCCAGGATGTCCAACCGCGCCGCCATGGCTCACGCCGCTCCGCCACCGGCCGGATTCATCGCCCCTTCGGCCGGTCCGCTTCGTCCACCGGCTGGGTCACCATGTTCACCGCCAGCTTCGCTTCGCCCAGCTCGCTGACCACCTGCGCGATGACGTCCCAGATGGTGTCCTTGTCGGCCCGCACGTAGACCTCCTGCGCCCCGGCGAAGCGTTGGCGCACCTGCTGGGGCAGAGCGTTGATGTTCACCGGCGTCTCGTTCAGGTACAACTCGCCGTTCTTGGTGATGGTCACCACGGGCAGCTCCTTGGCGCTGTCCTTGGTTTGCCGCACCCGCGGCACGTCCACTTCCAGGCCGAACTCCATCACGTGGGCGGTGAGCATGAAGATCACCAGCAGCACCATCACCACGTCCACCAGCGGCACCACGTTGATCTCCGACAGCGAGCCCATGCGCCGCGTCCGCCCGCGCCCGCCCAAACTCTCGCCGCCGAATGCCATCCGCTCAGCCCTCGAAACTCCGGTCCGAGACGTTCATGAACTCCAGCGCGAAGTCCTCCATCCGCGCCCCCAGCTCCCGAATCACGTGGCCGAAGTAGTTGTAGAAAATCGCCGCCGGGATGGCGGCCGCCAGCCCCATGGCGGTCGCCACCAGCGCTTCGGAAATGCCCGGCGCCACCGCGCGCAGGCTGGCGCTGCCCGCCATGGCCAGGCCCTGGAAGGCGTCAATGATGCCCCACACCGTGCCGAACAGGCCGATGAACGGCGTCACCGAGGCGGTCGTCGCCAGCCAGTTCATGTTCCGCTCCAGCCGGGTGATCTCTTCGGAGATGCCGAGCTGAAGCGCCCGCTCGAGCGCCACCTTGTTGGCGATGGTGCCCCGCGCCTTCACCTGCCGCGCCACCTCCTCATAGCCGAAATCGAAGACCGCCGCCAGCGGGCAGGGCCGGAACTGCTCGCTGGCCACCGCCACCTGCTCCAGGCCGTTGGCCTTGCGAAAGGCGCGCAGGAAACGCGCGTTCGCCATGCGCACCCTGCGAAAGACCGCCCACTTCTGAAAGATGATGGCCCAACTGAAAGTCGAGAAGATCAACAGAACCGCCAGCACCGCCAGCGGCAGCGGCTGAGCGTGCTGGACCAGTCTCCAGATGCTGACCTGCAACCACAAGCCCAAGGCCGGCGCCGGGTTCAAACCATCTCCTTTCGCCCTACGCTCCTATGATAAACAACCCTCCCTGCCCCGGGCCAGCAATCCGGCCGGAGATTTCCCGCCGCCCTGCGGCCGCTCGCGTATAATCGGCTCGGATGCTGGTCGAGCTGGTGGTGGAGAACTACGCCGTCATCGAGCGGCTGCGCGTGCGCTTCCATCACGGCTTCAATCTGCTCACCGGTGAAACCGGCAGCGGCAAGTCACTGGTGGTGGACGCCCTGGGCCTGCTGCTCGGCGGACGCGCCTCACCCGAAATGGTGCGCACGGGCGCCGCCCGCGCCCGCATCTCGGGCATTTTCCAACTGCCCGCCGAACCGGAACTCGACGGCCTGCTGCACGAGGCGGGCATCGAGGCCGAAGACGGCGAGCTGCTGCTGGAGCGCGAGATCTCCGCCGAAGGCAAGTCGCGCGCCTTCGCCGCCAGCCGCCCGGCCACGGCCGGGCTGCTGCGCCGGCTGGCCCCTTTCCTGGCCGATATTCACGGCCAGCACGAGCAGCAGCGTCTCTTCTCCCCCGAGGCCCAGTTGGAAATGCTGGACGCCTTCGCCGGCCTGGGCGAACTCCGCCGGCGCGCCCGCGACCTCTACGAGAGCTGGCGCGAGGTCGCCGGGCGGCTCGAACAGCTCGAGCGGGCCGAGCAGGAGAAGCTGCGCCTGCTCGATCTGTGGAACTTCCAGGCCCGCGAGATCGCCGCCGCCGCCCCCAGGCCCGGCGAGGATGCGGCCCTCGAACAGGAGCGCCGCGTGCTCCAGAACGTGGCTCGCCTCCAGGAGAGCGCCGGCTTCGCCTACCAGGCGCTGTACGACTCTCCCGACGCCGCCCTCACCCGCATCCGGCAGGCGCTCCGCCGCCTGGACGAGCTCAGCCGCATAGATCCGGCCCTCGAACCCGCCCGCGAGGCGCTGCGGCAGGCCGAAGTCGCCGTCGAGGAGAGCTCCTACGCCGTGCGCGACTACCTCTCCCGCCTGGAAGCCAATCCCGCCCGCCTGGAGGAGGTCGAAAGCCGCCTGGCCGCTCTGGAGCGGCTCAAGCGCAAGTACGGCAGCACGCTCGAGGAGGTGCTGGCCTTCCAGGCCGAGGTCTGCCGGCAGATCGAAGCCGTGGAAACCGCCGGCGAGCGCAAGGCCGCCTTCCAACGCGAGAGCAAGGAGCTGGCCGAGGCCTACTTGGAAGTCTCCGGCGAGCTCAGCCGGAAGCGGCGGGAGGCGGCGCGCCGCCTGGCGCGGCGCTTGGAGGCCGAGCTGGCCGCCTTGGCCATGGAGGGCGCAGTCTTTGAAATCCTGCTGGCCGGCGCCGATTGGAGCCGGCACGGGCGGGACACGGTCGAGTTCCGGGTCTCCTCCAACCCGGGCGAGGAACCCAGGCCGCTGGAGAGGGTCGCCTCGGGCGGCGAACTGTCGCGCATCGCCCTGGCGTTGCGCACCCTGGTGAGTGCGGCCGGCGGCCTGCGGGGATCAGAGAGCGCCCCGCGCACCCTGGTCTTCGACGAAGTGGACGCCGGCATCGGCGGGCGGGCGGCCGAAACCGTGGGGCGGCGCTTGAAACAACTGGCCGCCGGCCACCAGGTGCTCTGCGTCACCCACCTGCCCCAGATCGCCAGCTTCGCGGACCATCACTTCTACATCGAAAAGCAGGAGGTCGCGGGCCGCACCACCGCCGCCATCCGGGAACTGGCAGGCGAGGCTCGCACGCGCGAGATCGCCCGCATGCTCTCGGGCGAACGCTTGACGCCGGAAGCTCTCCGCCACGCCGAGCGGTTGCTGAAGATGGCGGGCAGTTGAGCCGCGCCCCTTACTCCACCCGAAGGCCGAACTCGCGCAGCAGCCCCTGCCCGGGCGGCAGGGCGTACAGGCGGATCCAGTAGGTGCCGCGACTCAGGCCGGGCAGGCGCAAGCCGGCGGAGGCGGCCGGCCCTCGCAGCTCTTCCCCGAGCAGGAGACCGCCCCGGGCGTCCACCACTTCGATCCGGCAGCAGGCGGCCTCCGACAGGCCCGCAGCGTCCCAGATCACACGCAACGGCCGGCCCGCCGGGGCGCTGTTCAAGGCCAGGGCCTCCGCCCCGCGGGTCGCGCTCAGCAGGATGGTGAGAGCCGGAGCGGCCGGCTGGAGGGGCGGCAGCAGCAAGCGGGGCAGCAGGACCACCAGCGCCAGCAGCAGGGCGGCGGCCGCCGCCCAGACGGGCGCCGGATGGCTTGCCCAGCGCGCCAACCGCGCCCCGATCAGCGCCCAGCGCGAGGGGGGCAGCATCATGAAGTTGTGGGCCGCCTGGCGCGTGGCCTGAATGAAGGCGTCGGTTTCCGCCAGCCGGTCCTGGCAGGCGGGGCAGACCAACAGGTGTTCCTCGAGCTCGGCCGTCTGCTCTTCGGGCAAGCGGTCCAGGGCGTACTGCTCGAGCGTTTGATCGGAAGGATGGGCTTCCTCGGGGCTCGGCATGGCTGACTCTCGCGGAACGCCGCGGGCCGGGCCGGCGCTCCTGTAGCCTTAGTGGGCCGCCTGGGCCGAATTTCTCCCTCCCCACAAGGGGAAGCGCCGCTGCAAGCGCCGTTTGCCCAGCTCTCCGAAGCGCGCTTTGGCGCGGGACTTCAGCAGCCGGAACTGCGTCTCGGTCAACTTCATTTCCCGGCAGATTTGTTCTTGCGTCTGCTCCAACAGATAGAACCGGGTCAGGATCTCCCGATCCCGCCGCGACACGCTGCGCAGCACCTTCTCCATCAGCTCCACCTTCTGCCGCGCCATCAGCTCCTGCTCCGGGTCGCTGCGCTGGTCGGAGATCGCCAGCCCGGCGTGCAGTTCGATCTGGCCCTTGCGCAGGTGCACCGCCCGGTCAATATGCGCCGCCACCTGCCGGCGGACCACCGTGCGGACGAAACCCATCAACCGGTTGGGATCCCGCAGCTCCCCGCGCCGGATGGCCTGGACCACGATCAGGAAGGTGTCGTGCACCCGGTCCTCCAGCTCCTCCGGCCCCAACTGCCGGCACAGGTAGAAGCGCACGCCGCGGGAAAACACGGCGTAAAGCTGCTCCATGCCCCGCGGGTCCCCGCCCTGAATCCTCTCCACCAGCTCCGCCCAGTCCACCGCGGGCGGCCCCGAGCCCTGCGTCGGCCGGACGGCCGGAGGCGGCTTCACCGAGGTCTCCGTTCGCTCGCTGCTCCCGCCTCTGCGTAAGGTCTCGTCCATCAGCACAGCCATGGTCGCCTCATTCCGATCCCACCGCAAAATACGCCGCCCAGTAGGCCGGGGCCGCACACCGGCCTCCCCGCGCCAGCATCTCCCGCTGAGCGTGCTGAAGCGCCGTCGCCACCGCCCGCCCCTCTCCGGGCCGGCAGCGCCCCAGCCGGCCGTAGAACGCCCGGAACAACTCCCCCTCCTCATCCGGCGTCGGCCAGAGGCTGGCGATCACGGCGCGCGCGCCGGCCGCCAGCCAGGCCCGCGTCAGACCCAGCAACCCCGCCCCGGGCAGGGCCGGACCACGCCCGGAGTTGCAGCCGCTCAGCACCACCAGAGCCGGCGCCGGCCGCAAGCTTCGAATCGTGGCCGCACCAAGCAGCTCCGGACGCCCCGCCGAGCCGAGACTGAGGGCGATCAGGGCATCCGACGGACGGTCACGGGCAGCCATCACGTGAGCCGCTAGGTGCAACACCGCGGGCCGCGCCGCCAGGGCCTCCCGCAGGCCTTGAAGCGAGGCCCTCGGTCCTTCCAGCAGCAACGGCGCAGGGGTCCGGTTCCAGTGGGCGGCCGCGGCGCGTATCTCGCGCCCGCTGCCCGGCAGGCGAGCCAGTTCCAGCTCAGCCTCCCGCGCCTCGGCCCCCAGCCTGGGCAGCAGGCCCCAGAACCCGCTCGCCCGCTCTCTTGCCGGGCCTCCCTCCCAGCGAACATCCGCACGGTTGTAAACTGCATCGCCCAGGCCCACAAACCGGCCCCCCCAATCAAAGGTCCCGCCCCGCGCCACCCTCTGGGCTCCCGGCACCAGTTCGAGCGCCTGCCGTTGGATCAAATACACCGGCCGGTTCCCTCGGAAATCCGTCACCAGGGCCGCCAGCGGCAGCTCGAACAACACCCTGTCCAGCGCCAGCAACCACTGCCGCTTCCCTCGCACCTCCCGGCTCAGCCCGCCGAACAGCACCCCGTAAAGCTGCCGGCCCAGCTCCGCGGCCTCCCCGGCTCCGCTCCGGACCGCTCGCAGAAAGGCCCCCGAAAGCGCAGCGATCTGCCCAGGCGGCGCCAGTCGCGCCATCTCCAGCCGGCCCCGCGTCACCGCCCAGCGATACGCGGCAGACTCGCCCAGATAAAACCCCAGGAAGGCCTCCTCCGGCCCCAGCGCCGCTTGCGTTCGCCTCAGCAAGCGGCCCCCGCCGTCCCAGCGGAAGTTCGGCCCGACGCCTGTCTCCGAGCCGGCTTCCAGCTCGACCTCGGCCAGCCGCCGCCGCGCCGCGCGCAAGCGCGCTCTGCCCGCAGGGCTGTCCCGGACCAGCAGGGCCGCCTCCGCGGCGTGCAGTTCCGCCAGGGCCTCCCCGTAGGCGGCCGGCAGCGAGCCCGTCGCCGGATCGCCCCGCTCGAGCAGCGCCCGCAGCCCGGCCGCGCGGTTCTCTTCAGCCGCCTCGAACGCCTCCCGGGCGAGGTCCTTCCGGCCGGTGCGTTCCTGCCAGGCGGCCGCGGCCTCCACCAGGGCGCCGTACAACTGCTGAAGTCCGGCGTCCAGGCTCACGCGGAACGCCTCAGCCGGCAACGCTTCCAGGCGCCAGCGGCGCGCCTCGTCCACCGCCCGCCGAAAATCCGCCAGCCCTCGCTCGAACCGCCCCTGCCGCACATGCAACCGGCCCCGCTCGTAATACAGCGCCCACAACGGCACCTGCGCGCCGGCGCGGCCCGCGCTCGCCAGAGCCTGGTCCATCAGCCGCACCGCCGAAGTCAGATCACCCTGCGCCGCCCGCAACAAGGCGAGATTCCGGTAGCTCAGGTAAAGCTCGGAGGCGCCCCCCAAGCGCCGCATGCGGAAGGCCTCCAGTAGAGCGACCTCGGCAGGTCCCAGCCGGCCGCGCCGCAGATGCTCGTAGCCTAACGTGTTCCAGGCCAGCGCCAGGGCGCGCTGATCACCCTGCTGAGCGCCCAGCTCGATGCTCTGGAGGAACAATGCCTCGGCCCCCGGCCAGTCTCCCTGACGCGCGCGCAGCGTCGCGGCCCGGACCAGCAACGGCACCGGGACGCGGCCGCTGCGCTCGGCCAGCTCGAGGGCTTCTTCGGCGGCCGCCTGCGCCGCGCCCAGCTCGCCCATCTGGGTGTACACGGTCGCCATGTTGGCCGACACCCCGGCCGCCGTCTCGTAATCCCTGATCTGTCGGGCTAGACGGCGGGCTTCCAGGTACGCCGCCATCGCCGCCCGGTATTGAAAACTCGCCTGCCGGCAGCCGCCCAGGTTGTTTAGCAGGCGGGCTTGCAACCGAAGGTCTCCCGCCTGCCTGGCGGCGGCCAGCGCGGCCGAGTACACTGCGGCTGCCTCCCCGTACCGGCCGGCTTGGAACAGGTGATTACCGCGCCAGACTTGCTCGCGCAGATGGGGCACAGGGAGGAGGCTCGGTTGCCGGGATACGCGGCAGCGCTGACTGCCTGCGCTCGGCAACAACAGGAGCGCGCAGCCTAAAGCGGCAAGAACGCCCTTCGCTCGCATGATCGTGGGGGAGGTTGGTGAACGCGAGGGCCGGCGTTCCCTGGGGGCACTCCGGGCGGAAATGCCCCCAAGGAATCATACCAGAATTGGCCGTCAATTTGGCAACCCTTTTCTAAGGTTTTTGACCGTTCCCGTGCGACCCGCGGCGCACGAACCCTTCCGATTGAAGGCTTTTCATGAAGCTTACGCAACCGGCGGGAGAATGATGATGATGGGTTCAGGATCCATCCTTTCCACCTCGTTTCCCAGCCCGGTGGCCTGCGCCCGGCAGGCCGGAGCGCGCGGCCGCCGGCTGATTCTCTGGCCTGAGACTACGGCCTGCCGGGCAGTCAAGGATCGGATGAATCCCTTAAAGGATTTAGGTTTCGTAGGATAATTACCCGGCCGGCGAGTGAACCGGCCGCCCCCAATCAGGCGGGATCGGGTCGGCTCCGGACCCGGGGCAGGTCCGGAGCCGCCGGGCAGGCGCCCGCCCGGCGCGCGACCGGCTCAGGCGCGCCGGGCAGGCAGGGGGTCGAAACTACCAGTTCAGGTGCATCACCAGCTTGATGAACCGGGGCAGATTGCGCTGCGTCGGGTGCAGGCGGGCGAACGCCGGGTTGGTCACGTCCACCGAAGCCAGGTCGCTGAACCAGGGATGGTTCATCATGTTCACCATCTCGAAGCGGAATTGCAGCTTGAGATTCTCCTTCAAGGGGAAATACTTGGAAAGCGAGGTATCCCAGTTCTGGTAACCGGGCCGCCGCACGTCGCTGAACAGATATGGGAACGTGCGGAATTCATAGGTCAAATTGGGCGGCGTGACCTTTCTGCCGGTGGCCGGATCGTCCCACAGCGACGTGTTGAACCACTGGGTGCGCGACGGATTGGACAACTTGGCGCTGCCCGGGCGCACCTGCGGCGCATTGGGATAATCCGCCACCCAGCCGCTCTGGTAAGTCACGTCGTAATTGATCTGCCAGCCGCCGATGAGGTGATTGAGGATCGGGTGCACGTCGGACCCGAAGCGCCGCCCGCGGCCGAAAGGCAATTCGTAAATACCCACCACCACGAACTTCTGCGGGGCGTCTATGTTCTGGTCCGATTCCTTCACCAGGCGAGTGTTCTCCCAGTTAGCCAGCACGAAATCCTGCGAGTTCAGCACGCGAATCTGGCGCAGATTCTTGCCCACGTTGTAGCTGGACAGGAAGCTCAGCCCGTGGGAGAGCCGCTTGGTCACCTTGACGGCCATGCCGTGATAGCGATTGCGGCCCAGGGGCACGCTGCTGATGGAGATGCCGGAGTACTGGGGATAGGCCCGCCAGAGGATCTGGCGCTGAATGGTGGCGCCGTTCAGGGCGGCGTTGGCCGGAATCAAGCCGGCCATGGGGTTGGGCACCTGCCCCGTGTAGTAGGCGGTGTCAATCGCGCCCGTCGCCGTGCGCCGGCCCATCTCGTTGGCCGGGATGTAGTTCAGCCCGAAGCCCAGCGAGACCCGGCGGGTGGCGTTGCCGCTGTAGCCCAGCTCTAGCAGGATGCCGCCCGGCAGTTCGCGCTGGATGTCGAAGGAGTACTGTTGGCTGTAAGGCAAGCCCCGGTTGCGCATGTAGGCCGTCACGCCCTCCCCCAGGAAGCTGGCGGCGCCCTGGCTGGAGCCGATCGGGTCGAGCAGCTTGCCTCCCAGGGTGACGTAGGGATTGGCGGTCTTCAGGCCGGCGACCGGGCGCAGGCCGTCGGTCGAGACCACGGCGGTGGTTGTGCGGCTGAAGCCCGCGGTCGAACCCAGCGTGTCGTCGCCGAGGTAGTAGAGGCCGTAGCCGCCGCGCAGCACGAGCTTGTCGCTGAGCCGATAGGCCACGCCCACGCGCGGCTGCCAGTTATTCTTGTCGGCATCCAGCAGGGTGCGCGGCTGGCCGTCCACGCCCGCAAAGCGTACCTGCCCCTTCAGGTCCAGGCCTTTCACCCGGGCGGCGATCGGGCTGGGGGCGTTCAGGTCCACGCCGTTGACCTGCCGGTTGAAGCGCTCCATGTTCCCGGTCTCGGTATCCCAGCGCAGGCCGACGTTCAAGCTCAGGCGCGAAGTGACCTTCCAGTCGTCCTGGATGAACCCGGCGTAGTAGAAATGCCGGTAGGCCGGGTCAATGTTCTTCTCCACGCGCGCCGAGCTGGGCAAGCCGAGCAGCATGGTCGCCAAGCTGTTGCCCGAGACGGCGTCGGCCCGCTGGGCGTTGGCCTGCGTCCAGTTCTTGCCGAAATACCAGTAGCCGGAGGGATAGCCGCGGCCGGAGTTGTTCTGGTTGTATTGCCGCACCTCCGCGCCGAATTTCAGGAAGTGCCGGCCCAGCACCTTGTTGAAATTAGGTTGCAAGCTGTAAGTGTCGCGGGTGCCGGGCCCGAAGGCATTCGAACCGACCGATTGGTAGCCTTCCAGGTCGAAGCGCGGGAACTGATACCTGGTGAACTGCGCCACCAGGGCCGGGTCAATCCCGAGCTGTTTGGGATCGTAACCGGCGCCGATCGAGCTGCCCCCCGCGTCCTCCCAGCGGGTCAGCCCGAACCGGAAGTCGAAGGTCATGCTGGGAGAAAGCGTCGAGGTCCAGTTCATCATGATGTTGCGCCCGTTGCGCAGCAAGGGAGCGTTGCCGGTGGGCTCGGCCGGGTTGTCCAGGCCGAACACGATGGCCCGAAATTCCTGGAACGGGTTCTCGCCGTAACGGAAGAAGACGTTGTTGCTGGAGTTGACGACGAAATCGGTGCGGCCGACGAACTGATCGAAGCTGGCGATCCAGCGCGAGGGATAGGGGTAGTTGTTGATGCGCGCCGGTCCGTCCCCGGGCGCTGAGGGAGGAGGATAGTAGGAAAGCACCTTCTGGGCCACCGGATCAATCTGGGCGGCCGGGATCCGGTTGCCCGGGAAGGGCGTGCGCGTGCCGTCGGCGCGGGTCGTCCAGGGATCGTAAATGAGCACCTGCTGGCCGGCCGCGTTGAACAGTTGGCTGAAATCCCCGCCGCGGATCTCCATGATCGGGAAAGTCTTCACGTCGGGATCCGCCGAGCGCTGCCGCATGCTTTCCCAAGAAAGCATAAAGAAGGCCCGGTTGCGCCCATCCACCAGCTTCGGGATGTAGTAAGGACCGGAAACCATCGCGCCGAACTGGTTGATGTGATTGGGCGGTTTGCGGCCCTTCGGGTAAAAGACTCCGGCAATGGTCTGAGGCTGGTTCAGCTCGCTCTGATTGGCGTTCAGCTTGTCGTTCTGGAAGTACTCGAAGGCGGTGCCGTGAAACTCGTTGGTGCCTCCCTTGGTGACGATGGTGATGACGCCGCCCCCGGTCCGGCCGTACTGCGCGTCGTAGGTATTGGCCTGGACCTTGAACTCCTGCACGGACTCGGTGGTGGGCACCGCGATCACCGTGTATTCGGCCCGCACGTTGCTGATGCCGTCCAGCAGCACCTCGTTGGTCTTCTCGCGCCCGCCGTTGATGGAAATGCCGGAAGTGCCGGCAATATCGAAGGAGCGCAAGTAACGCCAGGAGCCGCTCTTGACGACCCCGGCGGCCGCCCAGGCGATCTGGAAGGGATTGCGCCCCTGGGTGGGCACGTGGGCGATGATCTCCTGGGCCAGCACCTGCGCCCGGGTGGCGGTCTCGGTCTGAAGTTGCGAGACCGAGGCGCTCACCGTGACGCTCTCGGTGAGCTGGCCGATCTCCAGTTGCACGTCCAAACGCAACCGGTCCAAGGCCTGTAGCAGGATGTTCTCCCGCACGAACTTCTTGAAGCCGCTCTGTTCGACCGTCAAGCGATAGGCGCCCGGGGCCAGGAAGGGCGTGACGTAGTTGCCCGACTCGTTGGTCTTGGCGGTCACGCTGACGTTCTGGGCGATGTTAGTGACCGTGACGGTAGCCCCGGCCACGGGGGCGCCGCTGGGGTCGGTAACGATGCCGGTGATGGAGGCCCGGACTTCCTGGGCCCAAGCCAGCCCGGCCGAGACTGCAATCAGGCAGAGACCTCTAATGAGGGGCCCCATTTGCCAACTCCTTTCCCGAGAAATGGTCCGGGAGTCCCCTGAGGAAACCCGGCCGCCTCAGTATACACCTGTACGCCCCGCGCCGCAAGCACCCCTCAGCCCAGCTTCACGATCCGGTGTTGCTCGGCCGAGGCCCGCGCCAGCAGCACGATCCGATTCACCCGCACAATGTCCGCCAGGGTCAAGCCCGGCGCTTTGCCCAAGTACACCGACTCGAGAAAATCCACAAACAGCGAGCGCTCCGCCGGCAGCTTCTCCAACACCCGCGGCTTGCTGCTCTCCGACATCACCGTCACCCCCGTCGCCGCCTGATACTCGGCGATCCCCTTGGAACCCGCCAGCCGCAGCCGGTCGTCGCCGTGCGTGGGAGCGGTCCGGGGACGCAGGTAATCCATGCGCAGCATGCCCGCCCCTCCGTTGTCCAGCCGGAACAGGGTGCCGGTCACGGTCTCCATCTCGCCCAGATCCGGCGGGCCGAACACCGTCTGGAACGACACCGCCTCGGTGAACTCCCGCCCGCTCGCCCAGCGCATCAGATCCACCATGTGAATGCCGATCCAGGGAATCGTGCCCCCGTAGGTCCGGCGCCGACGATACCAGGCGGCGCGCTCCCCCAGCTTGTAGGACTTCTGGGCCGCTATCTGAGCCACCTCGCCGATCTCGCCCGAATCCACCACCTGCTTGAGCGCCAAATACGGCGGGGAAAACCGCATCGGCAGCAGCATGCTCAGCCGCACCGGGCGGCGCTGCAAAGCCCGCTCGATGCGCTCCAGCTCCTCCAGCTCGATGGCCAGCGGCTTTTCGGCCACTACGTGCAGGCCCCGTTCGACGGCGGCCAGAATGCGTTCGGCCCGCCCGCCATTGGGGCCGCACACCGCCGCCACGTCGAGCTGCTCGCGCTCCAACAGCCGCCGGTAGTCGGTATAGGTGCGGGCGGATTTCAAGCGAGGATTGCGGGTCACCGCCGCCAAGGCCTTCTCGTCAGGGTCCGCCACCGCCGCCACCTCCACCTCGGGCAGCCGGGGCAGCGGGCGCAGGATCTCAGCCGTGTGGCCCTCCAGTCCGATCAGGGCCACGCGGATCGGGCGGCCGAAACGGACCGTCTCTGCGGGCTGCTGGGCGGCCAGCCCGGCGCCGCCGGCCAGCAGCGTGCGGCGTGAGAAACTCCCGGCGCTCATGCTGCGATTGTGCCACGGAACTCACCCGGCCGCTTGGGGAGGCCTGCCGGCCGTCCGCCGGCAGGCGCCGATGGGGATCAGCCCGGGGAGGCCGGCCGGCTCACGCGCCCCGCCGGCCGTCCGCTTCCAGATAGAACGCCACCATGCGCCGGCTCAACTCCGAGGCCGCAATGGAGTAGCCGCCGGAAGCCACCAGCCGGCCAAGCTGCTCCAGACGTTCCGGGTCCGGGCCGGCCCCTAACAGGATCTGCGACAGCCGCGACAAGGAGACCGAATCCGAGAATCCTTCACTGCGCGCGCGATCGGCCTCGGCGGACTTCTCCGCCTGCCCGGAGCCTTGGGCCGACCGGACCAGAGCGGGATAGAGCTCCTCGATGCGCATGGCTCGGTCTACGCCAATCCTCATGCTCTTATCGGCCCGCCGAGAACGGGCTTTTAGCGGCGGCGTCTTCGGCGGCCGCAGGAGGGCGCTCCAAACCCTCCAGGATCAGCCCGGCCAGCCCGAGACCTCCTTGAGCAGCCAGCACCTCCGCCAGGTGTTCTTCGGCGATCTCCAGCATCGAGGCGGAAGTCTGGTCCTCGCCCGTGCCCATCCAGCCCCGCTCTTCCCGCATGGCCTTCAAGAGCTGGGCCAGCAGCAGGGCCTCGAACTGGCCGGCCGCTTCGCGCAGGCGCTGCGGGTCGGACTCGGGCGCCGCGGCCCGCCCCCCGCCGGCGACGGCTGAGATCATCAGATCACCTCCAGCTCGGCCTCCAGCGCCCCGGCCGCCCGCAGGTTCTGGAGGATCGCGATGATGTCGCGCGGCGTGGATCCGATCGCGCTGAGCGCGCGCACCAGCTCCTCGACGGTGGCGCCCTGCTTGAGCACCACGTTGCGCGCCTTGTCCTCTTTGACGCCCACGCCCACTTGCGGCACCACTTGGGTCGTCCCACCAGACAGCGGCGCCGGCTGCGAGACGGCGAAGCCGGTCTGGATCTCGACCGTCAGCGAGCCGTGCATCACGGCCACCGGCGAGATGCGCACCTCCTTGCCCATCACGATGGTGCCCGTGCGCTCGTTGACCACCACTTTGGCCGGACGGTCGGCCTCCACCGTCAGGCTCTCCATCTCGGCCAGGAAATCCGCCGGCCGCTCGGAGTAAAGCGGCGGCGCCTCGACCGCGACGACGGCGGAGTTCTCCGCCCGGGCCACCGCCGCGCCCCCGGCGGCGAACTTCCGGTTGATCGCCTCGGCAATGCGAACCGCGGTGGTGAAATCGGCCTGGCGAAGCTGGAGTCGCAGTTTCGAACCGGGCGGCGGCGTGGGGGCCGGCCGTTCGATGAGGGCCCCGCCGGGCACCCTGCCGGTGGTGGGATGGTTCACGGTCTGCTGCGTGCCCAAGCCGCCCGCCACGAAGCCCCCCGTGACCACCGGCCCTTGCGCCAGCGCGTAAACCTGGCCGTCCGGGCCGCGCAGGCTGGTCAGCAACAGCAAGCCGCCCTGGAGGTTGGTGGCGTCGCCCACCGCCGCCACCGTCACGTCCATGCGCATGCCGGGCTGCGCGTAGGCCGGTAGATTCGCCGTCACCATCACCGCCGCCACGTTGTTCACCCGGATGGCGCTGGGAGGCACCGAGACGCCCATCCGCTCGAGCAGGTTCGTCAGGCTCTGGGCCGAAAACACCGTCTGCCGCCGATCCCCCGTGCCCGCCAAGCCCACCACCAGCCCGTAGCCCAGCAACTGATTGTCGCGCGCTCCCTCGATGGAGACCAGCTCCTTGAGGCGTGCGCCGCCTTCCAGCGCCATCGCCATCGCCAACCCGAGCGCCGGCCCGCGCAGCTTCATCCGCCCTCCCCGATCAGAAAGGCAGCAGCCCCGTCAGCAGCCGGTACAAAAAGAACGGCCGCCGCACGGCGTCGCCCACCACGCCCTTGCCGTTGATGCGCACTTCCATCTGCGCCAGCCTGTCCGAACGCACTACATTGCCCGGCGCGATGTCGTAGGGACGCACCACGCCCCGCACCGTCACCCACTGCCGCTCGGAATTGACCAGCGTCTCCTTGGAGCCTTCGATCACCAGATACCCGTTGGGCAGCACCTCGATCACCCGGGCCGAGAGCGTCGTCGTCAGCACGGTGTCCCGGGTCGTGGCGCCCTGCCCGTCCAGGTCGCTGGCGCCCGACAGCCCGGCCAGATTGGCCAGCCTCCCGCCCGCCTGGGTCGCCCCGAACAGCGCGCCTACCGAGTGCTCGGCCGTGGCTTTGCGCGTGCTCTTGGTCGTGCCCTTGGCCACCGCCGAGGCCCGTTCGGAAACCAGGATGGTGACCAGATCGTCCACCTGCCCAGCCTTCACATCCCGGACTCCGTCGGCCAGCGCGGCTCCCGGATGCCACAGGGCCCCCGGCAGCCCGCCGCCCGCCCGCTCGCGCGCCCGCTGCCGCGCCGCGCTGACGTACTCCTCCAGCGGCCCGGCGGCCGGCTTGCTCGCCTTCTCAGCGGCCGGCGTCCCGCCCGCCAAGGCCAACAGCAGCACGCTCATGGAAACTCGCATCAATCACCGCCTTTCCCGGCCCCTCCACGCGGGCCGCCAGGCGCCGCCCGTTGGAGGGGTGGCGCACCAAAATCACATCGCCCGCCCTCCCGCCGGTCTCGGCGCGCGCCTGAAACCTCAATTGCGCCCCGCCGCTGACGACCTCCACCGCCACCGTCTGGCCCCGCTCGACCTCCCGCGGCGGCGCCAGCATCCGGGCGTAGAGCACCGTTCCGGCCGGGATCCAGCGCCGGGGCAGCAGGCCCGCGGCGGCCTCCACCGCCTCCAGCGGCGCCTCCCCCAGGGGAAACCACTCCCCCTCCTCCAGGCGAAGCTGCCGGGCCTCGACCGGCTTGCCGGGCGCCAGATTCTCGGCCGCCACCAGTCGCTTCCCGGACGCTGCAATGCGCACGCGCGCCCACACGGGCAGGCTGCGCCGGCCGTCGTAGCGCAGCCGCCCCCGCCAGAGCATCGCCTGCGCGCGCCCGCCCGGCGGCGCGCCCAGCCCCGAGCGCGGGAACTCCAGCTCGCCCGGGGGCACCGGATAGCGGCTGAAATCCAGCAGCTCGATACGCGCATCCTCACGCCCGAGGGCGCGCCGGAGCGCTTCAACAACCTTCTGGGCGGTGAGCGGCGCCAGGGCCCGCTCCAGGCACACTTCCCGGCCCTCTACCGCCAGCCCGTGCCTCGCCGCCAGCCGCGCCACTTCCTGCGCCGTCAGGATGCGCCGTGCTCCCGGCGCAGGGGCGTAGCCGAGCACCGCCTCGCCCTCCAGCCGGGCGAAGGCCGGGACGGCCTCGGCCAGATGGCGCGCCAGGATCTGCTCGCCTTCCACCGCAATGCAGCCGGCTCCGCCCGAGACCAGCCACAGCCATGCCGCCGGCATCATCATCGCGTGAGGTTGTTCACCTGCTGATACATTTCATCCGCCGCCCGCACCACGCGCGAGTTGGCTTCATAGGCCCGCTGGGCGATGATCAGGTTGATGAACTCCTCGACCACGCTCACGTTGGATTCCTCGACGTAGCCCTGAAGCAGCGTCCCCAGGCCCTCCTGGCCCCCGGGGTTGCCCACGATCGGATCGCCCGAGGCGTCCGTGGGGGTATACAAATTCCGCCCGATGCTATTCAGCCCGGCCGGGTTGGGAAAGTTCGCCAACTGGATCTGTCCGGCAAGCTGCGCCGCCGTCTGCCCCGGCTGCGTGTAGCTGACCGTGCCGTCGCTGGCGATGGTGATGGACTGGGCGTCGGGAGGCAGCGTGATCTGCGGCTCCAGGGGATCGCCGTCGGCGGTGACCAGGTTGCCGTCGCGGTCCAAGTGAAACGTCCCGGCGCGCGTGTAGGCCAGCTCGCCCGAGGGCAGCCGCACCTGAAAGAAGCCCCGGCCCTGAATCACCAGATCCAGCGGATTGCCCGTCAACTGGAAGTTGCCTTGCGAAAAGACGATCTCGTTGGAGGCCGGACGCGTCCCCAAACCCAGTTGCAGGCCGCTCGGCACCACCGTCTGCGCGCTGGCCGAGGCCCCGGGCTGCACCAGATTCTGATAGAGCAGATCCTGGAACTGCGCCCGCCGGGCCTTGAAGCCCACCGTCTTGGCGTTGGCCAGATTGTGCGCGATGTTGTCCACGTTCATTTGCTGCGCGGTCATCCCGCTGGCCGCGCTGTACAAGGCTCGGATCATGCTTGCCTGCCTCCTTCGGCTCTCAAGGCGCCACCTTGGCTAACTCTTCGACCGCCCGGCGATTCATTTCTCCCCCCAGGGCCGCCGCCCGCCCCAGCATTTCGAACTGGCGCAGGAGATTGATCAGCCGCACGGCGGCCTCCGCCGCCGCCACGTTCGAGCTCTCCAGCTTGCCCTGCTCGACGACGTAGCCCGAGGCGGGCGCGGGCCTCAGGCCCGGATCCGCCGCGCGGAAGTAGTTGTGGCCCACCTTGCTCAGGGCCTCCGGCCGCGAGAAGCTCACTACCTCCAAGCGCCCCAGCGACTGGCCGCCCTGCCGGACCTCCCCTTCAGGGCTGATCTCGATCGGACCCCGGCCCGTGGCGCGGATCCGACCGCCGCCTACGGCTCGCACCGCGTAGCCGTCCCCGGTCTCCAGCACCCCGGCGGGCGACAGCCGGAAAGCCCCGTTGCGCGTGTAGAGCGGACCGCCGGGCCCCTCCACCACAAACAAGCCCGGACCCGAGATCGCCAGGTCGGTCGGATTGCCCGTCGGCTTCAGCGCCCCCTGCCGGAAATCGGTCCAGTGCCGCTCGATCACCGGCAGCAGCGAGGGCGCGGGACTCCAACCGGCCAGCGCGGGATCCAGCGCTTCGGGCGCCACATACAAGGAATAGGATTCGCGATCCAGTTTGAAGCCCGCCGTGGCCGCGTTGGCCAGGTTGTTGGCGAGCATTTCCAGGGCCTCCATGCGGGCCCGCATCCCGCCGGCCGCCGCGATGGTCAACGGATCCATCGAAGCCCTCCGCCCGAGGGCTAGCAATCGAGCGGCCGCGGCCGGCCACGCAAAAACTTCCTCGAATCGAACCGAAAAGAGCGGATAAGGGGGGCTTGTGCGGCGGCAAATTCCTGCCATCGCGCCCGCCGCGACGAAGTCTTGCACCTTCCAGGGCCTCGCAAGCGCTTGAATTCCGCGACCGTCCCGCGCGGCCCCATAACTGCACTGTCCCGCGGCGTGAGCGAGGCGGCCTGCACGATCCCCTTCGGCGCTACGGCAGCCCTGCCGGCTGCAATGCCGGTTCTCTGCGCCGCCTCGCCCGAAGCACAGGCCCCCGACACGACGCCCGCGCCGGCCGCGGGCCCTGCACTCGCCGGCTTTGCAGACCTTCTCATCGAGTTGCTGGCCCCGGCCGCCGCTCAGTCGCCTTCCGGCGCGCCTCGGCCCGGCTTCTCCGAGCACATCCCGCCCGAGCAAGCCGACCGGCGCCCGGAGCACCATCGGCCCGAACAACAGGATCAGCCGCCCGAGGCGGCCGTCATCGCGCTCGCCATCGCGCCCCCCTGCCCTGCGCCCGAACCGACTGCGGCTCGACAGGCAGGCGGAGCGACCGAAGCATCGGCGGCTCCCGTAGAGCCAGCCGCCGCGCCGCCTCCCGTCCCGCCGGAGTCCGGCGGCAGCCGGCCTGCCGCCGAAGCCGCCCCGAGCGCAGCGGCCGAGGGCAAGCCCGCTGCGGGCCTGCCGCTTGACGCCGAGCTGAGCCCTGCCGTCGCAGGCCCGTCACATCCGGCCCCGCCCCCGCAAGAGTTACCGGCTGCGCCCGAGGGCATCGAGATCAAGACCCAAGCTGCACCCCTGGGCGAGCGCGCCCCTGTGGCCTTCGCCCTCCGCCTGAGGCCGCCGGCCGAGCCGAGCCCGGAGCAGCAGCCGAGCCCGACCACCACCGCTGCTCAGGACTCGCCCGAGCGGGTGGCACGACGCTCCCCGGCCGAGCGCTCCGCGCCGTCCTTACCCGCCGCTGAGCCGCGGCCTGCGGCGCGTGCGCCCGCCCAAGCCGGTCCTCAGACCGCCGAGCCGGTCGGCGAAGCCCCTCCGGCGCGCCCAGAGGGACCGGAGAAGCCCTCGCAGGATCCGCCCGTGCCGCCGGCCGCGGAGCGGCCCTCTGCGACGGTCCCCGCGTCCGAGACTCGGCCCGCCTCGGACGGCAACCGGCCTCGGGTCTCCGTCCCCCCGCCCGCCGCCGGTCCCGCAACCCCTGAGAAGCGGCCGGCGGAGGCCACGGAAAGCTCGCCCGCGGCGCACCATACCGGTCCGTCCCAAGCCCCGCCGCGACCCGCGGAAAGGCAGGCCGGCGATCCGGCCCCGGCCCGCAGCCCGCAGCCCGCCGCCGACATCCCCGCCGTGCGCCTGGAGAACCGCCGAGCGGCACCCGCCCCGCAGGAGATCTCGCTGCGGATTTCGGCCAAGCCCCGGCCGGAGGCTTCCGCCGAGACGGTGGCGCTGCGCCTGATCGAGCGCGCAGGCCGGATCCATGTGTCGGTCCGCAGCGCCGACCCTGCCCTGGCCGACTCGCTCCGCCGCGAGTTGCCCACTCTGGTCGAGGGGCTCGAGCGGGGTGGCTTCCGGAGCGAAGTCCTCGAGGCCGGCGCCCTGGCGCCGCCGGCGCGCGCCTGGGCGATGGAGCGCGCCTCGGGGGATCGTCCGGAACAGAGCGGGCAAGCCTCCGGCTGGCAGGGCCAGCCTGACGCGCAGCGAGAGCGCCGACACCCGGGGCCCTTCGCCCCCTGGGAGGAGGCGCTCGAAGAGTCCGGTCGGGCAAGTCTCAAATCCCTGGGAGGAATTCGCCATGACGACGCCCGTTAGTTCCGCCTCGGCGGCCTCGGCCGCCGATTCCGCCGCACCGGCCGCCTCTGCGCCCGCCGGCGCTCTGGCTCAGCGCGAGACGTTTCTGAAGCTGCTGGTGGCGCAGATCCGCAATCAGAACCCGCTTGAGCCCGCCGACGCCATTCAGTTCGTCACGCAACTGGCGCAGTTCAGCGAGCTCGAGCAGATGATCCAGATCCGCGCCGAGCTGGAAAGCATTCGAGAGGCGCTGGCCGCTGAAGGCTCCGGCGCCGCAGATACTGAGGGAGGCAACTGATGTTCCAGGCATTCTCGACCGCACTCTCGGCCCTTTCGGCCCACGCCACCGCGGTAGACGTGGTGGGCAACAATCTGGCCAACCTGAACACGCCCGGCTACAAGACCAGCACCGTTTCCTTCCGCGACCTGGTCACGCAGTCGGTGGGCACCGGCCTGGGCGAGACTCAGGTAGGTTTCGGCACCGGGCGCCCGTTCACCTTGCGGGAGTTCGCTCAGGGCGCCATCCAGACCAGCTCGGACCCGCTGGACGCCGCCATTCAGGGCGACGGCTTCTTTATCCTCAAGGACAACCACGGCGCCACTCTGTTCACCCGGGCGGGCAACTTCCAGGTGGACGTCTACGGCTACCTTGTGACGCCCTCGGGCGAGCGCGTACAGGGCTGGATGGAAGGGGCCGACGGCCAGGTCAACACCAACACCGCCATCGGCGACATCCGCATCCCCGTGGGCACGCTGAAGACTCCCGTGGCCACAACGACCTTTTCTCTGGACCTGAACCTGGACGCGGCGGCGGTGGCCGGCCAGCCCGACGGAACTTTCTCGACCGCCGTCGAGGTGGTGGACTCGCTGGGAGGCTCCCACATCCTCACCATCACCTTCACCAAGACCGCCAACGCCGGGGAATGGGACTACGAGATCACCATTCCCGGAGCGGACGTGGGCTCGGCCAACCCGACCGAGCAACTGGCCACCGGAACGATCACCTTCGACTCCAACGGGCAGCTCAGCAGTCCGGCTGCCAGCTCGCCTTCGGTGAATTTCAATATCACCGGCCTGGCCAACGGGGCGGCCGATATGACGCTGGACTGGTTTCTCTACACGCCCATCGGCGCGCCGCGCCTGACCCAGTACCGGCACACCTCGGCCCTCTCGGCGGTCGAGCAGAACGGCATAGCCCCGGCGGCCTTGATCCGCGTGGCGGTGGGAGACGGCGGGCGCATCCTGGCCCAGTATTCCAACGGGCACCAGCGCGTGGTGGGCCGCCTGGCCCTGGCCTCCATCCGCAACCCCGATTCCCTCATCGCGGTGGGCAACAACAATTTCCAAACCAGCGCCCGGACCGCCCTGCCCGCCATCGGCCTGCCCGACAGCGGCGGGCGCGGCCAGGTGGTGGGCGGAGCCCTGGAGAGTTCGACCGTGGACATCGCCAGGGAGTTCACCAACCTGATCGTCTACCAGCGCGGCTATCAGGCCAACTCGCGCGTGGTGGTGACGGCGGACGAACTCAGCCAGGAGACCATCAACCTGAAGCGCTGAGCGGGGACGGATGAGGGATGAACCCGCTGGATGAAACCGCCCGCCTGGCCGACGTGCCGGTGGCGATCGAGATGATCCTGGACCGCAGGACCATGACGCTGGCCGAGATCCTCGAGCTGGAGGTCGGCAGCCTGCTGCGGCTGACCCGCTCGGCCGGGGAAAACATTGACGTTTACGTGGGCGACGTGCTGCTGGGCTACGGCGAAGTGGTGGTCATTGAGAGCGCCCTGGGCGTGCGCATCACCGATTTCGCCCACGAATTATGAGCGCGAGGTGGCCGGGATGAGCGAGTGGTTGCGCGCCTTGCTTTCGATCGCGGCCGTGCTGGCTCTGGCGGTCGCCCTGCGCTGCCGGATCGCGCCGCCGGCCTGGTGGCGCGCCCGGCGGCGCGGGGCGAGGCCGGGCCAAGGCCGGCTGGAAACCCTGGACCGGGTGGTCCTGTCGCCCCAGCACACGCTCCATTTGGTGCGGGTGGGCGATCGGGCCCTGCTGATCGGTTCTCATCCGGCCGGATGCAGCCTGCTGGAAGCCCTCCCGGCGGAAGCGCTCCGGGCCGCAGCGCCCGTCAAGGAGGAGCGATGACGGCGCCGGCGGCCGCGCTGCCCTGGGCGGGCCTGCTGCCCGGCCGGGACGGCTCGCTCAGCCCGCCCATGCAGATCCTGCTGCTGCTGACGCTGCTGGCTTTGCTGCCGGCCGTCATCGTTTCGGTCACGCCCTTCCTGCGCATCGTCGTGGTGCTGCACTTTCTGCGCCAGGCGCTGGGCACGCAGTCCACTCCTTCCAATCAGGTGTTGGTCGGCCTGGCCCTGTTTCTCACCCTGCTGATCATGCAACCGGTGGTCAGTGAGATGTACGAGCGGGGCTGGGCTCCGATGGCGCGCGGGCAGTTGTCCGCCGAGCAGGCCTTCCGCCAGGGCGTCCAGCCCTTGAAAAGCTTTTTGCTGAAGTTCGCCCGGGAGAAGGAAGTGCGCCTGATGGTCGAACTGGCGCACGCTCCGGCGCCCCGCACGCCGGCCGATCTGGAGTTGCGCGTGCTGATCCCGGCCTACATCCTTTCCGAACTGCGGGTGGCCTTCCAGATCGGGGCGGTGCTGTTCCTGCCCTTCCTGGTGATTGACCTGGTGGTGGCTTCGGTGACCCTTTCCATCGGCATGATCCAACTTCCTCCCGTGATGCTCTCGGCGCCTTTCAAGGTGCTGCTGTTCGTGCTCGTGGACGGCTGGACGCTGGTGGTCGGATCGCTGATGAGGAGTTTTTACTGAAGCGAGGTGGACGGTGACTCCGGAGGCGGTGATTCACATCATTCGGCAGGCGCTGCTGACGGCTTTCTGGGTGAGCGCGCCCCTGCTGGCGGTGGGCTTCCTGGTGGGCGTGGTGGTGAGCCTCATCCAGGTGGTCACCTCGATGCAGGACGCGGCCTTTAACGCCGTGCCGCGGCTGGGAGCGTTCCTGGCCGGCTTCCTGTTGCTGTTGCCCTGGATGCTGCGCTGGATGACGGCCTACACACAAGCCCTGCTGGGGGATTTCAGCCGCTATGCGCGCTGAGCGGGAGTCGGACGAGCGCCTATGTCCGGGCTGACGCCCCGGCTGTTGAGCGGCCTGCTGGTGCTGGCGCGGGTGGGGGGCGCGCTGGCCTTCGTGCCGCTGCCCGGCGTGCGGCAGGGGCCGTCGGCGGCCCGCGCGGCGCTGATCGCCACACTGACGGTGGCGCTGT
>JBBIMA010000018.1:0-67755 GCA_037444625.1 Solibacteraceae bacterium
ACTTATTTGGTGGACGGCATGGGATTCGAACCCACGACCCCGGCGTTGCGAACGCCGTGCTCTCCCAGCTGAGCTAGCCGCCCACGCGGCTCTTCACTCCTACTATACCATCGCCGGCCGGAAGTCCGAAACCGCCGCCCGGCAATTTGCGCCATAATGGAAGCATCTGGGATGTTTCGCACGATCAAGGAGCAGGTCCAGACCATCTTCCGGGAAGACCCGGCGGCGCGCAGCGTGCTGGAGATCCTGCTGTGTTACCCCGGCTTCCACGCCATTCTGCTCCACCGGCTGGCCCACAAGCTGCACCGGCTGGGCGTGCCTTTGCTGCCCCGTTTGATCTCTCAATTCGGCCGCGCCGTGACCGGCATCGAGATCCACCCCGGCGCCAAGATCGGCCGGCGTTTCTTCATTGACCACGGCATGGGCGTGGTGATCGGGGAGACGGCCGAAATCGGCGACGACGTGCTGCTCTATCAGGGCGTCACGCTGGGGGGCACCGGCAAGGAGAAGGGCAAGCGCCATCCCACCATCGGCAACCACGTGGTGATCGGCGCGGGAGCCAAGGTGCTGGGCAACATTCGCATCGGCGACCACGTCAAGATCGGGGCCGGCTCGGTCGTCATCCACCCGGTGCCCGATCACTCCACCGTGGTGGGCATCCCCGGCCGGGTGGTGAGGATCGCGGGCGTCTCGGTCAACGACGAGCTGGAGCACGGCAGGCTGCCCGACCCCGAGGGGCAGGCGATCGAAGAGCTCAGCAGGCGGCTCGAGCAACTGGAGGCGCAGGTGCGCGCCCTGGCCGAGCAGCGAGCGGCCGCCCATCCGGAGGTCTGAGCGGCCAGCAAACCGCCGCCGGCGCCCTTCGCGCGCCGGGCTCTCGGTCCCTCTGCTAGGATGGAGTTCTGCGGATCGGGATCCACACCTCGATCGCCGGCTCGCTGGAGAAGGCCGTCCGGCGGGCGGTCGAGCTGGGCGCTAACACGTTCCAGATCTTCACCGCCAGCCCCCGTTTGTGGTCCGAGCAGCCGCTGGACGGCGAAGCGGTGCGCCGCTTCCGAGCCGCCCGCGAGCAGGCGGATTTGACGCCCCTGGCGGTGCACGACAATTATCTGATCAACCTGGCCTCGGCCGACCCGGCCTTGCGCGCCCGCTCGGTCGCCGCCTTCCGGCGGGAGATCCGCCGCGCGCTGGCGGTCGGGGCGGACTATCTGGTGACGCATCCCGGCCATCACCGGGGCCAGACGCCCGAGCAGGGCTTGCGCACCGCGGCCGATTCCTTGATCCGCGCCGCCCGCGGAATCCGGGCGGCGGGCTTGACCTTGCTGTTGGAGAACACCGCCGGGGCCGGCTGCTCGCTGGGCGCAAGCCTGGAAGAGCTGGCGCTGTTGGGCGAGCTGGCCGGCTCGGCCCTGGACATGGAGCTGGGTTTCTGCCTGGACACGGCGCATTGCCTGGCGGCCGGCTACGACCTGGCCGGGGCCGAAGGGCTGCGCGCCACCGCCCGGCAGATCGCCGAGAAGCTCGGCTGGGGGAAGGTCCGGCTGATTCACGCCAACGACTCGAAGGCGCCGCTGGGCTCGCGCCGCGACCGGCACGAGCACATCGGCCAGGGCGCCATCGGGCGCGCCGGTTTCCGCCGGATCCTGGCCCACCCGGAGTTCCGGCGCCTGCCCTTCATCCTGGAGACCCCCCGCCGCGACCGTGACGACGACCGGCGCAACCTGCAACGATTGAAAGACCTATGCCCGAGAAGAACTACGACGCGCAGCGCATCGAGATGAAATGGCGCCGGCGCTGGGAGCAGATCCCGCTCTATCGCGCCGAGGCCAACCCCGCACGCCCCAAGTACTACGTGCTGGAAATGCTGCCCTACCCCAGCGGCACCCTGCATATGGGACACCTGCGCAACTACACCATCGGGGACGCCGTGGCCCGCTACAAGCGCATGCGCGGCTTCAACGTGCTTCACCCCATGGGTTGGGACGCCTTCGGCCTGCCCGCCGAGAACGCCGCCATCGAGCGCGGCTTGCACCCGCGCGAGTGGACCCTGCGCAACATCGCCGAAATGACCCGCACCTTGCGGCGCTACGCCTTCAGCTACGACTGGAGCCGCGAGATCTCGACCTGCGAGCCCGAGTACTACCGCTGGAACCAGTGGTTTTTCCTGAAAATGCTGGAGCGCGGGCTGGCCTACCGCAAGAAGTCCCTGGTCAACTGGTGCCCGGAATGCGGCACCGTGCTGGCCAACGAACAGGTGGTGGACGGCTGCTGCTGGCGCCATCCCCGCACGCCGGTCGAACAGCGCGATCTGGAGCAGTGGTTCCTGAAGACCACCGCCTACGCCGAGCAACTGCTGGCGGACATCCGCCGGCTCGAGGGTCTCTGGCCCGAGCGCGTTCTGGCCATGCAGCGCAACTGGATCGGACGTTCCGAAGGGGCCGAGATCGTCTTTCGCCTGGAGGACGGCCGTCCCATCCCCGTCTTCACCACCCGCGTGGACACCATCTTCGGGGCCACCGGCCTGCTGCTGGCTCCGGAACATCCCCTGACGGCGGAGCTGGTGGAGGGCGAAGGCCGCCTCCGCGTCAAGGCCATGATTGACAGCCGCGCCCAGAAGCAGCTCGCCGAGTTCGACAAGGAGGGCGTCTTCACCGGCCGCTACGCCGTCAACCCCTATAACGGCGAGCGCCTGCCGGTTTGGGTGGCCAACTTCGTGCTCCTGGAGTACGGCACGGGCGCCGTCATGGCGGTGCCCGCCCACGATCAGCGCGACTTCGAGTTCTGCCGCAAGTACGGCCTGGAAATCCGACCCGTCATCCGCCCCGCCGGCGGCGAGCCGGCCCGGGCCGACCTCCTCGAGGAGGCCTTCGTCGAGGACGGCGTGCTGGAGAATTCGGGCGAATTCTCCGGACTCTCCAGCGAGGAAGCCCGCCGCCGCATGACGGCCAAGGCCGAGCGGGAGGGCTTCGGCAGAGCCGCCGTCACCTATCGCCTGAAGGACTGGGGAATCTCCCGGCAGCGTTACTGGGGCACGCCCATCCCCGTCGTCCACTGCCCGCAATGCGGCATCGTGCCGGTGCCTGAAAGCGAGTTGCCCGTCCTGCTGCCTCTGAACGTCCGCATCACCGGGCGCGGCCGCTCCCCGCTGGAGAGCGTGCCCGAGTTCGTCCAGGCCGCCTGCCCGCGCTGCGCCGCCCCGGCCCGCCGGGAAACCGACACCATGGACACCTTCGTGGACTCCTCCTGGTACTTTTACCGTTACTGCGATCCGCGCAACGACCGCCTGCCCTACGACCCCGAACTGATCGCCTACTGGTTCCCGATTGACCAGTACATCGGCGGCATCGAGCACGCCATCCTGCACTTGATTTACTCGCGCTTCTTCTGCAAGGTCATGCGCGACATCGGCTTGATCCGGCACGACGAGCCGGTGCGCAGCCTCTTCACCCAGGGCATGGTGCTCAAGGACGGGGCGGCCATGTCGAAATCCCGCGGCAACGTCGTGGGGGCCGACGAGCTGGCCGACCGCTACGGCGCCGACACCGGCCGCCTGTTCGTGCTTTTCGCCGCCCCGCCCGAGAAGGAACTGGAGTGGCAGGACGCCGGCGTCGAGGGCATGCACCGCTTCCTGGCCCGTACTTACCGCTTCCTGACCCGCAATGCCGAGCGAGCCCGCTCCGGCGCGGCCGGCGAGGCCGAGGCCGACCGCCAGGCCTTGCGCAAGCTGCACCAGACGGTCCGCAAGGTCACCCAGGATCTGGAGAGCCGCTGGCACTTCAACACCTCGATCGCCGCCGTCATGGAGCTGATGAACGAACTGCACGCCCTGGAAGAACGCCTCTCCGGCCCCGTGCTCCAGGAAGCCCTGGAAAAGGTGACTCTCATGCTGGCCCCCTTCGTGCCCTACCTGGCCGAGGAGCTCTGGGAAGAGCTGGGACGCCAGGGACCGGTCTTCGACCAATCTTGGCCGGACTACGACCAGGAGCTGGCCCGCGAGGAGGAAGCCGAAATCGTGGTCCAGGTCAACGGGCGCGTGCGCAGCCGCATCCGGGCCGCCTTCGGCGCCTCGCGCGAGGAGCTCGAGCGGCGGGCCCTGGAAGATGATAAAATCCAGGGCTTCCTCAAAGGCAGGCAGCTTGTCAAGGTGGTGGTCGTACCGGACAAGCTGGTCAACGTCGTCGTCCGCTAGCGAGGTGCGCATGCCCGACCGCAGAAGCTTCTTGAGCGCTTCCGCCGCCCTGACCACGCAGATCTTCACCGGCCGCCTGCGCGGGGCCAACGACCGCATCCGCATCGGCTTCATCGGCATGGGCCGCATGGGCATGGAGAATCTGCGCTTCGCCCTGCGCCACAACCTGGAGATCGCCGCGGTCTGCGACTGCTACCGGCCGCACCTGGAGGCGGCCCAGGCTTACGTGCGCCGCAACGGGCAACAGGCCAGGGCGCCGGCCGATTTTCGCGAAGTCCTGGCCGACGGCTCGATTGACGCCGTTTGCATCTCGACCCCCGACCACTGGCACGCCTACATGACGGTGGAAGCCTGCAAGGCGGGCAAGGACGTCTACGTCGAAAAGCCGCTCTGCACCTACCTGCTCGAGGGCCAGAAGATGGTCCAGGCGGCACGCAAATACAACCGGGTGGTGCAGGCGGGCACCATGCAACGCTCCGGCCTCCACTTTCAGCAGGCGGTGGAGTTGGTGCGCAGCGGCAAGATCGGCAAGGTCACCTTCTGCCGCACCTGGAACACGGGCAACATGCCCAGGGAAGGCATCGGCAACCCGCCCGACGAAGAGCGGATCCCCGAGGGCCTGGACTGGAACATGTGGCTCGGTCCGGCGCCCATGCGGCGCTTCAACGCCAACCGCTGGGGCGTGCATCCCGAGCTGACGCGCAAGCCCTTCCCTTACTTCCGCTACTTCTGGGACTACGCCGGCGGCTCGCTCACCGACTGGGGCGTGCACGTGCTGGACATCGTGCACATGGCCTTCAACGAGCCCATGCCCCGCTCGGTCACCGCTCTGGGCGGAAAATACTGGCTCACCGACAACCGCGAGACCCCGGACACCTTACTCGTTACGTTCGAGTATCCCGAAGGCTTCCTGGCTACTTACGAA
This sequence comes from Solibacteraceae bacterium, assembly GCA_037444625.1. Lineage (GTDB taxonomy): Bacteria > Acidobacteriota > Terriglobia > Bryobacterales > Bryobacteraceae > DTHT01. Next base: position 5,115 of record JBBIMA010000018.1, read on the forward strand.
AACCGGTTATGCAACGGGGAAGCGCCGCTGGGCCAGGGTTACGGCACCATGTTCCACGGGACCGAAGCCACCCTTTACGTCAACCGCAGCTTTTACCGCCTCATCCCGGAGCGCGGCTCGAAGCTCGAACCGGTCGAGGTCGAGCGCTCCAACAACGCCAACCTGGATCACTGGGCGAACTTCATCGAGTGCATGCGCACGCGCCGGCGGCCCATCTCCGACATCGAAACCTGTTACAAGACCACCGCCGCCTGCATCCTGGGCAACGTCTCGCTGCTGGCCGGGACCCGCGTGGACTGGGACGCCGGGCGCCAGACCACCCTCCAGCCCGAGGCCCGCAAGTTCCTTTGGCGCGAATACCGCCACCCCTGGAAGCTGGAGGTCTGAGAGGCCGGCCACACCCCACCCCCCGCAAGCCCGGGGCGCCGCCTGCCGGGGGGCTTGCTTACTCGGTGACGCGCTTGGCGGTCATCTCGAAGCTGCGTTCGCCGAAGTCCACCGTGAGCTTCAGCTCGTTGCCCGAGACCTTGCCCTTGTAGTTGATCCGGACCTCGTTGCCCCCGAACTCGCGCACCACCACGAAGCTGACTTCGTCCCCGCTCACCTTGCCTTCCTGAATGGGCGCGTCGCCCCGCGGGCTGGACACCGTCCCGGTCAGCTTGTCGCCCTCGACCTTGAAGGTGAACAGGCTCGTGCGAGTCTGCCCGTCCGGCGTAGTGAATTCGGCCTTCCACTTGCCGGCCACCTCGGCCGCGAAGGCCGCCAGCGCCAGCGTGATAACCACCACCGGAATGATTCGTGCTTTCATGCTCCCGATCTCCCGTCAGCGTCTAGATGACGCCGGTCCCGTCTATGTTACACCCCGCCCGCCTGGGTGCGCCCCCGGAGGCTGTCCGGGCAGCCGGCCTCCACCTGCTCCAGGGCCGCCTCCAACCGCTGGGCGAATTCGTCCACGTCCTCCCGGCCGACGTTCAGGGGCGGCGTAATACGGATAACGTTGCCGTACAGCCCGCCCCGGCCGATCAGCAGGCGGTTCTCCCGGGCCGCTTCGAGCAATTGGGCGGTTTCCGCGGCCGCCGGCTCCTTGCCGGCGCGATCGCGCACCAGCTCGATAGCCTGCATCAGCCCCATGCCTCGCACGTCCCCGATCAGCGGATGCCGCTCGCGCAACTCCTCCAGCCGGGCGCGCAGCCAGGCCCCCGTGGCGGCCGCGTTCTCCAGCAGGCGGTGGGCCGCGATGTAGTCAATCACCGCCAGGGCGGCCGCAGCGGCCGCCGGATTGCCCCCGAACGTCGAGATGGTGGGCGGGGGCAGGGCGTCCGCCACCTCCGGCCGGGCCACCGTGAGCCCGATGGGCAGGCCGTTCGCCAGGCCTTTGGCGCTCACGATGATGTCGGGCGTCACGCCCCAGTGCTCGATGGCGAACCAGCGCCCGCCCGTGCGGCCCCAGGCGGTCTGCACCTCGTCGGCAATGAACAGCCCGCCCGCTCGCCGGACAATCTCGGCCGCCAGAGTGAAATACTCAGGCGGCGGCGTGACGAACCCGCCCACGCCCTGGATGGGCTCGGCGATGAAAGCCGCCACCCGGCCGCCGGTGGCGGTGCGGATCAGCTCCTCCAGATCGCGCGCGCAACGCAGCTCGCAGGCCGGGTATTGCAGGCCGAACGCACAGCGGTAGCAGTACGCATTGTGGGCGTGGACCACCCCGGCCGCCAGGGCCCCCGCCCGCCAGACGGCCTGCCCGGTCAGCCCCATGGCCAGCCCGGTGCGCCCGTGATAGGAATGGCGCAGCGCGATCACTTCATGGGCGCCGGTGTAGCAGCGCGCCGTCAGAATCGCCATCTCGTTGGCCTCGCTGCCGCTGTTGGAGAAGAACGACTTGGTCAGCCGGCCCCCGGGCGTCAGGCTCGCGATGCGCGCCGCCAGAGCGGCCATCGGCTCGGTGGCGAACAGCGTCGAGACGTGCTGGAGGCGGTCGAGTTGCTCGTGCACGCGGCGGGTCACCTCGGGGTTGACGTGCCCCACGCTGATCGTCACGATCCCGCCGAAGAAATCCAGATACTGGTTGCCATCGGCGTCCCAGACGAACTGATCGCGCGCCCGCACCAGCACCAGCGGCTCCCGATAGTAGTGAAAAACGGCCGGGAAAAGGAACCGCCGGTGGGCCTCGAGGATCTCCTGCTTGGTCATCGCCGCCGCACGAACCCCTCCGGGGAGTATAGAATGGACGCCGGTCGAAGGTCCAGCATCCTGCCGGCTTCCGGCCGCCGGGATGCGACCCGTGACCGGCGCGGAAAGCAGGTCGCGCAAGCTCGGAAAGGAGTCCGCAATGCTAGCGGCCAATCGCAGATCGTTCCTGTTGGGCTCGGCGGGCGCCGCCGGCCTGGTCAATCTGAACCCCTCCGCCTTAGGCGCCAACGAGCGGGTGGTGCTGGCCTTGATCGGGGCGCGCAATCAGGGGCGCAACGACGCCCTCCGCGCGATCAAGGCGGGCGCCCACTTCAAGACCCTGTGCGACGTGGACGAGGCCGTCATCGGCAAGGTGAGCGCCGAGCTGGCCCGGGCTCAAGGCAAGGCCCCGCAGCCTGAGAAGGACTTCCGGCGGGTGCTCGAGGACAAGGACATTGACGCCGTCCTGATCGCCACCCCCGACCACTGGCACGCCATCCCCACCATCCTCGCCTGCCAGGCGGGCAAGGACGTCTACATCGAGAAGCCCCTCTCGCAGACCATCCAGGAGGGCCGCCTGATGCGGGACGCCGCGCGCCGCTACAACCGCGTAGTACAGGTGGGCACGCAACGCCGCAGCGGCGAGCACTTCAAGAGCGCCGTCGAGTACGCCGCCTCCGGCAAGCTGGGCAAGATCTGTATGATTCGGGCCTGGATGCATCAGGTGCGGCGTTCGATCGGCCGGCCGCCCGACGAACCCGTTCCGCCCGGCGTGGACTACGACATGTGGCTGGGGCCGGCGCCCGAGCGGCCTTTCAACCGCAACCGCTTCCATTACAACTGGCGCTTCTTCTGGGATTACGGCAACAGCGAGCTGGGCAATCAGGGCGTCCACATGCTGGACGTGGCCCTGTGGCTGATCGCCACCCTGCGGGGCCTGGAGAATTGCCTGCCCCGGCGCGTCTCCGGCCAGGCCGGCATCTATTGGTTAGACGACGCCAAGGAGGTTCCGGACACCCAGATCACCACCTACGACTACGGCGACTTCCTGCTGGTCTGGGAGCTACAGAGCTTTCAGAACGGCCATCCGCTGGAGGGCACCGACGCGGGCACCGCCTTCTATGGGACCGACGGCGTCCTGGTGGTGGACGGGCGCGGCTGGAAGGTCTACGGGCCCAAGGGCGAGCCGGGGCCTTCCGCCCCCGCCGCACGCGACTCCCACGCCGCCAACTTCCTGGAGTGCGTCAAGAGCCGCCGCCGGCCCAACGCCGACGTCGAGATCGGCCGGCTTTCCACCACCCTTTGCCACCTGGGCAACATCGCCACCCGCCTGGGACGCGAAGTGCGCTTCGATCCCAAGACGGAGACCTTCCCGGGCGACAAGGAGGCCAACGCCCGGCTCGGCAAGTCGTATCGCAAGCCCTGGACGCTGCCCAAACTCTAGCGGGCGGCGCCGCCCTTCAGCCCTTCTGCTGCTCGACTTCGACCGGGCCGCCTTTGCCGGCGGCCGGCTTCGAGCCGAGCTGCTCGAGCACGGCCGGCAAGCTCAGCCCCAGCGCCTCCAGTTGCTGGAGCAGGCTGAAAACCACCGCCGGGCCGGTGCGCGCCAGGCGCGCCGCGCCCGTGCCGCCGCTGTCGCCCGTGCCCTGATCAATCACCACCAGCTTGTCAATGTTGCCCATGGGCGCGGCCACCGCGCTGAAGATGCCGGTGGAAGCTTGCAGAATCGAGGGCAGCTTCTCGAGCACGGTTTGCAGCTTGGCCGCTTCGTTGAACTGCTTCCAGGCTTCCGCCTTGCGCAGGATGGCGGCCGCCTCGGCCACGCCCTGCGCTTCGATGGCTTTGGCCTGCGCCAGGCCGACGGCTTCGATCTTGGAGGCCTCCGCCTTGCCCTCGGCTTCGATGGCGGCCGCCCGCCCGATGCCCTCCTTGCGCAGCTTTTCCTGCTCGGCTTCGGCCATGGCGATCAGGGCCGCCCGCCGGCCCTCGGCCTCCAGGATGGCGGCTTGCTTGGCGGCCTCGGCGCGCACGATGGCCGCTTGCCGCTCGGCGTCGGCCGGCTTGATGACGGTGGCTTCCAGCTCTTTCTGCTTGCGCAGCACCTCCTGTTCCTGAACGGAGATCATCTCCTGGGTGCGGGTGCGCTCGATTTTGACCTCCTCGGCCACCACCGCCTGGCGGGCCTGCGCCTCCGAGAGGGGCCCGGCCTGCTTGGCCCGCGCCTTCTGCGTCTCGACTTCGGCCTGGTATTGCGCCTGGCGGATTTGAAAATCGCGCTCCGCCAGGGCGATCTCGGCTTCGGCCGCGAACTTAGCCCGCTCGCCTTCTTGCAGCGCCTGGGCGGAGCGGATCTTGGCGTCGCGGGTGGCTTCCGCCTCCCCGATGGTGGCGTCCCGCTTGACCTCGGCCGTGCGCCGCTTGCCCAGCGCGTCCAGATAACCTTCCTCGTCGCTGATCTCCTGGATGGTGAGCACGTCCACGCCCAGGCCCATCTTTTCCAGGTCCATGGCCGCTTCGCTGGTCAGCTTCTGGGCGAAGCTCTGCCGGTCGGAGTTGATCTCCTCGACCGTCAGCGTGCCCAGGATCGAGCGCAGGTGGCCCTCCAGCGTCTGGTAGATCACCCGGTGCATCTGCTCCTGGTTCATGCCCAGGAAGCGCTCGGCGGCCGCTTGCAGGGAGGCGTCGTCGCTGCGGATCTTCACGTTGGCCACCGCTTTGACCGAGACCGGCACGCCCTTGAGCGTGTAGGCCCGCTTGATCTCCAGGGGAATGGTGATCACGTTCAGCGAGAGGTAGTCCACCTTCTCCAGCAGGGGGAATTTCAGCGCCGCCCCGCCCTTCACCATCCGGTAGCCCACCACCCGCCCGTCGGCCAGCCGCCGCTTGCGCCCGCTCAACACGGCCACCGTGTTGGGGGAAACCTTCAGGTAATTGCGGCTGAACAGCCAGGCCGCGATGAACAGGCCCAGAACGACCAGCAGCACGATGACCGGAAGGAACAACTGCGTGACGTCCTGCAACATGAGAACTCCTTTCCGGCGCCCCTCTCAGGCGCCGCCCGCTTGCTGACGCACGATCACGGTTTCGCCCAGCACCTGTTCGATGCGGACGATCTCGTTCTCCGCGATCGCCTCGCCGTCCTGGGAGCGCGCGATCTTGTCCAGCAGCTCTTCGCCCAGCCGGCAGCGCACCTGTCCCACCCCGCCCTTGGGAATGGCCACCACCACCCGCGCCGGTTGCCCGACCAGGTCGGCCGAGCGCAGCTCGGTGCTGGCTTGCTGGCTCCAGAGGAAGCGCGCAAAGGCGTAAATGATCGAGGCGAACAGCACCCCGCTGGCGAAGCCCACCGCCGAGGCCGGCGCCGGCGAAGCGCCGTAGTAACTCGCGACCGCCCCGAAGCCCCCGAAGGCCGTCACGAATACGCTCAGGATGCGGGTGGAAAAGATGCCCGGCCCGCCGTGGTCCAGGTCATGATCCAGCCCGTCGCCCAAGTGCTCGAAGATCTCCCCGAATACCAGGGAGACCAACAGGAACAGGAAGCCCACCCCGGCGATGCCGAGGAAGATCGTGAAGGCGGAGATCTGCGTCAACCAGCCGGGCATGGGCCGACCTCAGCAAGCGCAGTCTAGCCCAGCCCGGCCCGGCAAGTCAAACCGTGCGCCGCCCCCGGGGACTCTCCGGCGAGGCCCGGGCGCCCGGGGGGCGTGCCCTTCAGCTCGACATCTTGCGCTTGCGGCGGCGCATGATCAACAGCACCAGCACACCGCCCGCAGCGATCCACAGAATGGCCGACAACAACGAGTTGTCCATTTATCCTCTCCTTTCTTCCTCAGTGATTCGCCCTGTACCCTCGGCTCGGCCGCTCATGGGACCCGCCTCACATCTGGAACGACTTCATCATCGGGAACAGGTTCTTGAACAATTGCAGCAAGCCCGGCCCGGCCGCCACCACCAGCATGGCCGGCAGAATGAAAAAGAAGATCGGGAAGACCAGCTTGACGCCCACCTTGGCGGCCCGCTCTTCGGCCTGCTGGCGCCGGCGCACGCGCATGAAGTCCGAGTGGGCGCGCAGGGAGTCCGCGATGCTGGTGCCGAAGCGGTCGGCCTGAATCAGGGTGGCCACCAGTTTGCGGATCTCGGGCTCGCCCGTGCGGTCGGCCAGGTTTTTCAGCGCCTCCTGCCGCCGCTTGCCCGCCCGCATCTCCAGGTTCACCAGGCTCAACTCCTGGCTGATCTCCGGGTGGCTCAGCGCCAGCTCCCGGCTCACGTTCACCATGGCTTGATCCAGCCCCAGGCCCGCTTCCATACAGACGATCATCAGATCCAGGGCGTCCGGCAGCGACAAGCGCAGCTTCTCCTGCCGCCGGGCCACCAGGTGATCCAGCGCCATGTTGGGGGCGAAAAAGCCGGCCAGCGCGGCCGCCACCACCAGCACCGTGCGCAGCACCGGGCTGTCGGTGGCGTAATCGCGAAACAGCAGGGCCAGAATCAGCAGCGCCGCGCACAAGACCACCTTCAGCCCGTAGTAAATCTTGGGCGCGACCTCCGAGCGGATCCCCGCCGCCATCAGATACCGGCGGGTGACGGAAGTCTCCTGCGGCGAGATGGGAACCTTCTCGCCGATCTGCTCGACCAGGCGCACCAGCAGCGGCTTTTCGCCCGGCCCGGTCAAAGCGGCCGGCGCCTCGAGCGCCACCGGGCTGCCCAACTGCTCGTACAGGCGCCGGGGGCGCACGTAGAGCCGGTAGCCGTAGGCGGTGATGCTGAGGGTCAGCAGCACGAACAGCGCGACGGAAACCAGCAGAGCCATGGCTTCACACCTTGATGTCCACGATCTTGCGGATGGTCAGGTGCCCCAACAACAGGCCCACGATCGCTCCCGCGATGATGTATTTGCCGTCCGGGTCGGCCGCCATGGATTGCAGATATCCCGGGGCCACCACCATCAACCCCAGCATCAGCAGCACCGGCATGATCGTCAGCACCGCGCCGGTCACCCGGCCGTGCGCGCTGGCCGCCCGCACCTGTCCCTTGAGCTGGAACCGCTCCCGGATGATGCGCGCCAGCTTGGTCAGCACCTCGGCCAGGTTGCCGCCCGTCTCCCGTTGCAGCAGCACCGCCGAGACGAAGAACTTGACGTCCAGCAAGGGGACCCGCTCGGCCAGGTTCTTCAGCGCCGTGTCAATCGGCAAACCCAGGTTCTGCTCGTTGAAGACCTTGCGGAACTCGGTGCTCAGCGGCGGCGAGGACTCCCCGGCCAGCATCTCCAGGCTGATGGAAAAGGCGTGGCCGGCGCGCATGGCCCGGGCCAGAAAGTCCAGCGCCTCGGGGAATTGTTCCTCGAAGGCGGCCAGCCGCAGTTTGCGCTGCCGCAGCACGTACAGATAGGGCAGCGCCGCCCCGGCCAGGGCGGCGGCGGTGGCGCTCAGCCAGGGGACCATCAACACGCGCAGCCACATCCCGATCAGGCCGCCCAGCAGGCCGGCCAGCATCATCTGCACCAGCAGGCCGCCCGCCGTCAGGGTCATGCCGGCCTGCTGGATGTGCGCCTCCATCTTGCGCAACAGGTCGAAACGCTCCAGCAGCCGGCCCAGCAGGGGCGCCTTCTCCGGCTCCAGCAACACCGTGGTGACCACCGTGGCGGCGCGCCCCCCGGCGGTCTCCAGCATGCCCGTGAGTTTCTTCTTCCGCTGCCCCTCCAGGAAGCGGAAGCCCAGGCCCAGGGTCAGCGCCACCAGGGCGAAAATCAGCAGAAAGGTAATGACCGCGGCCGTCATGGCTCCCCTACCCGATCTCGACTTTGGTCTGGAAAACGGCCGCCGGCAACTGGATGCCGGCCGCCTTCAGACGTTCGCTGAACTTGGGCCGAATGCCCGTGGGACGGAAACGGCCCAGCACCTTGCCGTCCTCCCGGACCCCGGTCTTCTCGAACACGAAGATGTCCTGGCCGGTGACCTGATCGCCCTCCATGCCCACGCACTCCATCAAGTGCGTCACCCGGCGGCTGCCGTCGCTGAAGCGGGCGATCTGCACGAACAGGTCAATGGCCGAACTGATCTGCTGGCGGATGGCGCGCACCCCGATGTTGGAGTTGGCCATGCCCACCATCACCTCCAGCCGGCTGATGGCGTCCCGGGGCGAGTTGGCGTGGATGGTGGTGAGCGAGCCGTCGTGGCCGGTGTTCATGGCCTGGAGCATGTCCAGGGCCTCTTCGCCGCGCACCTCGCCCACGATGATGCGGTCCGGCCGCATGCGCAGGGCGTTGATCACCAACTGCCGGATCCGGATCGCGCCCTGGCCCTCGATGTTGGGCGGGCGGGCCTCCATGCGCGCCACGTGGATCTGCCGCAACTGAAGCTCGGCGGCGTCCTCGATGGTGACGATCCGCTCGTCCTCGGGGATGAAGCCCGAAAGCACGTTCAGCAAGGTGGTCTTGCCCGCCCCGGTGCCGCCCGAAATCACGATGTTCAAGCGGGACCGCACACAGGCCTTCAGCACCTCGAGCATCCCCTCGGTCAGGGTCAGATTCCGCACCAGCTCGGCCGCGGTGATCGGATCCCGCCGGAAGCGCCGGATCGAGAGCAGCGGCCCGTCCACCGCCACCGGCGGGATCACGGCGTTGACGCGCGAGCCGTCGGGCAGCCGGGCGTCCACCATGGGCGAGGACTCGTCCACCCGCCGCCCCACCCGGGCCACGATCTTCTCGATGATCCGCAGCAGGTGCTGGTTGTCCTTGAACTCGACCGGCGTGCGCTGTAACTTGCCGTTGCGCTCCACGTACACCAGCCGGGGCGTGGTCACCAGGATGTCCGAGACGGTCGGATCCTGCAACAGCGGCTCCAGCGGTCCCAGACCGAAGACTTCGTTGAGAACCTCTTCGGTCACCCGCTCCTTCTCGGCCAGGCTCAGCGGAGTGCGCTCCTCTTCCACCAGCCGCGCCACCGCCGCCCGCACCTCCATGCGGACCCGCTCGCCCGCCAGCGACCCGAGCGCCTCCAGATTGATCCGCTCCAGCAGCTTGCGATGCAGAGCGAATTTCAGTTCCTGGTACTCGGGCGCCACCGCGGGCGTTTCCATCACCCGGTTGACCCAACCGGCTTCCATCGCCGCCCGGACGCCCGTCATCCCGCTGTCCACCGCCATAGCCCGGCCTCCTTAAAGTCTTCCTTTCATCCCACCTCAGAAAAAGATGCCCAGCCTGGACTTGGCCTTTTCGGCCCGCTCCTCCGGCAGGCCCGCGATCTTGGCCGTCAGACGGCTGAACTGCCGGCCCAGCTCGCTGGCGGCCGGCAACAGATTCCCCTCCGAGTAACTCTCGTACAACTCCGGATAACTGTTGGGCAGACCGGCGAAGATCTCCAGCCCCAGAACCTTCTCCAGCTCGCCCTGGGTCAAGTCGGGCTGCCGGGGCATGCGGTTCAAAATCAACTGAAGGCGCTTCTGGCCGTAGCCGAAATCCAACAGATTCTGGGCGATTTGTTTCACCCGGTGCAGCGCCAGCACGTCGAAGGTCGCCACCAGAAAGGCTTGATCCAGATCCGCCAGCACCGCCAGCGTCAGCGGCGTCAGGCTCCGCCCCAGGTCCACCACCACCCAGTCGTAGACCGTCCGCGTGAAGCGCAGCACTTGGCGGAACAGGTCCGGCGCCAGCGGCTCGGCCGTATCGGTCATGCGCGGCGCCGCAATCACCTCCACCTGCGGCTGGCCGTTCGACACCAGCGCCTTCCAGTAACTGCCGTCCAACCGGTGCAGATTGCGCACCGCGTCCAAAATCGAGTACTCGCTGCTCGCCTTCATCAGGAAGCTCAGCAGCCCGGTCTCCAGATCCAGGTCCGCCAGCAGCACGTCCTTCGAGGTCTGGCGCTGAAGCTCGACCCCCACGTGACAGGCCACCGTGGTCGCCCCGCAGCCGCCCTTGGCCGAGAGGAAGCCCAGGATCTTGCCCGGCTCGCGCACCGGCTGGCGCACCCGCGCCCGTTCGCTCGTCAGGCGGATCAGCGCCTTTTCCAGGGCGCCCTCCAGCGGAGGGTACAGGTACTCGCTGGCCCCCGCCCGGATCGCCGCCAGGATGGTCTCCGGCTCGACCGTGGTGCTCAGAGCGATCAGCATCGGCTGGGCCAGGGTGGATCGGATCCGGCGCAACGCCTCCTCGAAAGCGGGCCCCACCGCGCTCAGCTCCACCAACACCACGTCCGGACGAATTCGGTCCAGCTCGTCCAGGAATCGAGCCCAATCCTGGACCGCGGGCTGATCGAAAACGATCCGCGCGGGCGAACCGCGCAGCGAGAGCTGCACCTGGTTCCACAGTTCGCGATGCGCGACGATCAGCCCGATCTTGATTTCCTGCGCTATCATTGCCGCCCCTGGGATCGAAAGCCTTGCGCTCAGCTCCTCCTCATGGATTGGGCGCCCCTTCGCTCTTGGGGCGCTCCGGACTGGGCGCCGGCGCCGGTGTGATCTGGATGGTCGGCGCAGCGGCCGCCGGCGCCGCTTTGGGCTCGGCCAGTTGCTCGACGGGCACCTTCTCCCGCACCGGCTTCACCGGCACCGGACCGGTCGCCTCCATCCCGGGCGTTCGCGGGGCGGCCGTGGGGGCCCCCTTCATGAAGGGCACCGGCATGCTCACCCCGGGCAGCGGCTGCCCCGGCGGGATGGGCCGCACCAGCTCAGGCGTCACCGCCACCAGCAGCTCGGTGTTGCTCTTGGTCAACGAGCGCGATTGAAACAGCTTGCCCAGCACCGGGATGTCTCCGATGCCCGGAATCTTGCTGAAGCTCTCGATCACCCGGTTGTCCAGCAGCCCGGCGATCAGGAAGCTCTGCCCGGATTCCAGCTCGATTTCGGTCTGCACCCGGCGGGTCGAGATGGCCGGAATGGTGAAACCCTGGAGCACGACCGCGTTGCTGTAATCCAGCGAGCTGACCTCGGGCGTCACCCTCAGCCGAATCGTCCCCCGGGGCGTGACCGTGGGCAGGAAGTTGATCCGCACGCCGAACTCGCGCCACTGGATGGTGATCGCGCCCGCCCCGGCTATGCCCGACTGCACCACCGGGATGGGGAACTCGCCGCCCGCCAGGAAACTGGCCCACTGCCCGTTCATGGCCAGCAGGTTCGGCTCGGCCAGCATCTCCAGCAGCCGCTTGCCTTGCAAAGCCCGGATGGTCGCCGCCAGGTCCAGGTCCGGGCGGAACAAAAAGATATTGAGCGCATCGGTCAGACTGAAGACCGCCCCCTGCCCGGTGGCAAAGTCCGCCCGCGGCGCCTGGAACTGCTGGGTGGTGATCGAGCCTTGCGTGTTCAAGGCGCCGGTGGAGAAAATGTTGGCCCCCAGCTCCTGCGAGGCCTGCCGGTCCACATTGGCGAAGCGCACCTTCAGCAGGATCTGCTGCTCGGCCGGGGGCGTCTTGACGTAGAGCAGGTTGACCGTCTTGCCCAGCGTCTCGGCGATCTGCACCGCCCGCTCGGCCGCGATGCGGTCGTTTACCGTGCCGCGCAGAAAGACGCTCTCTCCTTCGAGGGAAATGCTCACCTCCTGGCCCGGCAGCTCCTTCTCCAATTCCTGCCGCACCGCCTCCAGGCGCGCCGGACTGGGGCGCACCTTCAGATCGAACAACAGGCGGGCGCCGCCCTGCTGCCAGATGATGAGACTGGTTTCGCCCGGGGCCAGCCCGTTGACCAGCACTTCCTTGGGCGTGATGGCGACCGCCTCGGCGATCTTGCCGTCGGCCACCGAGACGCGCTGGATCACCGTCGGGCTTTCCACCACCAGGGACTTACCCGCCGTGACGAACAGGTCGCGCGCCCCGCCCGGCGGCTGCTGGGCCAGCACCACCGCTCGCGTTCCCAGGAAGGCGCCGATCAACAGGATCCAGATCGTCGAGAACAGCAACAACGCGCGGCGCGGCTTCACGGTTTGACCTCCGGATTGGGCCCGAACTTGGTCTCCGCGCGCTTGGCGCCGTGCAGCACCTCGACCACCAGCGGCGGCGGCTCCGGTTTGGGCTCCGCCTTGGGCGGGGCTTTGGGCGCCGGGGCGGCGGCCCGCCGCGGCGGCGCCGAGGGCGCCGAGATCGGGTTCACGAACGGCTGGCCGGTGAAAAGGTTGGCCAGCGCCGTGCCTTTGGTCTTGGCCACCTCGGTGTCCAGCGGGTTGCGCAACACCAACTGGATCCGGGTCTCGTTGCCCGCCAGCGTCAGAATCTCAGCCTGCTCCGGCGTCACCAGCAGGTTCACCACCGGCACCGAGACCGGCTTGCCTTCGGCGTCCTTCTGGATGTTCTGCCCCGCGGAAAGCACCTCGATGTTCTGGAGCACCGTTCGGGCCAGCGTGCCCAGGTTGGCCGGTGCGCCCGGCGGGTTGCCCGAGATCAACACATCCACCCTCATGCCGGGAACCACGAAGCCGCCCACGCCCACCACCTCGTTCACCCGCACGGCCACGGCGCGCATCCCGGGCGGGATGGTGGCCGCCAGGCCTGCGCCGGCGCCCTTGGGCGCCAGCCGGGTCTCCAGAATCGGTTCGTCCTGATAAATGTTCGAGACCACGCCCCGCCCCACGATGTCTTCACGCTTCAAGACCGCGTTGGGAGGCACGGGGCCGGCCCATTCCACCTGGCGCAAATCGGGGTCGCGGATCAGAGTGCCTACCGGCAGGTTGCGCGCCGCCACCATCAGCAGCGTCGTGGCCGGCTTGGCCTGCTGGCCCAGACGGCTGGCCGTGAGGCGGTACACCAGGAAGCTGGCCACGCCCGATACCACCAGCGCGAAGACCAGCACCGACACAAATCGCTTATTCATTTGTGGTCCTCCACCCTGCCGGACAGATTACCGCAACCCAGTCGGAAAGAAAAGGGGCATGCGGGGGCATGCCCCCCTGAGATAACGACTAGCTTCCGCCGCTACCCGACGCCGACGCAGCGGCCGCGCCGAGCTGGCTGTTCGCCACATTCCAGATCGTTTGCACGCTGCCGCCGGCGCCGATGAACAGGGCCGCGGAAGCCAGGGCCACGAAAGCCAGCAGCAAGGTGTACTCGACCAGGTCCTGGCCTTGCTCGTCCCGCAGGAAATTCTTCAGAAGTCTCATGCTGTCACTCTCCTCGCAAGAAGTTGGGCGAACCATGGAGCGCCGCGGCCGCGAGACCCCGTTGCGGCTCGCCCGCTCCATGGACCGCCTGGGTGGCTCCGCGTGATCGCGCGATCACGCCGGCTTCGTCCGGCTCTCCGGCCGAAGCCTGAAACCGGGGGCCATCCGCCCCCTCCCTTCGAAAAACGATGGCGATGCCGTCGTCATACACCAGCCGCCATCGCCGGGATTCCTTGAGCAGACTGGCGAGGGCCGAATCGGCCCGCAGGACCGCCGTCCGGGGACCGTAGCGGTCCAGGCTCTCGCGCCAGTCGTAACGGCCCCGCACCAGATCCAATAGCTCGAGGCCCAGCCGGGCGCCGTAGAAATCGCTGCGCCCGTCAATGAATACCCGGGTGCGGGGATAAAGCCGGTAGATCAGGTAATCGCCCCACTCGTCGTCCGAGAAAACGTCGCCGGCCAGCGCCTCCGGCCCCAGGGCCTGGATGGCGGCCGCCGGATAGCGCTTGGGATCGTAGTCGGCGCGGAATTTCTCGGGCGCGCCGGGCAGCCACAGCAGCGCACCCACGCCCGCCAGGGCGGCGGCGCTCAGCCAGGGCACGCGGGCGGCGCGGTCCACCTCGCCCAGCTCGGCGGAAAAGCCTCTCAGCGAGGCGGCCGCCCGGCGCAGCCACGCCGGGACGCCGGCCTCAGCCAGCCCGTCGAGGGCCTCGCGCAGGCTCCGGGCGATGATCGGGGCGGCCAGGAAGGCGAAAATCGGGATATTTCTGGCCGCGAGCAGCGCCAGGTGTCCCCAACCAAGGAGCAGGATTGCGTGCGTATACCGGCGCCGGCAGAGGCACCAGAAAGCCGCCACGGCGCCCGCCGCCAACAATGCTTCGAAGTAAATGGCCGCCGGATGATGGAAACTCAGCGACAGAAATTCGTTGATGTTATTGAAATGGTAAGAGTCCGTGAGATACCGCAGGATGTGGGCGTGCAGGCGCCAGGTGTAAGGGTTCAGAAAGCTGGCGAGCAGGCAGCCGGCGGCGCACAGCAGGTAGGGCCGGACTCGCAGGAGTGAGGCGCGGCGCTCGGCCGCCTCCGGACTCAACAGCCAGGCGGCCAGCTCGCCAGCGGCATAGGCGCCGATCAAAAGGATGCCCACGAAAAAGCCGCCGTGCAGGTTGGTCCACAGGATAGTGAGCGGCGGCAGCCACCAGAGCAGCCGGCGGCGGCCTTCCCGGACCTGCTCCAACAGGCCGTAAAAAATGATCACGAGCAGCAGGGTGAACAGATGGGGCCGCGCCAGCCAGTGGATCGAGGAGGCGGCCAGCGCCAGGAAGGTCACCCCGATCGCCAGCAGCACGTCCCCGCTCTGGGCCCGCGCCAGGCGGTACAGGAGCGCTCCCCCGAGCGAGATTACGGCCAGGCTGGCCAGCACGACCGCCGCCATGCCCCAGTGCAGATGCAGCCAGCCGAAGACCACGTCCCAAAGCCACTCCCAGGCGTACCAGGGCTGGCCCGCCTTGGTGAAGGAGAACAGGTCGCGCTCGGGCACGCGCCCGTGGGCCAGGATCCACTCGCCGGTGCGCAGGTGCCAGCCGGTGTCCCCGTCGCTCAGCATGGAGCGGGCCCCATCCAGGCGCAGGAATAGAAGCAGCGCCGGCATCAGGAAGGCCGCGTCGGCCAAGGAAGGCATCCAGCCTATGCGCCGGCTTGGTCCAGGCTGCTTCATCGCAGTCACATCAACAGGTGGCGAAACGCCTCCAGGTTCTCCACCACGCCCATCCGCGGGCTTTCCGAGTCCCGGAATTTCATCTGGTGAACCCGAAAAGCCACCGCCGCCCGACCCTCCGCCGGCCGCGCCACCCGCACCGCGGTGGCTTGGCAGTACAGGCATTTGCGGCCGAAGGAGTGATTGGCGGGCAATTCCACCTCCAGATCCAAAAGCTGGCCGATCTTAGGCAAGCGGCCCGCCTCGCGCGAATTCCAAAGGACGAGCATTCCTCCCCGGCTGATATTGGCGGTCAGCCCCACCAATACGCGCGAATTTCCCCTCAACGTGGGCAAATGACAAGGAAGCTGCACCTCCAGCCGCGGGTCGAGACGCCGGTCCATCATCCTTGAGTATTGCCGTTCCCCGGTCTGATTCAAGATTGAAAATGGATGACATGGTTTTGTTGACCGAGGTTAGCCGGTTGGATACCAGGCTTTGGTACGGCCTGCCGGGTGACGGCTAGCACTTTGGTAACAGCCGGCCCGCCTGCGGGGTCGGTCCGGGGGCGCAATGGGGTCTGGGCAGGGCGGAGGGACGGCCCGCGGGGCGGGGGCCCGGGTACTATCCGGCCGCAGGCAGAACAGTTCTGGGAGTACCGTTTAAAACGTACCCTTTAAATTTTGTTTCACTTTCCCGTCCTCTGGTGCTATGCTATTCCCTACCGGAGTATCCGCCGCCTACGGCGTCGGCCCGCGGGCGCCTGAGGGGCGGAGCAAGGAAGGTGACGACAATGGCGCGCGTGGCCCTATTCACCGACGAACCCGTGCTGGCTACCGGCTTGACGGCCACTCTGGCGGCCGCCCCCGGCCTCGAGTTGGTCTCCGTCGCCAGCGATCCCGCACGGCTGCCCGGCTGCCTCGAGGAGGTCCGGCCCGACATCCTGGTGATGGATCTCATCCCCGAAGTCAGCTTCGGCCTGCTCAGCCAACTGCACCGCCAGGCGCCCGAGTGCCGGCTGGTGCTTTGGACCCGCACCATCTCGATGGAGCTGGCCTACCAGGTGATGGACCTGGGCGTGCGCGGCATCCTGAAAAAGACCCTGCCCCCGGAACTGGTGGTCAAATGCCTGACCAAGGTGGCCGAAGGCGAGCTCTGGTTCGACAAGAGCCTCACCGCCAGCTTCCTCACCGCGCGCACGGTCTCGCTGACCAACCGCGAGAGCCAACTGGTGACGCTGCTGGCGCAGGGCCTCAAGAACAAGGAAATCGCCACCGCCTTGTCCATCTCGGAAGGCACCGTGAAGGTCTATCTCTCGCGCTTGTTCCAGAAGGTGGGGGTGAAAGACCGCTTCGAGCTGGCTCTTTACGGGCTGCGCAATCTCCAGAACCTGCAAAACCTCGGGGCCGGGCCGGTGGAATTCCTGCCCGCCGGAGAGCCGGGCCGTGCCCCGGCACGCTTCCAGCCCTTGCGCTCGCTGGTGGTCGAACGCCCCGAGGCGGCCTTCCGCCGGCCCATGCTGCCCGCCAAAGGGGCCGGCCCCCGCGTCGCTTTTGGAAACCAGAGAGCCTGATTCGCCCAAGCAGGCCTATAATTAACCGAGGGTCACGGCGAGGATGCTGGCGTGGTGGGCCATCGTCTCGGGTCTTACTGCGGCAAGACCGCGCCGCGTGGAAATCCCCAATTTCTTGCGCTGCGCCGCCCCGCCCCGCAGCCGCCGTTGGCCCTGCTTCGCCGCTTCGGCCGGCCTGCACCTGGCGGCGGTCCTCCTGCTGCCGGCGCTGAGCGACTGGCTGGCGGCTACCCAGCCGGCGGTCTGGGTGCGGCGCTACCGCTTGCTGCCCTCGGTCGAGATTCGCGTGCCCGAGCGCCTCTATCTGGCTTCGACCGGACGCTCGCCGGCCCGCAAGAGCCGCCCGAAGGCCGCGCCGCCCCGCCGCAACAGCCGGGCCGAAACGCCCGGACGGTCGAATAGGACCGACGGCACGCAGGCGGGCAACCGGCGGCCCAGGCGCTTTCAACTCCCGCGTTTGCGGGCGCGCCAGACCGACCAAACGCTGTTACAGCCCGATTTCCCCCCGGATCTTCCCGTGCTGAGCCGCATCAGCCTGCCCCAGGTCTTTTTCTGGGCCCCGCCCCCCTCGCCGGTCCTGCCCATCCGCAAGCCCTTCGTGATACCGGGCAGCGCCGAGCCGTTCGCCCAACTGCCCCGCCTTGACGCCCCGCCTCAACTGGCGCCGCCCAACTGGGAGACGCTGGCCAGGGAGCTGGCCGCCGCCTCGGCCCTGCAAGGCCGCCCGGACTCGCTCCTGCTGCCCGCCATCAGCCTGCCCATTCAGATAGCCGACTCGGCCGTTCCCCAGCCGCAGACGCACATCTCGGTGGACCGTTCGGTGGGCGATCCTCTGAGCGTGCTGGCGCTGAGCCCACGCGTACGACCGCTGCGCGAGGAGTTGATCGTGCCGCCCGGCAACCAATTGGCCGAGCTGCTCAGCGCACCGGCCGGGTTAGGGCCGGGGGAAGGAGAAGGGGGCCGGCAGGGCGAAGGCGGAAAGGCGGGTGAGGGCGCCTCATCCAGCCCCGAGGCGGGCGCAGCCAGGACGGCGGCCGGCCGCGGGCCTGCCGCGGGCCAAACAGCCGCCGGTACGCAGGCGCAACGCGCCGCCGGCGCGACGGCAGCCTCCGCCGACACCCCACGGCAGCCTGGCGCCGATTCCCGGCCGGTGCCGGTTCGAGCCGATGGTGATGGCAGGACACCCTCCGCGGCGGGGTCGCCCACGGGGACTCAACTCGCCGCTGCCGGCCAGGCCCCCACGCCAGGAGCGGACCCGGCGGGTTCAGCCCTGCGCGTCGAACACCCCCCGGGCGGCGTCTTCGATGTCATCGTCGTGCAGCCCGGGCCGATCGAGGGCTTCCCCGAGTCCAGCGGGGCGCTCTCGGGCCGGCCGGTTTATTCGGTCTTCCTCAAGGTGGGCGCGCCGAGGGAATGGATTCTCCAGTATTGCGTCCCCGGAGAGGATCAGAGCGTGGTGGTCTCCGGCGGGGTCGTCCGGCTGGCGAATCCCTCGCCCGTCACCGCACCGTACCCTCGGCTCACCTACTTGCCCCCGTTGCGGCCGCGCCCCGGCGCCTACCTGATGGTTCACGGCTTCCTGGATGCCGGGGGGCGATTCCAGCGGCTCCAAGTGCTGCGCGCGGCCGACCGCGAGGAAGGCGCAACGGTGCTGCCCGTATTGGATCGCTGGGAATTCCGTCCGGCGATGCGCGACGGCCGCCCGGTGGAAGTGGAGATCCTGCTGGCTATCCCTCGCGGCTGATCCTGCGGCGGGCGGTACTTGACCGATGGGGCTCCCTGTGTTAGGGTGTAGGCATCCCCCGCAGGAGGAGCCCCCAGCGATGCACTCGCTCGTTGTCGGACTGATGGCCCCGGAGGGCCCCTTGCGCGAGTCGCTCAGCGCCTGCCTGCGCGATTTGCCTGTGCGGGTCTTTTTCGAACCGACAAGCCCCGCGGACTGGGGGGAGTTCCTCGAACGGCTGGCGCGGCTCGAAACCGACGCGCTGCTGGTGGACGCGGGACGCTGGGGCCAAGCCTTCCACGAGCTGGCGTCACGGGTCAAGTCGGTGAAGCCCGCCCCGCACCTGATTGCGGCCGGCACCTCAGACGACGACGCGCTGCGCGCTCACCTGCTGCGCGCCGGGGCCGACGAGTTCCTGGCGCCCCCCTTCGAGCAGAGCCTGAAGCAGGCGCTGGCCCGGGTCGCCGAGCGCCGGTTGCGCGAGCTGGCGGGTGGCCGGGAGACCGGTAAGCTGGTCGGCCTGATCGGGGCCAAAGGCGGCTGCGGTGTGACTACCGTGGCCTACTTGCTGGCCCTGGCGCTGCGCCGGCTCACCCAGACCAAAGTTCTGCTGGCGGATCTGGACTGGCCCGGCGGCATGGTCGGCTTCCTGACCAAGGTTCAAACCCCGTATTCGCTGCTGGACGCCGCCCGGCAGATCCACCGGCTGGACTTGGGTTACTGGAAGACGTTGGTGGGCACGCACGAGACGGGCTTGGAGGTGCTGCCCGCGCCGGGTCCCGTGCCGCCGGAGACCATCAACGGGGAGCGGCTGCGCGGCGTGCTACGGTTCGCGCGCGCTTGCTACCAGTGGGTGGTGCTCGACTTGGGCGACTGCTGGCATGAGACCACACCCGTGCCGTGGGAGGATTTCGAGACCCTCTGGCTGGTGAGCGGCGGCGACGTCATGAGCCTTTACCAGGCGCGCCGCGCGGCAGGGAGGCTGGCCGAGGGCGGGGCCGACACCGGGCGCCTGCGGCTTCTGCTCAACCGGTGGAAAGGCGCCGGCCTGCCGGCGGATCTGGTCGAGAGCCTGGTGGGTCTGCCCCCCTACGCCCGCCTGCCGGAGTCGGGCGAGCTGGAAGAGGCCCTTCAGGGTGACCGGCCCTGGAATCTGGATACCGGCCTGGGCAAGCAGGTTCTCAAGCTGGCGCGGCGCCTGTCGGGGGTGCCCGAGAACCGGCCGCAAGCCGGCCTCTCGCTGTTGCCCTGGCGGATCACTCTGCGGGAGCGGATTCCGCCGCCGGTCCCTCGCAGCTAGCGGCGAGCAGCTCGCGCACCGCATCCAAGGCCAGGGCGGCGGCGTGCGAGGAGGCGGGCGGAAGACCTCCGACGCATCCCTCAATCTCGGCCGCGGTCAGCCCGGCCAGCGCCCCGCGTTCCCGACCGTGGAGCCACTCAGCCAGCGCCGAGCCGCAGGCGATGGCGGGCGGGCAGCCCTGCGCCTTGAAGCGCACCGCCGCCACCCGGCCGGCCTGCCAGCGCACCCAAACTTGCAGCACGTCCCCGCAGGCCGGGTTCGATACCAGCACGGTCACGGCCGGCGCCGCAAGCCGGCCCGCGTAGCGCGGCCGGCGAAAATGATCCAGCAGTCGCTCGCTGTACATGGCGGTTGTGATCCAATGTCCCTGATGCTCCTCTCCATTGTGGCCCAGGAAGGCGGCGCGGGCGGAGGCGGGCGGCCGTGACCGGTGCGCGCCTGGTGGTGGCGGGCCTGATCGAGCGCGAGGGGCGTCTGTTGATTTGCCGGCGCCGAGCCGAGGACCGCCACGGCCGGAAGTGGGAGTTCCCGGGAGGCAAGGCCGAGCCCGGCGAGAGCCCCGAGGCCGCTCTGCGCCGGGAGCTGGCCGAGGAACTGGGCGTGGAAGCCGAGATCGGCGAAGAGCTGGCCCGCTACCCCTATCAATATCCGGGGCGCGAGCCCGTCCTGCTCGTCTTTTGCCGCGTGCGCGCTTGGAAGGGTGAACCTGAGAATCGCGCCTTTGCGGAAATCCGCTGGGAGAGCCCCGAGCGGCTGGGGCAGTATGACTTCCTGGAAGGCGACCGGGAGTTTCTGCGCCGTCTGGCGGGCGGGGAGCCGGGGCCGCGATGCGGCTGAAAGGCGGCGCGGGCGGCTTGAAAGCCCGGGGGGCGGTGCGCTATGGTTGAAACTTCAGCACTTGGGGAGAAAAGGAGTTCAAGGTCTTGTTATCCTGTAAGGCTGTGAACTTTCCCGTCTCCGGAGGCCGTCCCTGAATGCATCCTGAACCGTTGCTTCCCTTCGCGCTCTGGCTGCAAGCCGACCCGGGCAGCAGCTACCTCTACGCCGTCCTGCTCATCAGCCTGCTATCGCTGGCCGTGGCGGTGCTGTTTTCCCGCTTCGTGATCCGCCAGGACACGGGCGCCCCCGGCATGCAAAAGATTTCCAACGCCATCAAGCAAGGCGCCGAGGCCTTCCTGCGCCGCCAGTACAGGACGATCTCCTCGCTGGCCGTGCTGCTGGCCTTCATCATTTTCGTGGGCTACTTCTTCGGCAAGGGGCAGACCACCCTGGCCGTGCGCATGACCATCTCCTTCGTGGTCGGCTCGCTGTGCTCGCTGGCCGCCGGCTACTTCGGCATGTGGGTCTCGATCCGGGCCAACATCCGCACCGCCTCGGCCGCGCGCAGCGATTTGAACCGCGCCCTCCAGATCGCCCTGCGCGGCGGGGCGGTGACCGGTCTGGGCGTGGTCTCGCTCTCCCTGCTGGGCGTGGGCGGGCTGTTCCTGCTGTTCGACGGCCTGCACAACCCCAACCAGGTTCCCTTCCAGATCGTGGCCTTCGGCTTCGGAGCCAGTTTTGTGGCTCTGTTCGCCCAGCTCGGCGGCGGCATCTACACCAAGGCGGCCGACGTGGGCGCCGACCTGGTGGGCAAAGTGGAGGCCGGCATTCCCGAAGACGATCCGCGCAACCCGGCGGTGATCGCCGACCTGGTGGGCGACAACGTGGGCGATTGCGCGGGCCGCGGCGCGGACCTGTTCGAATCCACCGCGGCCGAGAACATCGGCGCCATGATCCTGGGCGTGGCCCTGCTGCCGGTCTTCGGCATCTACGGCGTGCTCTTCCCGCTGATGGCGCGCGCCTTCGGGCTGATCGCCTCGATCCTGGGCGTGATGGCGGTGCGCATCCGGGGCGAAGAGGACCCCATGAAGGCCCTCAACCGCGGCTACTACGTCACCACCGCTGTCGCCATGCTGGGCTTTTACATCGCCGTGCGCCTGCTGCTTCAGAACAACTGGCACCTGTTCCTGGCGGGCGTGATCGGCATCCTGACCGCCTTCCTGTTCGTCTACATCACCCAGTACTACACGGAATACAAATACCGCCCGGTGCTCTCGATCGCCGACAGCGCCAAGACCGGGCCGGCCACGGTCATCATCACCGGCTTCTCGGTGGCCCTGGAGTGCACGGCTCTGCCCGTGCTGGTGATCTCGGCCGCCATCCTGGGCTCCTACTACTTGGGGGCCAACGCCGGACTTCCCGGCGTCTCGCCCGAGGCGGCCGGGCTGTACGGAACCGCCATCGCCACCATGGGCATGCTCTCCACCGCCGCCTACATCCTGGCCATGGACACCTTCGGCCCCATCACCGACAACGCCGGCGGCATCATCGAGATGTCCCAGCAGCCGGAGGAGATCCGGCGGCGCACCGACCGGCTGGACGCCGTGGGCAACACCACCAAGGCCCTCACCAAGGGCTACGCCATCGGCAGCGCGGCCCTGGCCGCCTTCCTGCTGTTTTCCGCCTACATTGACGAAGTGAAGGTCCACCTGGGCTGGGCGGCCGAGCGGATCTTCACGGTGGACATCGGCAACGTGCCGGTGTTTACCGGCGCCTTGCTGGGCGCCATGCTGGTGTTCCTGTTCAGCGCACTGGCCATCCGGGCGGTGGGCAAGGCGGCCCAGACCGTGATCGAAGAAGTGCGCCGGCAGTTCCGGTCCAATCCGGGCATCATGCAGGGCACTTCCGATCCGGACTACGGCGCCTGCGTGGACATCGTCACCAAGGGCGCCTTGAAGGCCATGGTCTTGCCCGGCATCCTGCCGGTGATCGGGCCGGTGGCGGTGGGGGTGATCTTCCGCTACCTGCCGGGCTACAACGAGGCGCCGGTGGGGGCCACTTCGGTGGCCGCCCTGCTGATGGTGGGCACCATCGCCGGCATCCTGCTGGCCACCCTGATGAACAACGGCGGCGGCGCCTGGGACAACGCCAAGAAGTTCGTGGAAACCGGCAAACTGGGCGGCAAAGGCTCCGACGCGCACAAGGCCACCGTCGTGGGCGACACGGTGGGCGATCCCTTCAAGGACACGGCCGGGCCTTCGCTGCACGTGTTGATCAAGCTGCTGAGCACTATCACCCTGGTGGCGGCGCCGCTGTTCATCTAGGCGGCGCCCGGGAGGAAACCCCATGCAGCGGGTCTGCTTCCTGCTCAAGGTGAAGAAGGACCGCCTGGAGGAGTACAAGCGGCGGCACCGCGAGGTCTGGCCCGAGATGCTTCAGGCCCTGCGCGAGACCGGCTGGCATAACTACTCGCTGTTCCTGCGCGAGGACGGCCTGCTGGTGGGTTACCTGGAGACGCCCGATTTTCAGAAGGCGCGGGAGGGCATGGCGGCGCGGGAGGTCAACGCCCGCTGGCAGCGCGAGATGGCGCCCTTTTTCGAGGAGCTGGAGGGGCGCCGTCCGGACGAAGGCATGCGCCCGCTGGAAGAGGTCTTCCATCTGGACTGAGCGGGCCTCGGGCGGGGCGGTGCTCAGCGGGCGGCGGCCCGGTCCAGGTAATCGAGCACCAAGTGGGCCATCGTCCGGACGCCGACCGCCAGGGCGGCTTCGTCGGCGTCGAATTCCGGGGTGTGGAGCATGGCGGTGATGCCGCGGGCGGGGTTGGCCACGCCCAGCCAGAACATGGCCCCCGGAATTTGTTTCAAATAGAAGGCGAAGTCCTCCGCCCCCATCACCGGCGCCGCCCGCACCACGTTCCCCTCCCCCAGCACCCGCCGCAACACCGGCAGACTGGCCTCCACCAGCGCCGCGTCGTTCACCGTGGGCGGATTCGAGCGCGGCGACCAGCTCACCTCCGCCCGCGCCCCGTGCGCCCCCGCCACGCCGCTCACGATCTCCCCCACCAGAGCCATCGCCCGCCGGCGGATCGCCTCGTTGTGCGTCCGCAGCGTCCCCTCCATGCGCACTTCCTCCGCCAGGATGTTGTGCCGGTTGCCGCCCTGGATGACGCCCACACTGAGCACCATCGGCTCGACCGGATCCAACCGCCGGCTGCGGACCGTCTGGAGAGCAGCGATGCACTCGGCCGCCACCACGATCGGGTCAATGCCTTCGTGCGGCCAGGCGGCGTGCACTCTCTTGCCCAGGATGCGGATGGTGAAGGAGTCCGAAGAGGCCAGCGCCGCACCGGGCGCATAGCCCACCTTGCCCGCCTCCAGGCGCGGGTCGGCATGGAAGGCGAAGATCGCCCGGGGCCGCGGGTTCTCCAGCGCGCCCTGACGGATCATCTCGGCCGCGCCCGATTCCTCTCCTTCCGGCGCCCCTTCTTCGGCAGGCTGAAAAATGAACTTCACCGAGCCGCGGATCTCCCCGCGCATCCGGCTGAGCACTTCGGCCACCCCCAGGGCCACCGTCATGTGCACGTCGTGCCCGCAGGCGTGCTTGACGCCCGGGGTGCGCGAGCGGTAAGGGACGTCGAGGGTCTCGGTGATCGGCAGGGCGTCCATGTCGGCGCGCACCGCCACGGCCGGACCCGGCAGGGCGCCCTTCAGTAGGGCCACCACTCCGTGCCGGCTCACCCCGGTGCGCACCTCCTCCAGCCCCAGGGCGCGCAGCTTCTCGGCGATGACCCTTGAGGTGCGCTCCTCGCGGTTGGACAGCTCCGGATGCATATGAAAATCGCGCCGCTGGGCCGCCAGGGCCGGCTCCAGCGCCTCGACCGCGGCCGCGATGCGCTGCTCGCGACTCTGAGCAAACAACAGCCCGGGCATGACCAGCACCAACAGGCCGGCCGCCCGCAGAGTACGGGTCCCCATGGGGATTCAGATTAGCAGAAGGCCCGGGCGCGCGCCTTCAGTTCGACTCCGCCCCGCCGGAGCGCTCGCCCGCCGCCCCCTCCAGCAGCTCGCGGATCTGCTCATCGGTGTTCTGCGGGAAGTCGAAATACCACAGGCCCACCGAGTAGAAAGGCTCCGGAGTGAAATCGCAGACCACCTCGTCGGCCTCGCCTTCCAGCAGCTCGCAGGCCTGCGGCGCCGCGACCGGCGCGGCCACCACCAGGCGCGCCGGCTGCAAGGCGCGCAGGGCGGCCACCGCCGCCCGCATGGTCGAGCCGGTGGCAATGCCGTCGTCCACCAGGATCACGGTCCGCCCGGCGATCTGGAGCGGGGGCCGCGATCCCCGGTAGAGGCGCTCGCGGCGCTCCAGCTCGCGCTGCTCCTGCTCGGCCACTTCTTCGATCACCTGGGCGGGAATCCCCCAGAGCTCGACCACGGAGGGATTCAGCACTCGCACCCCGCCGCTGGCGATGGCCCCCATGGCCAGCTCCTCCTGCCCGGGAGCGCCCAGCTTGCGCACCACGAACACCTCCAGCGGGGCACCCAGCGCCCGGGCCACTTCGCAGGCCACCACCACGCCGCCGCGAGGCAGCCCCAGCACCAGCACGTCCGGCCGGTTGCGGTACGCCGCCAACTTCTCCGCCAGTCGGCGCCCGGCTTCCGTCCGATCCCGGTAGCGCATGGCCGCAGAGCCAGTTTAAGACGAACGCCGGCCTCCGTGGCGATTTGACAGCGCGGCGCGGGAGCGGGCAAAGTAGTGGTTCCGCCCATGAAGGTTCTCGAGCCCGAAAGCCCCGAGCAGTTGGCCGAGACGCTGCGCGAGGCGGCCGCCGCGGGGCGCAGCATCGCGCTGGGGGGCGGCTTCAGCAAGCAGGCCATGGGAGGACCCGCGCCGCCGGCCGAGCTGACCGTCTCGACCCGAAGGCTGAACCGCGTCCTCGAGTATGACCCGCGCGACCTCACCGTCAGCGTGGAGGCCGGCATGAGCTTCGCCGACTTCAGCCGCCTGCTGGCCGGTCACGGCCAGATGGCGCCGCTCGATCCCTTCCTGCCCGAGCAGGCCACGGTGGGGGGAGTGCTGGCGGCCAATATCAGCGGCCCCCGGCGTCGTCTGTACGGCACGGCGCGAGACATGCTGATCGGGATGCGCTTCGCCAGCCTGGAAGGCAAGTTGATCGAATCCGGCGGCATGGTGGTGAAGAACGTGGCCGGGTTGGATCTGGCCCGCCTGATGGTGGGCTCGTTCGGGACCCTGGCCGCCATCGTTTCGGCCAACTTCCGGCTGGCGCCCATCCCGCCCGGCTGGCGCACCTTCCTGCGCGCCTGCCCGAGCCTGGAGGCGGCGCTGGCGGCCCGGGATGCCGTCCTGGGCAGCCTGCTTCAGCCGGCGGCGCTGGACCTGCTGAATCCGGGCGCCGCTGTGCGGCTCGGGCGGGAGGGCTTCCTGGTGGCCCTGGAAGCGGGCGGCAGCCCGGCCGTGCTCGATCGCTACGCTCGGGAGCTGGCCGACTGGCGAGCGCTGGATCCGACCGAAGCGGAGGCCTTCTGGCGCGGCGTGCGGGAATTCACGCCCCAGTTCCTGGCAGCCTGCCCGCAAGGCGCCGTGGTGCGCGTGGCCTCGACCCTCACCGGGCTGAAACCGGTGCTGGAGGGGCTGGAAGTCCCCGCGCTGGCGCGCGCCGGCTCGGGCGTCGTATGGGCTTACTTCAGCCGTTGCGAGGCGGCCGCCGCCTGGGTCCGCCAAGCCGCCGAGCGAGGCTGGAAAGTGGTGATCGAGTTCGCCCCGCCGGAGCGCAAGCCGGAGCTTCCCTTGTGGCCGGCGCCGGGCCCGGATTTTCCCCTCATGCAGCGGCTGAAGGCGATGTTCGACCCGCGCGGGCTGCTGAACCGGGGCAGACTCTATGGCCGCATCTGAGACGGCAACGGCGGCGGGGCCGCGCCTGTTCGATCTGGACCGATGCGTGCACTGCGGCCTGTGCTTGAACGCCTGTCCGACCTACCGCGAGCTGGGCCTGGAGGCCGATTCGCCGCGCGGGCGGATTTACCAGATGGTGCGCGTAGCCGAAGGGGCCGCGTCCCTGACGGAATCCTACGTCCGGCACCTGGATTTGTGCCTGGCCTGCCGGGCTTGCGAAACCGCCTGTCCCTCGGGCGTACCTTACGGCCGCTTGATCGAGGCGGCCCGCGAGGCGATCGAGCGGGCGGTGCGCCGCCCGTGGCCGGCGCGTCTGGCGCGGCGGCTGGCGCTCGATTACCTGCTGCCCTCCCCTGCCCTGCTGCGACTGGCCGGCGGGCTGCTGTGGATTTACGAGGCCAGCGGGTTGCGGAAGCTGGCGGAGTCCTCCGGGTTGCTGGATGAGCTGGGCGCGCCGGGCAGGCTGGCCCGACTGGCGCCTTCCGCCGAACGGCCCTTCTTCTTCCGGCATCTGGGCAAGGTTTTCCCGGCCGAAGGCGAGCGGCGCTACCGGGTGGCGTTGCTGGCGGGCTGCGTGGCGAGCGTCTCCTTCGCTCGCCTGAACGAGGCGACCGTGCGGGTGCTCACCCGGAACGGCTGCGAGGTCAGCGTGCCGCCCGGGCAAACCTGCTGCGGCGCCCTGCACGCCCACACGGGACGACTCGCGAAGGCGCGCGAGCTGGCCCGGCGCAACATTGACGCCTTCCTGGCGGGCGGCTTCGACGCCATCCTGACCAACGCCGCCGGCTGCGGCTCGACCATGAAGGAATACGGTCAACTGCTCGAAGACGATCCCGCCTGGCGCGAGTCTGCGGCCCGTTTCGCGCGCTCGGTGCGGGACGTGACCGAATTCCTGTCTGCCATCGAGCCGGATCCCCGGCTGGGTCCCGTCCCGGCCGTGGCCACCTATCAGGATTCCTGCCACCTGGCGCACGGGCAGAAGATCCGGGCCGCGCCCCGCAAGCTGTTGCGGGCCGTACCGGGCCTGGAGTTCCGCGAGCTGCCCTTCGCCGACCTCTGCTGCGGGAGCGCCGGCATCTACAACGCGATTCACGGGGAAATGGCCGACCGGATCCTGCGCAGCCAGTTCGCCCGCATCAACGCCCTGGGAGTGGACCTGATCGCCACCGCCAACCCGGGCTGCATGTTGCAGCTCCGCTACGGCGCAGCCCGCTTCGGCCGCGGCCAGCGCGTCCGCCACGTCATCGAGGTGCTGGACGAGGCCTACCGCAACTACCGCCCGGAGCGGTAGCTCCGGCCCGCCACGCGCAGGGCCGTCCCGGCCTCAGGCCGGCGGATCGGCGGCCGCGCCCGCCGCTTGCGCAGCGAGTTGATCGAGCATATAGGGCAGGATGCCGCCATGGCGATAATACTCCGCCTCCTGCGGCGTATCCACCCGCACGACCACCTCGAAGCTCTTCTCGACTCCCTCGGCCGAGACCGCGCGCACCAGCGCGCGGCGCGAACCGGACAGGGCCTGGGCCACGCCCTCCAGCGTGAAGCTTTCCGTGCCGGTCAACCCCAGCGTCTCCCGGTTCTGCCCGGGCAGAAACTCCAGGGGCAGCACGCCCATGCCCACCAGGTTCGAACGGTGGATGCGCTCGAAGCTTTCGGCGATCACGGCCCGCACGCCCAGCAGGCGCACGCCTTTGGCCGCCCAGTCGCGCGAAGAGCCCGAGCCGTACTCCTTGCCCGCCAGGATCAGCAGGGGAACGCCCTCCCGGCCGTAGCGCATGGCGGCGTCGTAGATGGTCATGCGTTCGCCCTCCGGCAGGTGGATCGTCCACCAGCCCTCGACGCCCGGCACCAGCAGATTCTTCAGCCGCACGTTGGCCAGCGTGCCGCGCATCATCACCTCGTGGTTGCCGCGTCGCGCGCCGTAGGAGTTGAAATCCGGCGGCTGGATTCCCAGGGAGATCAGGTACTGCCCGGCGGGGCTGGCCGGGGCGATCGAGCCGGCCGGCGAGATGTGATCGGTGGTGATCGAGTCGCCCAGGACCGCCAGGGCGCGCAGGCCGCTGATATCGGCCAGCCACCGGGAGGGCTCGACGAACTGCTCGAAGTAGGGCGGACGCTTGATGTAGGTCGAATCCGGATCCCAAGCGTACAGGTCGCCCGAGGGCGCGGGCATCGAAGCCCACTGCTCATCGCCCCGGAAGGCCTCCGCATACTGGCGGCGGAACAGCTCGGTGCGGACCGAGCCGGCCACCGCCTGGCGCACCTCTTCGGCTGAAGGCCAGAGGTCGGCCAGGTAGACGGGCCGGCCCTGGAGGTCTTCGCCCAGCGGTTCGCTGGCGGGGTCCCAATCCACGCGCCCGGCCAGGGCATAGGCCACCACCAGGGGCGGCGAGGCCAAGTAGTTAGCCCGCACCAGGGGATGGACGCGGCCCTCGAAGTTCCGATTGCCGCTCAGCACGGCGGCCACCACCAGCTTCTCCTTCTGCACCGCCTCGGCCACCGGAGCAGGCAGCGGGCCGCTGTTGCCGATGCACGTCATGCAGCCGTAGCCGGTCAGATGAAAACCGAGCGCCTCGAGGGCGGGCAGCACGCCTGCCTCGCGGAGGTAATCGGTGACCACCTTGGATCCCGGCGAGAGGCTGGTCTTCACCCAAGGCTTCGCGCGCAGGCCGCGCTCCACCGCTTTGCGGGCCAGCAGGCCCGCCCCGATCATCAGGGAGGGATTCGAGGTGTTGGTGCAGCTCGTAATGGCGGCGATCATCACCGAGCCGTCGCGCACCGCCGCCGGCGTGCCGTTCAGCCGGATGGGGACCTCCCGCGGCGGAGCGCCCAGCCCTTCCAAGAACTTCCTCTTGACGGCCGGCAGCTCGATGCGATCCTGCGGGCGGCGCGGCCCGGCCAGGGACGGGACCACCGTGCCCAGGTCGAGCTCCAAGGTGTCGCTGAAGATCGGCGTGGGCGCGTCGTCGGTGCGGAACAGGCCCTGCTCGCGCGCGTAGGCTTCCACCAGCTCGACAAGCTCGGGCGGGCGCCCGGTGAGGCGCAGGAAACGCAGGGTCTCGGCGTCCACCGGGAAGAAGCCCATGGTGGCGCCGTACTCGGGCGCCATGTTGGCGATCACCGCCCGGTCGGCCGCCTCCAGGCTCGCCAGGCCCGGCCCGAAAAACTCGACGAACTTGCCCACCACGCCCTTCTTGCGCAGCCTCTCGGTCACGGTGAGCACCAGGTCGGTGGGCGTGGCGCCGGGCGCCAGTGCGCCGTAGAGCTTGAAGCCCACCACTTCCGGGATGAGCATCGAGATGGGCTGCCCCAGCATGCAGGCTTCGGCCTCGATGCCTCCCACTCCCCAGCCCAACACGCCCAGGCTGTTGATCATGGTGGTGTGCGAATCGGTGCCCACCAGCGTGTCGGGATAGGCGCACCACTCGCCCTCCTGCTGGGCGGCGAAAACCACCGAGGCCAGGTATTCCAGGTTCACCTGGTGGATGATGCCGGTGGCCGGCGGCACCACGCGCAGGTTGCGAAAGGCCGACTGGCCCCAGCGCAGGAAGGCGTAGCGCTCCCGGTTGCGCCGGTATTCCATTTCCGAGTTCAGGCGGAAGGCCTCGGGCGAACCGTAGTAATCCACCTGCACGGAGTGGTCAATCACCAGATCGGCCGGGATCAGCGGGTTGGCCAGCCGCGGGTCGCGCCCCAGGCGCCGCAGGGCGTCGCGCATGGCGGCGAAGTCCACCACACAGGGCACGCCCGTGAAATCCTGAAGCAGCACCCGCGCCGGCATGAAGCTGATCTCAGCCGGCCGGCCGCGCCCGCTCCAGCGAGCCAGTTCTTCGATGTGCCCGGCCGTGACGGAACGCCCGTCCTCGTGCCGCAGCAGATTCTCCAGGAGGACCTTCATCGAGTAGGGCAGCCGGGAGACGCCGCTGAAGCCGGCTTTCTCCAAAGCAGAGAGGGAATAAATCCGATACCGGCGCTCGCCCAGGCGCAGGGAGGCGGCGGCGCCGAAGGAGTTCAGATGAGCCATCGTGGGCTATTGTACTCCCGGCGGGACGAGGATCGGGCGGGCCCTGCCCGGGGCCGGTACATGCCGGGTCGCGGGGCCGCACACTATAATCGCAGGGTGCAACTCTCCGCTCTGGACTGGCTGGTCATCGGCTTGTATTTCCTGCTCAGCCTGGCGATCGGGCTGTATTACAAGGCCCGCGCCGGCCGCAGCACGCAGGAGTTTTTCCTCTCCGGGCGCGACGTGCCCTGGTGGCTGGCGGGGACCTCGATGGTCGCCACCACCTTCGCCGCCGACACGCCTCTGGCGGTCACCGGGCTGGTGGCCAAGGGCGGCATCGCGGGCAACTGGCTGTGGTGGAACTTCGTGGCGGGCGGCATGCTGACGGTGTTTTTCTACGCCCGGCTCTGGCGGCGGGCGGGCGTAATGACCGACGTCGAGTTCGCCGAACTGCGCTACGCCGGAGCCCCGGCCGCCTTCCTGCGGGGCTTCCGCGCCCTGTATCTGGGCCTGCCCATCAACTGCATCGTGCTGGGCTGGGTGAACCTGGCCATGGTCAAGATCCTCGAGCACGTGCTGGGCGTCTCCAAGATTCAGGCCCTGGGCCTGACGCTGGGCATGATCGCCCTGACCTCGCTGATCTCGACGCTTTCCGGCCTGTGGGGCGTGCTGGTGACGGATTTCTTCCAGTTCGCCATTGCCATGGGCATGGTCATCGTGCTGGCGGTTTTCGCGGTCGGGGCGGTTGGGGGAATGGACAGCCTGCTGGTGCGGCTGGAGGCGGTGGACCGCTTGCGCGCCGCAGCCTCCGGCGGGCAGGGCTCCCTGCTGAGTTTCGTGCCGGACCTGCACTCCGCCTGGATGCCCATGCTGACCTTCCTGGTCTATATCTCGCTGAACTGGTGGGCGACCTGGTATCCCGGGGCCGAGCCCGGCGGCGGCGGGTTCGTGGCCCAGCGCATGTTCTCGGCCAAGGATGAGAAGCATTCCCTGCTGGCCACCTTGTGGTTCCAGATCGCGCACTACGCCCTGCGTCCCTGGCCCTGGATCCTGACCGCGCTGGCGGCGCTGGTGTTGTATCCCGGCCTGGCCGATCCCGAGGTGGGCTACTTGCAAGTGATGGTCCACCACCTGCCTGCCTCACTCCGGGGGCTGATGGTGGCGGCCTTCGCGGCCGCCTTCATGTCCACCATCGCGACTCAGTTGAACTGGGGCGCCAGCTACCTGGTGAACGATTTTTATCGCCGCTTCGTGCGGCCGGGCGCCGGCGAGCGCCACTACGTGCTGGCCTCCCGGCTGGCGACCCTCCTTCTGACCTTGGTCTCGGCGGTGGTGACCTTCTACATGACCTCGATCGCGGCGGCCTGGAAGCTGCTGATCGTCACCGGCGCGGGCACCGGCGGCGTCCTGCTGCTGCGCTGGTACTGGTGGCGAATCAACGCCTGGAGCGAGGTTTCCTCGATGATCGCGGCCTTCGCGGTCTCCCTGACCATGCAGCTTGCCTGGGGCCTGGACAGCGATGATCCCCTGGGCTTCGCCTGGATCATGATCGTCACCATCGCCCTCACCACGGCGGTTTGGCTGACGGTGACGCTGCTGACCCGGCCGGAGCCGGTGGAAACGCTGCTCGCCTTCTATCGCCGGGTGCGGCCCTCCGGCCCCGGTTGGGCGCCGATCGCCCGGCTGGCGTCGGAACTGCCTCGGCCGGCGGACGGCCGGCGGAACCTGGCCGACGCCCTGGCCGGCTGCGTGCTGATTTACGGGGCGCTGTTCGGGGTGGGCAAGCTCTTGTTGAAACAATCCGGGACCGGGCTGTTGATGCTGGCCTGCGCCCTGGCGGCCGGGGCCTTCATCTACCGCGACCTCAGCCGGCGAGGCTGGCATGCGGCGGCGGATTAGCGGGCTGCTCGCCCTGGCGGCGGCCGCTTGGGCCGGCCCGGTCGAGTTCGGCCGGGAAGAGTTCGAGCGCGCCCTGCGCGAGCGCGGGCTGAATCCCGCCCGCTTCCGCCTGCGCACGGAGCTCGACACCGAGGCGCCCGAGAGTTATCGCATCGTCCCGGGCCTGATCACCGGAGGCGATCTGCGCGGCCTGATGTACGGGCTGCTCGAGGCGGCCGAGCAGATCCGCCACACCGGCCGCCTCTCGGCCGCCCGCGGCCGCCCGGCCACCGCCTTGCGCGGCATCCGGTGGTTCCTGCACAACCGGGACCTCGAACAAGACTGGTATTACTCCCGCCGGCACTGGCTGGATTTGTTCGCCTGGCTGGCGCGCTGCCGTTTCAATCGCTTCAATCTGGTCTTCGCGCACCAGACCAATTATCTGGCCCCGCCCTATCCCTTCTGGCTCGCGCCGGAGGAATTCCCCGAGATTCGGGTGCCGGGGCTGGCGGCGCTGGAGCGCGAGCGGAACCTCGAGATGCTGCGGTTCGTCTCGCAGGCGGCCGCCGATCACGGCCTGGATTTCACCCTCGGCATCTGGGAGCACGACGTACAGCCCGGCATGAAACCCACGGTGGTCGGTCTGGGCCCCGATAACATCGGCCCCTACAGTTACGTCGCCCTGCGCAAACTGCTGGCCGCCTGCCCCGCCATTCGCAGCCTCCAGGTGCGGACCAACGCGGAATCCGGCATTCCGCCCGAGCGCCAGGTTCCCTTTTACCGGGACTATGTGTTCCGCGCCCTGCGCGAGGCCGGCCGCCGCGTCACACTCGATCTGCGCGCCTGGTCGCCGGCCCCGGGAATGATCGAGGCCGCCCGCAGCGCCGGCGTCCCTCTGCGGGTTTCGGCCAAATACTGGGCGGAACATCTCGGCCGGCCTTACCAGCCGGCGGAAACTTTCCCCGGCTACAGTTACTCGAACTTACTGGAAAAGCCCCGGCCTTACGAGTTCTTTTGGGAAGTCTGGGCGCTCGGTTCGCATCGCGTGCTGCTCTGGGGCGACCCGGATTACGTGCGCCGCGCCGTGCCCACCTTCGCGCTCTCCGGCTCGGCCGGCTTCGAGATTGACCCGCCCCTGGCCCAGAAAGGCTTCGGAAACCGGCCGGGCAAGTGGGGCGTGTTCACCCCGGCCGCGAAGGATCGCGTCTGGTGGACCTGGGAATTCGAACGTTACTGGCTCTTCTACCTGCTCTGGGGCCGGCTGAGCTACGATCCCAAGACTCCCTCCCGGGTCTGGACCGACCAGTTCCGCCGGCGTTTCGGCGCGGCCGCGATGGACGCCCTGGAAGCCTACCAGGCGGCCGGCGGGGTGCTCAGCGAACTGGTGGCGGTTCACCTGGCCGATCCCAACATGTACTTGTGGCCGGAAGTCAACCCCGGCGGGCTGATTGACGCGTATCTGGAAACGCCGCCCAGCGACTGGCGTTACGTGGCCTCCATCGCTGAGGCGGTCGAGAACCGCCTGAAGGGCGCCGCCTCCGCCAAGCAAACGCCTCATCAGACCGCCGCCCGGCTGCGCGCGACGGCGGCGCGGATCGAACAGGCGACGGCGCGGGCGCGGGCCGCGGCCGGCGCTTCCTCGCCCGAATGGCGGGCTTCGGAGCCGGATTTCCTGGTGCTGGCGTCGCTGGCGCGGTATCACGCCCACAAGCAGATCGCCGCCTATGAATTGGCGTGGTTCTACCGCACGGCCGAGCGGGAGGCCCTCCGGGCGGCTCGCCGGGAGCTGGAGGCCGCCCGGCAGGTCTGGCAGAGACTGGCCGCGCTGACCGACGGGCTCTATCCTGCCGAAATGGCCTACGGCCCGGCCGACGTCGGTCATTGGAAGGACCGGCTGCCCTACGTCGAGCATGATTTGAAGACCGTAGCCGAGCGGGAGCGCATCTTCGAGCAACTGGGCCGGTTCGATTACGGTTTCGATTTCGGCGGGCCGGTGGCGCGCCCCCGGGGCGGGGCCGCCTACCGCAACTATCCTTACATTTGGAGCCACACGGTCGAGCCGCGCTTTCAGGCGGTCGGTCCGGACACCGAGTTCTCCGAGGAGCGTGGCTACGGCTGGCTGAGCGCCGGCCCTCGCCGGGCGCACGCCTTGCCGCTTGCACCTTATGCGGAGATTCGCTCAGCGGTGAAAGAGCCCCGGCGGCTGCCCGAAAACGTGCTCTACGGAGACTGGATCGAGGGCCGTGGGGCGCAGACCTTCCGGGTGCGAACCGGAGAGGGCCGCTTCCGGGTCCTAAGGCTCGGCCCCGACGGCCCCCATGACGCCGGGCTGCTGGCCGCCCGGCAAGGCTATCTGGACGTCGTGTTTCCCGAGGGCCTCTGGCTGGCCGGCGGCCTGGTCCTCCGGCGGGAGCCGCCCCACCCGCCCGAGGCGCTGCCGCCGCCGCCCAAGCCTGCCCCTCGCCCGACCATCCTCCATGAAGCGCCCGCGAGCGCCCCGCCCGGCCGGCCCCTCAAGCTGGCCCTGCGGATTTGGCCCGCCCCGGCCGGCGTGCGCCTCCATTACCGCCCCGTGAATCAACTGGCGCGGTTCAAGACCTTGGAGGCGACCGGCCCGCAACCGGTCTTTGTCATTTCCGGCGAAGACTTGTCGCCCCGCTGGGACTTGATGTATTACTTCGAAATTCTGGGCCGCGCCGGCGCCGGCTGGTTCCAGCCCGATCCCGCCCTAGCCACGCCTTACTACGTAATCAGGATCGAAGAAGGACCCTGAGCCAGCCGCTCCCGGGGCGAATTTCCTGTTTTCATTTCCCGCCGCCGGGAGCATACTATTTACCGGGAGGTGCCCGATGCCGGTATCCAGGCTCGTGCAGTTGATCCGCCGCGCCAAGCCCCTGACCCTCGAGGAAGGCCTGAACATCCTCAAGCGGGATCATTACCGCTGCCAGTACTGCGGTCTGGACGGCGCGGCCAGCTTCGAGAACTACCTGGTGATGTCGGTGGATTTCGTCGTACCGCGGGCCAAAGGCGGCAAGAAGGAGCCGCGCAACCTGGTGGCCGCCTGCCGCCCGTGCAATCTCCTCAAGGGCCGCCGCTCCTTCCACAGCTTCGAGGAGGCTAAAGCTTACGTGCTCAAGCGCCGCGAGGAACTGCGCAAGGAGTGGGAATCCCGGATGGCGCGCTTGAAGGGCCACCGGGCGGCCGGCTAGCCGGCCGGGGCGCGCTGCTCCACCCGCCTCTCCCGGGCGGGGCGGTTCCCCCCGCCCGCGGCGTACAATAGCGCCGATGCTCACCCGCCGCCAGTTCTGCGCTGCGCCGGTCATCTTCGCCCGCAGGCCGCCGGAGCGCCCCAACTTCCTCTTCCTCATCTCCGACGACCACGCGGGCTATGTGCTGGGGGCGGACGGCGACCGCCTGGCGCGCACTCCCAACCTGGACCGCCTCGCCGCCCAGGGCGTTCGTTTCGCCCGCCATTATTGCAACGCGCCGGTGTGCACCCCTTCCCGCCAGTCGTTTCTCACCGGCCTGATGCCCCACGCCGTCGGGGTTACCGTGCTCCGAACCGCCCTCCGCGAGGACCAGCCTACTTTGGCCCGGCAGTTGCGCGCCGCCGGTTACTCGACCGCCGTCTTCGGCAAGATGCATTTCAACCGCCCTCCCGCCCCGGGCCAGCACGGCTTCCAGCTCGTGATGACCGAGGCGGCCGTGGCCGAGGGCTGGAACCGCGAGGTGCGCCCGCGCCCCGTCCCGCCGGAGATCAAGACCAAGCCCCCCTGGCGGCCCTTCAAAGATCCGGCGCGCATCTGGCTCAACGCCGACAAACTTCCTTTCCCGCGTTATGACGAAGAGATGCGCGGCACTTACATCGCCCGCCGGGCCGCACGCTTCCTGGAGGAACACCAAGGCGGGCCTTTCGCCCTCTGGGTCAGTTTTCAGGAGCCGCATTCGCCCTTCGATTTCCCGGTGGAGGACCGCGACCTGTTCGATCCCGCACGCTTCTCCCCGCCCCCGGTGGGACCGGAGGACGCCTGGCAGATCCCGCTCATCTTTCGCGGACTGAGCGAGCGCGACAAACAGGGCATCATCGCCGCCTACTATACTTCCGTAGCTTTCCTGGACCGGAACATCGGCCGCGTGCTGGAGGCGCTCCGGCGGACGGGGCTGGAGCGCAACACTCTGGTCGTCTACATGGGCGACAACGGCTATTGCCTGGGGCATCACGGGCGCTTCGAGAAGCACTGCTGCTACGAACCGGCCATCCGCATTCCGCTGCTGGTGCGCCGGCCGGGTCGCACCCGCCCGGCCGTGGTGCGCGATCTCACCGAAGCCGTGGACATCGCCCCCACGGTGCTCGATCTGCTGGGAGTCGAGCCGCTTCCCAACCCGCACGGGCGGAGCCTCCGTCCCTATCTGGAAGGCCGCCGGCCGGCACAGCCGCGCGACTACATCTTCAGCGAGTATCTGGAAAACGAAGAGGCCTGCGTCCGCACCGCCCGCTTCAAGCTGGTCTTCTGCTCCGGCCGGCGGGAGCGCCAGGACGGCTACCGGACCGACCGCCCCACGCCCGGGCGCTGGATCCGGCTCTACGACCTGGAGGCCGATCCCGGCGAGTTCACCGACGTTGCGGGGAAGTATCCCGAGCAGGCGGCTCACTTGCAACGCCTGATGCTGGAGCATTTCCGCCGGACGCATCCCGAGGCGGCCGCCGAGCCCAAGGGACTCTCGGTTCCCGAAGCGATCGAGTTTTACCTTCGCCCGCGCGACGCTTAGCCCGACCCGAACTTCCCGGCATCCACGCCGCCTCAGGGCAGCCTGTCGAACCGCACCGCGCCCGGCGCGATATACTGCCGCTTTATGCTTTGGCCCGCAATCTTCACCGTGGCGTGGACCCTGGCGGCGGCGCCCGTCCCGGCGGTCCATAACGTCCGGGATTACGGCGCCCGCGGCGACGGGCGCAGCAAAGACACGGCCGCCATCCAGAAGGCCCTGGACGCCGCGGCCCGCCAGGGCGGCGGCGTGGTTCTGCTGCCCCCCGGCACCTACCTTTCCGGGACCCTGCACCTGCGCAGCCGCGTGGCCCTGGAGATCGCCGCCGGGGCCACGCTGGCCGCCAGTCCCGAGGCGGCCGACTTCGACAAGTACGAAGAGCTTCCCTTCAAACCGGTGGACGATCACGAGACCACCTACTTCCGCCACGCCCTGCTGGCCGGCGAGGACCTGGAGGACATCGCCCTCTACGGCGCGGGCGTGGTGGACGGCAACCGCTCCAAGCGCGGCGGACCCAAGCCCATCGCCCTGAAGCGCTGCCGGCGCGTCTCCCTGCGCGGCCTCACCGTCCGCAATTCGCCCAACTACGCGGTCAGCCTGCTCGGTTGCGAGGACGTCGAGCTGGAGGGCCTCCGCATCCTGAATTCCTACTGCGACGGCATTGATCCGGATTGCTCGCGTTTCGTCCGCATCTCGAACTGCTACGTGGATTCCTGGGACGACGCCATCGTGCTGAAGGCCAGCCAGGCGCTGGGCGAGCCCCGCCCCACCGAGCACGTCACCGTCACCAACTGCGTGCTGCGCACCAGTTGCAACCATTTCAAGCTGGGCACCGAGAGCCGGGGTGACTTCCGCAATATCGTCCTGTCGAATTGCGTGATGCTGAACCGGGAGGCGGGACGCCCGGCCACCAGCGCCATCGCCTTGGAATCAGTGGACGGGGCGCGCATCGAGCGCGTGGCGATCTCGAACGTGGCGGTCCAAGGGGCCCGCACGCCGATCTTCCTGCGCCTGGGCAACCGGGGGCGGGGCATGCAGCCGCCGGTCCCCGGCGCCCTACAGGACGTCTCGATCGCGAACGTCTCCGCCGCGGGCGGCGTGCTGGCCAGCTCGATCACAGGACTGCCGGGCCATCCGGTTCGCAACATCAGCCTTTCCGATATCCGCATCGCCATGGCCGGCGGAGGCAAGTTCGCCGGAACCGAGGTCCCCGAGCATCCCGCCAAGTATCCCGAGGCCAGCATGTTCGGCGAACTGCCCGCGCACACCCTCTACGTGCGGCACGTCCAGGGACTCACCCTGCGCAACCTCAAGACCGGCTGGAGCCGTCCCGATGAGCGCCCCGCCCTGCTGTTGGACGACGTGCGCAGTTTCCAGATCCACGGCTTCCAGGCGGAGAGCGCCGCCGGTCCGCTGCCCCTCATCTGGTTAAAAGATTCAGCCGGCGGGCTGCTGAGCGGATCCCGCCTCGCGGCGCCCCTGGCCCTGTTCCTGCGCGTCAGCGGCCGCGCCAGCGGGGACATCAGCCTGGTGGGCAACGACCTGCGCCAGGCCCGTCGCCTGGTGGACCTGGAGGGCGGCGCCGACCCGTTCGCGGTCGCCTCGACCGCCAACCTGACGGCCGGGAAGATCCCGCCCATAGACTGACCTCTGGGGGCACCCGAGTTGCGCCGCCTGCTTCCGCTGATGTTCGCCGCCTGCACCCCGCTCGTCCCCCAGGCCATTCAGACGCCGGGCCTCCAGGAGTGGCGTTTCGGCGCCGGCATCCAGTTCACGGGCATTTACACCTACCGAACCTACGCCGACCTGGACGGCGACGGGCGCCTGGAGCCGGTGGACGATCGTTTCGACCTAGGCGCCCGCCGGGCCCGCTTCACCTTGAACGGCCGGATCCGCGAGGACCTGGATTTCCGGATCATTTTCTACTACGACAACATCGGGCGCGACCGCTTGACCGGCACTCGCGGCACCCCCAACGAGAGCAACGTGGGCATCTGGGACGCCTTCTGGAGCTGGCACGCCCATTCCTCCTGGGCTCATGTCACCATCGGTTATTTCCGCCCTTAGATCGGCCGCGAACATCTCACCTCCGGTTTTCAGACTAACTCCAACATGGACAAACTCCCCACCCAAATTTACCTTCGCAACCACGTCATCGGACGCTCTAACGGAAGGGAAACCGGAATCAATTTGGGCGGATTGTATCTCGGCCGGGGTTGGAGCTTGAACTACAATGCAGGCTTTTTCGACACCAGTCACGAAAAGGTCACCGGCCAGGCTTACGGCGCCGCCCGCTGGTCGCCCCTATGGACCGCTCGCGCCGCCCTGACCCTGGGCGATCCCGAGATGAGCCACTACGGCCTCGACTACCAGATCAATTACTTCGGCCGGCGGCGGGGCATTACCGGAGCCTTCAATTACTCCCGGCAAGGCCGCACCAACGTCTTCCTTAAGAACGAACTGGCGGGTCTGGACCTGCTGGCTAACTACCGGAACCTGAATTTCGACGCCGAATGCGAGTGGATGAGGCGCCGGCGCCCGGACGGCGCGCGCTATACCGATCGCGTATGGCACCTGCGGGCCGGTTACAACCTTCCGGCCCGGGGAACGTGGCTGGAGCCCGTGCTGGCCGTCATGCATTTCACAGGCGGCCCGCTCTCCCCCTGGGCCGACGGGCGCGACCGCCTGCTGGAGACGGGCCTGAACTGGTATGTCCGCCAGACACGGATCAAGTTCAACCTGCATTACACCCGCCAGCGGGGCCGGCCCCTCTCCAGCTACGATGACGGCAAGCTCCGGCGCGGCGACATGGTGGGACTCGGCATCCAGTTCGTCTACTGAAGCCGGGGCGCTGGGCAGGCCGGCTTATCGGGCCGCCGGCGCCGAGCGGACCAGAATCACCGAGCGCACCCGCGACACCGAACCGGGCGGGCGCGCCACCCGAGCCCGGAGCAGGACCTGAACTCCCTGGGCGGCCCCCGGCAGCCATCCGAAACTGATCAACTCGGCGGGCGCAGGTTTCTCCCGATCCTCGGGAACCGCCTCCCAGCGCCCGAATTCCTCGGCGAGCGCCCCCAGGGTGAGCCCGGTTTGCGCCCTCAGAATCAGAGTCGCCCGGACCACCGGCGCCTCGGGATCGTGGTCCGCCGCCAGGACCAACTCGGCCCGCTCGGCCTCCCCGGTCTTCCAGCTCAGCTCGGCCTGATTGGGCGGCTGCGGCCGCAGCTCCCCGCCGAAACGCTGCTGAAGCTCGCGGGAGCGGACCTCGCTTTGCCCCAGAGCGACCACCCACTGCCGAACCCACTGCGCGTTCATCGCCGATTCACTCCTTTGCCCGAGGCCCGCCGGTGGCGGCGCCGCCAGCACCGCCAAGGCCCCCATCCACCAACCGGCCTTCACCATTTGTCGTCTATGATCTTCTCCAGGGCGAAGGCGTCCTTCTCCAAGGGCCGGTCCTTGTATGGCAAGCTGTACTGGCTCAGCGGCCCCTTGCCGTACTTGGCGTCGAACCACTCCTTGGCCTTCTGGTAGTTATCGCAGGGCGCGCCGGCGGCCTGCCCGGCCTGAGCCGCCGCGTCACTTACCGCCCCCTGAGCCTGCGCCGCCGCCTGCTCAAGCTGCGCCGCCGCACCCTTCACCGCGCCCTCAGCCTGCGAGGCCGCGTCTTTGGCCGCCTGCTCGGCCTGCGGCAAGTGACTCCCCAGGGCCTGCGCGACCTGCGGCAGCGGGTTCTTGGCCGCCTGCTCGGCCACCTCGGCCGGAATGTTCATGGCCTTGTGGGTCGCGCTCTCCAAGGTTCGCATGGCCTCGGCGGTGGCGCCCTCGGCCGCTCGGAACTGGGCCGCCTTGAAGTACTGCTCGATGTGCCGGCCCTCGTGCATCATGGTCTTGGCCAGTTCCTTCTGGTCGAACTCGCTCAGAGGGCTCTTCTCGAACAGATGGCCGTTAAAGACCATGCCCCAACCGGCGGCGTCGGCCATGCCGAACAGGGTGGGCGGGTCGTCCCAGCCGGCGGCCGCATCCACGGACCGGCTGATGGTCGGCACGGGGATGCCCAGGTCCCTGAATTGCTTTTCCTGTAGCTTCTTGACCGCCTCGAAGCGCTCCTCCGGTTTGAGGTTGTCCCAGTTGTCGGCCACCTGGGACTTGAAGTCTTTGACGAAGCCTTCGATTTGGGCCGGATCGGCGAAGCCCTTGCCCATGCAAAGATCGTCGGCCTTGGCGGCCGTCTGCTTGCAGCCTTCGACGATAGCCCCCACCGGCTTGTTGCCGAAATTCTGGGCGGCGTCGGTCAGGGCCTTGCCGAGAGCCGCCGCCGAAGCGGCCAGTTGCTTTCCCGTGGCAGCCAGCGCTCCCTGGGCCTGGCCGAGCAAGTTCCTGCCTTCAGCCTCCAGCGCCCGCGCCCGCCCCAGCGCCTCGTCCGCCAGGCGGTTGACCCTGGCGCCGGCGTCTCTGAGCGCCGGATCGTTCAGGATCGAGGAGGCCCATCCCAGGGCCGCGTTCCGGTCGAAATCCCGGCCGAAGGCGGACATCACGTCGGCGTACTTGCAAATGTCGCGCTCGGCCAGGATCTGGTAAGAGCGCGCCTTCTGGATCGCCTCTTGGACGGCTTCTCGGACCGCCGCCTCGCCCAGGCCCGCATACTGCTCGGGGAAAAACTCGCGCAAATGCGAGCCCATCCGCTGCTGGAAATCCCGCTCGGCCGCCTGCGCCAATTGGGTCATCTGCTCGGGTCGGATGTTCATCGCGCCGCCCCTGCCGGTTCTGCGACATTATACACAACCGCCCGGGAGGACGCGTGCGCCCCGGGGGACCAGCCGGCCGGCGCCGCCTTGAATTATGCTGGGAGCCATGGCCGAGACCATCTATCAGAACCGGCGCGCCGTGCAGTTGGAGAACGGGCTGTTGAGGGTCACCCTACTGGTCGAAGGCGGGCACGTGGCCGAAATCCGGGATCTGGCCGGCGGGGTGAATCCCTTGTGGACGCCGCCCTGGCCCTCGATCGAACCCTCCGGTTACGATCCCGACCGGCACCCGGAGTACGGCCGGAATGCCGAGAGCCGGCTGCTGGCCGGAATCATGGGCCACAACCTCTGTATGGATATCTTCGGCGGCCCCTCCGAGGAGGAAGCGGCCGCCGGTCTGCCCGTGCACGGGGAGGCCTCGGTGGCGCCCTACCGCGTGGAGGCGGCAGAGGGCGAGCTGAGGGCGGAGGCCGAGTTGCCCGAAGCGCGGCTGCGGCTGCAAAGGACGCTGCGCCTGGCGCCGGGGGCCCGCCTGGTGGAATTCACGGAAACGGTCGAAAATGTTTCCGCCACCGACCGCCCCATCGCCTGGACCCAGCACGTCACCCTCGGCCCTCCCTTCCTGGCCAAAGGCCGCACCCAGTTCCGCGCCTCCGCCACCCGCTCGAAGGTCTTCGAGTCCGCCTTCTGCCCGGCCGGCGACCACTTGCTGGCCGGCGCGGAGTTCGACTGGCCTTGGGCGCCCCTGCGGCAGGGCGGCCTCACCGACTTGCGCATCTTCACCGACGCCCCGGTCTCCGGCGCCTTAACAACCCACCTGATCGATCCGGCCCGGGAGCAGGCCTTATTCCTGGACTGGTCGCCTGAGTCCCGCCTGGCCTTCGGCTACGTCTGGAAACAGGCTGATTTTCCCTGGCTGGGCATCTGGGAGGAAAACCACAGCCGGCTGACTCCCCCTTGGAACGGGCGCACCCTCACCCGCGGCA
The DNA here is from genome assembly GCA_037444625.1 of Solibacteraceae bacterium. Taxonomy (GTDB): domain Bacteria; phylum Acidobacteriota; class Terriglobia; order Bryobacterales; family Bryobacteraceae; genus DTHT01. The sequence goes on from JBBIMA010000018.1 coordinate 47,764, forward strand.
TGGAGTTCGGCGTCTCCCCCATGCCCGAGACCCGGCGGGCAATGATCAGCCGGGGCAGCCTGTTCGGTGTCCCAGCCTACCGCTGGATTCCGGCCCGCAGCCGGGTGGAAGTCCGCTACTGCGCCTTCCTGATTCCCGCACCGGCCCTCCCGGAGGAGGCGGTCTGGGAGGGCGGCGATCGGCTGCGCCTGGAATGAGCGGCCCCCGGCGCGGGAAACATTTGGTTGACGCGGCTTCCGCCCGGTCCCTACAATGAAGGGAGCAAGGAGGCCCTATGCTGCGGTCAATTGGGTTGCCTGAGCTGCTCATCATCTTGGGCGTCGCCGTCCTGCTGTTCGGCGGCAAGAAGATTCCCGAGGTGGCCAAGGGCTTGGGCGAAGGCATTCGGAATTTCAAGACCGCCTTGAAAGGCGAAGAGAAGCCCGAAGAAAAAAAGCAGGCGTAGGCTTCCGGCGGCGGCTCGCACTTCGAGCCGCTCTGGATTCGGGTTCCCACCGATAGGTTCCCCGGGGCTGCGGCCCCGGCTCTCAGCCCTGCCGGCATCCAGCGGGCAGGGCCGTCCCGGCACCGGAAATCCCGGCTCAGCAAGAGAGGCGCCGGCAAGCAGGGCGCGCGCCCTCGCCCAACGAAAAACCCCGCGCCGGGGGCGCGGGGTTTTTCAGGCTTGGCTTTCCGCGCGTTGCGCTACTTCTTCTTGGGCGGAACGATGGCGTCCTTGACCGCCTTGGCGACCCGGAACTTGACCACTTTCTTGGCCGGGATCTTGATGGCTTCGCCGGTGGCGGGGTTGCGCCCGATGCGCGCCTTGCGCTCGGCACGCACCAGCTTGCCGATACCAGGCATCACGAACATGCCGCTCTTCTTGGTCTCCCGGACCGCGATGTCGGCGTAAGTCTCTAGAAACTGTTTGGCCACCTTGTTGGGTACGTCACAGGTGGTGGCGATTTCCCGGATCAGTTGCGTTTGCGTCATCCGCTTGACTTCAGCCATAACCCTCCTTCTCGATTCTCCCGATTGAACCGTTGCGGCGGCGGGCCCGGGGGCGAAAGCCGCCGGCGACGACTTCAAATCGCTTTTCATGATAAGGAAAGTCGGGCGCGAAGTAAAGAGAAAAGTTGCACGAAACGCCCGATTTTCGGGCCTGCGGAAGCAGGCCGGCGCCCGGCAGGGCCGAAAACGCGCCCTCGGAACCACCCGGCCCGGCCGGGCCCGTTCAGCAGGCGGCCGCCCGGGCCTGCTCGGCCGGCGGCGCCAGGCCCAGCAGCCGCCGCAGTTCCTCCTCCAGGCGCTCGCGCACCTCCCGGTGCTCCTTGAGAAACTGGCGGGCGTTTTCCCGCCCCTGGCCGATCCGCTCGCCGCGGTAGCTCAGCCAGGAGCCGCTCTTCTCGATCAGGTCGCGGCTCAGCCCGAGATCCAGCAGGTCGGCTTCCCGCGAGATCCCCTGGCCGTGGATCAGGTCGAACTCCGCTTCGCGGAAGGGCGCCGCCACCTTGTTCTTGACCACCCGGACCCGGGTCCGGCTGCCCACCACCCCGTCGTTCTCCTTCAGGCTGGCGGTGCGCCGCACATCCACCCGCACCGAGGCGTAGAACTTCAAGGCTCGCCCCCCGGTGGTGGTTTCCGGATTGCCGAACATCACGCCGATCTTCTCCCGGATCTGGTTGATGAAAATCAGGCAGGTGTTAGTGCGCGAGACCGCTCCGGCCAGCTTGCGCAGCGCCTGGGACATCAGGCGCGCCTGGAGACCCACAAAGCTCTCGCCCATCTCTCCCTCCAGCTCGGCCTTGGGCACCAGGGCCGCCACCGAATCAATCACGATTACGTCCAGAGCGCCGGAGGCCACCAGGGCGCCGGTGATCTCCAGCGCCTGCTCGCCGTAATCGGGCTGGGAAACCAGCAGATTGTCGGTGTCCACCCCCAGGCTCCGGGCATAGACCGGATCCAGGGCGTGTTCGGCGTCAATGAAGGCGGCGGTGCCCCCCGCCTTCTGCGCCTCGGCGATCACCTGGAGCGCGATCGTGGTCTTGCCGGAAGCTTCCGGGCCGAAGATCTCCACGATCCGCCCCCGGGGAAAGCCTCCCACCCCCAGCGCGGCGTCCAGCGAAAGGGAGCCGCTGGAGATCACCGAGACCGGCAGGATGCTGTCGGAGCCCAGCCGCAGGACGGACCCCTTGCCGAACTGCTTTTCCATCTGGCTGAGCACCTGGTCAACGGCGCGCCGGCGTTCGTCGCCGGACGAGTTCCTGGACATAGAGCGCCCTCCGGAGCACTCTATTTGGTGGGTTCCGGCGGCGGTTGATCTCAGCCCAAAGCGACTCAGCGGCCGCGCGCGGCCGCAGCCGGAGCGGGCTTGGCGGGCGGCTCGGGCGCCGGGGCGGGGCTCTCGGCGGGAGCGCGCACCAGCCCGAGGGCGCGGCGCAGCTCGGCTTCCAGCCGGTCGGCCACCTCGGGGTTGTCGCGCAGGAATTGCCGGGCGTTCTCGCGCCCCTGTCCGATGCGCTCGCCTTTGTAGCTGTACCAGGAGCCGCTCTTCTCAACCAGGTTGTGCGCCACGCCCAAGTCAATCAGGTCTCCCTCGCGCGAGATGCCCTGCCCGTAGAGGATGTCGAACTCGGCTTCGCGGAAGGGCGCCGCCAGCTTGTTCTTCACGATTTTGACCTTGGTGCGGCTGCCCACCACGGTTTCGCCCTCCTTGATGGCCGCCACGCGCCGGATGTCGGCCCGGACGCTGGCGTAGAACTTCAGGGCGCGTCCGCCGGTGGTGGTCTCCGGGTTGCCGAACATCACGCCGATCTTCTCCCGGATCTGGTTGATGAAGATCAGACAGGTGTTGGACTTCGACACGATGCCGGTGAGCTTGCGCAAGGCCTGCGACATCAGCCGGGCCTGCACGCCCACGTAGGCCTCGCCCATCTCCCCGTCCAGTTCCGCTTTGGGCACCAGGGCGGCCACCGAGTCAATCACCAGCACGTCAATCGAACCGGAGCTGATCAGGGCGCTGGTGATCTCCAGGGCCTGCTCGGCGTAATCCGGCTGGGAGACCAGCAGATTGTCGGTATCCACGCCGAGCTGGCGGGCGTAAATCGGATCCAGGGCGTGCTCGACGTCAATGAAGGCCGCCATCCCTCCCGCCTTCTGGGCGCTGGCCACCACGTGCAGGGCGATGGTGGTCTTGCCGGAGGCCTCCGGGCCGAAGATCTCGCTGATGCGGCCGCGGGGGAAGCCGCCGATGCCCAGGGCGGCGTCCAGGGAGATCGAACCGGTGGGGATGGTGGCCACCGGCACGATCGCCTCGCGCGAACCCAGCCGCAGGATCGAACCCTTGCCGAACTGTTTCTCGATCTGGCTCAGGGTGAGGCCCAGGGCGCGTGCGCGTTCCTTGTCGTCCATAGGGGATCCTTTCCGCGGCCGGCGGGGCCGGCGACAAGTCAGATTATACCCCTTCGCAGGGCCCGGCCCGAAGGCGCCCTACAGGCGCGGAGCGTAATAGCCCTTGCGCGCCCTCACCACCAGATCCCGCCGCCCCTTGACTCTGACGTCCACGGCCTGGTAGCGCCCGTCGGTGCGCAGCGGCTCGGGCCGGTAAAAGATGTTGTACTGGTGGCGCAGCTCGTTGGCGATGTTTTCAAACGACTGGGCCAGGTCTTCGATCTTGAAGGGGAATAGAGCCAGGCCGCCGGTCTCCGCCGCCATGTACTTCAGCACCCTGTCGCCGTCGGTCTCCAGCCGGGTGACGTTGGTCGAGATCGTGTAGACGACGGCGTCGGCCTTTTGGGCCATCTCGAGCGCCTGATCGCGCGTCACCCGGCTCTGGTTGTCCTCCCCGTCGCTCAAGACCACCACCGCCCGGCGAAACTTGTGCCGGGGCTGTTCCTGCATGAGCTTGTCGCGACAGGCGAAGTAGATGGCCTCGTACAGGGAGGTACCCCCGCCGGGACGCAGCTCGCGGATGGCGGCCGCCAGCCTTTCCGGATCCTCCGTCAGGTCGGCGACCAGCTCGACCGAAGTGTCGAAGCTGACCACCAGGGCCTTGTCGTAACGCGGGCGCATCACGCTGTTGAGAAACTCGATGGCCGCCTCCTGGATGAAGCGGAAGCGCGGCCGGACGCTGTTGCTGGTGTCCAACAGCAGCGCGATGCGCAAAGGCAGGTCGCTCTCGGCGGCGAACTCCAGGATCTTCTGGGGACGCTTGTCCTCGATGACCTCGAAATCGTCCCGCCCCAGGTTGGTGATGAAGCGGCCCTTGCGGTCGGTGACCGTAAACAGCAGATTGACCCGGGTCACGTCCAGGATGATGCGGGTCTTCTCGTCGTCGAGCTGGAGCGCTTCTCCTCCGGGCTTCGGGCGTTGAGTCCGGACGCCGGGCTGCTGCACCCCGGCGGCCAGTGCGCTCAGCAGGCCCGCACAGGCCAGCCACCCCTTCATGACGATCTCCCTCCCCGATTATACCCGCCGTCAGCGCAGGTTGTACTTCTTCATCTTGTAGCGCAGGGTGTCGCGCGTGATGCGCAGCAGCCGCGCCGCCTGGGTTTGGTTGCCGTTGGTCTTCTCCAGAGCCCGCAGCAGCAGTTGCCGCTCGCTCTCGGCCAGCGAGAGGCCCTCCTCCGGGATGTCCGGAGCCGCCTGGGCCCAAGCCGCCGAGCGCAGCTCCTCCCTGCCCAGCGAGATGGGCAGGCTGGCCGGCGTGATGCGCGAGGATTCCTCCAGGATCATCGCCCGCTCGATGGCGTTGCGCAGCTCCCGGACGTTGCCCGGCCAGTCATGCTGCAACAGCAGCCGCTCGGCTTCCGGCGCCACTCCCTCGATATGCCGTTTGAACTTCCGGTTGTAGTGCTCGATGAAGAACTCCGCCAGCGGCAGGATGTCTTCCTTGCGCTCGCGCAGGGGCGGAATCAGAATCTGGATCACGTTCAGGCGGAAGTACAGGTCCTGGCGGAAGGCCCCTTCCCGCACCGCCTCCCGCAGGTTCTTGTTGGTGGCGGCGATGAAGCGCACGTCCACCCGGATGTCCTTCAGCCCGCCCAGCCGGCGGAAACTCTGCTCCTCGAGCACGCGCAGCAGCTTGGCCTGAAGGGTGAGCGGAATCTCCCCGATCTCGTCCAGAAACAGCGTGCCTCGATCGGCCAGCTCGAACAGGCCGCGCTTCTGCGCCCGGGCGTCGGTGAAAGCGCCCTTCTCGTAGCCGAACAGTTCGCTTTCCAGCAGCGTCTCCGGAATGGCCGCGCAGTTGATCGCGATGAACGGCTCGGCCTGCCGCGGGCTCTCGTAATGCAGCGTCTTGGCGATCAGGTCCTTGCCCGTGCCGTTCTCGCCCTCCAGCAGAATGGTGGCCGCTTCGCTGGCCGCCACCTTGCGCACGAAGCTGATCACCTCGCGCATGGCGGCCGATTCGGCCACCACCTCCCGCTTGATGGGCGCCACTTCCTCGGTCACGTCCTTGACGGCCGCCAGGGCGCCCGCCGTCTGCCCGGCCTCATCCGTCAGCGGGGCGGTCCGCACCAGCACCAGCCGCTCGGATCCCTCCTCGGTGCGCAGCCGGACGGTGCCGTGCAGCGAGGCGCCCGGCTGCTGGAATCCCTCCAGCAATCCGCAGCCGCTCTCGCAGCCCTTGCAGCGAAAGACCTCCCGGCAACTGCGCCCCACCATCTGCGAGGCCTCCAGCCCGAACAACCGCTCCGCCGCCCGGTTCACGCCGCAGATCACCAGGTCGCGATCGTAGAGGATCAGGGCTTCGGAGAGTTGATCGAAAACCGCTTCCAGCAGGCCGGGGCGCTGCCACTGTGGGAGTAGTTTCGACATGCGGCGGGGTTACCTTTCATTATACGCCAGGCTGGGTGATTTCACCCACCCCGCCGCCCTTCACACCGGGCTCACTTGCCCACGCAGAACCGCGCGAAAATCCGCTCGAGCACGTCCTCGGCCGTGGCCGCACCGGTGATCCCCCCGATCGCCTCCAGCGCGCCGTAGAGATCCAGCAGCAGCAGCTCATGCGGCAGCGCGGAAACGCCCTGCCAGGCCTTTTCCAGCCGCCCCCGCGCCTCCTCAAGCAGGCTCTGGTGGCGCACGCTGGTGATGAAGCCCGGCTGAATCTCGCCCGCCTCGGGCGCCGCCGCCTCCAAAATTCGCCGGCGCAGATTCTCCAGGCCCTCCCCGGTCAGGGCGGAGACCACGACGTGGGGTTCGGCCAGCTCGGCCCGCCGCGGCAAGTCGCACTTGTTGCCCACCAGAAGAAACCGCCCCTGAGTGCGAGCCCGCTCGATCAGGGCCAAGTCCTCCGCCTCGACGGGCGCCGACAGATCCACCACCACCAAGGTCAAGTCCGCGTCCGCCATCGCCTGGAAGGTCCGCTGGACGCCCAGGCTCTCCACCAGGTCGCCGGAGGCGCGCACCCCGGCCGTGTCCGTGAACTTGATGGGGATGCCCTCCAGGCAGGCCAGCTCGGAAACCAGATCCCGCGTGGTGCCCGGAATCTCGGTGACGATCGCGCGCTCCCGCTCCAGCAGCCGGTTGAACAGGCTGCTCTTGCCCACGTTAGGCCGGCCGACGATGGCCAGCGCCAGACCCTCGTGCACCAGCTTGCCGTAAGCGTAGCTGGCGGCCAATTCGGAAACCTCCTTCAGCAGCGGTCCGAGCAGGCGGGCGATCTCCTCGGGGCCGGCCACCGGCACGTCGTCCTCGGCGAAGTCAATGCCCGCCTCCAGCAGCGCGATCAGCTCGAGCAGCTTCTCCCGGATGGGCGCCAGCCGGCGCGAGACCGACCCTTCGGCCTGCTGGGCGGCGATGCGGGCCTGGTACAGCGTGGTCGCTTCGATCAGGTCGCGCACCGCCTCAGCCTGCGGCAGGTCAATGCGGCCGTGCACGAAGGCGCGCAGCGTGAATTCTCCCGGCCCCGCCGGCCGGGCTCCCAAAGCCACCGCCCGGGCGACGCAGTAGCGCAGCACCACCGGCGAGCCGTGGCAGGAGATCTCGACCAGATCCTCGGCGGTGTAGGAGTGCGGGCGGGCGAAAAAGCTGACCAGCACCCGGTCCACCGCCTGCCCTTCCGGATCGGGCAGCTCGGCCAGCCGCATTCTCCACGGCCGCCACTCCGGCGGCTTGGGAAAGCGCAAGAGGCGCTCGGCGATCTGGCGCGCCCGCTCGCCCGAGATCCGCACGATACCCAGGCCGCCGCGCCCCGGCGGGGTCGAAACGGCCACGATGGTGTCGCCGAGATCCATGGCGGGCGCCGCGCCCGCTCAGGGCGCGCCTTCACCGCCGGGCGAGCGGAACCGGCAGCCCTGCGCCGCATCCCCCGCCCTGAGATGAGCCGGCGGGGAAGGATACACCACCACGTGCCGGCCCGGACCCAGACCCTGGCTCTGGCTGTACACGCCGGCTTGGTCGCGCAACGCCAGGTGAATGATGCGCCGCTCGCGGCTGCTCATCGGGCTGAAGGGGAAGGGCCGGCCGGTCCGCCGCACGCGCTCGGCCGCGGCCGCCGCGCTCAAACGCAGCTCCTCGATGCGCAGCAGGCGGTAGTCGTTGGCGTCCAAGCAAATCCGCTCGTGATCCTCGGAGGGAATCCGGAGCATCTGAATCGCCAGATGCTCCAGGGCCAGCAGCAGCTCGGCCTTGTTTTCCAGCAGCAGATCCGCGTCCGGCCCCGAGAACTTGACCACGATCTCCGGGCTCTCCCAATCCCTGTCCTGGACGGCGCCCTCGGCGATCTCGAAGCGCAGCCGAAGGCGGGCCCGTTCGAGAATCGGACGCAGAAAACGCTCCAGGCGCGGGCGCAAGGCCCCCAGGGTATACTTGCGCTTCCGATTCACCGTCCGGCCTTTTTCCTCCTGCGGGATTCCGCCCCGCCCGGCGCAGCCTTGGCCATGGCGGGCGCGGGCAGAACGGCGGGCGCGGGCATGGTCTTGTTGATCAACACCTGCTGGGCGATGCCCACCAGATTGCTGGTCAGCCAGTACAGCACCAGGCCGCTCGAAAAATGGTAGAACATGAAGCCGAACACCAGGGGCATCAGCAGCATCATGCGCTGCTGCATCGGATCGGCCGTGGTGGCGGGCGTCATCTTTTGCATGGCGAACTGCGAGACGATCATGGCCACCGGCAAGATTCGAATGGGCAACTGCTCGGGCTGGGATAGATCCGTCACCCACAGCCAGCTCGCCCCGCGCAGCTCGATGGCCACCGTCAACACATTGTAAAAGCCGATGAAAAAGGGAATCTGGAGCAGCATCGGGATGCAGCCCCCCATCGGGTTGACCCCGTGCTTCTTGTACAGCTCCATGAGCTCCTGGTTCTGCTGCTGCTTGCGCGGATCACGCAGGCTGATGCCCTTGTACTTCTCGTTGATGGCCGCGATCTGGGGCTGAAGGGCCTGCATCTTCTTCATGGACTTCAGGCTGGAGAACTTCAGCGGCAGCAAGGCGAAGTTGATGAACACCGTCACCAGCACGATGGCCCAGCCGTAGTTGCCCACGACATTGTGGTGCACCCACTTCAGGATCAGGAACAGGGGCTTGGCGATGAAGCCGAACCAGGTGCCGAAGTCCACCACCTGCTCCAGCCGGCGGTCCACCTGCCGGAGCACGTCCAGATCCTTGGGCCCCACGAAAACCGCAAACTCGTTGCGCGCCGCCCCGCCCACGCCGACCCCCACGTGCGGCACCTCCTTGGCCTCCCGCGGGGAAGGCACCGCATCGCTCAGGGTTTGGATTTCCACGCTCCGGCCGGCGGGCGGCAGGAACACGGCCGCGAAGTAGCCGTCCTGGATGCCCGCGAACAAGAACGGCCCGGAGGCGCTCACAGGACCGTTCTTGGCGGCTTTGGCCTCCTCGGTGATCAGCTTGCCGGCGGCCGGATCGAAATGCAGCGTCCGCTGTCGGGCCGCCGGATTGTCCACCGCCGGATCGCCGAAGCCTCCCCGCCATTGGACCAGATGGGGCAGCGGGCCCGAGCCGTCCCGGGCTTCCGAGATAAAGCGCCACAGGTAACGGGCCTTCTCGAAGCGGAAAGACTTGCGCACCCAGAGGCGCCCGTCGGAAAACTCGTAGTCCACGCCCAAACCGTCGGCGGCCGGACGGGCTGCGAACAGGGCCTGGTTGACCTCCAGGGCAGGCTGGCGGTCCTTGAAGGACAGCGCGAACGGATAGCCGGTCTTTGCGGCGGCCGCCGTGTTGACCAATTGCAAGGCCTTGCCCGAGGCGTCCTTGTATTTCTTCAGCTCCCAAGCCAGCACGACCGCGCCCCGGTTCGACAGCCGGATGCGGTACAGATCGGTCTCGATGGTCTGTTGTTCCGGTTTGGCCGCCGAAATCGGTGGGGTGAGTTTGGCCTCAGGCGCGGCGGGCGGGGCGGGCGGCGGAGTCTCGGCCGGCTGGGCCGCCGGAGCGGGCGCTTTCGCCGGGGCGGGCGGCGGCCCGTACATCTTGTGGTAGGCGTAGGGGGCCAGGAACATCACTACGCCGGTCAGCAAGAAGGCCAGCAGGAGCCGCCATTCCATGCGAGGCTCCTCCGGCCCGATCTTGCCCGTCCTGTCCTGCCGGCCGCCGCCTTCCGCCATCAGCGTCTCCCGGGCGCCTCACGCCACCGGATCGAAGCCTCCCTCCCGGAAGGGGTGGCAGCGCGAGAGCCGCTTCAGGCCCAGCCAGACGCCGCGCCGCAGCCCGTAACGCCGCACGGCTTGCGCCATGTATTCCGAGCAGGTGGGATAAAAACGGCAGGCTGCGGGCAGCCAGGGCGAGACGGCCAGCTTGTAAAAACGTAGCAGCGCCAGAGCCGCCCGGGCGCCGCCGCCGGGGCCGGCCTCCTGCGGCGTCATTTCAGGCATCGCGCAAACAGCCTCTCGACCGCTTCCAGCAACTCCTCGAAGGGAGCATCCAAAACAGCCTTGCGCGCCTGGATCACCACGTCCCAACCCGGCCCCAACCGCCAGAGGTTGCGCCGCACAGCCTCCCGCAGGCGCCGCTTGATCCGATTGCGAACCACCGCCTTGCCCAGGGCCCGCGGGGCCGCCAGCCCCACGCGGGGACCCACGCCCCCTTCCCGCGCCGCGCAGAAAGCCGCGAAGTAAGGGTTGCTGATCCTGCTGCCCGCCTCATACACTCTGCGGAAGTCGGCCCGGCGCAGCAGCCGCGCGCTCTTGGGAAACCCGAAACTCCGCTTGGCTTCCTCGATCGGATTACTTCGCCCAGCGGACGGCCCGCTCATCGCTGACCGTCAGCTTCCAACGGCCCTTGGCCCGGCGGCGCGACAGCACGGCGCGCCCATCCCGGCTGCGCATGCGCGCCCGAAACCCGTGCGTCTTGGCTCTCCGGCGATTGTTCGGCTGATAGGTGCGTTTGGGCATTCCGGGATCTCCCCTTCAGCGGCCGGCGCTGCCAGGCCGCGGGGCGGCGCTGTCGGCCAAATCTCAGTATAGACAGGGGGTTTCCGGAGTGTCAAACCGCCCCACCCGGCCCCTTTGGTAACCTGCGCCGCCCCGGCGCCGTGTAGTATGCTGGAGTTGGATTTTCAATCCGATCCGGAGGTTTGCTCATGGCAGCGCGAAAGCTGGCCTGGCTCGCCGCCGGCTGCATGTTGCTGGCCGGCGCAGGCCTGGCGCAGACGTCATCCATCGCCGGAGAAGTCAAGGGCGAAGACGGCAAGCCCCTCCAGGGCGCTCTCATCAAGATCGAACGTCTGGACATCAAGGGCAACTATAAAGTCAAGACCAACAAGAAAGGCGAGTACTTCCACGCCGGACTGCCCCTGGGCACCTACCGCGTGGTGCTGGAAGTCAACGGCAAGGACGTGGACCGCGTGGACAACGTGCGCACCCGGCTGGGCGATCCCACGGTCATCAACTTCGATCTCCAGCGCATCAAGCAGCGGGCCGAGGCGCTCCAGCGCGCGGCCGAGACCGGCCAATTGACCGCCGACCAGTTGCGCGAGATGTCCCCCGAGCAGCGTGCCGCCCTGGAGAAGGCCGCCAAGGAACGCCAGGCCCAACTGGCCAAGAACCGGGCCCTCAACGACGCCTTCAACGCGGGCATGACGGCCCTCCAGGGCAAACAGTTCGAGCCGGCCATCGAGGCCTTCACCAAGGCGGCCGAGATTGATCCCAAGCAGCACGTGGTTTGGGCCCACCTGGCCGATTCCTATATCGGGCTGGCCGGCGTCAAGACCGGCGCCGAGCAGCAAGCCGCTCTGGAAAAAGGCCTGGCCAATTACCTGAAAGCGATCGAGATCAAGCCCGACGAGGCCGCCTATCACAACAACTACGCCCTGGCGCTGGCCCGCGCCAAGCGCTTCCAGGAAGCCCAGGCCGAGCTGACCAAGGCCGCTCAGATAGACCCGCCCAACGCGGGGCGCTACTTCTACAACCTGGGCGCTCTGCTGGTCAATTCGGGCCAGAACGAGCCGGCGGGCGAGGCCTTCAAGAAGGCCATCGAGGCCGATCCCAATTACGCCGACGCCCATTACCAGTACGGCGTCTCCTTGATGGCCAAGGCGCAGGTCACGCCCGAGGGCAAGGTGGTCCCGCCGCCCGGCGCCCGGGAAGCCTTCGAAAAGTACCTGCAACTGAAGCCGAACGGCCCGTTCGCTGAATCCGCCAAGGGCATGATCGCCACCATGGAGGCGGGCGTTCAGACGCAGTACTCCAATCCCGAAGCCGAAGCGAAGAAGAAAAAGGCCACGCGCAAGAAGTAGGGCGGACCGGGGACGGCCGGCGGAAAGGGAGGCGCCATGGTGCGGGCTGTGTTGTACCTGTTGCTGGCTGTCCTGGCGATCACCTTCCTGCGCTCGATCATCGGGATTCTGGGAAAGCTGATCGCGGGCCTGCTGGCGCCCGGCCCCCCCTCCAGCAGCCCGCCCGTCTCACCCGGCGGCGAGCTCAAGCGCGATCCGGTCTGCGGCGTCTACATCTCGACCGCCTCCTCGCTGAAGCTGACCGAGGGCGGCCAGGTGATCCACTTCTGCTCGACCGCCTGCCGGGACAAGTACCGCCAGAGCCGCCGGGAGCGCGGCTGAGGCCGGCGCCTTCCCCCGCCAGGTGCGGGAGAGTCGCCCGGCCGCTACATTAGGAGGTGGAGGAATGGCCGAGCGGTCGAAGGCGGCGGTCTTGAAAACCGCTAGGGCCGAAAGGCCCTCGGGGGTTCGAATCCCTCTTCCTCCGCCGCGATCAACAGCCAGTTCCTCCGGAACCTGAACAACGGGCCGGGTTGAGAAGCGGCAGGCCGCTTTTTCGATCAACAACGACCCGCTGCGCCGAAGGCGCCCCCACTCGGCCATCGGCCGCCTTCAACTTGCCGTGCCGGCCGGTCCAGTCACAGCGGTGCCGGAGGCAGAGCGGCCGCCTGAGATCCTGGGTCGCTCCAAGCGCTTCGTCAGGGGGGTGATCTGCTGCCGGCCGTTGTCTGGGAATCAAGGAATCCTCGCCTTCGAGACTCAGGCGATAACAGCCCTGCAACGGGATCCCGCCCACCGGGTAAGCCCCGGTTGCCCCTCGTGGCAGATCCTGGGACCGGTCGCAGCGGTATCGAGCGGGATGCACTTACTGCGCAACCTCGGCAGAAGCTGTAGGAGCGTGTGCGTGCTTCTCAGGTTGCCCACAGCGGTCGGCCTTGAGCCGGATGACCGACGGCAGCCTCTCGTTGCCTGCGTCCGTCGGTCAGCACGGGAAGGACGGCGAGCCTTCCAGGGTGCTACATTCTGGACGGAAGGCGGGAATCATGGAACGGAAGATACCCCTGGCTCGGGTGGGCGAAATCATGAAGGCGGTTCTGTCTGAACTGAAGGACGCAGGGGGGCAGGCGAGGGTGAAGGATCTTCTGGAGCGTGTTGAGCCGAAACTCGGGCTCACGCCGTACGAGAAGGAAACCTATGCTAAATCCGGCTATGTGCGCTGGCGTGCGATCGTCCACTTCTATTCGATAGGTTGCGTCAAGGCCGGATACATTCAAAAGTCGGGCGGAAGGTGGTTTCTCACCGAGGAAGGAGCCGAAGCGCTCAAGCAGCCGGCCGAAGAGTTCGCCCGCTCGGTGGGACAGAAATATAGAGCCGCAATGATGTCTCGCCCCGGCGATGAGAGCGGGGAGGTCGAAGAAGAGGAGACCGAGAAGATCGTGCGGCAGACGGCCTATGAGCAGGCTGTCGAGCAGGCCAGGGCCGAGATCGAAGACCACATTAACAACCTCGGTCCATACGATTTTCAGAAGCTCGTCGCCGAGCTCCTGATGGCAATGGGGTATCACGTTCCATTCGTTGCGCCGCCCGGCAGGGATGGCGGCATAGACATCGTCGCTTACCGTGATCCCCTTGGGGTATCCACGCCGAGGATAAGAGTTCAGGTGAAGCACCGGGACAACAAGTTCACCGTGAGAGAGATCCGAGAACTCGAGGCACTGCTGCGCAAGGAGGGAGACATTGGGCTGGTTGTGTCGTCGGGCGGATTTACAGCCGAGGTCCGGCGAGAGATCCGGGCTTCCACAAAACACATCGAGGCGATAGATCTGGACCGCCTCGTGACCCTGTGGCAACAATACTATGAGAGCGTTCGGGAGTCGGGAAAGGCGTTGCTGCCGCTTGTGAAGCTGTACTTCCTGGCCCCGGCAGAGGAATAGGCCCAATGAGGCCAGGGTAAAGCGCACGTTAGGGACAGCAAGGAACCAGAGGGGATGGCCCGCTCCGCACTTGAAAACCGCTAGGGCCGAAAGGCCCTCGGGGGTTCGAATCCCTCTTGCTCCGCCGGCCCGGCCCGCACCCCTCACCGGCGCGCCCCAGCGCTGAAATCCCCGCGGCATGTCGCCGAGTCGCGCCCGGGGCGTGTGCTATCATGGGATGCTTCTCGACTTGGGCGGAGGATCTCGGGCTCCGGCCGCCGCAGCATCAAACCCTGGCTCTGGACCGAACGCACCTGAGACGGAATTGGGCGCCGCGAATCTCAAGGAGCTGGTTGCCGCAATCGGGGATGAATTGCTGGCGCGCATCGCCGGCGCCGGGCCGGGCTTGCCCGCCGGGGACGGCCGCAGCGGCGAGCAGGCCTGCACGGGCTGCCGGAAGCAGTGCGTCGAGAGCTGCCCCTCCCGCGCCCAGGCCGTGATCGCCGCCGGGGCCGAGCGCATCTCGGCCGGGGAAGGCGTCGCCGGGGTGGACGCCTCGATCGCGCGCCTCATAGACCACACCCTGCTCAAGCCGGAGGCCACCCGGGACGACATCCGGCGCCTGTGCGCCGAGGCCCGCCGCTACGGCTTCGCCAGCGTCTGCGTCAATCCCTACTGGACCGCTCTGGCCGCCCGGGAACTGGCCGGCTCGCCGGTGAAGGTCTGCGCGGTGGCGGGCTTCCCCCTGGGGGCAAGCCTGGCCTCGATCAAGAAGGCCGAGGCGGAAGCCGCTCTGCAGGACGGCGCCCGCGAAATTGACATGGTCATGAACATCGGAGCCTTGCGGTCGGGCGAGCTGGAGGTGGTCGAGCAGGAGATCCGCCTGGCGGCCGATGCCTGCCATCGCCGGGGCGCGATCCTGAAGGTCATCCTGGAGACCGGCCTGCTGGAGGACGGCCAGAAGGCGGCGGCCTGCGTGCTGGCCAAGCTGGCGGGGGCCGATTTCGTGAAGACCTCCACGGGCTTCGGTCCTTCCGGCGCCACGGTGCGCGACGTAGCCCTGATGCGTCTGGTGGTCGGCCCCGGAATGGGGGTGAAAGCGGCCGGCGGGATACGCACGCGGCAGGATCTGGAACGGATGGTGGCGGCCGGTGCCACGCGCATCGGGGCCAGCGCCGGCGTGCGCATTCTGGAAGGGACGGCCTGATCCGACATGGCGGGACCGGGCGCATCGGCGGTGCGTTTCCGCGAGCGGGCGGAACTGCTGGACTTCCTGTTGGGCGTGGCGGCCGTCACCTCGGAGACCCTCAACCTGGACAAGCTGATGGCCGACCTGGCGGCCATCATCGCCAAGGTCATTCCTTACGAGCTGTTCGCCATCCTGCTTTACAGCGAGAGGCTGGGCGCGCTGCGCATCCGTTACGCCATCGGCCATCGCGAGGAGATCGTGCGCAACCTGCTCATCGCCCTGGGCGAGGGCATCACGGGCGCGGCCGCCGCCGCCCGGGAGGCGATCCTGGTTCCCGACGTGCGCAAGGACTCGCGTTACCTGAGCGGGCTGGACGCGGTGCGCTCGGAGCTGGCCGCACCCATGGTGGCGCGCGGCAAGCTGGTGGGCGTCATTGACATACAGTCCACCCGCCTGAACGCCTACAGCGAATACGACCGGGCCCTGCTGAAGCTCATCGCCTCGCGCGCCGCCACCGCCATTGACAACGCCCGCCTTTACCGGCGGGTCGAGCGGCAGAACCGCACCCTGGCGGTGCTGGCCCGGCTGGCCCGCGACTTCTCGATTTTGGATCTGGAGCGCCTGCTCGGGCGCATCGCTCAGGCGGTCAAGCACCTGATCAACTACGACGCCTTCAGCATCCTGCTGGTGGACGAGGAGCACGCCTGCCTGCGCCACCGCTTCAGCCTGCGCTACGACCAGCGCGTCGAGCTGGACCAGATCCCGCTGGGCAAAGGCATCACCGGGGCGGCGGCCGAGCTCGGCCAGGTCGTGCGGGCCGACAACACGCTGGCCGATCCGCGCTACATTCCCTCCCATCCCGACATCCGCTCGGAAGTGGCCGTGCCCCTGATGGTGCGGGATCGGGTGATCGGCGTGATGGACCTCGAGAGCGAACGCTACGCCTACTTCACCGAAGATCACGTGCGCATGCTCAGCCTGCTGGCCCCCCAGATCGCCATCGCGGTCGAGAACGCACGCCTTTACGAAGAGCTCAGCCAGCGCAAGCGCCAGATGGAGAGGGACCTGGAGGCGGCGCGCGATTTGCAATCCGCCCTGCTGTGGCGCAGCGTGCCGGAAATCGAGGGCTTGGAGATCGCCCTGGGCTACCGGCCGGCCCGGCAGATCAGCGGCGACCTCTATCACTTCTTCCCCGAGGAAAGCGGCCCGGCGCTGATCGCCCTGGGCGACGTCAGCGGCAAGGGCGTGGCGGCCGCCCTCTACGGGGCGCTGGTCAACGGCCTGCTAATGATGCTGGCGCCGCGCCGCCCCTCGCCGGCCGCCCTGCTGAAGGCCCTCAACGAGGCCCTGCTCGGCCGGCAGGTGGACGCCCGCTACGTCTCCCTGCTGGCCTTGCGCTGGCTGCCCGCCGAGCGGCGCCTGGTCTTCGCCAACGCAGGCAACCTGCCGCCCGTGATCTGCCGCGAGGGCCGCCTGTTGAAGCCCCGCATCGAAGGAGTGCCGCTCGGGCTGCTGCCCGAGGCCGAACACGAGGAAGTGGCCCTGGAGGGCCGTCCGGGCGACCTGCTCGTGCTATACTCCGACGGGCTGCCCGACCAGACCAACCCCGAGGGTGAGGAGTACGGGCGGGGGCGCCTCTCGGAAGTCATCCTGCGCGCCGCCGGCCGGCCTCCCCAAGCGGTGGTGGACGCCGTCTTCGCCGATCTGGACCAGTTCAGCGGGCGCGCCGCCCCCTTCGACGATCAGACCCTGCTGGTGCTGCGACTCCGATGACCGATCAGACCCCCTTCGCCTATCGCGACGGCATGCTCTGCTGCGATCAGACGCCTCTGGCGGACATCGCCGCCCGGGTCGGAACCCCCTGCTACGTCTACTCGCAGGCCGCCGTCCTGGCGCGCTTTCGCGCCTACGACGAGACTCTGGCCGGCCTGCCCCACCTGATCTGCTACGCGGTCAAGGCCAACTCGAACCGCGCCGTGCTGGCCTCGCTGGCCCAGGCCGGCGCGGGCTTCGACATCGTTTCGGGCGGCGAGCTCTACAGGGTGCTGGAGGCGGGCGGCGCCGCCGAGCGCGTGATCTTCAGCGGCGTGGGCAAGACGCCCGACGAGATCGAGTACGCCCTGGAGGCAGGCATCCACAGCTTCAACGCCGAATCGGCCGAGGAGCTGGCGCTGATTGACGCCCTGGCCGCCCGCCGCCGCGTGCGCGCCCGGGTTTCCCTGCGCGTCAATCCCGACGTGGAGGCCGAAACCCATCCCTACATCGCCACCGGCCTGCGCCGGCACAAGTTCGGCATCGAGCTGTCCCAGGCGGCGGCGGTCTGGGAGCGGGCCGCCGCCCTCGCCCACCTCCGGCTGGAAGGGGTGAGCTGCCACATCGGCTCGCAACTGCTCGACCCGGCGCCCATCCTGGCCGCCGCCGACCGGATGCTGGAGCTGGTGCGGCGCTTGCGCGCCGCCGGTTTCGCGGTCAACTTCCTGGATCTGGGAGGCGGCCTGGGCGTGGCCTACCGGCCCGAGGAGCGCACCCCGGACATCCGGGCTTTCGTCGCTCGGGTGCGCGCCCGGCTCGAGGGCCAGGGACTTTTCTTGATTCTCGAGCCCGGCCGCTCGATCGTCGCCGAAGCGGGCGTGCTGCTGACCCGCGTGCTCTACCGCAAGCGCACGGACTCGAAGGAATTCGTGGTGGTGGACGCGGCCATGAACGACCTGATCCGCCCCGCCCTTTACCAGTCCCATCACGAGATCCTGCCCGTGCGCCGCCTCCCCCGCCCGGAGATCCTGGCCGACGTGGTGGGCCCGGTCTGCGAGACGGGCGACTACCTGGCTCGCGACCGGCGCATGCCCGACGTGCTGCCGGGCGATCTGCTGGCCGTAGCCACCGCCGGCGCCTACGCCTTCGTGGCCGCCTCCAACTACAACTCGCGCCCCCGGCCTCCCGAGGTTCTGGTGGAGGGCGAGCGCTGGCGCACGGTGCGCTCGCGGGAAAGCTACCGGGACCTGGTCCGGGGCGAGAGCAGCTAGCGCGGCGGCTTGCGCCCTTACAGCCCCTCCATGCGCTCGGCGTAGGCCTTCATGCGGGCCAATCGGGCGCGAAAGGCTTCGTAAAGCCCGTCGGCGTGCTCCCGCAAGGTGCGCTGCGAGTTCGTGTAGCGGTTCAGGCTGGTGGCGTAATCGCACTGCCGCACCCATTCCGCCGGGAGGCTCGCGCCTCCGCTGAGGGCGCCCGCGATGCCGGCCGCGATCGCCGCCAGGCAGTCCGTGTCCCGTCCCATGTTGACCGAAGCGATCACCGCCCGGCGGGGGTCGCCCTGCACGGCGCGGAACACGCACAGGGCCTTGGTGACCACTTCATTGGCGTAACTGGCCGCGTACGGGATGCCGGCCCCGTAGTACACCTTGTCGAAGGCGCGGCGCAAATCGCGAAAATCCGCCGCCCCCGCGGTCAGCTTCAAGCCCCGCTCGATTTCGCCCACCACCCCCTTGTCGCAGTGCACGGCCACGGCCTGCAAGACCGAATCCAGTGTGGCCCCCGGCTGGGTGGCGGCCGCGATCGCCGCCGCCGTCACCGCCGCCCACTTCAGCCCGCGGCTGTTGGAGGTCTGATAAAGCTGGCCCACCTCGAAGACGTCTTCCACCGCCGAGGCCGGATCGCCCGCGTTGATCAGCCCGATGGGATGGCAGGAGCGCGCCATCGAAACCAGCCCGGCGTAGTCGCAGTACTTGCCCAGATCGCGGGCCGGAATGCCCGAGCGCGCCATGGCCAAGAGCACCGCTTCGAAAGGCTCGGAGACCATGCCGGCGGAGGCGGGCTTGATGTCGCGCAGCCAGATCCGGCGCACGTCCTCGGCGTTCACCCGGTCCTTCTTTTCGATGATGGCCGTGATCATGAGCTTCTGCCGTTCGACGCCGTCCTCGGTGGTGCCCGGCTCCCGCCGCCAGCCGTTACGATAGTGCTCGTAAGGCAGGAAGCGGTCCAGCGTGCCGTACTCGCGCTCGATGCGCTCCCAGGGCCAGCCTTCCACCGCCGCGCCCATGGCTGAGCCGATGTGGCAGCCGGCGATCGTCCCGAAGAATTTCTCCCGCAAGCTCGGGCCGGAGGCGGGCGCGCCGGCGGCGGCCGCTCCGGCGGTTCCCAAGAAAGACCGACGCGTAACCATGCCGCCGAGCATACCACCGCGCGAGGCGGGCTTGATGCGCTCGGGGCCGGGCGGTTACAATCGGCCGTCGCCTGCCATGTCCCTCAGCTTTCGCCCGGCCGTCCCGGCCGACTACTCCGCCCTGGAGACGATGGTGATCGCCAGCTTCGAGCCCATCACCTGGGCCCGCACCGCCGACCAGCTCTTCGGCCCCCTGAACGGCAAGGATTGGCGCGAGCGCTGGCGGCTTCGGCTGGCCAAAGTCTTCGCCACCCAGCATGTGCTGGTGGGCGAGGACGGCGGGCAGATCGTCGCCATGGCCAGCGCCTGCATCGAGCCGGAGACCCGCCTCGGCTACATTGACCTGCTGGCGGTGGATCCCGGCCGCCAGGGCCGCGGCTACGGACGGGCGATGCTGCGCGCGATGCTGGCCTACCTCAAACAGCAGGGCTGCCGGCACGCCCATCTGGAGTGCCTGGCCGACAACGAGGCCGGCAATCGCCTCTATCGCTCGGAGGGCTTCCGCGAGGTGGCGCGCTCGATCCGCTGGTTCATCGAGATCCCCTGAGGAGCAGGCAAACGCCCGATCACGGCTCCCGCCGCCGGATGAGCACCGCTGAGCCTGAGGCCAGTCCGGCCGTCACACCCAGCTCCGTGGCCCACCAGTGAATCTCCAGGGCGTCGCTTGAAATCAAACGCAGGCGCAGCTCGCCGCGCGATCCGCCCGACCCCTTCCAAGGCAGCCGGAGATTAGGCCCGCCGGCCGGACCCTCGAACTGGAAGGAGACTTCCGGCCAGATCGGCCGGTCACTGATGCGGTAGCGCGCCCGGTAGCGGCCCCGAACGATCCCTTCGCGCTCCTGAATGGCCAGCTCGATGTACTCGGGCGGGTAGAGATCGGCCCGCTGGGAGTCCCCGGAGGAAGGCACGTAAAACCAAGTTCCCGACAGCGGCGGCGGGGGCGCCTCCCATCCCTCGAGAGGCGGCGCTGCGGCCGGCGGCGCGGCGTCCAACTCCGGCCCGGGAAGTTCCGGCGCGGGCAAAGCTGCCGCCGCCGCAGCCGCCGGCGGGCGAAACCCGCCCGGGCCGAG
>JBBIMA010000019.1:0-67305 GCA_037444625.1 Solibacteraceae bacterium
TCAACAAGTGCATCGCCTGCCAGACCTGCACCCTGGCCTGCAAGACCACCTGGACCTCCGGCCGCGGCCAGGAGTACATGCTCTGGAACAACGTCGAGACCAAGCCGTACGGCTTTTACCCGCTGGGCTGGGACCTCAAGCTCCTGGAGATGCTCGAAGGTCAGCGCTGGAAGGGCGCCCGCTACGAAGGCGCCACCCTGTTCGAAGCGGCCCCGGCCGGCGAGCGCGTCCTGGGCTGGCGGCCGCAGGCGCAAGACTACGCCTACCCCAACGTGGGCGAGGACGACTGCGCCGGCCGCCTGGACGGCGGCGCCTGGCTCTCCCTGCCTCACGCCCACTGGTTCTTCTATCTGGCCCGCATCTGCAACCACTGCACCTACCCGGCTTGCCTGGCCTCCTGCCCGCGCGGCTCCATTTATAAACGCCCCGAGGACGGCATCGTGTTAGTGGATCAGGGTCGCTGCCGAGGTTACCAGGAATGCGTCAAGGCTTGCCCTTACAAGAAAGTCTTCTTCAACCCCATGACGGGAACTTCGGAAAAATGCATCGCTTGTTTTCCCAAAATAGAAGGGGGACTCCAGCCGCAATGTTTCTTGAATTGCATCGGCAAGATACGACTGGCGGGCTGGATTTCCCTGCCCGAGAAGGCCCGCCCGGACAACCCCATTGATTACCTGGTGCATATCCGCAAGGCGGCCCTGCCCCTGTTCCCCCAGTTCGGCCTGGAGCCCAACGTCTATTACATCCCGCCGGTGCATGCGCCCCTGCCTTTCCTCGAGCAAATGTTCGGACCGGGAGCGGCCGAGGCGGTTCGGGTTTACCGCGCCGCGCCGGGGGACGCCGATCTGGCCGGGCTGCTCTGTCTGTTCGGTTCCACCGAAGCGCTGCTGGCGCGCTGGCGGCGGCAGGGCGAGTGGGTCAGCGGGAGCGACGAAAAGGGCGCCGAGGTGGTCCGCGTGCCCTTGCGCGAGCCGGTCTACGAGCGGCCCGCCTTCGACGCCCGCCATCAGATCGTGCGCATCAACTGCCCGTGAGGAGGTCCGCCATGCACTGGCTCGGCAGAAGCTGCACGATGTGGGCGGCCCTGGCGCTGTTGTGCGCCTGGGGTTGCCGCCGGGGACCGGCGCCGGCCAACGAAGTGGTCGCCATCCCCGTCGCCCGGCCCTCCCTGGACCCCGAGGACGCCGTCTGGCGGGACGCGCCCGAGTTCGTGGCGCGCCTGCTTCCCCAGGACGTCGTCGAGCCCCGCCTGATGAAGCCCTCGACTCCCGAGGTCCGCGTGCGCGCCCTGGCCGCCGCCGCCGAGATCGCCTTCCGCCTGGAGTGGACCGACGCCCGGCGGGACGATCTCACCGGGCCCGGCCGCTTCGCCGATGCCTGCGCCGTCCAGCTTCCCGCGCAGCCGGCGCCCGAGCCGCCCAATCCCCAGATGGGCGAGGCCGGGCGCACGGTCGAGATTACTTACTGGCGGGCCGACTGGCAGGCTTGGACCGAGGGACGGCGGGACGACATCCGTCAGATCTACCCCAACGCCGCCGTGGACCACTATCCTTTCGGCGCCCCCACGCTCGAGCCCGGCTCGGCCGCACAGCGGCAGATGGCCCGCCTCTACATGCCGGCCGATGCGCTGGGCAACCGCCGCAGCGGACCGCGCGATTCCCCCGTCGAGGATTTGCTCGCGCAGGGACCCGGGACGCTCGAGCCCGCCCGCAGGACGCTCTCCCGCGGCCGCGGCGTCTTCGGCAAGGGGCGGTGGAAAGTGGTGCTGGTCCGGCCGCTGCCCGCCGGGCTCACCCCGCGCGCCCGAACCCAAGTGGCCTTCGCCGTCTGGCAAGGCGCCGAGGGCGAGGCCGGCGCCCGCAAGATGCGCACCGGCTGGGCGCCGCTGTTGCTGAAGGAGCGGCCGTGAGCGGCCCGGTCCTCGACCCCGCGCAGCGAAGATTGCTCGAGCAGGCGGCCGAATGGCGGCTGCTGGCCTTGCTGTGGGAATGCCCGTCGGACGAGTGGCGCCGGCAGGTGGGCGAGCTGGCCGCCGAGTTGCCGGCCCAAGGCCTCTCGGAGGCTGCAAAGGAGGCGCTGGAGCAGGCGGGTGAGGGCTTGTATCACGCCTTGCTCGGGCCGGGCGGCGCCGCACCCGGCCGGGAGGCCGCGGCTCATCCCGCCCTGGACCCGGGCCGGCTGATGGCCGAGCTGACCGCCGTCTATGAAGCCTTCGGGTATCGGCCGGGCGGACCTGAACCTCCGGATCACGTCTCGGTAGAGGCCGGCTTCCTCGGCTACCTGCGCTTGAAGCAAGCCTACGCTCTGGCCTGCGGACAGCCGGACTGGGCCGAACGGGCGGCTGAAGCGGCCCGCCGCTTCCTGGCCGAGCACCTCGGCGACCTGGCGGAGGCGCTGGCGCGGGCGCTGCCTGATTGGGCGCCTCCCTACCTGGCGTCGGCCTGCCGGGAGTTGCGGGCGCGGGCGCAGTCCGAGGCCGGCGCCTGAAGCGCCGCCCGGCGTTACAATGAAAGCGTCCCCATGAGCAGCCGCCCAGGCGCAGGCCGGCGGGCGACGCCGCGCGTGCGCTCCACCACTATTCTCTGTGTCCGCCGCAACGGCAAGGTCGTGATGGCCGGCGACGGCCAAGTCACCATCGGCCAGGAGGTGCTGAAGGCCTCGGCCCGCAAGCTGCGCCGCCTTTACAACGATCGGATCCTGGCCGGCTTCGCGGGCTCGACCGCCGACGCCGTGGCCCTGTTCGCCCGCTTCGAGGCCAAGCTGGAGCAGCACAACGGCAATCTGACCCGCAGCGTGATCGAGCTGGCCAAGGAGTGGCGCACGGACCGGGTGCTGCGCCACCTGGAGGCCCTGCTGCTGGTGGCCGACGCCGCCAACACCTATATCCTCAGCGGCTCGGGCGACGTGATCGAACCCGACGAAGGCGTGGCCGCCATCGGCTCGGGCGGCCCCTTCGCCAAGGCGGCCGCCGTCGCCCTGCTGCGCAACACCGAGCTGGACGCGCGGCGCATCGCCGAGGAAGCCATGGCGATCGCCGGCCAGATCTGCATCTACACCAACGAACGGGCCACCTTCGAGGAGTTGGGCTGATGGTCATCTATCTTCCCGTGCAATCGGTCGAGGAAGAGCCGGCGCTGGACGAGCTGACGCCCCGGGAAATCGTCCGGGAGCTCGACAAGTACGTCGTGGGCCAGACGGAGGCCAAGCGGGCGGTGGCGGTGGCGCTGCGCAATCGCATCCGCCGGCAGCGGCTGGATCCGGAGATGGCCGAGGAGGTGATGCCCAAGAACATCCTCATGATCGGCCCCACCGGGGTGGGCAAGACGGAGATCGCGCGGCGCCTGGCGCGTCTGGCCAACTCCCCCTTCCTGAAGGTCGAGGCCAGCAAGTTCACCGAGGTCGGCTACGTGGGCCGGGACGTCGAGTCCATGATCCGCGACCTGGTGGAGATCGCCATTGACATGGTGCGCGAGGAGCGGGCCGAGGAGGTCGGAGACCGGGCCGAGCGCAACGCCGAGGACCGCCTGCTCGAGCTGCTCATGCCCTCCCAACCCGAGGGCAGCGAAAGCGTCGAGCGCACGCGCGAAAAACTGCGCGAGCGCCTGCGGGCGGGCAAGCTGGACGACCGGATCGTCGAGATTGACGTGCGCGAACCCGGCCCCACCTTCCAGATCACCACCAGCACCGGGGTGGAGGAAATGGACGTCTCGATCCGCGACATGCTGCCCGGGCTGTTCGGCGGCCGCACCCGCAAGCGCAAGATGCGGGTCAGCGAGGCGCTGGACTATCTCACCCAGGAGGAGGAGCAGAAGCTGATTGACATGGACCAGGTCACCCGCGTGGCCCTGGAGCGGGTGGAGCGCAACGGCATCATCTTCCTGGACGAGATTGACAAGATCGCCGGGCGCGAGAGCGGCCACGGCCCGGACGTCAGCCGCGAGGGCGTGCAGCGCGACATCCTGCCCATCGTCGAGGGCACCACGGTCAACACCCGCTACGGCTTCGTGCGCACCGATCACATCCTGTTCATCGCCGCCGGGGCCTTCCACGTCTCCAAGCCCAGCGACTTGATCCCCGAGCTGCAAGGGCGCTTCCCCATCCGCGTCGAGCTGAAGCCCCTCACCGAGGAGGACTTCATCCGCATCCTCAAGGAGCCCAAGAACGCCCTCATCAAGCAGTACACCGCCCTGCTGGAAACCGAGGGCATCAAGCTCACCTTCACCGACGACGCCCTGGAGGAGGTGGCCCGCTACGCCGCCCGGGTCAACGAAAGCACCGAGAACATCGGCGCCCGACGCCTGCACACCATCATGGAGAAAGTGCTCGAAGAGATCTCCTTCGAAGGACCGGACCTGAAGAAGAAGCACGTGCGCATTGACGCCGCTTACGTCCGCCGCCAGTTGGCCGACATCATCAAGGACCAGGACCTGACCCGGTATATCCTGTGAGCCGCCCGCCGCTGCTCGTGCTTGCCGCCCTGTTGCTGGAGGCCGGTTGCGGTTCGCCGGGCGATCCCCTGCCGCCCTCCTTGAACATCCCCGAGCGCATCGCCGACCTGCGCGCCGAGCAATACGGCGACCGAATCCTGGTCCGCTTCACCCTGCCGGAGCTGACCACCGACGGGGTGGCGCTGCGCAAGCTGCGGGCCGTCGAGCTGCGCGCCGGACCGGCCCCCGAGGGCGGCTTTGACATTCACCGCTGGGCTGCCCAAGCCGAAACCATACCGGTGGAGGCCGCGGCGCCCGGCCCGGCGAAGGCGGAGCTGCCCGCCCGGCCCTGGGTGGGCCGCGAGCTCATCCTGGGCGTCCGTGCGGCGGGTCCCAAGGGACGCTTCAGCGAGTGGTCCAACCTGGCGGTCCTGCCTGTGATCGAGCCGCTGACGCCGCCGGCCGGCCTGAAAGCCGAGGCCGCGCCCGAGGGCGTCCGCCTGAGCTGGACGCCGGCGGACCGCCCGGGCGTCCGCTTCCGCCTGTGGCGCCGCGGGCCCGGGCAGCAGGAGGCGGAGCGGCTGGGCGAGACCGATACCCCGGCGTTCACCGACGCATCCGCCGAGTTCGGGCGGCGCTGGGAGTATTCGCTGCAGGCCGTGCTGCGCAGCGGCGAGGCGGAAGCGGTCAGCCCGCCCTGCGCCCCCCTCGCCGTCACGCCCGAGGACCGCTTCCCGCCCGCCATCCCCTCCGGCCTGCGGGCCGTGGCCGGGGCCGACGGCGTCGAGCTGCTCTGGGATCGCAACCAGGAAAGCGACCTGCGCGGTTACTACGTCTGGCGGGCCTTGGAGGACGGCCCGCTGGAACGCCTCAGCCCGTTGCTGGAGCTGCCCGGCTTTTCCGATCGCGACGTCCAATCCGGCAAACGCTATCGCTACGCGGTCTCGGCCGCGGATGCCCGCGGCAACCAGAGCCCGCCATCTTCTGCTGTGGAGGTCATAGCCCCTTGAAACTCGTTCGCTTCAGCCTGGATCCGGCCTTGCCCGCCACCGCGGCCGACTCTTCGCCCCTGGTGAAGTACGGCCTGCTGGAGGAGGATACCGTCTTGGAGACCGATGCGGTCTGGTCGGTCCGCACCGGCGCCCAATGGCCGCTGAGCCGCGTGCGCCTGCTGCCGCCCTGCCGGCCCACCAAGATCGTCTGCGTAGGCCGCAATTACCACGAGCACGCCAAGGAGCTCGACAACCCGGTGCCCGCCGAGCCGCTGATCTTCTTGAAGCCTCCCTCGGCGCTGGCCGCGCCGGGCGATCCGATCCTGCTGCCCCGCCTGTCCTCGCGCGTGGATCACGAGGGCGAGCTGGGCGTCGTCATCGGCCGCAGAGCGCGCTACCTGAGCGAGGACCAGGCGGCCGAATACATCCTCGGCTACACCTGCGTCAACGACGTCACGGCCCGCGACCTTCAGAAGAAAGACGGCCAGTGGACCCGGGCCAAGGGCTTCGACACCTTCTGCCCCGCGGGTCCCTGGATCGTGCCGCGCCGCGAGCTGTCCGCCCAGCAGGTGCGGCTGCGCACCTGGGTCAACGGCCGGCTCCGCCAGGACGCCTCGACCGCCGAGATGGTTTTCTCGATCGCCCGCATCCTGGCCCACATCACGGCCGTGATGACGCTGGAGCCGGGCGATCTGGTGGCCACCGGCACGCCGGCCGGCATCGGCCCGCTGGCGCCGGGCGACCTGGTGCGGGTCGAAATCGAAGGCATCGGCGCGCTGGAGAACCCGGTCCAGGCCGAGCCGGCGGGTTGAACCCCCGGGTTAAGATGGCTGGCATGAGGATCACCGCCGTCGAGACCTATATCGCGGGCAACCCCTGGAAGAACTGGCTCTTCACCCGGGTCCACACCGACGAAGGCATCTACGGCGTGGGCGAGGGCACGCTCAACTACTTCGCCCGCACGGTCGAAGCCGCCATTCACGAGTTGAAGCCCTTCGTAGTGGGCATGGATCCCTTCCAGATCGAAATCCTCAGCCAGCGGCTCATTCGCGACGTCTACAGCGACGGCGCGCAGATCCATATGTGCGCGGTGGCGGCCATCGAGATCGCCTGCTGGGACATCATCGGCAAGGCCCTGGGCCAGCCGGTCTACAACCTCTGGGGCGGCCGCTGCCACCGCAAGCTGCGCGCCTACGCCAACGGCTGGTACCGCGGCCCGCGCACCCCGGAAAGCTTCGCCGAAAAGGCGGCCGAGGTGGCCCGCCGGGGTTACACCGCCCTGAAGTTCGATCCTTTCGGCGACAACTGGCGCGTGCTGCCCCGCCGGGAATTCGATCTCTCGCTGGAGATCATCCGGGCCGTGCGAGCGGCCGTGGGCGACTCGGTGGACCTGCTCATCGAGGGCCACTGCCGCTTCAACCCGGCCACCGCGATCGAATTCGCCCGGGCCATGCACCCCTTCCGACCCCTCTGGTTCGAGGAGCCGGTGCCCCATACCAACATCGCGGCCCTGGTCGAGGTGGCGCGCCGCAGCCCCGTCCCGATCGCCACCGGCGAGAATCTGTTCAACAAGCAGCAGTTCGCCGAGCTGCTGGCCTACAACGCCGTGAACATCTACCAGCCGGAGCCTTTGAATCTGGGCGGCCTGTTCGCCGCCCGCAAGATCGCCGATATGGTGGACGCGCACTACGGCATGATCGCGCCCCACAGCGCCCAGGGGCCGGTCTGCTCGGCCGCCTGCGTGCAACTGAACGCCTCGCTGCCCAATTTCCTCATCCACGAAATCTTCGACGAATTCAACGAGCCCTGGGAGCGCGACATCGTCACCCACCCGGTCGAGGTGGCCGACGGCTACATCGAGATCCCGGAGCGCCCGGGCCTGGGCATTGACCTCAACCTCGAGGAGATCCTCAAGCACCCTTACCAGCCCGAGAACTACTTGCCCCTGTTCAAGCCGGGCTGGGAACGACGCTCGAGCGAGAAAGGCTGACCGGGACGCCCAACCGGCGCAGCAGGGAGATCACCTCCTGCTCGCTCAGTCGCGTGGCGTCGAACTCGACCAGCAGCCCGCCGCCGGCGCTTTCGGGCGTCAGGCGCAGCAGCCCGTAAATGGAGTGGGCCCGCAGCAGACGCTCCAGGGTGGCCGCGTCCGGCGGGCGCAACAGCTCGAGGCGGATTTGCGTCCTGCTCATGGTTGGTTCCTCGTCAGTTTCCAGAGGATCTGCCGGAACATGCCCGTGAGCGCCTGGGCGTCGCGGGCGGAAAGATCCAGGCGGCGCACCAGGCGGCGGGTTTTCAAGCCGGTCGAGCCGGCCGTGGGCGGGTTCACATAGCCGCTGCGCCCGAGGACCTCCAGCCACACCTCGGTCAGGCGCTCCAGCGCGCCGGCCGTTGCGCGCCGCGCGCGCAGAGGGGCGCGGCGGGCGGCCGCGGAGTCCCGCGCCAGCTCGTAAAGACAGACCGCCACCGCCTGCCCCAGATTCATGGATTCGTGCTCGGGCCGGGTGGGGATGCGCAGCAGCCAGTGGCAGTGGCTCAACTGCTCGTTGGAAAGGCCGAACTTCTCCGAGCCAAACAGCAGCGCCACCGGCCCCTGCCTCAAGGCCCGGCGGATCAGGCGGCCGCCCGCCTCCAGGCGTCGCACGGGATGCTGCGGATCGCGGGCGCTCGTCCCGGCGGTGCCCACCACCAGCGTGCAATCCGCCACCGCCTCGGCCACGCTCGGGAACTCCCGGGCTGCGGCCAGCAGCGCCGCCGCACCTACCGCCGAGCGCGCCTCGCGGTAGGCCGCCGCGTAAGGGTTCACCAGCCGCAGGCAAGAGAAGCCGAAGTTGCTCATGGCCCGCGCCGCCGCGCCGATATTCAGCGGATTGCGCGGCTCGACCAGCACCACGCGCAGCCGATCGCATCCTGTGACTTCCGGCAACGGCCGCTATTGTAGCGCCGCCCGCTCCAGGCCCTACCAGGGCGGCCGCTCGGTGGAGGCCTCCACGCGCACCGGCTCGTCGCCCACCATGTAGGAGGGCAAGGGCAGCGACAGCGGCGCGCTGCTGGTTTGGGGGCGGAAGGGAACCCAGGCCCGCAGCTCCGGTCCCGAGTAAATCTTGTAGGAGCGGATCGGCTCGCCGGCCGCGAAGCCGGTCGTCCAGCGCACCCAGACCCGGTCCCCGTCTTGCTCGACCTTGGGCGGCGGCGGATGCACCAGCCCCCGCGCCGCCTCCTGGAAGTAATTGGTCCCGGTTCCGTGCCGCTCGGCCACCGCGCTCTCGATGCGCTGCCGCTCGGCCTCCGAGGCTCGGTCCTGGACCGCGGCCGCCAGGTTGTGGGCGATCTGATCGTTCTCCGGGCGCTCCCGGTCCACCCGCGCGACGCCGGCGATCGCCACCGCCACCCCCGGAACCGAGAGCGGATAGCGGATCAGGTCCGCACTGTCCACTCCGCCCGGCACGCCCACCGTGCGGATCAACTCGCCCGTCTGGCGCGGCTGGCGCTGCATCCCCGTGTAAATGCCCCCGGCCGAGAAGATCTTCATGGCGATGATGCCCATGCCTTTGGCCAGCGCCGGCGGAATCACGTTGTACTGGTGGGACAAGTAGCGCCGGTCGTTGGCGTTCAGCGCCACCAGCAGGGTGTCCAGGATGTTCAGCTCGTCCCGCTGGATGGCGTACATCAACACGGGCGAACTCAGATGCCCGGTGATGCCGATGTGCCGCACCCAGCGCCGGTACTCCGGGTTCAGACCGGTGAAATTGGTGCCGTCGCGGTAATCCAGCAGGCCGGCCAGAGCGCCGATGCGGTCCGGCATCTTGCCCCCGCGCAGCTCCAGCGCCTCGTAGATCTGATCCACCTGCTGCTGGGTGGTGAGGTTGTGGATCTGAATCAGGTCCAGATAGGCGTTGTCGGGAACCCAGCCCTGGCCGTCTCCGAACATCTGGGTCAGCGACCGGCGCAGTTCGCTGACGGCGGTGGCGGCCTGGGGACGGCTCCGATCGAAGGCGTAGCGCTGCCCGGTCTTGCTGGCGATGAAGAGCCGCTCGCGCAAGGCCGGCTCGTGGTCCGGGTGGCCGGGCGTGATGCGCAGCTTCCAGAAAGCCTGCCCGTAAAGGGACTGGCTGGGGCCGTAGGCGTTGGCCGAGTCCAGGTAGTTGACGCCCAGCTCGATGGCCCGCACGATGATGTCCACCGACTCGGCCTCCGAGGCGGGAAACTGGAGCGCTCCTTGGCCGCCCAGTCCGAAGGGCGTCACCCAGCGTCCCGTCCGTCCCAACGTGCGGTGGGCCAGGGCCGGAAGGGGCGCCGCCGCCCGCGCCCGCCCCGCCAGCGCCCCCGCGCCCAGCACCTCCAAGATTTGCCGGCGAGTGAGCATGACCATAGTCTACCGCCGGGGGCGGCGCCGGCCCGAGGGTCGCCGCCCCCCTCAGCCGCCCATGAACCAGCCCGCCCGGGCGTGCACGTAGTCGCCGAACCGGCGCATGAAAGCCATCTCGTCCTCGGCCAGCGGGCCGCGTGCCACCTCCCGCAGGTTCTCCCGCAGCTCGGCTTCGCTTCCCGGCGCGGTCAAGGCCACGTGCACGTGCGGGTTCGACAGCACGAAGCGGTAGCACTGGCCGGCGGTGGCCGTCGGCTCCTCAGCCGGCCAGCCCCGGGGGCGAACCAGCAGCTTCCCCCAGCGCGTCGCCGTGTAGCTCACCACCCCGGTGTTATGGCGGGACACATGCGGGAACACCTCGCTCTCAGCCCCGCGGTGCGCGGCATTGTAGCGGACCATCAGCACATCCACCGCCCCTTGGGCCGCCAGCTCCCCCGCCAGCTTCCGGTCGTGACAGGAGACCGCCACCGCCCGCACCCGCGGATCCGCCCGCAACCGGGCCAGTTCCTCGCGCACGCGCGGCCCGAAATGGCGGGGCTTCATCACCCCCAGGAAGTGGAACACGTCAATGTAATCGGTCCGCAGGCGCCGCAGAGCTTTTTCGAGCGAGCGCTTCAGCGGCGTGTGCCAGAGCACCCAGTTGTAGGCCCCGGTAGCGATCAGGATCTGTTCGCGGCGGTCGGCGTTCAGCTCCCGGATCACGCGCGTCATATGCGTGTCCACGGCGTAACAGAACAGGTAGTTCATCCCCGCGTCCAGCCCGGCGCGCACCGTGCGCTCCCCGGGGCGGTAGGAAGCCGACAGGCCCAGACGGAATACCCTGCGGCCGGTCGCTCCCAGCGTTGTGGTCAGAAAATCCGAAGCAGCGCTCACCGTCCGCCACCCCCAAGCCCGGACCGCGTCGGCAGAGTTCCGGACAACTCCAATGTACACCGCCGCCCCGGGGCCGCAGGCTTGTTCCCGCCTCCCGCTCGGCTCGAGCCCCGGCGGAGGCCGGGCGCAGGCCGCCGCACGGAGCTCGGCCGTGCCGCCCGGCCCGGCTTTGCTATACTCGGTCTGGTCGCCCAAAGGGCGGCCCTCACCTGCGGGCGAGGAATGAACGGGAAGGCGGTGCGAATCCGCCACTGCCCCGCAACTGTGAGCGACCCTGAAACAGGGCCGCGCAGTCACTGCCTTCGGGCGGGAAGGCTGCGCACCCGCTGCGCGGGAAAGGCCCGGTCGCAAGTCAGGAGACCGGTTCCTCGCCGGAGATTCGCGGCGCCGGCCCAGCCGGGCGGCGCGGATCGCGATGAGTGAAACGTTCCGAGGGAGAACGACTCATGGCCGACACGAACCTTTCCTTTCTAGCCTGTTTGATTCCCGCGGCCGCCCTCTGCGCCCAGCAGCCCCTGCTCGAAGGTCTGGTGGCCGATCCGTCCGGAGGCGCGGTGGCCGGAGCGCGCGTCAGTTGCGACGGCCGCACGGCGACCACCGGGTTGGACGGGCGCTTCCTGCTGGCCGGCGTCGCCCGCTGTCGGGCCACCATCGAGGCGCCCGGGTTCCAAACCGCCCAAGTCGAACTGGCCGCCGGAGTACCGGCCCGCATCGAGCTGGCCATCGAGGCCCTGGCCCAGCGGGTCGTGGTCTCGGCCACCCGACGTCAGACCACGCCCGAGGAGGCGGGTATGGCCTCCGAAGTGCTCACCCGCCGGGATCTGCTCGAGCGCCAGCTTCCGCCGCTGGCCGAGCCCCTACGCGAGTTGGCCGGCCTGCACGTGGCGCGCTACGGCCGCCAAGGCAGCCTCACTCAGGTCTTCGCGCGCGGCGGCCAGCGCACCGGCACCCTTGTCTTGATGGACGGCGTGCCGCTGAACGATCCCGGCGGAGAGGTCAACCTGGCCGCACTTTCGACCGCGCCTCTGGAACGGGTCGAGGTGGTCCGCGGCCCGGGCAGCGTCCTGTTCGGCGCGGAAGCCTCTTCCGGCGTGATCCAACTGTTCACCCGTCGGGGCGAACCTGAAAGGCGTCTGCCCCGCGGCTCGCTCTCCTATGAGCGCGGCAGTTTCGGCACCGATCGCTGGATCGCGGCCCTCTCCGGCGGATCGGGCGCGCGCCTGGATTACTCGCTGGGGGCCGAGCAGTTCCACACCGCGGGGGAATATCCCAACGACTTTTTCCGCAACACCCAGGGGACCGCGCAGGTGGGGCTGCGCCTGGCCGCCGCCACCGAGTTGCGCGGCCTGTTGCGCGGGGCCGACGCCGCCGTGGGAACACCCAACCAGGTCGGCTACGGCATCATCAACTACGACGCCCGCCAGTTGAGCCGCGACTGGCTGGCCGCCTTGCGCTTGGAGGACGTGCGCGGGGCCCGCTACGCCCAGCGCGCCGGGTTCCGCTTCCACCGCCTGCGGGACACCTACATTGACAACGGCGTAGGCGGCCCTTATCAGGTGGCGGCGCTGGTGCGCGACGAGCCCCGGCCCGTGCCGCGAACGTATCTGGTCCGGCTGGCCGATCCGCGGCTGCCGGCCTCGGAAATCCCCGCCGGCATGCGCCTGGCGGTGCGCGAGGTGACGCTGTTCCCTTCCGATCCCTACCTTTGGGAGGCCTCCCGCGCCGGGTTCCACTACGAGGGCGCGTTGACGGCCGGCGGCGGGCCGGCGATCTTCGGCTATGAGTACGAGCGGCAGGCGGGTCAGGTCACCGGGCGCGACGTGGCGCGACGCAATCACGGCCTGTTCGCCTACCGGCAGCAGAATCTGGGCGGGCGGGTCTTCCTTTCCGGCGGCCTCCGCCTGGAGCACAGCAGCGCCTACGGCGCCAAGACGGCGCCGCGCGGCGCGGCCAGCTTCCGCCTTTCGGGCGAGCGCGGGCGCCGGCCGGAAACATTTCTCCGCCTTAGCGCCGGACAGGGCATCACCGAGCCCAGTCTGCTACAGAATTTCGCGCGCGATCCCTGGTTCGTGGGCAACCCGGCTCTGCGCCCGGAAAAGACCTCGAGCTTCGAAGTCGGCCTGGTGCAGGCCTGGTTCAACCGCCGGCTGCGCACCGAGGTCTCGATCTTCGACAACTCCTTCCGCGACCTGATCGTGTTCGTCTTCCTGCCCTACCCGGAGCCCTCGACCTGGCGGAATGTGGAGGCCTCCCGGGCCCGGGGCGGGGAATTCTCCGCTCAGGCGCGCCTGAGGCCGTCGCTGCTGGTCTCCGGCCAGTACACCCGGCTGCGCACGCGCATCACGCGCTCCAGCTCCCCCAACTCGCCGTTCACCGGAGTAGGGCAGGAGCTGGCGCGGCGGCCGGGCAACGCCGCCGCCCTGTCGCTGGCCTGGACGCGGCGAACCTTCTGGCTTCAGACCGGGGCGGTGTTAATGGGCGAGCGGCAGGATAACGATCTGTTCGGCGTGACACGCAATCCGGGCTACCAGAACGTCTGGGCGGCGCTGACTCTGCGCGGCTTCGGGCGCTGGATTCCCTACCTGCGCGTGGAGAACCTGCTGAACGCCCGCTATCACGAGGTGCTGGGCTACAGCAATCTCTCGCGCAGCCTGACCGGCGGGCTGCGACTGGAATGGTGACCGCGCTGGCCGCCCTGGCGGCGCTCGTGGCGGCGCCGCCGGGGCGTATCGTCTCGACCGCGCCCAGCATCACCGAGATGCTCTTCGCGCTCGGTTTGGGGGACCGCGTGGTGGGCGTGACCACCTTCTGCCGCTACCCGCCCGAGGCGGCCCGCAAGCCGAAGATCGGGGATTATCTGCGTCCCAACCTGGAGTTGATCGTGGCGGCGCGGCCGGACCTGGTGATCGTCGAGCGGACGGGCGTGCGCCGGGGCGGGCTGCCGCCGGGGGCGCGCCGGCCCGGGTTGGAGGTGGACGACGGCGCCCTGGCCGGCATCTACGATTCCATCGAGCGCATCGGACGGGCGGCGGGCGTGCCCGAGCGGGCGGCCGCCCTGAACGCGCGCCTTCGGGCCGAGCTGGAGGCGCTGGCCCGGCGCACGGCGGGACGGCCCCGGCCGCGGACCCTGATCGTGCTGGGGCGCACGCCCGGGCGGCTGGAGGGGATCGTAGCGGCCGGGCGGGGCTCGTATCTGGACGAGCTGATCGGGCTGGCGGGCGGTCGAAACATTTTCGCCGATACCGTTTCGGCCTACGGCAAGGTTCCCCTGGAGGCGGTGTTGGCCCGCGACCCCGAGGTGATCGTGGATCTGGGCGAGATGGCCGATCCGGAGAGCTTCGACGAGCGGCGGCGGCGCGCCGTAGTCGCCCTGTGGCGGAGGCAGCCCGCCCTGAGCGCGGTGCGCTCGGGCCGGGTGTACGCGGCCGCTTCGGCCGCTTTTCTGGTTCCCGGCCCGCGGGTGGCCGAGGCGGCGCGGGCCCTGGCCGAGATGATCCATGGGCGCTGAGGCCATCTTCCGGCTGCACGACGTCGGCTTCAGCTACAACGGCGCGACGGTGCTGGAGGGGGCGACGCTGGAGTTCTCCGGGCCGCAGTTCGCCGCGATCGTGGGCCCCAACGGCGCGGGCAAGTCCACCCTGCTGGGGATCATGGCCGGCTTGCGGCCCGGCTACCGCGGCCAGTGCCTCTACCGGGAGCGCGAAGTGCGGCGCTGGGGGCGGCGCGCCTTCGCCCGCGAGGTCGCCTTCGTGCCCCAATCCGTGCGCATCGAGTTCCCCTTCACGGCCGAGCAGGTGGTGCTGATGGGTCGCACGCCGCACGCCGGAGGCCTGTTCGAGTCCCCCGAGGACGGCGAGGCGGTCGAGCGCGCCATGCGCCTCACCGATACCCTCCCGTTTCGCCGGCGGGATTTCCGCTCGCTCTCCGGCGGCGAGCGCCAGCTCGTCATCCTGGCCTCGGCTCTGGCCCAGGCGCCGCGCGTGCTGTTGTTGGACGAGCCGACGACCTTTCTGGATCTCAAGCACCAGATCGCGATCTACCGCCTGCTGGCCGAGCTGAGCCGGCAGGGCTTGCTGGTCGTCGCCGTGACCCACGATCTGAATCTGGCCGCCGGCTTCGCCGATCGCATCGTCGCCCTGCGGGCGGGCCGGGTGCGGGCGGACGCCGCTCCCGAGGCGGTGCTGGCGCCGGAGGCGGTGCGGGAGGTCTTCGGAGTGGAAGCCCGGCTGGAGCGGGGCTCCGGCGGGAGGCCCTGGATCGTCTATGGCCAGTAAACGCAGCTTCACTGCCGCCATCCTGGTGGCGGCCTGCGCGCCGGCGCTGGCCTTGCTGGTCCTTCCCCTGATCGGCCCGGCGGCGGTGGATCTGCGCCGCGCCTGGGCGGGCGCTTCGCCGGATTACCAGATTCTGTTTGAGGCCCGGCTGCCGCGCGTGCTGCTGGCGCTGCTGGCGGGCGGTGCGCTGGCGGTGGCCGGAACGCTCTTCCAGGCGCTGCTGCGCGACGCCCTCGCCACGCCCTACACGCTCGGGGTCTCCAGCGGCGCTTCGCTCGGCGCGGTGCTGGCCATCTCGCTGGGATGGCAGGAGCTGGCCGGGCTGCCCGCCGTCTGGGTGGCGGCCTTTGCCGGCGCGGCTGCGGTGCTGGCGCTGGTGCTCGCTCTGGCTTCCGAGGGACGGCGCATGTCCTCCTTCACGCTCCTGCTGGCCGGGGTGACGATCAACAGTATTTGCCTGGCGGCCATTCTGCTGCTTCAGTATGTGGCCGGCTTCGCGCAGTCCATCGCCATCGTGCGCTGGCTGATGGGCGGCATCGAGGCGGTCTCCTACCCGGCGCTGGCGGCGCTGGCGGCGGCGGTCCTGCCCGTGCTGGGCTACGTATTCCGGAGGGCGCGCGAGTGGAACCTGCTGGCGGTGGGCGAGGAATGGGCGGCGGCGCGCGGCGTGGCGACCGGGCGGCTGATGCTGGCCGGCTATCTGGCCGGCTCCTTCATCGCCGGCTCGATCACCGCGCTCACCGGGCCGATCGGCTTCGTAGGACTGATCGTGCCCCACGCTCTGCGCCTGAGGCTGGGCGCCGATCACCGGCTGCTGATTCCCTGCTCGTTTCTGGCGGGAGCGCCCTTTCTGGCCCTGTGCGACACCCTGGCGCGGACCGCGCTGGCCCCCACCGAGCTGCCTGTGGGCGTGATTACCGCCCTGCTGGGCGGGCCGTTCTTCATCTGGCTGCTGCGCAGCCGCCGGCGCAGTTTGTGGCTC
The DNA here is from genome assembly GCA_037444625.1 of Solibacteraceae bacterium. Lineage (GTDB taxonomy): Bacteria > Acidobacteriota > Terriglobia > Bryobacterales > Bryobacteraceae > DTHT01. Next base: position 15,918 of record JBBIMA010000019.1, read on the forward strand.
TAGCGGGCGGACGGCGCCGCCTAGGATAATAGGGGATTGGTCAACAAACTGGTCCTGGAGAATCTCAAGCACCGGCCGGTGCGCACCGCCTTAAGCGTCGTCGCCATCGGGGTCGAAGTCACCATGATGCTGACGCTGGTGGGGCTGAGCCGAGGCATGCTGGCCGACGTGGCCCGCCGGGCGCGGGGCGTGGGCGCCGACATCGTGGTTCGCCCGCCGGGCACCTCGCTGATCGGACTTTCCAGCGCCCCCATGTCGGAGAAGATGGTGGATTTCCTCTTGCGCCAGCCGCACGTGACGCACGCCGTGGGCAGCATGACCCATCCCTTGAGCGGCGTCACCACCATCACGGGCGTCAAACTGGAGGAGTTCGAGCGCCTCAGCGGCGGCTTCAAGTACCTGGAAGGCGGTCCCATCCGCGGCCCGGGCCAGATCATCGTGGACCGCTACTACGCGCAGCAGAACCACCTGCGGGCCGGCTCGACCCTGCGCCTGCTCAATCGCGACTGGCGCGTGGCGGCCGTGGTCGAGGAGGGCAAGCTGGCCCGCCTGGTGATCCCGCTGGAGGTCCTCCAGGACCTGACCGCCAACACCGGCAAGATCAGCCAGGTCTGGGTCAAGCTGGACGATCCGGCCAACGTTCCGGCGGTCATCGCCGCGCTCAAAGCGCAGCTCAAGGACTATCCGATTTATTCGATGGAGGAGTTGACCTCCCTGATCTCGGTGAGCAACGTTCCCGGGCTGAAGGCCTTCATCGGGGTGATCGTGGCGCTGGCGGTGGTGGTGGGCTTCCTGGTGGTCTTCCTGGCGATGTATACCGCGGTGCTGGAGCGCACGCGCGAGATCGGCATTCTGAAGGCGCTGGGAGCGTCGCCCGGCTACGTGCTCAACATCCTGTTTCGCGAAACCCTCCTGTTGGCGCTGGCCGGCACGCTGCTGGGCATCCTGTTCAGCTACCTGACGCGCTGGCTGATCATGAGCTGGGCCCCGGCTTCGCTCACCCAGATGATCGTGCCGGACTGGTGGGGCCTCGCGGGCCTGATCGCCCTGGCGGGCGCCTTGCTGGGCGCCACCTATCCCGGCTGGCGGGCCGCGCGCCAGGACCCCATCGAGGCGCTGGCCTATGAATGAGCCGATCATCCAGACCCGCGATCTGCGCAAGGTCTTCCGGGTGGGCGAGGTCGAGGTGCACGCCTTGCGGGGGGTCAATCTGACGGTGCCCCGGGGGGAGTTTCTCTGCGTGGCCGGGCCCTCCGGCTCCGGCAAGTCCACCCTGTTCCACATCCTGGGCGGGCTGCTGGCCCCCAGCGCGGGCGAGGTGCTGGTCGCCGGCCGGGATCTGGCGCGCTTATCCGACGCCGAGCGCACCGCCTTGCGCCGCCGCATGGTGGGCTTCGTCTTTCAGAAGTTCAATCTGCTGCCCACCCTCACCGCGGCCGACAACATCGCCATCGCGCGGCACATCGCCGGGCGCGACCAGGATCAGGATCCCTGGTTCCTCCAGGTGCTCGATCTGCTGGGCATCCGCGACCGTCTGCGCCACAAGCCCTCCAGGCTCTCCGGGGGCGAACAGCAGCGGGTGGCCATCGCCCGCGCCATCGTGAATCATCCGGCCATCCTGCTGGCCGACGAGCCTACCGGCAACCTGGACTCGCAGAACTCGGCCGCCGTGCTGGGCGTGTTGCGCGATTTGAACGAACGCCTCGGCCAGACCATCCTGCTGATCACGCACGATCCCAGCGTGGCCGCCTACGCGCACCGCGTGGTCCGCATGCTCGACGGCCGGCTGGTGGAGGCCGAACCGTAGCCGCCCGCCGGGCCCTCAGGCCGGCACGGCGCTCAGGCCGGGACCGCGCAGCACCCCGGTCCGCATCAGGCCGTCCTTGATGCGGAAGATGCCCGGGAACTTCTCTTCCCAGCCCTTGTTGGCCGCCGGCACGTACTGGCGCGCGTTGGCCTCGATGGCCGCCACCCCCGGGACATGCGCCGCCAGCCCGGCCGAGTGAATCAGGGAGGCGCCCGGACAGGTCAGATCCTGCACGCAGAGAAACATCCGGAACTTCTGCGCCGCAGCCGCCATCAGCAGCGCCTGGCTCTGCCCCTTGCAGGCTTTCAAGGCCACGCCGGTGTAGCCCATCTCGCGCGCCAGCAGCAGATTCTCCAGGTCCGTCAGCGACTCGTCTATCACGATGGGCCGCAGCTTGGCGGCCTCATGCATCACGTTATGCCGGTGGGCCTTCAGGTCGCGCGCCGTGGGCTGCTCGATGTACTGGATGCGCTGGAAGCCGGCGGGCGACTTCTCTTTGACCCGGCGCAGGAACTCGAGCAGGTACTCGACGTTGGGGCACTTCTCATTGAAGTCCGCCGAATAATACCAGCTCTTCACGCCCCGGCGCGCCTGGGTTTCGCTCGTCACGCGATCCACCCGCAGCACGCGCTCGACGTCCCAGGCCAGATCGTTGCCGTTCAGTTTGATCTTCAGGTGGGTCAGGCCGTTGTAGACGATCCACTCGGGCAGCGTCTCGGGCAGCCCGTCGTTGATCCGCTGCGTAATGTCCTGCTCGGTGAGGGGATCCAGCGCGCCCACCAGGTGGTACAGGGGCATGCGCGGCTTGGGCTCCGGCAGCACGTACCGCTCCAGATACTCGCCCTTGAACTCCGGCAACAGGTAACGCGCCAGGTCGTGCTCCATGAACGCCGGGCCGTAGGTCCGGTAGCAGCTCAGCCCGTACAGCTTGCCGTAGGCGTCGTGAATGGCGGCGTCGAACGGGCTGGCCGTAACCAGCGTCGCCAGCTTGGGGACCGGCTCGGGCAGCTTCAGATCGCGCGCCACCTCGGCGGCCGCCTTCAGGTACTCCGGCTCGAGCGCCGTGTTGATATCCACCGGGTGGCCGGCCACGTCCGCCTCGCCCGTGATGCGGGCGATGCGTCCCGCCAGCTCCTTCATCGCCCCCAGGGTGGTCTCGTAAGGCAGCTTCGAGGGCCAGGCCCAGATGTTGCCCAGCGGCATGGAGCCGAAGCCGCGGGCGGTCTTGCCTCCGGCGTCGCGCACCACGCAGTGCACGTTCAGGATGGTCGCCCGGTCCAAGGCCACGCCGCCGAACTTGATGGGCGTGCGGTAGCGATAATCCTCGTAGTCGAAGCGGACGCTCTCTACGCGGATCCGCCGCGCCGCCGCACCGCGCACCGACAACGGCCCGCAGGCCGCCCCGAACAGGAAATCACGACGGGTTGCTTTCCACATCGCTCGCGCCTGCCATTGTAACCCCGCCCCGCCGGCGGGAGGCGAGTTTCAGCAGGCCGGCCAGGGCCAGGAACAGGCCCGCGGCGGCCGCCGCCAGAGCCCAGCCGTGATCGCGAAACACCTCGGCCGACCGCGCCCCCAACCACGATCCCAACCACGCCAGCCCGAAGTAACGCGGCAGGCGCGCCGCCAGCACCACCACCAGGAAAGCCGTCCGGGGAGCCTTCATCGCCCCGGCCAGCAGCACGAACACCTTGGTGGGCAGCGGCGCCGGAACCAAGGCCGGCACGAACACCGTCAGCAGCCCGTAGCGGCGAAACCAACGCCCGAAACGCGCCGCCCCCGAGCGGCCGCGGGCCTTGCGATCCACGTACGCTTCGCCCCCCTTGCGCCCGAGATGAAACAGGAACAGGCAGCCCAGGGCCGACCCGGCCGCCGCCAGCGCCGCGCAGAGCAGCCCCGCCCGAGCGCTGCGCGCCGCCACCGCCACGATCAGCGCGTCCACGCCCACCGGAATGGGAATCCCGCCCGAATCCAGCAGCGCCAGCAGGAACACCCCCGGCGGCCCCCAGCTTACCAGCGTCCCGGCCACGCCACTGAACAAGCCGCGCAACTTCCAGCCTAGCGCACACCGCCCGGCGCGGCTCAGGCCGATTCGCCCAGCAGGCGCCGCAGGCCCGCTTCGTCAATCACCGCCACGCCCAGCTCGCGCGCCTTGGCCAGCTTCGAGCCCGCCTCCTCGCCCGCCACCACGTAATCGGTCTTCTTGCTGACCGATCCGGTGACCTTGCCGCCGGCCGCCTCGATCATCGCCCGGGCCTGCTCGCGCGTCAGCGTGGGCAGCGTGCCGGTGAGCACGAAGGTCCGGCCCTCCAGCGGACCCCCGCGGCGGCGCGGCGCGCGGTGCTCGAAGCGCAGTCCCGCCTCTCGCAGGCGCTCGACCAGTTCGCGGTTGCGCGGCTCACGGAAGAACTCGTAGATGCTCTGGGCCACCCGCGGCCCCACCTCCTCGGCGGTTTGCAAGGTCTCGACGTCGGCCGCCGCGATCGCCTCCAGACTGCCGAACGCCTCGGCCAGAAACTGGGCCGTCCGCTCGCCCACGAAGCGGATCCCCAGGGCGGTGAGCACCCGCGGAAGCGGCTGCTGCTTGGACTGCTCGATGTTGCGCAGCAGCTTCTCGGCCGACTTGCGCCCCATGCGCTCCAGCGGCACCAAATCCTCCAGCTTCAGCCGGTACAGATCGGCCACGCTGCCCACCAGGCCCCGATCCACCAACTGATCCACCAGCGCTTCGCCCAGCCCGTCTATGTCCATCACCCCGCGCGAGGCGAAATGCAGGATGGATTCCTTCAACCGCGCCGGGCAGTTGGTGTTGATGCAGCGGCTGGCCACCTCGCCCTCCTCGCGCACCACCTTGCCCCCGCAGACCGGGCAACGGGAGGGCATGCGGAAGGGCCGCCGCGGGCTGCCCAGGCTCTGCACGCGCACCACCTTGGGGATCACGTCGCCGCTGCGCTCGATGAGCACCGTGTCGCCGATCTCGACGCCCAGCCGCTCGATCTCGTCCTCGTTGTGCAAGGTGGCCCGGGAGACCGTGACGCCGCCCACCTCGACCGGGCGCAAGTGCGCTACGGGCGTGAGCGTGCCGGTCCGCCCCACCTGCACGCTGATGTCCTCGACCACCGTCTCGGCCTGGCGCGCGGCGTACTTGAAGGCGATCGCCCAGCGCGGCGCCTTGGCGGTCCAGCCCAGCAGCCTCTGCTGGGCCGTGGAATCCACTTTGACCACCACGCCGTCAATCTCGTACGGCAGCCGCTCCCGCTGCTCGGACCACTCCTGCCAGAAGGCGATCACCTCCTCGGCGTCCCGGCAGAGCCGGCGATGGGGGTTCACTTTGAAGCCCATGCGCGCCAGCGCTTCCAGGGACTCCCAGTGGCTCTCGTAATGGGGGGCCCCGTCCACCAACAGGAAATAGGCCCAGTAATCCAGCCGCCGGGCGGCTGTAATCCAGGGCTCCAGCACCCGGATCGAACCGGCGGCCGCATTGCGCGGATTGGCGAAGCGCGACAGACCCTGCCGCTCGCGCTCCAGGTTGAGCTGCTCGAAGGCCCGCCGGTTCATCACCACCTCGCCCCGCACCTCGAAGGCCGGCAGTTCGGCCTTCACCCGCAAGGGCAGCGAGCGGATGGTGCGCGCGTTCTCGGTCACGTCCTCGCCCTCGATGCCGTCGCCCCGCGTCACCGCCTGCTGAAACAGGCCGTCGCGATAATGCACCGCCATGGACAGCCCGTCCAGCTTCAGCTCGGCCACGTAGGCGTAACGCGCCGAGCCCAGAAGCTGGCGCACCCGGCGGTCGAAGTCGCGGAACTCGGCTTCGCTCAAGGCGTTGTCCAGGCTCAGCATGGCCGAGCTGTGGCGCACTTTGACGAAGCCTTCGCGCGGCTTGCCCCCCACCCGCTGGGTGGGCGAGTCGGGCGTGATCAGCTCGGGATGCTCGGCCTCCAGCCGCTTGAGCCGGTTCATCAGTTCATCAAACTCGGCGTCGCTGATTTCCGGCTGGTCGAGCACGTAGTACAGGTGCTCGTGACGGCGGATCTCCTGGCGCAGGCGCTCGATCGTCTGGCGGATGTCTTCCGGCATGGGCGCAGACCCGGCCGCCGCCGGCTGCTGCTGGCGGCCGCCCACGGTTTATTATAATTGTCGGTTTCCCAAGGGGCCGAACGCCATCGCGATCTACCGGAACGCTTTCCTGATCTATAACTACTGCGCAGGCGGCCTGCGCTATTTCACCGCCCGGCGCCTGGGCCGGGTTCTGGAGGCTCTGCGCGCAGCCGGCCACCGCGTGACGCCCTTGCCCACCGCCCGGCCGGGCGGGGCGGCCGAGCTGGCCCGGCGTTCTCTGGAGTCGGGCGCCGACTTGATCCTCGCGCTGGGCGGCGACGGCACCCTCAATGAGGCCGCCAACGGCATGATCGGGTCCAGGGTGCCTCTGGCCGTACTGCCCGCCGGCACCGCCAATGTGCTGGCGCGCGAGCTGGGCTTGCCCTGCCGCAGCGCCGCGGCCGCCGCCTGTGTGTCCCAGTGGCGGCCCCTACGCATCGCCGTGGGTCGGCTGCACTCGGCCGGCCAACCTCTGCCGCGCTACTTCTTGCTGATGGCCGGGGCGGGCTTCGACGGCCACATCGTTTATCACCTCAACCTGGGCCTGAAAGCCCGGCTGGGCCAGCTCGCCTACTGGGTCGGTGCCGCCAAGGAACTCCTCCGCAGGCTCGACGAGTTCGAGGCCGCCGCCGGCCCCAGGCGCTTTCGCTGCACCTTCGCCCTGGCCAGTCGCGTCAGAAACTATGCAGGCTATATGAAGATCGCTTCCGGGGCCTCCCTGCTCAAGGAGGACTTCCAGGTGGCGATCTTCGAGGGGCGCTCCACCTTGCGCTATTATTCGCTGTACCTCGGCGCCGTCCTCACCGGACGGGCCGAACGCACGCCGGGCATCACCTTCCTGCGCTCGCCGCGCGTGGAATTTCTGGCCGACTCGGCTCTCCCCATCTATGTCCAGGTGGACGGCGAGTACGCCGGGCGCCTGCCGGCCAGCGTGGAAATCGTCCCGGACGCGCTCACCATCCTGGCCCCGCCCGGATTCGGCCGCGCCGGCTGAAACCATGGATCCCCTGACCCACTACCTCAGCGGCGTCCTGGCGAGTCGGGCGGGCTTGAGGCGCCTCTGCCCCCAGGCCGTCTGGATTGCGCCCCTGGCCGCCATGGCCCCCGACATAGACGCCGTGGCGGGCCTGTTCGGCGCCGAGACCTACCTGGCCTGGCACCGCCAGTGGACGCACGCGCTGGCGGCCATCCCCCTAGTGGCCGCCCTGCCCCTCCTGGCGGCCCGCCTGGGCTACGGCCGGCGTCTCAGTCTGAAGCGCGGCTACGCGACCGCTCTGGCTGCGGTGACCCTGCACGACCTGCTCGATCTGACCAACGCCTACGGCGTGCGCGCCCTGCTGCCCTTCTCCCGCGCCTGGCTGGGGCTGGACATTTTCCCCATCGTGGATCTGTGGCTGTGGGCCCTGCTGCTCGCTGCGGTCCTGGGTCCCATGCTCGGGCGCCTGGTGAGCGCCGAGATCGGCGCGCGCGCCGGCCCCGGGCGGGGCGCCGCAATTTTCGCCCTCTCGCTGCTGCTGGTTTACGGCGGCGCGCGCCGGCTGCTGCACGACCGGGCGGTGGCGGTGTTGGAGGCCAGGGTCTACCAGGGGGAGGTCCCCCTGCGGGTGGCCGCTCTGCCCAATCCGGCCCATCCGCTGCGCTGGCGGGGACTGGTGGAAACCGGCCCCTTCTACGCGCTGTGCGCCCTGGACTTGGGCGAGGAATTCGATCCCTCCGAGGCCCGCATCCTGCACAAGGCCCGCTCCAGCCCCGAGCAGGCGGCCGCGGAACGGGCCGCCCGGGCCACCCGGCCCTTCCGCATCTTCCTGGACTTCAGTTGCTATCCCCTCTGGCGCTTCACGCCCGCCGACGCGCCCGAAGGGGCCCTGCAAGTCGAAGCCATGGACCTGCGCTTCGGCGAACCGCCCGCTCCGCGCTTCGTGGCCACCGCTTTGGTGGACGCCGGCCATCGCGTGCTTCGCTCCGGCTTCCGATTTTGACCGGGCCGCCCGGCCGCGTGCGACTCAGCGCTCCTGTTGTTCCTTCCAGGCCTCCCACCAGGCCATCTGCACCGCTTCCAGCCTGCCTTCCGAGCAGGCCGCCGGATCGCCCGCGAACCCTTCCAGCTCGAGCACCCAGCGCCGCAGCTCCGTGAAGCGCACCGCCAGAGGATCCTGCTCGGGGAATTTCTCCAGCAGTCGCAGGGCGATCTGCTCGGGCCGGTCCCAATCCAGGCCGGCGCTCACGGCTTGTTCCCCTCCAGAGCGGCGCGCACCGCCCGGTTCATCATCATCTCGGCCAGCCGCGCCGTGACTTGGTTCAACTTCTCGATGTGGGCCCGGATGAGCAGGTGGTCCTCGGCGTGATAGACCATGAGCAGCTCATTGAGGGCCTGCTCGACGGCCTCCCGTTCGGCCTCGCTCAATTCCAGGTAAGCCTCGTCCAAGCGGGCTTTCTCCACCGCCGCCAGGATCCGGTCGGCCTCCAGGCGGGCCTCGCGCACCTGGCGTTCGCGCACGTCCTGCCGGGCGTACTGGTAGGACTCCAGGATCATGGCCTCCACCTGCTCGTCGGTCAGCCCGTAGGAGGGCTTGACCTCGACCGACTGCTCCCGGCCGGTGCGCAAGTCGCGCGCCGAGACGCTCAGGATGCCGTTGGCGTCTATCAGGAAGCGCACCTCAATGCGCGCCATGCCGGCCGGCAGCGGCTCCAGCTCCTTCAGCTCGAAGCGCGCCAGGCTGCGGCAGTCCCGAGCCAGCTCTCGCTCGCCCTGCACCACGTGGATGAGCACGTTCCGCTGGCCGTCCACAGCCGTGGTGAAGACCTGGGTGGCGCTGGCCGGAATGGTCGAGTTGCGATGGATCAGCCTCTCGACCACGCCGCCCATGGTCTCGATGCCCAGCGAAAGCGGCGTCACGTCCAGCAGCAGCTTGTCCTGGAGGGAGCCGGTCAGGATGCCCGCCTGCACCGCCGCCCCCAAGGCCACCACTTCCTCCGGATTGAGTTCGGCGTGCGGCTCGGCCCGGAACAGGTTTCGCACCGCCTGGCGCACCAGCGGGATGCGCGTCGAGCCGCCCACCAGCACCACTTCGTCAATCTGCTCGACCTTGAGCTGCGCGTCGCGCAGGGCGTTGCGGCAGGGGCCCAGGGTGCGCTCCACGATTCCGGCGATGAGCTGCTCGAAGTGCGGCCGCGTGAGCTCCCGCTGGTAACGCCGCCCCTGGTAGTCGAACTCGATGGTCGTAACCGGAACGAACGACAGCCGCTCCTTGGCGGCGACGACCGCCCGGCGGAGCAACTGCACCGCCACCCGGTCCTCGGAGAGATCTCGCTTCCATTCCGAAGCCAGGTCCTCCAGGGCGATGGCCAGCAGCAGGTTGTCAATGTCGTCGCCCCCCAGGTGCGTGTCCCCGTTGGTGGCCAGCACCTCGAAGATGCCCTCGTGCAAGCGCAGGATCGAGATGTCGAAGGTCCCCCCGCCCAGATCGTAGACCGCCACGATGCCTTCCCGGCGCTTGTCCAGGCCGTACGCCAAGGCGGCGGCGGTGGGTTCGTTGACCAGGCGCAGCACTTCCAGGCCCGCGATCCGTCCGGCATCCTTGGTGGCCTGCCGCTGGGCGTCGTTGAAGTAGGCCGGCACGGTGATCACCGCCTGCCTCACCTCCTGCCCGAAGAAGGCTTCGGCGTTGCGCCGCAGCCGGCCCAGAATGAAGGCCGAAATCTCCGGCGGGGTGAACCGGCGCCCGCCCAGGTCCAGGCGGATCACCGATGGGCTGTCCTGGGCCACCCGAAAGGGAAACAGCCGCAGCTCCTGCTCGACGTCGGCCGGCCCCTTGCCCATCAGCCGCTTTACCGAGTACACCGTGCGCTCGGGCTGTTCGACCAGCAGGCGCCTGGCGGCCTCGCCCACCGTGATCTCGCCCTCGGCCGAGCAGTGCACCACGCTGGGCGTCAGCCGCCGGCCGTCGGGATCCGGAATGATCCGGGGACCGGTCAAGTCCATGAAGGCCGCCAGGCTGTTGGTGGTCCCCAGGTCTATGCCGATGATCGGAGGGCGGGCCGCCCCGCCGAAATCAATCTGGATGGGCGCCGACATCCGAGAGTGCCTCCTCCAGTTGGGCTTGGAGCTTGCTGACGTACCGCCGCCGCTCGAGCACGCTCCGCACCTCTTCCAGCAGGCGCCGCTCGCGCCGCTCATCCCAAAGGCGGAACAGGCGGGCCAGCTCGGCGTCGGCCTGCTCGCGCAACGCGCTCAGCCGCTCGCGCGTCCGCTCGAGCTCCGCCCGCCCGGCTTGCGGATCCTCGCGGAATGCCTCCAGCGCTTCGTTCAGCTCGAAGATCTCCCGGAGCAGCTCGGCGGGCGTGCGGCGGCCGGGCGAAACCTCCTCCAGTCCCTCCCGCCGCAGCAGGTACTCGGCCCGGGCCACCGGATCGCGCAGCACCCGGTAGGCGTCGTTCAGAATCGCCGTCCCCTCCAGCGAGTACCGCCGTTCGGCCGGCGTGGCGGAAAGAAACCGGTCGGGATGCAGCCGGCGGCTCAGCTCGTAATAGCGCCGCTGGAGGTCCTCGGGGTCCAGCTCCAGGCGCGGCTCCAGGCCGAAGAAGCGGAAGTAGTCCGGAGCGGGGGGCTGGAGCCGGTTGCAGTAAGTGCAGAACAGCGACTCGGCGGCCGGTTGTCCGCAGTGCCAGCAGCTCTCGGGCGCGTCCATCAGGCGGTGAAGGAGGTCCCGCAGCCGCAGGTCTTCTTGGCGTTGGGGTTTTCGAACACGAAGCCGGAGCGCAGCAGGGACTCCTGGTAGTCCAGGGTCATGCCGTCCAGATAGATCATGCTTTTGGGGTCAATGAAAATGCGCACGCCGTCGAACTCGAAGACGTGATCCTTGGGCCGCTCCCGGGGCTCGACCCGGAACAGATAGCTCAAGCCCGAGCAGCCGCCCCCTTGTACGCCCAGGCGCAAGCCGCCCTCGCTGACGCCGTGCTTGCGGAAGGCTTCCCGGATCTTCTCCAGGGCCTTGGCAGTCACCTGAATCACAGCCGCCTCCTCCTCAGCCCTTGCCGTCCCCGCGCGCCGCCTGCTTGCGCCGGTAATCCTCGATCGCCGCCTTGATGGCGTCCTCGGCCAGCACCGAACAGTGGATCTTGACCGGCGGCAGGCTCAGCTCGTTGACGATGTCGGTGTTGCGGATGCGCAGCGCCTCGTCCAGGGTGCGGCCTTTCAACCACTCGGTGGCCAGCGAGGAGCTGGCGATCGCGCTGCCGCAGCCGAAGGTCTTGAACTTGGCGTCCACGATCACGCCCTGCCGTTCGTCCACCTTGATCTGGAGCTTCATGACGTCGCCGCACTCGGGCGCACCCACCATGCCCGTTCCCACGCTGGGGTCGCTTTTGTCGAGCGAACCCACGTTGCGCGGGTTGGCGTAGTGATCGAGCACCTTCTCGGAATACATCCCGTCCTCCTAATCCCGCCGCCAGGAGACCTTCTTGAGGTCCACCCCCTCCTTGGCCATCTCGTAAAGGGGCGACAGCTCGCGCAGCCGCCGCACCGCCTCGATCACCCGCCCGGCGGCGTACTCGATCTCCTCGGCCGTATTGAAGCGCCCCAGCCCGAAGCGGATCGAGGTGTGCGCCAGATCGTCGCTCACGCCCAGAGCCTTCAGCACGTAACTGGGCTCGAGCGTGGCCGACGTGCAGGCCGAGCCGCTGGAGACCGCCACGTCCTTCATGGCCATCATCAGCGATTCGCCCTCCACGTAAGCGAAGCTCATGTTCAGGTTGTTGGGCAGCCGATGCGCCAGACTGCCGTTGACGTAGACCTCGTCCAGCTCGGCCAGCAGCCGGTCCTTCAGCCGGTCGCGCAGCGCCGCCAGCCGAACCGCCTCCTCCGCCATCTCCCGGGCGCAGATCGCGCACGCCTCCCCGAAACCCACGATGCCCGGCACGTTGAGCGTGCCCGAGCGCATGCCTCGCTCGTGCCCGCCGCCGTCCATCTGGGCGGCCAGTTGCACGCGCGGGTTCTTACGCCGCACGTAAAGCGCCCCCACCCCCTTGGGACCGTACATCTTGTGGGCGCTCAGCGACATCAGGTCCACGCAATCCTCTTCCACGTTCACCGGCACCTTGCCCACAGCCTGCGTGGCGTCGGTGTGGAACAGCACGCCCCGCTCCCGCGCGATCCTTCCGATCTGGCGGATCGGCTGGAGCACCCCGATCTCGTTGTTGGCCCACATCACGCTGATCAGGATGGTGCGATCGGTGATCGCCCGGCGCAGTTGATCCAGGTCAATCAGACCCTCGCGGTCCACCGGCAGGTAGGTCACCCGCCGCCCCTGCTTCTCCAAATGCTTGCAGGCGTCCAGCACCGCTTTGTGCTCGGTCGCCGCCGTGATGATGTGATCGCCCCGCTCGGCGTACATCTCGGCCACGCCTTTGAGCGCCAGGTTGTCGGACTCCGTGGCCCCGCTGGTGAAGATGATCTCCTTGGCCGAAGCTCCGATCAGCCCCGCGATCTGCTCGCGGGCCCGCTCGACCGCCTGCTCGGCCTCCCAGCCGTAGGAGTGGCTGCGGCTGGCGGCGTTGCCGAATTTCTCGCTGAAGTATGGCAGCATCGCCTCCAACACGCGCGGATCCACCGGCGTGGTGGCGTGGTTATCCAGGTAGATCGGCTTGTTCATTCCGACTCCTCGCCGGCAACCGCCGGGCGCGATGGGCGTGGCGCCTCCCCGGGCGCGCCGGCCCTTCCGCCGGGCCGGGGCTTTCGGCCGGCTCGCTCAGCTCCGAGATCTTGATGCCGCCCAGCAGGCGCAGGATACCTTCGTGAATGCGCCGCAGCGGCGCCCGCACCGTACACAGCGCCGATTGCGTGCAGCGCCCTTGCCGGTCGAAGCAGGAGGCCAGGATCACCGGCCCGTCCATGGCCAGGATCACTTCCAGGGCGCTGATCTGCCTCGGGTCGCGCGCCAGCCGGTAGCCGCCGTTGGTCCCGTAGACCGGGGCCAGCAACCCGTGCCGGGCCAGCCGTTGCAAGACCTTGGAAAGCATCGGCAGGGGCAGGCCGTACTGGCGGGCGATCTGCTTGGCGCTGGCGCCCGGCCGGTGCAGGGCCAGGTGGCGCAGGGCGATCAGCCCGTAATCGGCTTTCTTGCTGAGCTTGAGCATCTCCGACCGATTTGGTCCATTATCCAGCCTACCCCCGTCCCCGCCGCCCCGTCAACCGGCCCCCGGGGGCCCTTCCCCCGAGGCGAAGAGTTTCGCCGCATTCCGCCCACTGATTTGCCGGGCAGCTCGCCGCCCGCCCCGCGGGCCGCGGCCCGAGGTGCCGGAGCCCGGCGGGCCGTGCTAGACTGCCAAGCGGTAATGGTGAGGGTTTTTCGCGTCTCGGTGCCGACCGGAGTCTTCGTGCTGCTGGTCTCCGAGGCCCTGCTGCTGGTCTGCGCCTTCATCCTGGCCTGCTTCCTGGTGCTGGAGGTGGACCCTGTGGTCTTCCTCTGGTACGACGGCGGCCTGATGCGCATCCTGGCGGCGGCGGCCAGCGTCATGCTGGCCTTGCACTTCCTGGACCTGTACGGGGGCCGCTGGGTCCCTTCTCGAACCACGCTGGTGCTGGAGGTCGGACAAGCCTTCGGGTTCGCCTTCCTGTTGCAAGCCCTGCTGACCTACGTCAACCGCGAGTGGATGCTGCCCCGCTGGGTGATGATCGCGGGCAGCGGGCTGGGAATCGTCTTCCTGGTGGGCTGGCGCCTGTTTTACGACTCCGTGATCGGGCGGGCCGTGGGGGCGCAACGCGTGCTGTTTCTGGGCGCCAATCCCGTGGTCTGTGAGATTGCTTCCTATCTGGAGCGCCATCCGGAGTCCGGTCTGGTGAACCTGGGCTATCTGGACGACGAGCAGCCGCCCGGCAACGCCCTCAACGGCGCGCCCATTCTGGGGCCGTTGAGCGCCTTGCGGCAGGTGGTGGCCGAGACCCGTCCCGACCGCATCGTGGTCGGCCTTTCCGAGCGCCGCCGGCGCCTGCCGCTCCAGGAGCTGCTCGACTTGCGTTTTTCGGGCATCGTCGTGGAGGACGCATCCGCCGCCTACGAGGCGCTGCGCGGGCGCATCTCGACCAAGGACCTCCGCCCGGGGCAATTGATCTTCTCCGGCGAGCTGGGCCCGCGGCCGGGCTACGTGCGGCTCCAGGATTTCTACTCCGTTCTGATCGCCCTGGCCGGCGCACTGGCGACCCTGCCCCTGATGCTGCTGGTCGCTTTGGCCGTCAAGCTGACCTCGCGCGGGCCGATCCTCTACCGGCAGACCCGGGTGGGGCTCCACGGGCGGCCTTTCACGCTCTACAAATTCCGCTCGATGTACGCCGACGCCGAGGCGCGCAGCGGGGCGGTCTGGGCCGCCAGGGACGATCCCCGCGTTACGCCGGTAGGCCGCTGGCTGCGCCGCTTGCGCCTGGACGAGCTGCCCCAGTTCTTCAACGTCCTCAAAGGCGACATGTCCATCGTCGGACCCCGCCCGGAACGCCCCGAGTTCGTCAAAGTCCTCTCGGAGAAGATCCCCTTTTACCGCCAGCGGCACTTCGTCAAGCCCGGCATCACCGGCTGGGCCCAGGTCAACTACAAATACGGCGAAACCCTCGAGGACACCATCGTCAAGCTGGAGTACGACCTCTACTACATCAAGCACCTCTCGCCCGCCCTGGACGCCTACATCATCTTCCAGACCTTCAAGACCATGCTCCGGCTGCGCGGCGCGCAGTGAGGCCGGGCGGAGCGCGCCTTTCAGGCTTCCGAGACCTTGGCCAGCACGTAGGGACCTTCCGGAATGACGGCCACCGAGGCGCCGCGCGGCAGATCCTCCAGCAGGACTTCCACCGCCCGCTCGAAGCTCGGCAGCGAGCGGCCCCAGAGCGAGCGGTGGAACTTGGCAGGCAGGCCCGGCACGTAGTAGAACAGCTCGGCCTTGGCCGCCACCAGGGCCAGCTTCTCGAGCTGCCACTGGTCCACCGTCACCGGCGCCGTCAGGATGCGATCCAGGAACTCGCGCCGGTCGGGAAAGGCCTCGAGCATCTGCTGGAACTCCCGAGCGCCCGCGCCTTCCTGGCAGGCCGCCGCCAGCAGGATCCTGCCGCCGGGCTTGACGATGTGCGCCGCGGCCGTCGCCCCCTTGATCGCCTGGTAGAAGGTCAAGTCCAGCGGGTAGCCGGCGCCGGTGGTGATCACGGCATCCGCCGGCGCCTCCAGCCATTCGAGCATGGTCCGGGAGACGAACTCGACCCCGCGGCCGTGCGCCTCCACGGGATCCCCCGCGAAGACCCCGGCGATGCGCCGGTCGCGGGCCAGCGCTACGTCCACCATGAAGTCGTGGCGCGCCATCGCCGCGATCTCCAGCAGCTCGCGGTGCAGCGGATTGTCCCGGATCGAGCCCTCGATGGCCCGCGGATCGCGCATGAACCGCGGGCTGTGCAGCGCTTCGATGGTCGGGCGCGCCGCCAGCCCCGGCGCGATCAACTTCCGCCCGCCCGAGTAGCCCAGCATCAGGTGCGGCTCGATGAAGCCCAGCGTGATGTGCAGGTCGGCGGCCAGGAAGCGCTCGTCAATCCGGACGGGCACGCCCGAAGCGGTGCGGCCCAACTCCCGGTGCGCCGCCTGATCCCGGGCGTCGTGGTTCTCCACCCGCCGGCCTTCGGCCACTGCGTCTCCCACAATTTCGCGCATCTCGGCCTCGGTGGCCGGCCGGTGCAGTCCGGTGGCGATCAGGATCGTGATCGCGTCGCGAGGAACGCCCGCCCGTTCCAGCCGGGCCAGCAGCGGCGGCAGCACCAGCCGGTTGGGAGCCGGGCGGGTGATGTCGCACACCGAAATCGCGGCCGAGCGCTTCCCCCGCGCCAGCTCGACCAGGGGCGGGCAGCCGATCGGCTGATCCAGGGCGCGCTCGATCGCCCCGACGGGATCCTCCAGCGGCTGCGCCGAGCGCGCCTCCAGGCAGCGGTAACGAAAGCCCGCGGGCAACTCCGCGTCGAGCCCGGTCTTGCCGAACGCCAGCCTCACGCGCATACAGGCACGATTGTCTCAGAACCCGCCGCGCGGCGCGATCAGCCTTCCGGCGCGCCGCTCTCCGGCCGGGCGGGTGGTTCGGAAACCTCGGCCCGCCGCCGCGCCGCCCATTCCGCCCCGGCCAGGATCACCATGGCGGCCAGAAAACTCCACAGGATGATGCTTGCCGAGTAGTAGAACGGGCCGTACTCGCGGCGCAGCTTGGCCCGCCACAGCGGCCAGGTGAGCAGGTTCAGGTACTGCATCGCCTGGAGCGCCAGGCCGACCACCAGGGCCGCGGGCGCCGCCTCGCGCCAGCTCACCCGCCGGTTGGGCAACTTCCAGTAGATCAGCAGCAGCATGGCCAGCACCAGCGGCACGGCTCCCAAGTTCAGCAGCACGGCCAGCGGCGCCTCCAGCCAGGCCGGCGGCCCGAGCATCAGGCGCACCACCGGGGGATCCATCCCGGTCAGGATCGTGGCCCCCAGCGCCAGCGTGCCGCAGGCGAAGATCAGGCCCATGCTGAGGGCCTGGTTGCGCCAGTAGCTGCGGTGCCGGCTCACTCCCCACACCCGGTTCAGCGCCACCTCCAGCGGAATGAAAACGCCGTTGGCCGTGAACAGCAACAACAGCAGCGAGACCAGGGGCAGCGCCCCGCGATCCTGCACTACCACGCGCAGGTTGTGCACCACGAAGTCCCCCAGCTCGCCCGGGAAGTACTGGTTCACCGCCGCGTAAACCGCCTCCGCTCCCGCCCGCCAGCGCAATCCCCAGCGGCACAGCGAGGCCATCACGATCAAAAAAGGGAAGAACGACAGCATCACGCTGGCCGCCACCGCCAGAGCGTATACGTGCACCTCGGTGCGCAGCCAGTACTCCAGCGTGGGCCGGAACCGGCGCAGCAACTCCCGCCCGGCGGGCGGCTTGGGCAGGCCGATGTTCAAGTCAGCCATTCTCGCCTATCCGCGCCGCCGGCTGCCGAGGTCCCCCGGCCTCAGGCGTCCTTGAGCTCTTCGGGGAAAACGGCGTAGCCCGGCGGGGGCGGAAAGTAGCTGTGCAACAACTCCAGGCGCCGGCGGAGAAAGCGGCTGGGGAGCTGGCGCGGCCCGGTCTCGACGTCAATGTCGCAGCAGATGCCGTGCAGATACAGCGTCAGGGTGTCAATGAAAGCCTGCCGGGCGTAAGTCCGGAAGGCCTTGGTCTCCCGGCGCAGGTTGCTCTGCCGGCGCAGGAGGGATTGCTTGAGCTGCCAGCCTTGATCGTCCACCTCGCCGTGAATGCGGTTGCTCAGCTCGTCGCGCAGCAGCCGGTGGAAAGCCTCCTCGACCTCGGCGGGCAAATGATCGGCCGCCAGGGTCGCCACGGCGCGGAAGAAGTAGTAGTGATACTCGGCCACCTCGCGGCCCTTGATCGCCAGCACCGCCACCGGCCCGGGCGGCGAGTCGAATTGGGCGGCCGCGGCCTGCGCCTTTTCACCCGGTTTCTCGAAGGTGACCAGCTCTTCTCCCTTGCCGTTGGGCTTTTCCAGGTAGGGCACCAGGAACACGCACAGTCTGGGCAGCAAGGCCTGGATGGCCGGAGGCAGGGCGGCCACCGGGTCCTGCAAGTAATCCCGCAAGTCCTCCTCGGCGATGGGCAGCGCCGCGAAATAGGCCACGGCGTTGCTCAAGGGAATGACCTCGTGGCGGAAGCGCTCGGCAAACTCCTGGACGCGGAGCTTCCCCACCTCGGTTTGGGTGGACATCTTGCGGCTTGGCTTCATTGTAACAGAACGCTCCAAGCCCCGCCGCGCCTGCTAGACTGCTTCGGTGTGCGGCGCAAGATCCTGGTCTCGGCGGGGGAAGCCTCGGGCGACCTGTACACGGCGAGCCTCGTCCAGCGGCTGCGCGAGCGCCTGCCCGGCGCGGAGTTCTTCGGCAGCGCCGGGCCGCGCATGCGGGCGGCCGGGGTGCGGGCGGTGGTGGACGCCGGCTCGCTGGCGGTGGTCGGCCTGGTCGAGGTGGTGCGCCATGTGCCCAGGATTTACCGCCAGTATCGCCGTCTGCTGGCGGCCTGCCGGCAGGAGCGGCCCGAGCTGGCCATCCTGACCGACAGCCCGGACTTTCACCTGCGGCTGGCGCGCCGGCTCAAGCGCCAGGGCATCCCGGTGATCTACCTGGTGGCCCCCCAGGTCTGGGCCTGGCGGCGCGGACGCCTGCGCCTGATGCGGCGCGTGATTGACCGCCTGCTTTGCATCTTCCCCTTCGAGGAGGAGTTCTTCCGGCGGGAGGGCATCGCGGCCTTCTACGTCGGCCATCCGCTGGCGCGGCTGGTGCGGCCGCGACTGGCGCGCCGGGAATTCCTGCGCGCCCACGGCCTGCCGGAGGATCGCCCGCTGGTGGCTTTGCTGCCCGGAAGCCGCTGGAGCGAAGCCTCGCGGCACCTACCGCCCTTGATCGAGGCCGCCCGGCGCATCGGGCGGGAGGTACCCGCTTCGTTCCTGTGGGCGGCGCCCGAGGGAGGCTTTTCGGGGGCCGGCGGCCGGAATTTTCGGGAACCCATCGCCCGCTCATCCATCCAAGTGATTGAAGGGCAAACCTGGGAGGTCTTGGCCCAGGCCCAGGTGGCCTTGGCCGCCAGCGGCACGGTCACCATCGAGGCGGCCCTGCTGGGCACGCCCTTGGTGGTCTTTTACAAGGTGAGTCCCTGGACCTGGCGGCTGGGCCGGCCGCTGGTGCGCGTGCCCTTCTACTCCATGGTGAATCTGGTGGCCGGTCGCGCCGTAGCGCCCGAACTGGTGCAGAATGAAGTGGTAGGGGAGCGCCTGGCGGCCGAAGCGTTGCGCCTGTTGCGCGACCCGGAGGCGCGGCGGCGCATGCAGAGCGATCTGGCGGAGGTCGCCGCCCGGCTGTCCGGCCCGGATGACCCCATCGAGCGGGCCGCAGCCCTGGTGGAAGAGTTCATGCGTTCAGCTACCGACGAGCGAGGGAGTGAGGGATGAAGCGGATTCTGTGGACGGCGGCGCTCCTGCTGGCGGGCGCCCCGGCCGTCTGGGGCCAGGAGCGGCGGCCCCGCATTGACGTGCAGCACTACCGCCTGGAGGCGGAAATCAACCTCCAGGAGCGATCCCTCTCCGCCCGGGCCGAAGTGTGGTTCGTTCCCCAGGACGAGATCACTTCGGCGGTGTTCGAGCTCAACAACGCGCTCAACGTCTCCAAGGTGGAGGACGGGCGCGGGCGGCCGGTGGCCGCCACCCGCTCGCACCAGGACTTCACTGAACGGCTCACCTTCCCCGAGCGCCTGGCCAAGGGCATCCCGGCCGCGGTGATCTTCTACTACGACGGGCGGTTGAGCGGCGAGGAGGAGTCCCCGGTCTTCGGCATCAAGTTCGCCGCCATTCAGCCCGACTACGCCTACCTGATGTACCCGGCCCGCTGGTTCCCGCTCAGCGGCTACACGACCGACCGCTTCACGGCCGAATTCAAGATCACCGTCCCGGCGGGCTTTCACGTGGTCGCCCCGGGACTGGAGCGCAAGCTGGAAGCTCCTCCCGGCAAGGCCTCCTTCCAGTTCGAGTTCACGCAGCCTTCCTTCCCGGGCACCCTGGCGGTGGTGCGCGGCGAGCCGGCCCGCATCAGCGCGGAGGGCGTGACCACGAGCCTTTACTTCCGCGGCGCCAACCAGCCGATGGCCGGCGCCTACGGCGAGGAGTTCGGCCGGGCCATGGCCTTTTTCACCAGCCTCTACGGCCTGCCGCCGCAGGCCAACCTGACCGTGGTCGAGACCGAGGCCGGAGCTCCTAACGGCTACGCCGCCCCCGGCCTGGTCTTGCTGGCTTCGACCAGCATCGGCGGGCAGGTGAACGTGCGGCTGGTGGCCAATCAGGTGGCCCGGCAGTGGTGGGGCATGCTGCTCTCGGCAGCCACTCGCAATCATCTCTGGATCACCAACGGAGCCGCGCGCTACGCCGAGCTGCTCTACCTGGAGCACCTCAACGGCACCGCCGCCCTGGAGGCCGAAGCGCACGACCTCTACGTGGACGCCTTGACCATCAACGACATTCCGGTCAGCCAGACCGGGCGCATCGAGGACTACTCGCCGGAGTTCTGGGCGGTCTCGGCCAGCAAGGGCGCCGCCGTCTATCACATGCTGCGCTACGTCATCGGCGAGCAGCCCTTCCGGCGCCTGCTCAAGGAATTTCCCGGCGCCCATGCCTGGGCCTCGGTCGCCACCGAAGACCTCCAGAAGGCCGCCGAGGCGGCCGCCGGCCAGTCCCTGGGCTATTTCTTCCTGCAATGGATCGAGTCCAGCGGAGCGCCCGAGTTCAAGCTGGAATACACGATCTACCGCACTCAGAAGGGCTTCCGCGTGGTGGGCAAAGTCTCTCAGGATCTGGACACCTTCCGCATGCCGGTCGAGTTGAAGATCGAGACCGAAGGCAACCCGGAATCCAAACGCATCGAGGTGGTGGGGACCTCCTCGGAGTTCGTGGTGGAGACCTTCGGCAAGCCCAAGACTCTGACGCTCGATCCCGACCGCCGCGTGCTGCGCTTCAGCGACACGGTGCGCGTGGCGGTGGCCATCCGCCGCGGCGAGCAGTTCGCCGAGATCGGCGAGTTCAACGAGGCTCTCAAGGAATACCAGCGGGCCCTGGAAGTCAACCGCTACAGCTCGCTGGCCCACTACCGCATTGCCGAGGTCTTCTTCTTGCAGAACAACTTTCAGTCCGCCGCCAACGAGTTTCGCGAGGCGCTCAACGGCGATCTGGAGCCCAAGTGGACCGAAGTCTGGTCGCACATCAACCTGGGCAAGATCTTCGACCTGACCGGCCAGCGCGAGCGCGCGCTGAACGAATACCGCCAGGCGGTTCGCACCAAGGACAACACCCAGGGCGCGCAGGAGGAAGCCGCCCGCTACCTCAAGGAACCCTATCAGCGCCCGCGCCGGCAGGGCTGAGGCCGGCCCTTCAGTCGCTCACCTCGATCGAGGGCGCCTGCCCCGGACCCAGTTCCGCCACCCGCGCCGTCACGGCGCGCGCCAGCTCCAGGTAGGCCGCCGCCTGCGGATGGCGGCCGTTCTCCAGCGCCACCGGGCGCCCGCTGTCGCCGCCCTTGCGCACTTCGGGATCCAGCGCCAGCTCGCCCAGGAACGGCACGCCCATCTCCTCGGCCGTGCGCCGCCCTCCCCCCGCGCTGAACACGTCCACCCGGCCCTGGCAGTGCGGGCAAATCAGATAGCTCATGTTCTCCACGATGCCCAGCACCTCGACTCTCACCTGGCGGAACATATGCACCGCCTTGCGGGCGTCCTCCAGCGAGACGTCCGAGGGCGTGGTCACCACGATCGCCCCGGTCAGAGGCGCGGTCTGAATCAGGCTGAGTTGCACGTCGCCGGTGCCCGGCGGCAGGTCCACCACCAGGTAGTCCAGCTCGCCCCACTCCACGTTGCGCAGGAATTGCTGCACCACGCTGTGCAGCATGGGGCCGCGCCAGATCAGCGGCCTGTCCCCGGGGTTCAGGAAACCCATGGACATCACCCGCACGCCGTATTGCTCCAGCGGCTGAATGCGCTCGCCCGCAACGCTCGGCATCCGGTTGATCCCCAGCATGAGAGGCACGTTGGGGCCGTACACGTCGGCGTCCATCAGCCCGGTGCGCCGGCCCAGGGCGGCCAGCGCCACGGCCAGGTTCACCGCCACCGTGGTCTTGCCCACTCCGCCCTTGCCTGAGCCCACCGCGATCAGATGCCGGACGCCCGGAATGGGAAGCTTGGGCAGTTCCCTGCCCCCTGCGGAAGCCATTTCTTCCATCCTAGCACCCCGGGCTCGGGCCCCGGCCCCTCACCAGCCCGATTCCGCCAGCGATTCCAGGAAAGGCCGGCCGAGCGGCCAGCGTGCGCGCACGCGGCGCCCGTCCTGCTGAAAAACCCCGGCCGTCAGCACGCCGCTCAGATCGCGCGGATTGGGCTGCTGCTTCTCGCGCGCGATCATCTCCCGCAAGGTCTGCGTCAGTCCGCGAAGCTGGGCGGCAAGCACGCCCGCCTGCTCGGACGACCGGCAGGTCACCTCGGCGTTCAGATCCAGGCCCTCGCCGCGCGGCTCCGCCCAGAAGGCGATGCGCTCGGCCTCCGCCATCGCCTGGACGAACAGGCGCGTGCCCGGCGGCAACTCTCCCGCCCCTTTCAGGCTCCCGGCAGGCACCAGCGACCACAGGGGCGCTTCGGGCGCCTCCCGGGCCTGCGGGCGCCGCCTTTGCAGCCGCTCAGCCGCCCAGGCGTCCCGGCTCACCGCCAGCGCCATCACGTCCCGCCGCAGCGGGAAGTAAGAGATTTTGCGCTCGGGACGGCTGCCCGCCACCCGGCAAAAGCTGTTGTAGCAGACACCGCCTTGCGCCGCCACCAAACGAGCCAGCGCGCTCCAATCGAATCGGCCGCGCAGCAGGAAGAAGGTGCCCTCGGGATGGAAGGCGATGAGGGCCGCTTGCAGGTCCCGCCGCGGATCGAAGCCGCTCTGCTCGACAAAGGCTCGGTATTCGGGCTCCTCCGACAGCCGCGCCAGACCGAGCCACTCGGCGAAGCCCGCCCGCGCTAGGACCTCCCAGTCCGCATAGACGATCACCGCCTCGCCCGGCGGCAGCCGCGCCAACCAATCCGCCGCCGTGCGGCCCCGCTCCCGCAGCCGGGCGGCCAGCAGCACCAGGCCCGCGCAAATCGCCGCCAGTGCCAGCAGCACCAGCGCGGGCGCGATGCGTCGTCTCACTCTGCCAGCTTACCTCGCCGCCGGGCAGACCCGCCCGGCGGCCTTCTCAAACCGACGCCGGCTCCAGGCGCGCCTGCTTCCACAACTCCAAATAGGGCCGCAACTGCTCCATCATCTGCCGGAAGCCCGCGAAGGTCAGCGATTGCGCGCCGTCGCTCACCGCCTTCTCGGGGGCCGGGTGCACCTCCACCATCAGCCCGTCGGCCCCCACCGCCACCGCCGCCCGCGCCAGCGGCGCCACCAGACTCCGCTTGCCCGTGGCGTGGCTGGGATCCACGATCACCGGCAGGTGGGTCAGCTCGTTCAGCACCGCCACCGCCGCGATGTCGCAGGTGTTCCGCGTCGCGGTCTCGAAGGTCCGTATACCCCGCTCGCACAGGATCACGTTCGGATTGCCGTGCGCCACGACGTATTCGGCCGACATCAGCAGCTCGTGGATCGTCGAACTCATGCCCCGCTTCAGCAACACCGCCCGCCGGCACCGCCCGACCGCTTTCAACAGGGCGAAGTTCTGCATGTTACGCGCCCCGATTTGCAGCACGTCGGCGTACTCGGCCACCAGATCCACGTCGCCGTCGCTCATGACCTCGGTGACGATGTCCAGCCCGGTGGCCTCCTTGGCCTTGCGCAGCAGGCGCAAGCCCTCCCGCTCCAGCCCCAGGAAGTCGTACGGCGAGGTGCGCGGCTTGAACGCCCCGCCGCGCAACAAGCGCGCCCCCGCCCGGGCCACCGCCTCGGCCGTCTCCATGATCTGGCGCTCGGACTCCACCGAACACGGACCGGCCATCACCACGAACTCTTCGCCCCCGATCTCGACCCCGTTGACCCGGATCACGCTGCGCTCGCGCCGGAACTCGCGGCTGACGAACTTGTAGGGGGCCGATATGCGCATGGCGTTCTCCACCCCCGGCATGGCCTGAAGAGATTCCAGGCAGGCGGTGACGTCCCCCACCCCGATGGCCCCGATCACCACGCGTTCCTCACCCTGGATGGTGTGCACCCGGTAGCCGAACTCCCGGATCCGCGCGCACACCGCCTCGATTTCCTCCCGGGTGGCGTGCAATCTCATCGAGACGATCATGGCTTTGCCTCCCTTGCTCAACGCGACCGCTCCCTGACTGCGGCAAGCTCCGGAGCAAAGGCGCCCCAAAATAAAAAACCCACTCTTTCGAGTGGGTTGGCTTGCCTGAATTTTTCCTAACGGACCGCCAACGCCACTCTACCCGGAGCGGGTAAAGCGCCAAAATCGGTACCAGAACTGGCCGGCGCCGGCGAAGTCCATCGGAAACTATCAGTATAGCCCGGCCCGCGGCGCCTGGCAAGAGAAAATTGCCCCCGCTGCGAACCCCACGGCAGCGACCGGGCAGCCTTTACTGCCCGCCGGCTTCCCGCACGGTCACCTCCCGCGGGGCCAGTTCCACCGGCCGGCCCTGGAAGCTGAACCGCACCGTGCGGTAGGAGGAATTCAACAACGTGTAGACCGTCCGTCCTCCTCCCCGGAAGCGGTTCACCAGCACCGCCGGGTGCGGCGAGGCCACCAGCGGGTCGGCCTGGCCGTTAAAAGCGGCCGAATAGCGTTTCAGCCACTGGTGCGCCTGGTGCAGGAAGGCCAGCACCTCCTCGCCGTACCAGGTCTCGGACCGCCCCTTCAGCCACACCCCGTTGCCGTGCCACAGCGAGAGGCGGAAATCATCCAGCGAAAGCGGCCGAGGCTGCACCCCGATCGTCAGCATGTCCCACAGCCGCACGTCCGGAAAGACGAAGCGCCACAGGTTCAGCTTGGCGGGCGAATGGGCCGCCGCCGCGTGCGGTATCGCGTAACAGAAGGCCGCGTCGTAGTACGGGGCGGCCGCATCCACCGGCGTCTCCTCGATGTAGATCGCCGTGCCCCCCATGCCCGCCTCGTCCAGCCGGCGGCGCACCTCGCGCACCATCTCGATCTCGTAAGGAATCATCCCCACACCGGGCGGGTGAGGGTGCGAGCGCGAGTAGCAGCGCCGCGTCCCGAAGCCGTGCTCGTCCATGTAGACCGCTTGCGCCCCCACCTCGCGCGCCACCGCCGCCACGCGCGAGGCGAAGTACTCCTGCCAGTCCTTCAGCGCCGGGCAGACGAAAAACTCCGGGCTGCCCCCCGGCCACCACGCCCCCTTGCCGTCCGGCCCGATCAACTGCCATTCAGCCAGCTTCCGCCGGCCGATGTCCGAGTTCTTATCCACCAGGTAGCCTTCGAAATAAAGCCCCGTCGGGATGCCGGCCTTCCAGGCCAGGGCGATGTTCCGGCGCAGATCTTCCGGCCCGCCCAGCTCAATCGGATAATCGCCCACCCGGCCGCGGGTGTTCGACAGCGCCCAGCCCGAGATGTCAATGAAGTCTATGCCGCCGAAGACCCTCCCCTCTCGGATCAGCTCGTCGAAGGTGTAGCGGTCGGCGCGGACGTCGAACAGGCGGTCGCTGCCGCCCACCGGATAGTCGCGCCGGCACCACCAGGCGTCCCGCAGCCAGGCGGGACGCGGCCCGCCGGGCTTGTACCAGCTCGCCACCCAGCGCCGGTAGGCCTGGAAACCTTCCCGCCAGTCACCCCCGTGCCATACTACCGAGGCCCGGGGCGCTCGCCAGCTTTCACCCGGCCCAAGGCGCAGGGGATAGGCCACTTCGAGCGCTACCGCCGCGCCCGCCTTCTTGAGCCGGAAAGTCTTCAGCAGCGCGCCGGTGTCTTCGACGATCAGGGCCGCGCCCCGGTTGGCCGCAGGGGCGAACACATCCAGAAACTGGAGCGGGAAATTGGCCGTGTAGACGGCCTCCCAAGAGCGTTCCATGCGCGAGATGACCGCCCCTTGGCGCGGGAACAGGTAGTAGACATCGGCCGGATCCGCCGCCGGCCGCACCTCCAGCGCGGGAAACACCAGCGTGCACTCGATCGGTTGGGAGGCGGAGTTGACCACCCTCAGCGAGGCGACCACCCCCTCGGCCGAACGCGCCCGTTCCAGCTCGCCACGCAGGACTCCCGCCGGCGGCGCCGGCTTGCCGGCCGCAGCCTCGATGCGAAACCAGGCCGAGGCTTCCAGATCCGCCTCGCCCGCCGGGCGGTTGCCCGGAGGCTTGGCCGGCGGCAGCGGTTCGGCGGCAGGCTCGGGCGGCGGCGCATCCGAAAGGCCCGCCGCGTAAACAACCAACTGCGCGTGCTCGCTCCGGTCCAGCAATTCCGCCCAGGCCAGGGGCCGGCCGGGTTCGAGCGCCACCGCGTAGAGCTCCGGCTTGCCGTTCAGCAAGGCGAAGCGTCGTTCGGAGACCAGCAGGGGGAATTGCTCCTGTTGGTCGCCGCCGGCGTAGCGCAGCCGCACCATCACTTGCGAGGTTTCGCTGGTTTCCCGCACCCGGAAGCGGTCCGCGGACTGCTTGGGCAGGAAATTCCTGACGGCGGGCAACTGCGCGAGCAGACTCAGATAAAGCGTCCGGCCGCGGCGCCCGCCGCCTTGGATCCGGATCGCCTCGCGGCCGCGCAGCGAGGTGGCTTGGGCCTGACCGCAGGCCAGCGGGCCGCGGACGGGCAGGCGCGCGACACCTTCGGGCAGGGCGGGGCCTCCCGAGCAAGAGACCGCCTCGGCGGGCGCGCGAAATTCCAGCTCCTCGATCTCGAGGCGCGCCCCCGCCGGCAGCGCCCACTCCAGTTGATCTATCTGCGCGGTCAGCAGCTTGGGCCGCACATCCGCCTCGAAGGTGCGGCGGCGACCGTCGGCGATCAAGTCCATAGCCCGGATCGCTGTCACGGGCGCGCCCATGGCGAAGGGATTCTCCCGGTTGGTGGCGCCCGGCGTCACGGGGCCGACACTGCCCGGGCGCAGCCTCAGCACCGGGGCCTCGGAGGGCTCCAGCCCCCAGGCGCGGTAGCTGACGCGCAGCACGCTGTACTGGTAGACCCAGATGGGCGTGAAGGGCAGCCGCCAGACGCCCGGACCGCGGTAAGCCAGCCCGCGCAACTCGAAGCCCGTGCCAAGGTCGGCCCCCGCCGCCAGCGCCCCGGCCAGGGCCCACAGCGCTGCCAGTCGGGCCCCGGCTACCACAGCAACCTCAAGCCGAACTGCCACTGGCGCGAGTAGTTGATCTGGCTCGAGATCACGCCGAAACTGGCGCTGCCCACCGTGGTGTTAGGATCTCCGAATTCCGCCCGGTTGAAAAGGTTGAAAGACTCGGCCCGGAACTGTAGCCGCAGCGCCTCGCTCAACCGGGTGTCCTTGTAAAGGGAAAAATCCATGTTGTTGCGGCCGTGCGAGCGTACGTCGGGCAGCCGCGCCGTCCCGACCAGTTCGAGCGTCTCACGCAGGCGGAAGGCAGAGGTGTCGAACCAGCGGGAAAGCGTGCGCTGGGAGTTGGGCAGCTTCGCGCTCCGGCCCAGGCTCTCGCCCGAGGAGATGGTCAGCGGCACCCCGGCCTGAGCCGAGTACACCCAGTTCATCTGCCAGCCGCTGATCAACACCCCCGACAAGCCGTGCGCATCCGCCGCCAGGGGCTGCCCTTTCCCGAAGGGAAGCTGGTAAGAGCCGCTCAGCACGAATCGCTGGGGAACATCGAAGGAAGCCAGGCGCCGGCTGAGCTGCTCGTCGGTCGGATTCAAAAAGAAATTCTGCTCGATCAGCTTGGAGATGGTGTAGGAGGCCATGAAGGTCAGCCCGCGGCTCAGCCGCCTGTGGGCTTTGATCTGCAAGGCGTGATAGCGGCTGGAACCGATGCTGTTGCCGATGCGGCTGATGCCGGTGAAATGCGGGTAGGGGCGCGTGAGCTGGCCGCGCGTCGTGGTGCGCCCGCTTAAGGCGCCGGTGGAAATCAACCCGAAGAAGGGGTTGGTCACCGAATCATTCAGCACGTTGCGGCGGGTGGCGAGGAAGATCTCCCGCGCCTGAGCGCGCCATTTCTCCGGGATCTCATTGATCGAGCGAGTGACCGGGTACTCGCCCCCGCGCGTGCCCGAGTACGAAGCTTCCGCCACGATGCCGCCCGGAAACTGCCGCTGGAGGCTGAACTGGAACTGGGTCGTGTAAAGCTGTGTGCGGCGCGGGTTGACGAAGCTGATGCTCTGGCCCACCTGCGTCAGGAGGCCCTGCTGGTAGCCCGGCGGGGGCAGGATGCCTTTGGGAAAGGGATCGCTGAGCGTGTCCACGGGGGTCAGTCCGCCGTCCACAGTGGTCACCCAGGGGGTGGTGGCGGAAAAGCCGAACGAGGTTTCGCTCTCCGGCGTGGTCGGCCCGTAGAAACGACCGTAGCCGCCGCGCAGCACGGTCCGGGGGGTGAGGGTGAGGGCGGCGCCCACCCGGGGCGAAACGTTGTTGCGATCAATGTCGGTCAGCGCACGCGGCAGCCCGCCGCGATGGGCGAACAACAGGCCGCCCTTGACCGCGAACTGCGAAGCCGGGACCTCCGGGATCGGGCCGCGGGCGTAGGCGGCCGCGGCCTGCGCCTCGATGGGGCTGGGCGAGGTGTAATCGAAGCCGCGATTGAAGCGGTCGAACCGCTCGGTGTGGTCCCCCTCCCATTCGTAGCGCAGTCCCAGATTGAGGCTCAGCCTGCCGGTCAGCCGGATGTCGTCCTGCACGTAGAGTTCGGTGTAAGGCGTCTGCTCGGCCACCGAGGCCAGATAGGTCACCGAACCGCTGGCGCCCAAGCCGAGCAGCATCGAGGCCACCGCGTTGCCGGCCGTGGCGCTGGTGGCCTGCGGATTGGGGCCCCGCGTGAAGACGCCGTCGAAGCTGTAGGCGCCCGGGTTGGTGCCTCCCGGCCCGTTGTTGTGGCGCAGGATCCGGTAGCCGGCGCCTGAGCGCAGCGCGTGCCGACCCTTTTGTTTGAGAACGCTGCCCCGGAAAAAGTGGGTCTCCGTGACGTCGTTATCCAGCGTGTATGTTCCGTAGCCGGTGTAACCGGAGAGCGACACGTTGGGCGGCGCCGGCCGGTCCACCGCCCGGGCCAGCGAGGCGGGGAAGCCGAGCGACGCCAGGTCGAAACCGAAGCCGTCCGAGCGCGTGTTCTGGTGGTAGCGCGAGAAGCCGTAGCGGAAATTCAAAACCGTGGTGGGGTTCAAGGTCAGGGTGTCGTCCAGGGCCACTCCGGGCATGTAGCGGTTCACCGAGCGGCTGGTGGCGGCGTTCTTGAACGCCCCCTGCCCCTGAACGAAGAAATGACGCCAGGAGTAGCGCAGGAAGATGCTGTGGGCCGGGCTGAAGCGATGATCCACCTTGAAGGCGATGCCGTTGTCCAGCACCGGGTCCTTGTAAGCCAGCGGGAAATTCTGCGTCCGGGTAACGGCGTCCCCGACGGCCGTGGGCAGCGGGTAGAAATCCAGCAGCTTGCGGCCGACGGGGTTGATGCGGCCGGCCGGGATGACGTTGCCCGGGAAGGGATCCCGGACCCAGGCGCTGCCGCTGGGCCGCGTGGTTTGCGGATCGTAGATGGTCACCCGCGCCGGCGCGCCGGCCACTCGGGTCATGGTCTGGGAGAAGTCTCCCTGCCTCTGGAGCTCGGTGGGCACGGTGCTCACGAAAGAGCGCGGAACTCCCTCGCGCGAGCCGTCATAGATCATGAACAGAAACGTCCGGTTGCGCCCGTCGTAAAGGCGCGGCAGCAGCACCGGACCGCCGCCGGAAATGCCGAACTGGTTGTAGCCGAACTGCGGCTTGGACGCGGCGAAGAAATCGCGCGCGTTCAAGGCCGAGTTGCGCAGAAACTCGAAGGCCGCCCCGTGGAACTGGTTGGTGCCCGAGCGCATCGAAGCGTTGACGACGCCGCCCAGAAAGCGCCCGAACTCGGCATCGAAGCTGTTGGTCTGCACCTTGAATTCCTGACTCGCTTCCAGGGAAGGAATGTACATCAGCCCGTTATCGTCGCCCGTCGTGGGCACCCCGTCCAGCAGCCATTCGTTGTAGTTGGAGGGCGCACCGGAAATGCTGATCTGGGCCGTGGTGGTCTGCCCGGTGGAGGTGTTGCGCAGGAAGAAGTCCGTCTGAGCACGATAGGTGGGCAGCACCCCGGCCGCGATTCGGATCAGGGTATACGGGCTGCGTCCGTTGAGCGGGATGTCCTGGATCATCTGGTCGGAGACCACCTGTCCGAGCGAGGCGCTGGCGGTTTCCAGCAACTCGGTGGCCGCTCTGACCTCGACGATCTCCGTTTGCACGCCGATCTCCAGAACCACGTCCACCCCGGCGCGGTCCTGGATGCGCAGCAGGATGTTGTCCCGCACCGCCCGCCGAAAGCCCGGCTTTTCCACTTCCAGCCGGTAGGCGCCCGGCGCCAGGTAAGGCACCGTGTAATCCCCGGTCTCCCTGGTCAGGGCGGTGTACTTCTGATTGGTTGCATGTTGCGTGACGGAAACCGTGGCGCCCGGCACGGGCGCGCCGGAGGGATCGAGCACCCGACCCACCAGCGTGGCGCGGAACTCTTGCGACCAACAGGGGCCGGCCAGCAGACCGGCCGCCAAGGCCGCCAGGCCCAGGGAACCGAGCGCCCGTCCCGCCCGGGCCGGGCGATCCTTCCGGCAGAGCGGACCGGAGTTTGCGGGAACCTTGCTCCCCAGAAGGACCTTCGGATACCTCCGCGGCACAGCATATAGCCGAACCGCCCGCAGCGTCAAGGCGGGCCGGGGCCGACCCGGCTAAAGTTTCCCCGCCCCCGCCCGATCTATTAACCCAGGAGCATGCTGTGCCAGAGTCGGTGGCCGACAGCACCTTGAAAGACCTCCCCGCCCTCTCGAAAATCCCCGCCTTCCCCCCTATCGTCCTGCGCGTCTTCGACTTGCTCGCCACCGACAACGTCGAGGTCCGCAAACTCGTCGAGCTGATCACCGCCGAGCCCGCCTTCTCCGCTCAGATCCTGCGTCTGGCCAACTCTCCCCTGTTCGGCTTCCACTCCCGCATTGACAGCCTCCAGCACGCCCTGGTCATCCTCGGGCTGCGCCGCATCCGCAGCCTCGCCATAACGGTGGCCACCGCCAATTACATGCAGGCCGCCCTGAAAGTCCGCGAGCTGCACCGCTGCTGGCAGCACACCCTGGCCTGCGCCCTGCTCACCGAAGAGCTGGCCCGCGCCTGCTCCCAGGCCGAGGACATCGCCTACACGGCCGGCTTGCTGCACGATATCGGACGGCTCGGCTTGCTGGTCGCCCACCCGGCCGAATACACCCAACTGCTTCATCAGGCCGGTCAGAACTCCCTGGAAATCCTGGACCTGGAGCGCAAGCTCTTCGGTCTGGATCACTGCGAAGCGGGGCGCTACCTCTGCGAACAATGGAATCTGCCCGAGGACGTGCGGATCGTCGCCGGCCGCCACCACGATCCCCCCGGCGGGACGGTCGAGGATTTGAACGGCCTGGTTTACCTGGGCTGCCAGTTGGCCGACGCGCTGGGCTTCTGGGTCGCACCACCCTTGCGCCCCATGAGCCTCGAGCAAATCCGCGAGGCCCTGCCCGAGGAAGCCCGTTCCCGGTTCACCGCCGACGCCGAGCAGTTGACCCGCAGCATCGAGCGCCGCCTGCGCTCCCACGAGGTCCTAGCGCCGGGCGGCCCCGCCGAACCCGTCGCCGAGGCGGCTCCTGAGGCCGAGGAGTTGGAATCTCCCAAGGTGCGCGAAGCGGTGGCCGCCGCCGCCCCCGCCCGCTCGCTGCTGCGCGATCTGACCGTGGTCATCCTCACCGGGCTGATCTTCTCAGCGGTTTTCATTCTGATGTTCTATCTGGTGAATCGCTGAGCAGTTTCCCGCTGCCGGCGGAGGCCCTTACTGGAGGCCCAACTCCCGCAGGGCCGCTCGCACCACCGGATCCCCCCGCAGCTCGATCTGATCGCCCCGGTTGACTCCCAGCGCCTGGTTGAAGATTTCCGTCTTCAGGCGCAGCGAGATCCACTCCCGCTCGCGCGACCACTCGGCGACCGAAGGCTGGATCCTGCGCTCGGCCAGGTAAGCCTGGAATTCGTCCAGCACCGCCGGGGTCACCTGAAAATCCTCCCCGACCGAATGGCGCCGCGTGTACTCGGTGGCAAAGGAAGTGAAGGCCCCGCCCGCCTCCAGCAGCGCCCGAAAGGCGCTGAGAGGCTCGGGGTAGACCAGGCGGTCCGGCTGGATGCCGCCGGCCGCCCCTGCGCCGCCCGTTTCAGCCCGCGCCAGCGCCGTTCCCGGCAGGGGCCGCTGAATGGACCGCCCGCGCGGGGTGTAGTAGTAGGCGGTCGTCAGCGCCAGCCCCGTGTTGTCGGAAAGCGGATACACGGTCTCCACCAGGCCCTTGCCGAAGCTGGGCTCGCCCACAATCACCGCCCGGCCATGGTCCTGTAGCGCCCCGGCCACGATCTCCGCCGCCGAGGCGCTGCGCCCGTTGATCAGCACCGCCAGGGGGAACTCGTAAGGCT
This sequence comes from Solibacteraceae bacterium, assembly GCA_037444625.1. Lineage (GTDB taxonomy): Bacteria > Acidobacteriota > Terriglobia > Bryobacterales > Bryobacteraceae > DTHT01. Next base: position 47,940 of record JBBIMA010000019.1, read on the forward strand.
TCCCGCCCTCGGGAACCTTCTCCTCGCGCGCCTCGATCGCCCGGCCCCGCGCCGTCAGCAGCCTGCTGCCCGGAGCCAGAAACAGCGACGCGGTCTGGACCGCCGCCGGCAGCATGCCGCCCGGATTGTTCCGCAAGTCCAACACCAGAGCCTTCAGCCCGCGCCCGCCCAGCTTCTCGATCGCCTCCCGCGCGTCCGCGCCCGTGCGGGCGTCGAAGCTCGCCACTCGCAAGTAGCCCACGCCCGGCTTCAACAAGAAGGCCTGCTCGACGCTGGGCGCCTGCATCTCCTCGGGCGTCAGGGTGAAAGCCAACAGGCGCGAGTGGCCCGGACGGCGCACTTCCAACCGGGCCGGCTGGCGACGCGATTCGCTCAACAGCTCGACCAGTTGCTCCATGCCCAGCCGGTCGAGCGGAATGTCGTTGACGGCCAGAATCTCGTCGCCCGGCGCGATGCCGGCCCGCGCCGAAGGCGTGCCGGGCAAAGCCTGCAAGACCACCACGCGCCCGGGCATCACCGAAACCACCGTCCCGAAGCCCTTGCGCGTCGAGCGTTCCAGCTCGCGTAGCTGCTCGAACTGCCCGGGATCGAAGAACACCGAGTGCGGATCCAGCGGGCGCAACATGCCCGGGATGGCCCCGCCGTAGATTGCCTTGTCGGGATCCACCGGCTGGGCGGCCTCCCGCTCGATGCGGGCGAAGACCTCCATGAAGCGGCGGAGCTGCGCCGGCAGATCGTCTGCGCCCTCGGGCCCTGAGGCGAGCGCCGCGGCCAAAGCCAACGCCGGCCAGCCAAGCATCCTGCTTCCATTATCCGAGGACGGCGACGGCACGTGCTACAGCGAAGGCGTTTCGCTAGCGGGCTGCGCCGGCGCGGCCCAGGCGGCGCCTCCACTCGAAAAGCACGATCCCCGCCGCCACCGAGACGTTCAGCGAGGCGATCGGCCCCTCGACCGGGATGCGCACCAGGGCGTCGCAGCGCGTGCGGGTGTGCCGGCGCAAGCCGGCGCCCTCGCCTCCCAGCACCAGGGCGGTGGGCGCCTGGTAATCCGCTTCGTCGTAGCTGATCGCGCCGCGCTCGTCCAGCCCGTAGATCCAGAAGCCGCGCTGCTTGAGGCGATCCAGAGCGCGATGCAGGTTCGCCACCCGCGCCACCTTCAAATGCTCCAGCGCACCGGCGGCCGCCTTGGCCGCCGCCTCCGTCAGCCCGACCGCGCGCCGCTCGGGAATGACCACGGCGGATGCACCGGCCGCGTGGGCGGTGCGAATGACGGCACCCAGATTGTGGGGATCCTCCACCCCGTCCAGCAGCACCAGCAGGCGGGCGTCCGACCACACCTCTTCGAGCGCCGCGTAGCCGTAAGCGGCGCCCACGGCGATCACGCCCTGATGGGCCGCGCCGGCCGCCATCCGATCCAGGGCTTCGCGCGGCTGGAAGCGAACGGGGATGGAAAGCTCGCGCGCCCGCTCGATGATCTCTCGCAGGCGGGGGCCGCCGGCGCCCTGAGCGATCAGGATGCGGTCCAGCGGCCGGCGCGCCCGCAGGGCTTCCAAAACGGGATGAACCCCGGCGCGCAACTGCATGGCCAAACCTTTATGGTATCGCCCGGGTGGCGGCGGCCGTGGCCCGCCTTCTGTGGCTGACAAACGGGGAAAGATCTGCGGCAGGGGGGCAAATTTGGGGGGGCGGGGGCGCACTGGAGCGCCCGACTGGTGGCCACCAGCGTTGTCCTCCAGGGCGCCCCCGCAGGGGCTGGTTCTGCCCCAAACATCGCATAGCCGCCCGGCCCAGGAGCGCCCCGGCAGCGGTATCGCCTTGAAAATCCTGGGCAAAAAACTTACCTGCGGCGGTGAACCGCCGGCCGGCGAACCCGGCGATGCTAAGATGGAAAACGCACCGACTCTTCGAGGAACTGGCTATGGATTCCCGACGCAGATTCATCGGCCGGGTGGCCGGCGGGCTGGCCGGCAGCATCGCTCCCGCGCGCGTGCTGGGCGCCAACGATCGCATCCGCCTGGGCATCATCGGGCCGGGCGACCGCGGCATGCAGCTTGTGCGCGAGGCCTTGGCCTGCCCCAATACGGAAATGGTAGCTTTCGCCGACATCTACACCCGCCGCCTGGAGGCGGCCAAAAAGCTCGTCCCCGGCGCCAAGACCTTCCTGGACTATCGCTACCTGCTGGAGGATCCCGGCATTGACGCGGTCCTGATCGCCACGCCCCAGCATTTGCATTGCGAGCATTTCGTCGCCTCGCTGGAGGCCGGCAAGCACGTTTACCAGGAAAAGACCATGGCCTTCACCGTCGAGCACGCCAAGCGCATGCGGGCCGCCTATCAGCGCGCCGGCAAGCGCGTGGTCCAGATCGGCCACCAAGGTTGCTCCTCCGGCCAGATCGCCGACGCCGCCGCTTTCCTGAAGACCGGCTGGGTCGGCAAGATCACCGCCATCCACGCCCACATGTACCGCAACACGCCCCACGGAAAGCCCCAATGGACCCGCCCCCTCTACCCGGACATGACCCCGGAGAACATCATTTGGAAGGCCTTCCTGGGCGAGGCGCCCGAGCGGCCCTTCGATCCCCAGCGCTACGTCAACTGGCGCTTTTACTGGGATTACTCGGGCGGCAATTTCTACGAGAACATGTGCCACCAGTTGGCCTTCTGGTACAAGGTGCTCAATCTTCAGATCCCCAGGGCGGTGACCGCCACCGGCGGCGTCTACCTGTGGAAGGACGGGCGCGAGGTGCCCGACACCATGAACGTGGCCATGGAGCACCCCGAGGAAATCCTGTTCAGTTGGGACTCCGGTTTCGGCAACAATCACCTGGGTTCGACCGAGGACGTGCTCGGCACCGACGGCACCATCTCCCGCGGCCAGCAGATCCGCTATATTCCCCAGAAGGTCAACCGGCCGGACGGCACCGAGATCCTGGGCCAGACGCGCAGCGCGCCCAACGCCCACATGCAGGATTTCCTCGACGCCATCCGCACGGGCAAGCAGCCCAACTGCCCGTTCGAGCTGGGCTTCCGCGTCTCGATCGCCAGCCGCATGGCGGTGGACAGCTACCGCCAGGGGCGCACCATGCGCTGGGACCCGGTGCGCGAGGAGATCGTGCCGGCGCCCTGCGGCTGAGGGCCGGGCGGATCGGCCCTCAAGCCGGCCGGCGGGGCGGCCGAATAAAGAAGGCGGGGAGGGAAAGCTGTAAGTTCGGCCTGAACAGCGACTGCAAGGAGCATAAGCGTTGAAGGCGCAAATCGGCGTGATCGGCGGCAGCGGGCTGTACTCGATGCCCGGATTCGAAGCCCAACAGGAAGTGGCGCTGGAAACCCCTTGGGGCCCCCCCTCGGACGCTTACATCGTCGGGCGGCTCGCGGGCCGCCCGGTGGCCTTTCTGGCCCGGCATGGACGAGGCCATCGCCTGATGCCTTCGGAATTGAATTTCCGGGCTAACATTTACGGCTTCAAGGCCCTGGGGGTCGAGCGCATCATTTCCCTCAGCGCGGTCGGCTCGCTCAAGCCCGAGCACCGCCCGCTGGATTTCCTCATTCCCGATCAGTTCTTCGATCGCACCCGGGGGCGAGCCTCGACCTTTTTCGGCGAGGGCCTGGTGGCCCACATCAGCTTCGCCGACCCGGTCTGTCCGCAGTTGAGTGAGCTGGTCTATGAGGCCTGCCGGGCCGAAGGCGTCAGCGTCAAGCGGGGCGGAACCTACCTGTGTATGGAGGGGCCGGCCTTCTCGACCAAAGCCGAGTCCCATCTCTATCGCGCCTGGGGTATGGACGTCATCGGCATGACCAACCTCCAGGAAGCCAAGCTGGCGCGGGAGGCCGAGATCTGCTACGTCACGGTGGCCATGGTGACCGATTACGACTGCTGGCACCCGGACCACGATGCCGTGACGGTGAACGAAATCATCGAGCATCTGAATCGCAACGCCGAAAACGCCGCCCGGGTGGTGGCGCGCGCCGTGGCAGCCATGCCCGCCCAGCGTGCCTGCCGCTGCGGGTCGGCTCTCTCGCACGCCCTCATCACCGATCCCGGGGCGGTTCCCGAAGCTACCCGCAAGAAGCTGGAGCTGATCGTTGGCAAGTATCTCCCGGCGCGATGAGACCGGGCTGTTCGCCCGGGTCGAGGCCCTGGCCGACCGGTTCCAAGCCGAAGGGGTCGAGGAGTACGTGCGCTGGTTCAGCGGCGTGATCGCGGAGGAACTGGGCCTGTGGGGAGCCGAAGAGCTCCAGGCCCGCTACCGGCGCGTCCGGCAGCCGCGGCGCTTCCTCGGGGATCCCGCAGGGGTGCGGACCATCTTCGTGCTCTCGCGCGTCACTCTGGGCGCGGAAATCGCCGTCACCAGCCTCGCCCTGGAGGCGGCCCGGCGGCGGTTTCCCTCCGGCCGCATCGTGCTGGTGGGGGGACGCAAGAGCGCCGAGCTGTTCGCGGCCGATCGGCGCATCGAGCACGCGCCCGTCGAGTACGGCCGGCGGGCCGGGCTCAGCAGCCGCCTGGCTGCGGGACTCCAGTTGCGCGAGCGGCTGGCCGAGCCCGACTCGATCGTGATTGATCCGGACTCCCGGCTCACCCAGCTCGGACTGCTGCCGGTTTGCGAAGAGGATCGCTACTACTTTTTCGAGAGCCGATCCTGGGGCGGCGAGACTCGCTCTCCCATCAGCCTGTTGACCGCCGAGTGGCTGGAAACCGTTCTTGGCGTGACCGGCTTGAGCCCCTGGATCGCACCCGCCGGCCCCCCTGCGGCTCCCGTCGGCATCGCCGTCAGCTTCGGAGTGGGCGAGAACCCGGCCAAGCGGCTGCCGGATCCCTTCGAGCGCGAGCTGCTGCGGGGCCTGGCGGCTTTCGGCCTGCCCCTGCTGGTGGACACGGGACCCGGAGGCGAGGAGGCCGAGCGGGTCCGCCGCGCCCTGGCGGAGGCCGGCCTCTCAGGCGGGCAAGCGGCCCTGTTCGAGGGGCCGTTCGCCCAGTTCGCGCTTCAGATCGCAGCCGCCCGCCTTTACGTAGGGTACGACTCGTCGGGCCAGCACGCCGCCGCCGCCTTGGGCGTTCCTTGCCTGACGGTTTTCGCCGGTTTCCCGAACGAACGCTTTTTCGCCCGCTGGCAGCCTAGCGGACCGGGACCGAAAATCACCGTTCGGGTCGAGCACCCGGCGGATGTGGAGGGGGTGCTGGCGCAAACCCTGGATGCCGCCCGCCGGCTGCTGGCAGCCGAACCGGGCGGGGACTCTCAAGTCTCCTCGATGGGAACCACCCGGACGAATTCCCCGATCACCTGAAACTCGTCCGGACCCAGCTCGAGTACGGGATAGTCGGGATTCAGGGGCTCGAGCAGGATCCGCTCGTGCCGCCAGCCGCCTTCCTCGCTCAGCGTTTTCCGGCTGCGATAGCGCTTGACGGTGAACTCCCCGCCGGTCTCCGAGGCGCCGCGGTGGCGCACCAGCACCAGCTTGCCTTGCCGCGAGCCGGCCGGGATCCGGCGGAACAGGCAGAGGCTGCCGTCGGGAATGCGCGGCTCCATCGAACGCCCCGAGACGTGGCAGGCGAAGTAATCCTCCAGCCCGCGCAGGCCGGGCGGGGCGGGGATCCAGTCCTCCGGCTCGGCCTCGACCTCCTGATCCGGGCCGAACTTGCCCGCCGCAGCCCGCAGGGAATAAACCGGCAGGTGGGTGCGGAACGGCATGACGGCCACCTCCGCCGGGCGGCCCTCGACGTGACGCTCGTAAAGCCGCTCGAGCGCTCGATCCAGGTCGCCCACCACCACGCTCCGCCGCTCGGACAGGCGCAAGGCGTTGGAAAGCCGGTCCTCGAGCAGCTCGATGAGAGCCGAGGCGCCCATCTGCTCGGCCTGCCGGGCCAGATCCTCGCCGAGCAAAGCCAGCACCTCGGCATCCTCCGGGTCGGCGTGGCGGTCCCAATCCCGCCGCAGCTTGAGGAGCAGGCGATCGGAAGCCGGATCCAACAGGAGCACGCCGGCGGCGGCCGCCTTCCGGCCGGGCAGGGCCACCTCCAGCAGGAGGTACTCGGCCTTTCGAGGCGGCGAGAAGACGGCGGCAGGCATTCGGCCTCCCCTCTCCCTATCGGGTCCGGCCCGTGCGGGCTTTACGGGCCCGGCCGGTAATATCCTTTGCGGGCACGCACTTTGACATTGGGCAGGTTGACCCGTACCTCGATGCTGCGGAAAGCCTTGGGCGATTCCGGCTCGTCGGGAACGTAGCGCAGGATGTATTGGGTGGTGATCTCGCCCGCCACCGCCGCCACGCTGCGGACGATCCCCCGGGCGATCTCGGCGGCGTAGCCCCCGGTACCTACCTTCAGCGCGTAGTTGCCCTCGTCGGAAGGGGTCGAGAGGTACCCCGAGACATCCTTGTAGAGACCTTGCAGCGGATACTCGACCCGCCCGCCGGTCTCCTCGGCCAGGCGCTTGAGGTTCTTCTCCCCCTCGCTGGTGAAGCCGAACGAGACGGTCGAAATCCCGTAGATGGTGACCATGTTGCGCTGGGCCAGCTCGAGGACCTCCTCCAGGCTGTGCTTGCTGGCGTTGTCGTTGCCGTCGCCGATGATGATGAGCACCCGGCGAGGCTCGATCGGCTCGCCCTCGATCAGGCTCCGCCTGGTGCAGGCCATCCAAATGGCGTCGAACAAGGCGGCCCCCCCGCCCGGTTTAAGCTTGCGGATCTTGGCGACGATCGGTTCGGAGTCGCGTGTGGTGTCCACGGCCAGCTCGGCCTCGTTGCCGTAAGTGATCAGGTAGCCGGAGAATTTCTTTTCACCCGGCAGCAGGGTCCAGACCAGCTCGAGTACCGCCTCCTGGAAGGTCTTCCAATGCAATCGGGTGGAGTTGCTCATGTCGAGCAGGAAGCCGACCACGACGGGCTGGCCCTGTTCGCGGCTGAAGTAGACGATTTTCTGGGGCCGGCCCTCGTCCAACACGAGGAAGTCGCTGGGTTCGAGGTTGGAGACGAAGGCGCCCTTTTCGTCGGTGACGGTGACGGGCACCACGACTTCGTTGACCTGGACGCGGATGGGCTGCTGCCCGGGTTGGGGGGGCTGGGCGGCCTGGGCGGCGAGCAAGGCCGGCAGCAGGAGCGTAACCCACGGGCGGCTAGCCATTTCTGGGGACCTTCCTGAGACGATTATAAACCGGAAAGGGCGTGATGTGTGAGGCGAGGGGGCTGTGAGGGGGTTGGCTGGCGGTCGTTAAATAAACGTGCTAAGAAACCTTGACAAGCAGCCGCGCATCTTTTATGATGGATCTAGATGAGGAGGTGAACCCAATGGCCATCACCAAGTACGACCCCTTCGCTGGGTTCGAGTTCCCCAGCCTTCGCCTGTTCCAGGATGCCATCAACCGCCTGTTCAGCGAGCCGGTGACCACCCGTCCCTGGGCTCCCCCGGTTGACATCATGGAGACCGAGGACGAGCTGGTCGTCAAGGCCGACTTGCCCGACGTGGACCTCAAGGACATTGACATCCAGATCGAGAACGGCACCCTCACCCTCAAGGGCGAGCGCAAGTTCGAGAAGGAGGACAAGCGCGTCGGCTATCATCGCGTCGAGCGCTCCTACGGCTCCTTCGTCCGCTGCTTCTCGATCCCGGACAGCGTGGACACCGACAAGGTCCGCGCCGATTACAAGAACGGCGTGCTGACGGTGACCCTCCCCAAGAAGGAGGTCGCCAAGCCGCGCTCGATCAAGGTCGAAGTGGCCAAGTAATCCGGCTCTCTGCCTGCCTGAGGACGGGGCCCGCGGGCCCCGTCCTCCTGTCGTCGGCACCCCTCACGGCGGCTGTGTCACAATAGAGTTTCAGGGAGAGCGACGTGAACAACCTCAAGACCGTCCTTTTGCTCGGGCTGCTCAGCGGCCTGTTGCTGCTGGGCGGCGAGGCGCTCGCCGGCCGGGACGGCCTGGGGATGGGCCTCGGCCTGGCCGTGGTGATGAACTTCGTCAGTTACTTCTTCTCGGACCGGATCGCTCTGGCGATGTACTCGGCGCAGCCGGTAAGCGAGACCGAAAACCCGCTGGTTTACCGCCGCCTGGGACCCCTGGTCATGTCCCTCTGCCAGCGCATGGGCTTGCCCATGCCCAGGCTGTGGCTGATCCCGGAGCCCTCGCCCAACGCCTTCGCCACCGGGCGCAATCCCAAGCACGCCTCGGTGGCGGTGACCGCCGGGCTGCTGGAGCTGATGGACGATCGCGAGCTGGAGGGCGTGATCGCGCACGAGCTGGGGCACGTCCGCAACCGTGACATCCTGATCAGCTCGATCGCGGCCACTCTGGCGGCGGCCATCACCTTCGTCGCCCGCATGGCCTTCTGGTTCGGCGGCCGGCGCGACAGCGACGAGGACTCGGGCAGCGCGCTGGGCGGGCTGTTTATGTTGATCGTGGCGCCCATCGCCGCCTTGCTCATCCAGATGGCGATTTCCCGCACCCGGGAATACGCGGCCGACGCCACCGCCGCTCAGGCCGCCGGCCATCCCTTCGGCTTGATGTCGGCCTTGAAGAAGCTGGACGGCTATGCGCGGCGGATTCCGCTGGATGCTTCGCCGGCCACCGCGCACATGTTCATCGTGATGCCGCTGGGCGGGGGCGGCCTGCTGCGCCTGTTCTCGACCCATCCGCCCATCGAGCAGCGCCTGCGCCGGCTGGAGGCGCTGGCCGTTCCGCGCCCGCTCTGAGCCGATGACATCGGTCCGCGTCTCCGCCCGGGGTGCGGACCGGGTGCTCTCGGGCCACCTGTGGATCTTCGCCTCGGACCTGGAGGATCGCGGTCAAGCCCGGCCGGGCGAGGCGGTCCAGGTGCTGGATCCTCGCGGGCGCGTTCTGGGCATGGCCCATTACTCCTCGGCCTCCCAGATCGCCCTGCGCATGCTCAGCCGCCAGGTGCGCCCCATTGACCGGGGCTTCTTCCGCGAGCGCCTGGCGGCCGCCATCGAGCACCGCCGGCGCGTGGTTTCGGGCACGGAGGCCTACCGGCTGGTGCACGCCGAGGGCGACCTGCTCCCGGCCCTGGTGGTGGACCGCTACGGCGATTACCTGGTGCTGGAGACCCTCAACCAGGGGATGGACGGCGCCAAGGCCGAGATCGCCGCGCTGCTGGCCGAGCTGGAGGCCCCGCGGGGCATCTTCGAGCGCAACGACGCGCCCGTGCGGCGCAAGGAGCAGCTTCCGGCCGTCGTCGGGCCCCTGGCGGGCGAAATCCCGGAACGGGTCTGGTTCCGCATGAACGGCCTGCTGTTTGAGGCCGATTTGAGGGGCGGACAGAAGACCGGCGCCTTCCTGGACCAGCGTGAGAACTACCTGGCCGCGGCCGCCTACGCCCGCGGCCGCGTGCTGGATTGCTTCACCTCGGGCGGCGGCTTCGCGCTCCATCTGGCGGCCCGCGCCGAGTGGGTCGAGGCGGCCGACAGCTCCCAGGCGGCGCTCGAGCTGGCCGAGGCCTCCCGCCAGGCCAACCGCATCGAGAACGTCGAGTTCCGCCGGGCCGACGTCTTCGACCTGCTGGCCGGCTACGACGCCGGCGGGCGCCGTTTCTCGATGGTGGTGCTGGATCCGCCGGCCTTCGCCCGCTCCCGGGCCGCACTGGAGGGCGCCGCCCGCGGCTACAAGGAGATCAACCGGCGCGCGCTGAAGCTGCTCGCGCCGGGCGGTGTGCTGGTGACCTGCTCGTGCTCCCAGCCGCTGAGCGAAGCGATGTTTCTGGAGATCGTCGCCCAGGCGGCCCTGGATGCCGGCCGCACGGTGCGCGTGCTGGAGCGGCGCACGCAGGCCCGCGACCACCCCATCCTGCTCACCGTGCCCGAGACGCACTACCTGAAGTGCCTGATCCTGGAGGCGCTCTAAGCCCCCGGCCCAGGGCGCGGCAACCGGTCAATCTTGGCTGCCAGCACGAAGTCGCTCTCGCTCAGCCCGTTGATCTTGTGCGTCCAGAGCCTGACCTCGACCCGGCCCCAACCCAGAAGCAGTTCCGGATGATGGCCCTGCTGCTCGGCCAGTTCCCCCACCCGGTTGACGAACTCCAGCGCGGTCTTGAAATCCGGGAACAGGAAGACCCGCTCGAGGTGGTGTTCATCGGCCACTCGCCAATCGGGAACCTGAGCAGCGTAAGCCGCCAATTCGGCGCCCTCCAGAGGCGGGATCCCGCCCCGGCAAGGAACACAGTCTTTTTCTGCCAGCCCCATCCCTTCATTGTACCGGGCCCGACGCCGGCAGGCCCTGCCGCCGCTTACCGCCCGGCGGGGCTGAGGCCAAGGACCCAGACTTCGCCCGGCGCGAAGCGCTTCTGGAAAACCAGGCGCCCCCCCTCGAGCCGCAGTGCGACAGGCGCTTCCGCCATGAGGTCCACGGCCCGCCGCGGGCGGCCTTCGGCCCCAGGCAGGGCCAGGGTGACCGTGGCCGGGGCCGCTCCATGATGGATGGCGATGAGCAAGCGCTCGTCGCCGGCTTCCATCAGGCGGGCCTCCACCTCCCCGCCCGCCGCCTCCACCGGCGGCTCGATGCCCGCCCATGCGAGCAAGGCCTGGAAGAACCGCCGCAGCGTCGGGTCGGCTTTGGCCTCGTAAGCCGCCGCCAGGTACGAACCGAGCGCCAGGGTCTTGCCCCGGCCGTAGCGCGACTCGACCGCCGCCGGCTCGCCCGAACCGTAGCGGGCCACGACTCGCGCCTGCTCCCCGGCAGGCGTGAGGACTTCCTGGTAAAGCCGCCCGGGCAGGCGCTCGCCCGGCTTGAGGCCCGGGAAGTCCTCGGCCGCCCACTCGATTTGGGCCTCCAGCCCCGGGACGGTTTCCACCGCGGTCTCCCGGCAGCCCAGCACGCGGTCCAGCCCCATGCCGGGAATCCTCTCCGAGGCCCGCCCGCTTTCGTTGTTCCAGCCCGGGCGCGCTTCCGCCGCCAGGGCGCCGCCCTGGCGCACGTAGGCTTCCAGCGCCTCAGCCGCCGAGGCCGGCAGCATCAGGGGATACTGGAGATAAATCAGACGGTAGCGGTTCGCCTTCTCCCTCAGCTCGTTGACGTGGACGAAGTCAACCGGAACGTTGCCGGCGAACCAGGCGCGGTAGGCCCCCAGCATCGAGTTGCGTTCGATGCCGGCGACCTCGCTCTGCGGGCCGACCGTGATGACCCGCTGGCGACCGCCCACCAGGTAGGCCAGCGGATTGTAAACCAGCGCCACCTGGGCCGGCAGAGGCCGGGCTGCCAGCATCAGAGCTCGATGGCGGTCCACCCACTGCGCGATCCGCCCGGCGACGCGGGCCCGCTCGGTGATGGTTCCGTCGAGCTGGATCAAGCCGTAGCCGCCCGATTCGTAGCCGGTGCTCATGGGATACCAGGCGTAGTAGTTGATGGCCTTGGCGCCGCGGGCCAGCGCGCTGAAGGTCCACACGCGCAGATCCTCCGGGCTGACCGTGGCGCTCACGTTCAAGCCCACGGTTCCGAAGCCGGCTTGCAGCTCGCCGATCCAGAAGCCGCGCTCGCCTCCGCTGGAGCGCGCGAAATCGAGCAGGGCGCCGCGGAAGGCCGGGTCGCGTCCCACCGGGTAGGAATGCTTGGGGTAGAACGACGTGCCGTAGTAATCCACCTGCCGGCTCATGATCCAGTCGTCGGGGCTGCCGTCGCCGGCCAGGGGCGAGGTGAACAGGTTGGGCGCGGCGGCGTGACTGGTGGCTACGCGGTCCGGGGCGATGCGCTTGACGGTCTGGTAGCGGTCGCGCAGATCTTCGCCCAGTTTGTCGGCCACGAAGAGGCGCCAGTCAATGTAGTCGGCGTAGGAGAGGATGGTGCTGAGCCGTCCCGGCTCGACCTCCTCCCAGCTTGCGAAGCGGCGGTACCAGGCTTGATTGAGAGCCTCCAGGGTGTGATACTTGCGCCGCAGCCAAGTGCGGAAGCGCCTCAGGCTATGCGGGCAAAAGCAGAACTCGGCGTTCGGCATCCAGGAGGCGGAGGCCCAATTGACGATGTGGGGCTCGCTCCAGAGGTCCCAGCCCAGGAAGGCGGGGCTGGCGCGCGCCCGCTCGGCCAGGGCGGCGTAGAAGGCCAGGGCCGCCTGGCGCACGCCGGGATGATCCAAGCAATAGCCCGGCGCGGCCTCCGGGCGGAGCGCGGCCCCGTTGATGGCCACGAAATGGGCGTCGGGAAACTTCCGCCCGATCCAGTCCGGCGCGGCGTCCAGGTACACCTGAAGGATGAGCTTGAGGTCCTCCTGTTCGGCCAGCTCGAGCAGGACGTCGAGGGTCTCCAGGCGGTACTGCCGCTCGGCGGGCTCGCCGCTGGCCCAGTCAATCCAGCAGCGTATGGCGTTGAAGCCCAGGCGGCGGATCTGGCGCAGGTCTTGTCGCCAGAGCTCCCGCTTGGAGCGCGGATCGGCCTCCAGCATCGGCGCGCGCGCCTTGCCCCCGCCGTACCAGACCGCCATGGGGAAGAACCCCTCGGGCCGCTGGGGGGCCGGGGGTGAGAGGAAAAGCAAGAGCCAAGCGAGAACCGGCATGGCGAGCCCAAGTGTAGGCCGGGAGGGCGGCCGGGGTCAAACCGGGGAGGGCGCCATCTTACAAGGCAGGCGGCCGGCGGGCGAGCAGGCCGGGCAGCGCGGCCGCCGGGCAGCGCCGGCCCAAATAAAAGCGCCCGAAGTGGGCGTAGTCGGCGCTGGCTTCATCGAAGCGCATTTCGTAAATCAGCTTCTTGAAAAGCACGGGGTCGTCGGCGAACAGGTCCACGCCCCATTCCCAGTCGTCCAAACCGATCGCTCCGCTGATGATCTGCCGGACCTGCTCGGCGTAGCGGCGGCCCGAAAGGCCGTGCTCGCGCATCATGCGCAGGCGCTCGGGCATCGCCGTCCGGTAGAAATTCTTGCCCTCGCCCCGCCGCCGGGCCATGGGGTAAAAGCAGAGGTAACGCGCGGGCGGGATTTCCGGATACAGGCGCGTTTGCATGGCTCGCCGTTGCCGCTCGAGCAGGGCTTCGACTTCGGCCCTCCACCGGGCGCTTTCCGGCGCCACGCCCCGCGCGGCCAAATCCCTCCAGAGTTTGACGGTGGACTCGTACAGCCCCAGCTCGACCACGGAAACCAACGAGCCGGCCGGCGCGAGCCACCCCCAGAGCCGCAAACCGGAAAGCTCAAGCTCGGCCCGGTGCAGCTCGTCGAAGCCGGGGCGGAAATGCAGCCAGAGCAGGTCCCCTTTGTGGCCCAGCAGGGAGTAGAGCGCCGACTGGCAGCCCGCGCCGGCCGATTCCCGGGCCGCCAGCCACTCGGCGGCCTCAGCGGCGATGGCGGCCCGCTCGTCTTCCGGCAAAGCCTGCCAGGCCGGACGGCGCAACCGCATCACTTGATGCAGGAGGGCGGCCCCTTCCAAGGTCAGGGGCGCGGGCGGCAGCTTTTCCCAGGGCGTGGAACTCTCGGCGCCGGAGACGGCCGGCTCTTGCTGCCGCGGGGCAGGGGCGCCGCTCATCGAATCCATCCTCCCCCCAGGACCACCTCGCCGTCGTAGAACACCGCCGCCTGGCCCGGGGTGACCGCCCGCTGCGGTTCATCAAAGCGCACCTCGACCACGGAAGGATCCTCGCCGGGATAGAGCGTGGCCGCGGCCGCTTCGTGCTTGTGGCGGATCTTGACCTGCGCGCGCAGTGGACCGGCGGGCGCCTCCAGCGCGATCCAGTTCACCCGGTCCGCGGTCAGGCGATCGCGGAGCAGCTCATGGTCGCGGCCGACGATGACCCGGCCGCCGGCCGGATCGGTGGCCAGCACGTAGAGCGGCGCCCCGGCGGCCACGCCCAGGCCGCGCCGCTGCCCGACGGTGAAACGGTGCACGCCCGAGTGTTCGCCCAGCAGGCGGCCGTCGCTGGAGACGATGGCTCCGGGCACGGCCGGCGAGGGCAAGCCCTGCTCCCGGAAATAAGCCTCGATGAAGGCGGCATAGTCGCCGCCCGGCACGAAGCAGATCTCCTGGCTGTCGGCCTTCTCCGCCACGGGCAGGCCCAGGCGGCGGGCGGCGGCGCGGACTTCCTCCTTGCTCAACCCGCCCAGCGGGAACAGCGCGTGCGCGAGCTGCTCCTGGCTCAAGCCGAACAGGAAATAGCTCTGATCGCGGGAGGGCTGGGAGGCGCGCAGCAGCAGGCGTCGCCCCGAGACCGGATCCGGCCGGATGCGCGCATAGTGGCCGGTGGCGACCGCCTCGGCGCCGAGCGAGCGCGCCAGTTCAAGCAGGACATCGAATTTCAGGTGACTGTTGCATAGGGTGCAAGGGATGGGCGTGCGCCCCTCCAGATACTCCCGAATGAAGGGGCGCACGACCTGCTGCTCGAAGCGATCTTCGAAGTTGACCACGTAGTAGGGAATGCCCAGGCGCTCGGCCACCCGGCGGGCGTCGTAAACGTCCTCGAGCGAACAGCAGCGCCCCGCGGTGCGCGGCGGGGAAAGCTCGGGCAGGCGGCGCTGGTTCCACAACTGCATGGTGAGCCCGACCACATCGAGGCCCTGCTCGACCAGCAGGGCGGCGGCCGTCGAGCTATCCACGCCGCCGCTCATGGCGACGGCCACTCGAACCCGCTCAGACATGCCGGGAAGCGGCGGCCCGGGTGCGCAGTCGAGCCACCGACTGCTCCAGAACCTCGATCAGGCGCTCCACCTGCTCGGGGGTGTTCAGCCGGCCCAGGGAGAAGCGCAGGCTGGCGCGGGCCTGCTCGCGGCTGAGGCCGATGGCGGTGAGCACATGGGAGGGCTCCGCCGCCCCGCTGGAGCAAGCCGCTCCGCCCGAGACCGCGAAGCCGGCCAGATCGAGCGCAATCAGCAGGGCCTCCCCGTCCACGCCCTCAAAGCACAGATTCGAGACGTGGGGCACGCGCGGCGCACCCGCGCCGTTCACCCTCAGCGGCGCCAGGCGTGCGGCCGCGGCCTCCTCGAGCCGGTCGCGCAGCGCCCCCAGGCGGGCGGACTCGGCGGGCAGATCGCGGCAGGCCAGCTCGAGCGCAGCCGCCAGTCCCACCGCCCCGGGCACGTTTTCGGTTCCCGGGCGGCGATCCCGCTCGTGATGGCCGCCGAACAGGATCCGGCCCACAGCCACGTCCGCGCGCACGTACAAGGCGCCGGCGCCCTTGGGGCCGTAAATCTTGTGGGCGCTCAGCGAGTACAGATCCACGCCCAGCTCGGCCAGGTTGAGGGGAATCTTCCCCGCGGCCTGGACCCCGTCGGAATGCAGGAGGACGCCGGCCTCGCGCGCCAGCCGCGCGATCTGGGCGATCGGCTGGACGGTTCCCAGCTCGTTGTTGACGTGCATCACCGTGATCAGCGCCGTCTCGGGGCGCAGGGCGCGCCGGATCGCCTCGGGATCCACCACGCCGCGCGAATCCGGCGGCACGCGGCTGACCGCCACCCCCTCCCGCTCCAGTTGCGCGCAGCTCTCCAACACCGCCGGATGCTCGATCGAGGTGGTGACGACGTGCTTGCGCGGGCGGGGATCCGAGCGCACCACGCCCAGCACGGCCAGGTTGTCGGCCTCGGTGCCGCCGCTGGTGAACACGATCTCGGCCGGGCCGACCCCCAGGACCTCGGCCACCCGCCGGCGAGCGTCCTCCAGGCGGCGCCGGGCCGCCTGCCCGAAAGCGTGCACGCTGGAGGGGTTGCCGAAATCCTCCCGGAAGGCGGCCGTCATGGCGGCCAGCACTTCTTCAGCCACCGGCGTGGTGGCGCAGTGGTCAAAGTAAGCCCGCATCCCCTGCCCGATCATGGCGGCATCCGACTTCCTCTATTCTATCCCTATGGCGCGGGGTCTGGTAACTTTGACCACTGATTTCGGACTGTCGGACCACTTTGTCGGCGTCATGAAAGGCGTGATCCTCGGGATCCATCCGGCGGCGCGCATCGTGGACATCAGCCATCAAGTAAGTCCTTTCGAGATCGCCGAGGCAGGCTTCCTGATCGCCCAGGCCTGGCGTTACTTTCCCCGAGGCACGGTGCACGTGGTGGTGGTGGATCCCGGGGTGGGCACGCTGCGGCGTCCCATCCTGGCCGAAGCGGGCGGACATTACTTCCTGGCCCCGGACAACGGCGTGCTCTCGATGATTTACGCCGCGGCGCCGCACAAGGTGCGCGCCGTCACCGCCGAGAGGTATTTCCTGGCGCCCGTCAGCCGGACCTTCCACGGCCGGGACATTTTCGCGCCGGTGGCGGCCCGCCTGAGCCGAGGCCTGCCGCCGGCCCGTTTGGGCAAGCTGATTCGCGACTACGCCCGGCAGGAATTCTACCGGCCGGTGCGCACCGGCAAGCGCATCTGGTCGGGATCCGTCCTCAGGATTGACCGCTTCGGCAACCTGATCACGAACCTCCGGCTGGAGGAATTCCCCAGCGTGGCCGCACGCCCCTTCCTGCTGCGCGTGGGGGCGGAGACGGTGACCCGCTTCGTGAAGACATACGCGGAGGCGCCCAGCGGCGAGCTGGTTCTGCTCGAAGGCAGTTCGGGCTTCCTGGAGGTGGCCATGAACCAATCCTCCGCCGCCAAACGACTGGGCTGCGCCGCGGGCGCTCCGGTCGAGCTGACGGTTTACTGAGGGTCCCCGCCCAGGCCCCCCAACGCGGGAAGGACCCCCACGCGCTCAGGGTTTCAGGGCCGCCTCGGCCCGCCGGCGTTCCCCGGCGGGCGCCCGAGGGCCGGCGTACTTCAAGTACAACCGATAGAGCGGCCGAGCCTCCTCGCGCCGCCCTTGCCGCTCCAGCCACCAGGCGCGCAACCAGAGCATCCTGGGGAAAGTCAGGCAGCGGAAGGGATCCCCCAAGTGCGCCTCCGGGATTGGCCAAAGCTCCAAGCGGCGGCCGGGATCCCGGCCCGTTTCCAGCAAGGCCCAAGCCAGCAAGAGGCGGGCGGGCTGACTCGGGGGCGGGGCCTGGCGCTCGAGTTGTTCCAGCCAGGGCGCCGCTTGGGAAAAACGGCCCTCCAGGAGCAAGGCGAAAGCCAGGGCGCTGCGCCGCAGCGGCTCCTGGCCCGCCTGGGAAAAGGTGCGGGCGGCCCGCGCGGCCCACTCGTCGGCGGAAGCCTCCGGTTGAGCGACGAACAGGCACAGGCGGGCGAGGGTGCGGGCGGAGGGGGATACGGCGGCCGACAGCGCGCGTCCGGCCAGCTCGCGGGCGGCGGTGCGATCGCCGCCGTTCAGGCGCCACAGAGCGGCGGTGGCCAGAGCCAGGGCCCGCTGGTCGGGCTGCCGGTCGGGCGCCGCCGCCCACTCGCTCAGGCGGCGGAGGGCCTGCTCGCTCCGCCCGGTCAGGTAATCCCATTCGGCCCGGCGAAGCTCAAGCGCGGGATCGCCCGCCTGGCTGCGCTGCCGCAGGTATTGCTCGAACAAGCCGTCGGCGCCTTCCCGATCGCCCTGCATCAGCCGGGCGTGAGCGGCCTTGAACCAGGAAAGACCGCCTGCGAAGTCCGGCGACTTCTTGACCGACTCCAAATAGAAGTTCTCGGCCTGGGCGAAGCGGCCGAAGAGGAAGTGCAGGTCGCCGAGCGAATCGGCCGGATTGGGGTCGGCCGGTTCGAGCCGCCGGTAGCGATCAAGGAAGGCGAGGCCGGCGGCGAAATCCCCGGCGTACGCGCAGGCGTAACCGGCCTGGTTCAGCAGCACGGGATCGCCCGGGTCGCGTTCGAGCGCCTGCCGGTAATCGCGGACGGCGCCGGGATAGTCGCCCCGGGCCAGCCGCAGCGCCGCAAGGTCTCGGAAAACTTCGGCGTCGGCCGGGGTGGCGCGCGACAGGGCTTCCAGTCGGACGAGCCGGGCTTCGGCGTCGCCGGCCAGTGTGGCGGCCAGCAATTCCAGCCGGAGGCGGTCCGGCGGCCGGAGGCCCTTCCGCCCTAGGGCGCGCTCGAGGACGGCACGGGCCGCCGGCGCATTTCCGCGGGCCACCCACAGGCCGGCCAGGCTGAGGTAGGGAGCGGCGAAATCCGGGTCGGCCGCCAGGGAGCCCTCCAAAGCGGCGGCCGGATCCGCCGCGCCAAAGGATTCGGCGTAGCGGCGCAGGGCCTCGGTGCTGCGAGTGGGGAGCGAGCCGGCGCCCCGGCCGAGCGCGGCCGCAAGGCGTTCAGCCAGAGGCGCCAAACCGGCTTCCGGGTCGCCCTCGGCGGAGGCCCGGGCGACGACGCGCAACGTCCGCAAGTCTTCGAGCACCACGTCCGCGCGCAGGCGCGCGCCCGCCGGGCGGAAGTATCCGTGCAGAATGTGGGTGGCGCGGAGGGCGGCGGCCCCGGCCGCCTGATCCACCCGCAGGGGCTGGGAGCGGGGAGCGCCCGTGAGCGCGCCGGCCAGCAGCTCGGCCAACCCCAGGCTCAGCCAGTCGCGGCGGGGATCGCCGGTCAGGTTCTCGAAGGGAGGCAGGGCGATCCGCTCGTAGGCGGGCGGGGAGGCCCGGCGGCAGCCGGCCGCCGCCAGCGCCGCCAGCAGCAGGAAGATCCTATAGGACACGGGGCTGCAACGCCATCAGCTCCTTGAACTCGGGCAGCTCCTGAAGGCCGGCGAATTCGGGCTCCTCGAGAAACTTCTGCCGCTGCTTGAAGCCCTCCTCCAGGGCCCGGCGGATGTAGATCAGGGCCCGTTCGTTCATGCCCGCCTGGGCGTAGACCTTCGCCAGGTAGTAATGGAACGTGGCCCGTTCCTCGACGTTGCGCTCCTGAAGCAGCACGCCGTAGCTGCTGCGGTGCTCGAAGACGTCCGGGTCCAATTCGAGCGCTTTGGCGTAGGCCAGGGAGGCTTCCTTGTAGTTCTTGCGGGCGAAGTAAGCGGTGCCCAGGTTACTGTAAATGGAAGCCGAGTTAGGACTGAGTTTGAGCGCCTTCTTGTATTGTCCGACGGCCTTGCGATAACTCTTCTGGGCGTAGAACACCGTGCCGATATTGTTGATGGCTTCCGAGTACTTGGGGTTGAGTTTGACCGAGCGCTGGTAGTAACTCTTGGCGGTCTCCAACTCCATCAATTGATGATAGGCGATGCCGATCTTGTTGAGAATGACGGCCAGGCGGTTGGCGGTCTGCTGGTAGGTTCCGTCGTCGTTGCGGGGCTTGCGCCGGGGAAGGCGGGGGGCGAGTTCCTTCTCCACCTGCCGGTAGGCGTCAATGGCCTCGCGATACATCTTGCGGGCCATGTAGATGTCGCCGCGCTTTTCGGGGCTGAGCGGCTCGGGGGGCGTCTGAGCCGCGGCCGAAGGCGTGTCGGGTTTCCGGTCCTCGGGGGAACCGGGGACCTGCGCCGCCAGCGGGAGAGCCAGCAGCGGAATCAACAGCAGGCGAGACCAGCTGAGGGGCATGCTCACCTCACCTTGCGCCGGGGCCGGGCGGTCGCGGCCAGGCCCGGCTGCTCTCATTTAAACACACTGAGCAAGCGCCGGAAGAAACCTTTTTGC
>JBBIMA010000020.1:0-26953 GCA_037444625.1 Solibacteraceae bacterium
GGTGCGGCGGCCGGGGGTGCGGGCACGGGGGCGCTCGCGGGCGGGGACGGCGTTGCGGCCGGGGCCTTGGGTCCACGCCGGAACCACCGACACCCCTCCCCCGCCAGCGCCAGCAGGAGCGCCAGCGCCAGCCCGCCGGCTCCGGCTGCCCGACTCATTGAGCTTCCCGCCGCTTAGGCATCCGTCGTCGTGACAAACTGCTTCTCGCCGGCCGGAAAGCGCAACCGGAAGGTGGCGCCTCGGCCCGGCTCGCTGGTGAAGTCAATCGTACCATTGTGCAGTTGCACCACCCGGAAGGCCACCGCCAGGCCGATGCCCGAGCCTTTCCCCTTGGTGCTGAAGTACAGATGGAAGATGCGGTCGCGGATTTCAGGTGGGATGCCCGGGCCTTCATCCGCCACTTCGACCAGGCATTCGGCGCCGCTGCGGCGGGCCCGCACGCTCAACCGCCCGCCATCCTTCATGGCTTCCACGCCGTTGACCACCACGTTGAGGATGGCCTGCTTGAGCAGGTCGCGGTCGCCTTCCAGGTAGATCTTCTCCGGTTCCGCTTCGAAGACGATGCTGACCTTGTGCTGGGCGGCGGAGGGCTCCACCAAGGCCAGGATCTCGCGCAGCAGACCCGCCATCTCGACCGGACCCATGCGCAGCTCCACCGGCCGGGTGAAGTCCAGGAAGGTCTTCACCACCCGGTCCAGGCGGGTGATCTCGCGCCCGATGGTCTCGATCTCGGGCAGCGCCTCGGCGCCCTCGCCGCCCAACTTCGAGCGCAGGATCTCCAGATGGACGGCGATGGCGTTGAGCGGGTTCTTGATTTCGTGCGCCACCCCGCTGGTGAGCCGGCTGATGGCCGCCAGACGGGCTGAAACGTCCAAGTGCGAGCGAATCTGCTGCCGGGTTTCGGCGTCCCGCAGAGTGATGAGTGTGCCCATGGGCTCGCGATTGGGGAAGGCCTCCAGCGGCTCAAGGCTCACCAGCAGGTGGGCGGGGCCCTGGCCCTCGCGCTCCAGCGTGACCGGCTGATCGCGCAGTGCGCGCCCTTGGCTCAGAGCGGCCTGAATGGCGCCCCCCAGGGGCGTGTAAGAGGGGAACAGCTCGCGCAGGGAACGTCCCGTCAGCTCCCAGCGCGCTTTGCCCAGCAACTGCTCGGCGGCCCGCCCGGCCAGCACCAGGCGGCCGTCGCGGTCGAACAGCAGCACCACCTCCTGGAGTTGTTCCAGCAGGCGCTCGATGTTGGAGCGCAGTTGGAGGGCGTCCTCGCGGGCGCCGCGAAACTGCTCGCCCAGCAGGTTCAGCTTGCTGCGCACGGCGGCCACCTCTT
This sequence comes from Solibacteraceae bacterium, assembly GCA_037444625.1. Classification (GTDB taxonomy): domain Bacteria; phylum Acidobacteriota; class Terriglobia; order Bryobacterales; family Bryobacteraceae; genus DTHT01. The sequence goes on from JBBIMA010000020.1 coordinate 1,322, forward strand.
TGGCTTCCGGCTGGCCGCCGTCGCCCGCGGCCGGGTACTCGCCCCGGCTGATTCGCTCGATGGCCTCGCTGATCCGGGCCAGCGGCCGCAGGCTGAGGTTGGAAACCATCACCGCCAGCGCGAGGGAAAGCGCCAGGGAGGCCAGGAAGATCAGCGAGATGCTGCCCACCTGGGGCAGCAGTGCGTCGCGCAACAGGACCGAGGAGACCACCACGTGAATGGTGAACACCGGTTGGGGCTGTTCGGGCAGGCCGAGCGCCACGCTCACCTGGTAGTCCTGACGGCGGGAAAACACCTCCCACAGTTTCTTCCAGGGGCTGGCCTGGTCCCAGGCCGTCAGGTCGGGCAGCCTGGGCTGCAAGGCGCCGATGCGGCTGCGGTTGGAGGCGGCCAGGATCCGGCCGTCGCGACCGGAGATGAGGATCTCCACCACCACCCGCGCGCTGGCCACCGTCGAGTCCAGCATGGCCGCCAGATCCGGATCCGCGCCCACCATTTCCTGCCACAACGCCACCGCTTCCTCGACGCTCTCCGGGGCGGGCTGGCGGCGGGCGGACAGATCGCGCACCCGGTAGATCAGGAAGCTCTTCACTTGCTGAGCCGCCATGGCGGCTCGCTGAGCGAAGTCCTGGAAGCGCGCTTCGGCCAGCCGGTGCACGTTGAGCAGGGACACCGCGCTGACGATGACCACCACCAGCGCAACCACCGCCAGGCGCAGGCGCGCCTTGAGCGAAACCGAGGCCACCCGGATTTGGCGGACCCCGCCTCCGGCCGCGGTTCCGGCCTCTGCCCCGCTACCCTGCATCCGGCCTTCCCGCTCCCGCGCCTTCGGCCCCCGCGCCGCCGTACTCCTTCAGTTTGTTGTGGAGCGTTTTCAGGCTGATGCCCAGGATCTCGGCCGCCCGCGTCTTGTTGTTGTTGGTGTACTGGAGCGTGCGCAGAATGAGGGCCTTCTCGGCCTCGTCAATCGTGGCGCCCAGCGGCACCCGGATGACCCCCGGTTCCTCGGCCGCGGGAGCGGCCGGATGCGGGACTGAGGCGGCGAAGTTCCAGGGCAGATGCTGCCGCCGGACCGCGCCTTCGCCCGCCAGGATCACGGCGCGTTCCAGCACGTTGCGCAGCTCGCGCACGTTGCCCGGCCAGACATAGCCTTGAAAGGCCTCCATGACCTCAGGGGCCACCTCCACCACCTTGGTCCCGTGCTTGCGGTTGAGCTCCGCGAGCAGCGCCTCGGCCAGCAAGGGCAGGTCCTCCATCCGCTCGCGCAGCGGAGGCAAAGCGATGTGAATGACGTTCAGCCGATAGTACAGGTCCTCGCGCAGCTCCCCTTTTTTCAGGGCCCCGGCCAGCGGTTTGTTGGTCGAGGCGATCACCCGCACGTCCACCACGATCTCGCTCTTGCCGCCCAGCCGCCGCACCCGCGAGTCCTCCAGCACGCGCAGCAGTTTGGCTTGCGTGGCCAGGGGCATGTCGCCGATCTCATCCAGCAGCAGCGTGCCGTTGTGCGCCAGCTCGAAGCAGCCCGCCCGGCGCTCGTAGGCGCCGGTGAAGGCGCCCTTCTCGTGGCCGAACAGCTCGCTCTCCATAAGGGTCTCGGGCATGGCGGCGCAGTTGACCGCCACGAAGGGGCCTTCCCGGCGGGGACTGAGCGCATGGATCGCCCGGGCCACCAGTTCCTTGCCGGTGCCGCTCTCCCCCGTCACCAGCACCACCGCCTTGCTGGGAGCCACCTGGCGGATGAGCGAGAACACCTGCCGCATGGCAGGCGAGCGCCCGGTCAACTCACCCAGCACCCCCTGGTAGCTCAACTGGCGCTGCAAGCGCTCGGCCTCGTCGGCCAGACGGCGCTGGGAAGCGGCCCGCTCCAGCAGCAGGCGCAGCGCGCGGGGCTCGATGGGCTTCTCCAGGAACCAAAAGGCGCCCAGATCATGGATGGTCTCCACTGCCATTTCGATGCTGCCGAAGGCCGTGATGACGATAGCCGGCGGCCCGCCGCCCTGGGCCGCCAGCCGGCGCAGCAGTTGGAAGCCGTCCATGCGGGGCATCATCAGGTCGGTGACCAGCACGTCCACCCGGGAGGCGCTCAGTTTCTCCAGCGCCTCCACCCCGTCGCCCGCGGTCTCGGCGGCGAAGCCCCAGGAGGCGATCATAGCCGCCAGCCCGGAGCGCTGGCTGTCCTCATCGTCCACGATCAGCACGCGCGGGGCTGCGCCGGCCATACCGTTATTGTGCGCCATTTCCCCTCGGACGGCCAGCGGCGAGGCCGGCCGCCCGATTTGACAACCCGGCCGCCGGCGGCTTATCCTGCCCGTCACATGCTGCTCGATCGCCGCACGTTCCTGCGGGCCGCGGCCGTCCCGGGTTGGTCCCTGCAACCGGCATTCCCCTCCCGGCAGCCGGAGCGCGCCCTGTTCATGCAGCCGCCCGACGGGGCCGAAGCCGCCATCAACCCGCCCGGTTTCGCTTGGTGGCGCGCGCCGGGCGCCGCCGCCTACCGGCTGCTGATCCGCACCGCCGCCGGGCGGACCGTCTACCAAAGCGCTCCGCTGGCCGATCCCGTCCATCTGCCCGCTCGCACCTTCCCCCCGGGCGAGTACGCCTGGGATGTCGAGGCGCTGGACGCCGCCGGCCGGACCCTGGCCCGGCGCGGCTGGTGGCGTTTCCGCCTGGGCAAGAACCTGCCGGAGCTGGTCTGGGAGGATCCCCGGCAGATCCTGGCGCGCGTTCCGGACCGGCATCCCCGCTACATCTTCTTGCATGATCAGTTGGACCGGATTCGGGCCACGCTGGCCACCACGCGACGCACGGCCTGGGAAGCCGTCCGGCAGGCGGCCGAGCGGGCGCTGAAGCAGCCCCTGCCCGCGCCGCCCCAGTATCACACCTTCCCGGACAAGGTGCGCCAGCGGATGGGTTACACCGTATACTTCCGCGAGTTCCGCCGCGCCATTGACGGGGCCATGAGCACGCTGGCTCTGGCCTGGTTGTTGAGCGGCCAGGAGCGCTACGGGCTGGCGGCCAAGCGGATCCTGCTGGAGGTGGAGAGCTGGGGCATCGAGGGCCCCATGTCGGTGCTCTCCGAGTTCGGCGACGAACCGGGCCTTTCCATGGCCCGCCACGGCCACCGCGCCTACGACTGGCTGCACGAACTCTTCGATCCCCGCGAGGCCGAACGCGTGCGCCGGATGACCGCCGGCCGCGCCCGCCAAGTGCTGCGCCGCTTGCGCCGCGCGGACTATCTCTACACCCCGGCGGAAAGTCACAACGGCCGGCTGATCGCCTACCTGAGCGAGTACGCGGTGGTCTTGAAAGGCGAGGCCGAAGATGCGGCCGAATGGCTGGATTACTCGCTGCGCGCCCTGACCACGTTTTATCCTCACTGGGGCGACTCCGACGGAGGCTGGGCGGAAGGCGTCAGTTACGCGCTCAGTTACAACACGCTGTATCTGCCCGCCATCGAAGCTTTGCGGGCCGCCACCGGACTGGACCTTTACCGCCGCCCCTTCTTCAATAACGTGCGGCGCTTCTTTCTTTACTGCGTCTCGCCGATCGGCGAATTGCGTCCCTTCGGCGACGGCTCCGACCGTCCCGCCTCGGGCCCGGCGGGCGCCGTCCTGATGGCCCATCACGGACGGCGGCTGCGCGATCCGGCTTGCGTCTGGTGGGCCCAACAAGCCGGCGGCCTGCGGGAGGGCCTGTCCGATCCGCTGGTGGCGGTGCTCACCGAGGACGATCTGCCGCCCAAGCCGCCTTCCGATCTGCCGGCCGCGGCCGTGTTTCGCGGCATCGGGTGGGCGGCCTTGCACAGCGCCCTGCACCGGCCCGAGCAGGATACTTTCTTCCTGTTCAAGTCCAGCCCTTACGGCAGCGTCAGCCACAGCCACGCCGACCAGAACTCGTTCGCCATCCTCAAAGGCGGCCGGGCGCTGGCCATCCCTTCCGGCTATTACGGTCCGGCTTACGGCATGCCCCATCACGCCGAGTGGACCCGCCAGACCAAGGCCAACAACTCGGTGCTGGTCAACGGCGAGGGTCAGGTGGTGCGCAGCGCCCAAGCGCGCGGGCGCATCGCCGCCTTCCGCCATCAGCGCGCCCTCAGCTACGTCGCCGGCGACGCGAGGGAGGCTTACGGCGGGCGCCTGACGCGCTTCCTGCGACACGTGCTCTTCCTGCGCCCGGGGTTGTTCCTGCTGTTGGACGAACTGGCCGCTCCGACTCCCTCTCATTACCAATGGCTGCTGCACGCGCTGGAAAAGATGGAGCTGGAGGAGGCGGCCGGCAGCGTCCTGGCTCGCCGCGGCGAGGCCACGCTGCGCGTGCGGCTGGCCTGCCCGCTGGGCCTGGCGTTCAGCCAGACCGATCAATTCGACACGCCTTACAACGCGGGCAACCCGCCGGAATACCACGAGGAGCGCGCCAACCAGTGGCACTTCCGCGCCGCTACCCGCCAGGCCGCGGCCCAAACCCGGATCGGCGCCGTGATGGAAGTGCGCGGCGGCGCCGAGGAGTTCCGGACCGAGCCGCGCGAGCGCCCCGGATGGCTGGGCGCGGCCCTCCGGGCCGGGGCGGGCTCGGGCGAGGCCTGGCTTCAGCTCCGCCCGGGCGCGCCCGGCCCGGAAGGCTTCAGCGCCGCCGTGGCCGCCGGCCGGGCCCTGCTGGCCGCGCGCTGGGAGAAAGAAATCCTGGTGGTCGAGTAGGGGCGGGCTTGCCCGGGAGGCCCTCCGGGGGGCAACATAAGAAGGCGATGAGCCGTTCCTATCCCACGCGCCGCAGCTTCCTGGGCGTTTCCGCCTCAGGCCTGATCCCGGGTGCGCGCGCCGCCGGCCGCGAGCGCCCTAACATTCTCTGGTTGAGCGCCGAGGACCTCAGCCCGGATCTGGGCTGCTACGGCGACTCTTACGCCCGCACGCCCCATCTGGACCGGCTGGCCGAGCAGGGGGCGCGTTACCGTTACGCTTTCTCGACTTACCCGGTCTGCGCGCCCAGCCGCTCCTCGATCATCACCGCGATGTATCCGGCCGCCATCGGCACGCACCACATGCGCTCGCAGGGCGTGCCGCCTCCGTACGTGAAGTGCTTCACAGAGTATCTCCGGGCGGCCGGCTATTACTGCACCAACAACGTCAAGACGGATTACAACTTCCCCGCTCCGCTTACCGCCTGGGACGAGTGCTCCAACCGCGCCCATTATCGGAACCGGCCCAAAGGGCGTCCTTTCTTTGCCGTCTTCAACAACACGGTGACCCACGAAAGCCAGATCCGCGCCGATCCCCAGACTTTCGCCAGGCAGACCGCGCGCTTGAAGCCGGAGGAGCGCCACGATCCGGCCCGCGCCGTCCTGCCCCCTTACTATCCGGATACCCCGGTGGTGCGGCGCGATTGGGCCAATTACTACGACCTGATTACCGCACTGGATTATTGGATCGGCGAGTGGATGGAGCGCCTGGAACAGGAAGGCCTGGCCGAGAATACGGTCGTCTTCTTCTGGGGCGATCACGGGCGCGGCCTGCCGCGCGCCAAGCGCTGGCCTTACGATTCGGGCACGCGCGTTCCCTTGCTGATCCGCTGGCCGGGTGTGATCCGGCCGGGAACCGTGGTGGAGGATCTGGTCAGCCTGATGGATCTGGGGCCCACGGTGCTCTCGATCGCCGGCATCGAGATTCCCTCCTGGATGCAGGGCCGCGCCTTTTTGGGCGAACAGGCTCGGCCGCCGCGCCCTTGCGTGTTCACGGCGCGCGACCGCATGGACGAGGCCTACGACATGATGCGCAGCGTGCGCGATCGCCGCTACCGCTACATCCGCAACTTCCAGGCCTGCAAACCCTACGCCCAGTACATTGACTACATGGAGCAGATGCCCACCATGCGCGAGATGCGCCGGCTCAACAAGGAGGGCAAGCTCACCGGCCCCCAGAGGAATTTCTTCGCGCCCGAGAAGCCGCCCGAGGAACTCTACGACACCGTAGAGGATCCCCACGAGGTGCGCAATCTGGCTGCCTCGCCCGCCCATCGCGAAATCCTGGAACGCATGCGGCGCCTGCTGGAGGACTTCATGAAGGAGACGGGCGACCTGGGCCTGATTCCCGAGCCGGAACTTCAGGAGCGCATGCGTCCCGGAGGCGTCTGGCAGACCGCCGCCAGCCCGGTAATCGAACCTGCCGGCGGGCGCTTCCCGGGACCCGTCAAGGTGCGCCTGAGCTGCCCGACCGAAGGCGCTTCGATCGCCTGGACCACCCAAGCGGGCGAGACGGCGCACTGGGAACTGTACGCCCGCCCCATCGTGCTCGAACGCAGCGCACGCCTGCGCGCCAAGGCCTGCCGACTGGGCTGGCGCGACAGCCCGGAAGCGGAGGCCGAATTCCGCCTCGGCGCCTGAGGGCGGCCGCCGCTGTATACTCTCGGGCATGGTGTCGCGACTCCTTCTAGCAGCACTGTTGTGGCTCGCGCCTGCCTTGCTTGCCCAGGCGCGCAAGAGCATCTTCATCATCACGGACGCCGAAGGCGTGGCGGGCATCTGTCGCCAGGACCAGGCCGAACCCCGCGAAAGCGAGTTGCGCCAGTTGCTGACCGGGGAGGTCAACGCCGCCGTCCAGGGCTTCCTGGAGGGCGGCGCAGACGAGGTTGTCGTCTGGGACGGACACGACGGCAGCCAGACGCTTTCGGCCCTCACCATCCACCCGCGCGCCAGGCTGATCATCGGCGGCCTGGGCGTCACCATGACGATGGAACGGGGCTACGCCGGGCTGGCCTTTCTGGGCCAGCACAGCATGGCCAACACCCGCGCCGGCATCATGGCCCACAGTTACAGCTCGCTGGGCATCCAGAACATGCGGATGAACGGCAAGCCGGTGGGCGAGATTGAGACTCGCGCCGCCCTGGCCGGCTGGTTCGGCGTCCCCGTGATTCTGCTCGCGGGCGATGATGCGGCGGTAAAGGAATTGCGCCCGATCGTGCCCGAGGCGGAACTGGTTTCCGTCAAGGAGGGGCTGGGTCGTTACTCCTGCCTGACGCTATCGGCCCAGGCGGCCCAGCAGATGATTCGGGAAGCCGCACGCCGCGCGATGGCCAAGATCGGCCAAGTGCGGCCGTACAAGATAGAAGGTCCGGTCACCTTCGAGGTGGAGTACACCACGCGCAACTCCCTCCCGATAGACGCTGCTCTGCGGGCCGGTGCGGAAGTGGTGGACGATCGCACGATCCGTTATCGCGGCAAGGATTTCCTGGAGGCTTGGACGCGCTACTCGGTCCGCTAAGGCCTGCGGAACCTGAAGCGCCTCCAGCGACCCAGGATTCCGAGCGCCAGCAGGCCCAGCCCGATCAGGGCGTAGCCGGCCGGCTCCGGGGCATGGGCGGGCGCGGGATCAGGATCCGGGGGAAGATCCGGCCAGACCCGTTGCGGTTCCAGTGAGGGCAGCGGCGGCAACTCAAGGTCCGGCACCGGCGGCCACTCCGGCAGCGGCGGCAGAATCAGGTCCGCCGGCGGCGGAGGCAGCAATCCCAGCAAGAACTGCGGATCGGCCGGCAGGTACTGCCAGGGAGGATCAGGAGCGGTGCACAGGCCGGGCACGGTGTGCCCGTCCGGCAGCGGGAGGGGCACGCAAGGGATCGTCGAGGCCCACAGAGCGCCGCCCAAGCCGATCCAGGCGATCCAAGCGAGCAGGGTGTGACGCCTTTCCAAGCTCTTCCTCACAGCGGAGTGCCCGTTCGACCGAGCCCACCCTCATTGTCGCCGATCCGCCGCACCCAGTAAATTCCCCGGCGGGGGAAAAATCCCTTAGTACCGCGGCGAACGGTTCTAGAACCTCCCGGCCCGCAACCCCGCCCTACGGCTTCTTCTTCAGCGTCTCGCCCTTGCGCAGCAAGGTGGGCGCCTTGCGCTTTTGCTGCTCGGCTGCTTCTTTCTTTTCCGCCGCCCGTTTCTCTTCCAGGTCTTTGGGCTGCATGAGTGCTTCAAGTTGCTTCTTCTCCCGCTCCTGGCGCGCGCCTACTTCTTCGGCCCGCTCGCCGATGTCTTCCTGGGCCAGTTCCAGGCTGTCGCGCGTGGTCTCGAGCGCCTGGTCGAGGGCGAACTCGAAGCGCTCCAAATCGGGCGCCTGGCTTTGCCGGATCTTCTCGAGCGCGGCCACAAACCCCTTTTCGGCCTCCGCCACCGCCTTGATGCCTTCTTCGACCGGCAGCTTGCGCCGGAGGGCGTCGTCAATTACGGTGTCAATGGCGTCAATGATCTTCTCGTAGTCTTCCAGGGTGTCGTGGATGAGCGCGGCCCTGCCGGGTTTGGGATCCCGCAGGGCCTGAGTGATCAAGTCCAGGCGCTGCCGGGCGAACTGGAGGTAGAGCTTCAAACGTTCGTTGGGTTCCTGGACCTGGCGGATCTGGTCGGCTTCGTCGGCGGTCAGGAAATCGCGTTGGGCCTGCCCGGCGGGCAGGGCCAGCATCAGCGCCAGCGGCAGGACGTTCATCGCTCACCTCCCCTTCTTTTTCCCCATGATGCCCAGCAAGAGATCCTCGTGGATGGCTTGGAGCGCCTGGCGCACCGGTTCGATGAGCGGTCGGTCCTCGAAGCTCATGCGATCTCGAAAGTGACCCAGGCGGCGAAGCAACTCGCGGGTCTTGATCTCGGCGTGCTTGAAGTGCTTGGGGCTGCGAACCGGGTTCTTGCCGGTTTGCTTGAGGGAGCGGTCGGCCAGCTCGACGGATTCCTGCAATTCGGCCAGGCCGGCCCGGACGGCCTCCAGATCGCCGCGCTGGTAAGCTTGCCGGGCGGCCTGGAGGGCTCGCTCGGCGTTCTCCAGCGCCTTGCGGGAGCGCTTCTCGAGATTGGGCTCGGCGAGCGCGGCGGAGAGGTCCGCCCCCAGGCCGGCGCCGGCCAGCAGGGCGGCCAAGAGCGCGACTGCCGCCCTGGCTTTCATCGCCTGCTCAGCTCCTTCTCGATCACGCGCAGCCTCTGGCGGGCCTTGAACTCCTCCTCGGGATGCTTGCCCTGGCTGGCCGCCAGGAAGGCGCGATAAGCGGCCAGCGCGCCCTTGTAATCCCTCATCTTGTCCAGCACGATGGCGCGCAGATATTGATGGCCCGCGGTTTCGCCGCCCAGCGCCCGCACCCGATCCAGCGCTTGCAGAGCTTGCTGGTGTTGTTCAAGGGAGATCAGCATGGCGGCCAACTCGTTCCAGCCCTCCAGGGAATCCGGGCGGGCCTGGACGTAACGCAGAAACTCGCCTGCCGCTTCGGCAAACCGTCTTTGGTCGCGCAGCAGACGCCCGTATAGCAAGCGAAGGTCCAGGTTGTCCGGCTCGGCCGCCACCGCCTGCCGCAGCAGCTCGAGCGCCTTGTCGGCCTGCCCGCTCTTGGCGTAGGCCAGGGCGAGAGCGGCGCGATTGGCTGAGGTGGGCGAGCGCGCCGCCGCCTGCTCCAGATGAGGAACCGCCTCGCCGGGCCGGCCCGCTTCCATCAGCAACTGCCCCAGTCGCTCCTGCGCCGCCGGATTCTCGGGGAACTGCCGGTACAAAGCGATGGCCTCCTGCTTGCGCCCCTGCTTTTCGTAAAGGGCGGCCAGTTCCCAGAGCCCGTCCTGGAAGCCGGCGTCCAACTCGGCCGCTTTGCGGAAATGCGGCGCGGCCTCATCCAGGCGATTCTGCCGGGCCAGCGCGCGCGCCAGCCCCAGGTGCGCCGCCGCCGAGGCGGAATCCAGTTCGAGGGCCGCCCGCAGGGCCTTTTCGGCCGCTTCGGGCCGGCCCGCTTCCAGCCACGCCAGGCCCAGATGCAAGCGCGGGCGCGCCTGGTTCGGCTTCTGCTCCGCGGCCGCCTCCAGGTAGGGCGCCGCCTCGGCCGCCCGCTTCTGCCGCAGCAGCAGGATACCCAGGTTCAGCTCGGCCTCGTACAGGCCGGGCTTCAGCTCCAGCACCCTGCGGTATTCGCCGATCGCTTCCTCGTCCCGGCCGAGCAAACTGTGGGCCAGGGCCAGGTGGAACAGCGCGCCGTAGTCGTTGGGATCGGCTTGCCAGGCGCGCGCGAAATGCTCGGCCGCCGCGCGGTAGTTTTGCGCCTCTAAGGCTTTGATGCCCTCGGCGACCGGATCGGCCTGCCGGCACAGCGCCAGCCAGAGCGCCGCCGCCAGCGTCACCATGCCCTTATTCTATCCCGCGCCCGGCCTGCGGCTCGCCGCCCGCTCCAGCAGTCGGCGCAAGAACAGGCCGGTGTAGGACCCTTCGGCCGCCGCCAGGGCCTCGGGCGGCCCCTGGGCGACGATCCGCCCGCCCGCGTCGCCCCCCTCCGGGCCCAGGTCAATGATCCAGTCGGCGTTGCGAATCACTTCCAGGTTGTGTTCGATCACCAGCACGCTGCCGCCGTTGTGCACCAGGCGCTGGAAGGCGTCCAGCAGGCGCGCGATGTCGTCGTAGTGCAGGCCCGTGGTCGGCTCGTCGAAGATGTAGAGCGTGCCTTCGCAGGCGGCTTGCGCCAGATGCGCCGCCAGCTTGACGCGCTGGGCTTCGCCGCCCGAGAGGGTGGCGGCCGACTGGCCCAGCCGCAGGTAGCCCAGGCCCACTTCCGCCAGGACCTTGAGTCGGGCCGTCAGCCGGGGCGTGTCGGCAAAGAAGCGCAGCGCCTCGTCCACCGTCAACTGGAGCACCTCGTGGATGTTCAGCCCGCGATAGCGCACCTCCAGAAGGCTGCTCTTGTAGCGCGTGCCCTTGCATTCCTCGCAGACCAGCTCGACGTCGGCCAGAAACTGCATCTGGACCGTGACCACGCCGTCGCCCTGGCAAGTCTCGCACCGCCCGCCCGGGATGTTGAAGGAGAAATGCCCGGCCGTGTAGCCGCGGCGCTCGGCCTCCGGGGTCGAGGCGAACAACTCCCGGATCAGGTCGAAGGCTTTCACGTAAGTGATCGGGTTGGAGCGAGGCGTGCGCCCGATGGGCGACTGGTCCACCATGACCGCCTGGCGGATCCGCTCGGCCCCCTCCACACGCCGGCAGGGCAGACGGGTGGGCGCCGCCGCCGCGCTGTCGCCCTCCAGGGGGCCGGCCTTGCGCAAGGCCTGAAGCGCGCGATAGATCACGTCGTAGACCAAGGTGGACTTGCCCGAGCCCGAGACGCCCGTCACCGCCACAATCATGTCCAGCGGAATGGCGACATCAATGTTCTTGAGGTTGTGCACGGCCGCGCCCAGGAACTTCACCGTGCGGGCGGGATTCACCCGGCGGCGGGCCCGCGGCGGGCTGACTTCCCGATCCCCGCGCAGGTAGGCCGCGGTGAGCGAAGAGGCGCCGTCGGCGATCAACTCCCGATACGGCCCGGCGAAGACCACGCGCCCTCCCCGCTCGCCCGCGCCCGGCCCAAGATCCACCACGTAGTCGGCGGCGCGCATCAGATCGGCGTCGTGCTCGACCACCACAATCGTGTTGCCCAGATCGCGCAGCTCTTCCAGGATCCGGATCAACCGCTGGGTGTCCCGGCTGTGCAGCCCGATCGAGGGCTCGTCCAGCACGTAGCAGGCCCCCACCAGCCGCGAACCCAGGCAGGTGGCCAGTTGGATGCGCTGCGCCTCGCCTCCGGACAGGGTGGCCGAGAGCCGGTCCAGCGTCAGGTAATCCAGACCCACATCGTTGAGGAACTTCAGCCGCTGGCGGATCTCGGCCAGCACCCGCTCGGCCACCGCGCTCTCCTCCGGGCTCAGCTCCAGCACATCAAAGAAGGCCTTGGCCTGGGCGATGTTCATGCGCACGACCTCGGCCAGCGTCCGCCCGCCCACCCGCACGTAGAGGGCTTCCTTGCGCAGCCGCGCCCCGCCGCACTCCGGGCAAAGGGTGTAGCCGCGGTAGCGGCTCAGGAAGACCCGCACGTGCAGCTTGTATTTCTTGGTCTCCAGATAGCGGAAGAAGCCGCGCACACCGCCGTAGCGGCCTCCGCCTTCCAGCACGAAGTCGCGCTCGGCGCGGCTCAATTCGGCGAAGGGCACATGGAAGCGCACCCGACCCCGCGCCTGGGCGCGCAGCTCCTCCAGACACCACTCGTATTGCGGCTTGGTCCACGGCTCGATGGCCCCTTGCTCCAGCGAGAGGCTCTTGTCCGGGATGATCAGGTCCAGGTCGTAGTCAATCGTGTTGCCGAAGCCCTGGCAGCGCGGGCAGGCGCCGAAGGGATTGTTGAAGCTGAACAGCCGCGGCTCGGGACGCAGGAACTCCCGCTCACACTGCTTGCAGGCGTAGCGCTCGCTGAAGCGCAGGGTCTCGGCCGGCTCCGCCCCCGCCCGCTCGAAGACCGCTTCGCCCGCCTCGCGATAGCAGATCTCGACCGCGTCCACCAGCCGCCCGCGCACATCCGGCCCGATCACCAGGCGGTCCACCAGGGCGAACAGCGGCCGGGTGAAATCAATCTCCAGCAAGGACTCCGGGGCGGAGAACTCGAAGATCCGTCCTTGCTGGAACAGCCGGTTGAAGCCCTTCTTGCGCAGATCGAACAATTGGTCCCGGACCGCCTGAGTCGCCGGGGCGCCGCCCGCGGCCGAAGCGTGGAAGCGCACGGGCAACAACGCGTACCAGCGCGAGCCCGCCGGCTGGGCCAGCATCCGCTCGGCCACCTGATCCACCGTGTCGGGCTGCACGCGTCCTCCGCAGTCCGGGCAGAAGGTCCGCCCGGCGCGCGCGTAAAGCAGCCGCAGAAAATCGTACAGCTCGGTGGCGGTGGCCACCGTCGAGCGGGGATTGCGCGTGGCGTTCTTTTGCCGGATGGCGACCGGCGGGTTGATCCCGCTGATCTCGTCCACCTCCGGCTTCTCCATACGCTCCAGGAACTGGCGGGCGTAGGCCGAGAGCGACTCGACGTAGCGGCGCTGGCCCTCGGCGTAGATGGTGTCGAAGGCCAGGGAGGACTTGCCCGACCCGGAGACCCCGGTCACTACCGTGAGGCGGTTGTGGGGGATCTCCAGCGAGATGTTCTTCAGATTGTGGACCCGCGCACCGCGGATCCGGATGGCCTCGTCCATGGCGTGTGGCCGGCTCGGGGCGGACTCCCCTTTCTTTCAGCCTAGCGCAGCGCGCGCCCGGCGGCGGCCGCCTAGTACTCCAGCCGCAGCCCGAGCTGGAGAACCCGGGCCGCCTTGGCCTTGCTGATCGTGGCGCCGTTGAGCACGTCCACCCGGGTCTCGGGCATGCCCAGGTTGGTGCGATTGGGCAGATTGAACGCCTCCCAGCGTAATTGCAACGAGCGTCCCTCGTCCAGGCGGAAGCGGCGCGACAGCGAAGCGTCGAACAGCAGCGCGCCGGGCGCGTCCAGGATGTTGCGCCCCGAGCTGCCGAAGCGATAAGAGCCGCGCGGCACGGGCGGAAACGCGCTGCGGTCGAACCAGGCGTCCACGGACGGATCGGGCAGCGTGCCCTTGGCGATCCGATCCGGCCGCACCGCCTCGCCCAGGTCCAGCGAATAGTTGGCCACTTTCACCGTGAAGGGCTGGCCGGTGTAGGCCCGGCCGGTGCCGGCAATCTGCCAGTTGCGCAGCAGAAGATTCCGCCGGAGCCTCGGCTGCCAGATGAAGCCGGCTACGAAGGAGTGGCCCACGTCGAAGTCCGATCGCCCCCGCTCGGCGCGCAGGTTGCGCGCATCCTGCGCGGCGGGGAAGTTGGCCGGCATGGTCCCGCCGGTGTTCGAGCTTTCATCCAGCGACTTCGAGTAAGTGTAAGCGGCGCGCAGGAAAAATCCCTTGCTGAGCCGCCGGCGCAGGGACAGGGCGCCGGAGTGGTAAATCGAATTCGAGCCCGCCAGGAAGAAGTTGATCGTCTGGAAGGCGGGATAGGGCCGCGGGAACGAGCCGTCGGGCAGCCGCAGCTCCGGCGTGCGGAACGGTTGATTGACGTCGAAGCGCCGGGGCAGATGGGTGCCTTTGGAGCCGGCATAGGCCAGCTCGAACACCGTGCCCCCGGCGAACTCCCGCTCCAGGGTGAGATTCCAGGCCTGCAAGTACTGGGAGGCGGGCGCTTCCTCCTGCCCGCTGGTGGTGGTGACGCCGCCGATCTTGCGCCGGGCCTCGGGGAAGGGGTTCGAGAGAGTCAACAGCAGCGGATTCGAGCTGCTGGCGGAATACGATTCGTTGATCGAGAACGGGAAGGTGTCGCTGAATTCGTCCAGCCGATACAGCGAGCTGGAGCCGTAGAAGATCCCGTAGCCGCCCCGCACAACCGAGCGGGTGTTACCCAAGGGCCGCCAGGCGAAACCGAAGCGCGGCCCGAAATCGGTGTAGTCGGTGCGCACGATGGTGGGCGGCAGCCCCGCCTGGGCGGCCATCACCACCTGCTCGGCGAGGCCGGCCTGCCGGATCCGTGCCTCGAAATCCGGCAACGTACCCCGGCCCGCCGCCACCACCTTGGCCAGCGAGGGCAGGAACATGGACCAAGCCCCGAACTTCTCCCGCGGGGGCTTCATCAACTCGTAACGGAGGCCCAGGTTGAGCGTCACAGTCGAGGTCAGCTTCCAGTCGTCCTGGAGGAACCCGGCGTAATTGGTGATGAGGTGATAGGGACCGGCCGCGTCCAACTGCCGCCGCGTGCTCTGAGCCCAACCGAGCATGAAATCCGCCATCGGTTCGCCCGTGAAGCGTCCCAGGAAGGTCAGCCGGCCGCGCGTGTCCCCGTACTGGCGGGAGAAGTACTGGTAGCGCAGAACGTCGCCTCCCGCCTTCAGGTTGTGCCGCCCGCGCACCCAGGTCACCGCGCCGGAATACTGATAGTTGTTGTAGGCCCAGATTTTCGGCAGATCGTAAGCATGGCCCAGGATGATATACCCGGTGGCTTCCACCTGGGGCAGGCCCATGGCGACCGGATTCTTGGTTCCGCCCGTGAAGCCCACCTCGGCCGACCAGTCCCGCCCGGTTACAGGCCAGCCCCAGTTGTACGTCTTGCGGGAGAAAGAAACGCTCAGCTCGGTGAAGAGCCGGGGCGTCCAGGTGCGGATGTGGCGCACGCCGGAAAGCAACTCGAAACTGTCGGTGGTGGCGCCGAAGACCGGAATGGGCGAGCGAGTGAAAGGATTGAAGGAAAGGCTGGGCCGCCAGAACACACTGAAAGTAAGCCGGTCTCGCAGGCCGGCGCTATGATCCACTTTCACGCTGAAGTTGTTCCAGTCGCTGGTCGAATCGGCCTGCGCTATGTAATTATTGGCCGTGATGGGCAGGTTCGGCTTCGGGTAGTAAGCCGCTAACTTGCGCGAGACCGGGTCCAGACGCGCCGCCGGGATCCGGTTGCCCGGAAACGGCGCGCGGGCCAGCGGATCGTTGAGGGTCAGGGGCCGGCCCAAGGCGTCCACCGCCGCCGAGAAATCGCCTTCCAGCATCTCGGGGCGGGGCACGATGCCGCGCTGGGTGGCGCCCGCCCGCTGTCGCAAGGACTCCCAACTGAAGAGGAAGAACGTTCGGTCGCGTCCCCGATACAGCCGGGGAATCCACACCGGCCCGGAGAGGGTGGCGCCGAACTGGTGGCGGCGCAGCTTGGATTTCTGCAGCTCGAAGAAGCCGCGGGCGTCGGCCAGATCGTTGCGCAGAAACTCGTACAGCGCGCCGGTGAAGCGGTTGGCCCCGCTCTTGGTGACGACGCTGAGCACCCCGCCGGCGTACCGCCCGTATTCGGCCGAGAAGCCGGAAGTGATCATCTTGAACTCGCGCACGCTCTCCAGCGGCGGGTTCACCATGGCGCCCGTGTTGCGCCGCTGGGTATTGTTCATGCCGTCCACCAGGAAGCCCACGTTGTCGGCGCGCGCTCCGTTGACCGCGTAGGCCCCGTCGGCGTCCTCGTTCTTGGGCAGCACGCCGCCCGTCAGGTAGGCCAGATCGCCGAAGTTGCGTCCGGCCAGGGGCATGTCGGTGATTTCCTGGTTGGTGGTGACCTCGCCGCGCGCCCCGCTCTCGGTGTTCAAAGCCGGCGGCGCGTCGGTGACCGTCACGCTTTCCGTCGGCGCGCCCACCTCCAACTGCACGTCCAGCCGGAGCTGTTGATCCACCGCCAGGGTGAACTCGGCCCGCCGGTACAGGCGGAACCCTTCCGCCTGCGCCTCGAGCGAATACCGACCGGGGCTCAAGTAGGGAACCGTGTAGTCGCCCACCTCGTTCGAGGCGGTCTGCTGCGTCTGGGTGGTGTCGAGGTTGGTGACCTTGATGATGACCCCCGGGATCACCGCCCCGGTGGCGTCCACGACCCGCCCGACCACGCTCGCCGAGGGATTCTGAGCCGCCAGCGGCCAGGCTGCCGCCAGCATGGAGACCAGGACAAGCCGGCGCATTGCGCACCTCCCACCGGGCCCCCTGGGGACCGGCACCCTGCCGCGTGTCGTCCCCGCAGGCCCGCCGCTTAGCGAGTATACAAGATCCGTCTTCCCCCGGTTCCGGGGGAGTCCCTGCGGCTTCCTCAGGCCCCCAAAAAGACCGCCCGCTACACCCCAGGCACGCCGGGCCTCTCCCACCCCGAGGGATTTGACTTGGCGGCGAGTTTTCAGGCATAGTGTCGGGTGAGCATGAGCCAGAGCCGCAGCGGGCCCGCGCCCCGTCCGATCCCTGAGCTGGCCTCCCTGCGCAAGCAACGCGGCCTCAGCCTGGAGCAGATCGCCGATGCCACCAAGATCAGCCTGGGCTACCTGCGGGCCATCGAGGAGGGCTGCTTCGAGCGGCTCCCCGGCGGGATTTACGACCTCAGTTACCTCCGGCAGTACGCGCGGGCCATCGGCTTCGACGAGGACGAGTTGATTCGCCGGTACCGCGCCGACATGGGCCTGCCGCCCCGGTCCCAGCCTGCGGGGGAAAAGCGCAAGCCGGAGGGCTGGCTGCGCGGCCCGGCCGCGCTGTTGCGGAGCCTGACCTGAAGCCGGCAGCGCCGCGGCGGTCCCGGCTGTCCCCGCCGCCTGCCGTCGGGCCCGCATAATGGAATTGAAATGGCCCGCCTCCTGCCTCGCCTGAGGAGCAATCTGGAGTTCCTGCCCTCGCCGGTTCCCGATCGGCCCGGCTTGATGATCCGGGACCCCTACCGCTATTCGGAGGCGACCCTGATCGTCCCCCCGCCGCTGGTCGGCTGCCTCGAGCTGTTCGACGGCCGGCGCAGCGAGCTGGACTTGCGCGCCGCTCTGGTCTCGCTCACCGGCGATCTCAGGGTCGGCGACCTGGTCGAGAACTTGGTGCAAGCCCTCAGCGAGGCCGGCTTCCTGGAGAACGAGGTCTTCGCCCGCCTCCAGCGAAGCCGTCGCGAGGCCTTCGCCGCGGCCCCGGTGCGCGAGCCCAGCCATGCCGGCTCGGCCTACCCGGAGGATCCGGCCGCGTTGCGGGCCTTGCTGGCCCAGTGGCTGGACGGCGCCGCCCCCTCTCGGACTCCGCCGGCCGCCATCGCCGCCCCGCACGTCAGCCCCGAGGGCGGCCGTCAGTGCTACGCCGAGGCTTACGGCAGCCTCCCTCCGGCCTGCCGGGATCGCACCTTCCTGCTGCTCGGCACCTCGCACTTCGGCGAGAGCGACCGCTTCGGATTGACCCGTAAGTCCTTCCGCACTCCCCTCGGTGAGACGCGCAGCCGGGCCGATTGGGCGGACTGGCTGGCCGCCCGCGCCCCCGAGGCGGTCATCCTGGAAGACTATTGCCACGCCGTCGAGCACTCCATCGAGTTCCAGGTCATCTTCTTGCAACACCTCTACGGTCCGGCGATCTCGATCTTACCCATCCTGTGCGGCTCTTATAGCCAGGCCATGACGCCCGGCCGGCAGCCGGAGGACGATCCCGGGACGGCGCGCTTCCTGGAAGCCCTGCGCGAACTGGCCCGGCGCGAGGGGGACGGGCTGCTCTGGGTGCTGGGCGTGGATCTGGCCCACATGGGCCGCCGCTACGGCGACCGCTTTTCGGCCCGTGCCTACGAGGGGCGGATGAAGGCCGTGGCGGAGCAGGATCGCCGCCGGCTGGAGCGCATCGAGGCGGGCGACGCCGAGGGTTTCTGGCGCCTGGTCCAGGCCGAGCAGGACCCTTTGAAATGGTGCGGCGCCTCGGTCTTTTACACCTTCCTGCGCGCGGTCCCGCAGGCCCGCGGGCGCACCCTGCGCTACCAGCAGTGGAACATTGACGAGCACAGCGTGGTCAGTTTCGCAGCCCTGACCTTCGGCCTGTGATCAGTCGCCCGAAGGCTGAGCGGCCATCCAGTAGCCGGGGCGGGTGATGACCTTGGCGTTATTGCGGCCGCGCACCTGCACCTGGATTTCGTGGAAGCCGCCCTCCTCCTTGTTGTTGGGCGTGTAACTGATGATGTACTGCGAGTGCAGCTCCTCGCCGATGCGGCGGACCGCCCGCTCCAGATCGTTCTGGGTGATGAAGGGATGTTCGGTTCCCCCGGTCCACTTAGTAAATACCTCGACCGGGTTATCCACGAAGATATCCCGCACGGCCTTGAAGATCTCGACGAAGACCGGGACGAAGTTGGCCGAGTTGGTCGGATTGCCGCTGACCTGGGCCGCGGCGTGAGGGGTGGCGGGCACCCCGGCGGGCAGGGGGCGCGCGCCCGGCGGGTAGGGGTCGGGACGGGGCGGCTGCGCCTTGGCGGTCAGGGTGGTCACCAGGCGGTTGATGTTCAGCGAATAGACCGACACGTTGGCGAACTGGGCCGCCTCCAGCACGTCCCGCTTGCGCGCCTCGCTGCCCCGGTCCCGCGTCTCGCTGATCAGCAGAAGCACGCGTCGCCGGTTTTCCGGGCGCCGGCGCAGCATGCGAATGCCGTAGAGCACCGCGTCCACCATGGCGCTGTTCTGGCTGCCCGGCTTGAGCTGGCGGAAGGCGGCCTGGATCTTGTCCGTGTCGTTGGTGAAGTCCTGGACGAGCTGCACCCGGTGGTCGAAGGCCAGTACGGCCACCTCGCCTTGTTCGCCGGCCACCAAGTAGTGCAGCATCGTGCCCAGCTTGCGGACCTTGGGCAGCACGACCTCCACCGCCGAGTTGGCCTGCACCGCCACCACCAGCGAAATGGGAATGAAGGTCACGTCCACCTTGATGTCCTGGGGCTTGCCGTTGTCCAGCAGCAGGAAGTCCTGCCGTTCCAACCCGTGGATGAAGTTGCCGTCGCCGTCCAGCACGATGGTGGGCGCCACCACCACCTGGACGCCGGTCCGAAAAGTGGGCTCCGGTTGCTGCCCCCACGCCAGGCAGCAGCCCAGCCCCGCCAGGATCCACCAGCCCGCCCGCAGCATCGTCTTACCAGACGGCTTCAGCCGCGTTCCCGTTTCTCAGCCGCCTCGTGCTCGGTCCGGCCGCGCAGCAGCTCCAGGATATGCGGCACCAAATCCACGATAGCATCCAGCGACTCCAGTGCGCCGCGAGGCGAACCCGGCAGGTTGACGATCAAGGCCTGCCCCCGCACTCCGGCCACCCCCCGGGAGAGCGCCGCCAGCGGCGTCGAGTCGCGCCCCCGGGCCCGCATCAGCTCGGCCAGACCCGGAATCTCCCGGTCCAGGACGGCGCGCGTGGCCTCCGGAGTGACGTCCCGGGGCGCCACGCCCGTCCCCCCGGTGGTGAAGATGGCCGCCACTTGGCAGCCGTCGGCCAGCGTGGCCAGGCGCCGCGAGATCGTCTCCGCTTCGTCCGGCAGCACCTCCATGAGGGCCACCGACCAACCCAACTGCTCGAGCCTGCGCCGCACCGCGGGACCCGAAACGTCGGTCCGCGCGCCCCGGCTGACCGAATCGCTGATGGTCAACACCGCCGCTTGGATCATTGGCCGGCCGCCTCCGGCCGGCGCCAGGCGCCGCTCTTGCCTCCGGCCTTCTCCAGCAGGTACAGTTCCCCGATCTCGATGGACTTGTCCAGCCCCTTGGTCATATCGTAGACCGTCAGCGCCGCCACCGCCGCCGCCACCAGCGCCTCCATCTCCACCCCCGTCGCTCCCCGCGCCTTCACCGAGCTGAGAATCCGAACCCCTCCCGCGCCCAGTTCGAGCTCGACGTCCACGTGGGTCAGCGGTAGGGGGTGGCAAAGCGGAATCAGCTCGGCCGTCCTCTTGGCCGCCGCGATGCCGGCGATCCGCGCGATCTCCAGCGGATTGCCCTTGGGGTTCTCCGGGAGTCTGGCCAGCGCTTCCTCGGGGATTCGCACCACCGCCTGGGCGCGCGCCGTCCGCAGCGTCTCCGCCTTGCCCGACACGTCCACCATGCGCGCCCTGCCGGCGGAATCGAAATGCGACCCGGCCCCGCTCATCGCAACAACACCCGCATCAGTTCGCCCGGCTGCCAGCTCTCCCGGTCCGCCTCCGCCACCAGGAAGGCGTTGCCCCGCACCACGGCCGCCACGTCGCTGGAGCCCTGCCAGGGGATGGGCGTCAGCTCCGCGCCGTCCGGACTCAGGCGCGCGGGAAGAAAGCGCGTCAGGCCCGGCTTGTGGCGGAAGGGCGCGGCCAGCCGGGCTTGCAGCAGGGGCAGGAGCACCTCACGCTGGCCTTCCAGCAGCTCCAGCGCCGCCCGGGCGAACAGCTCGAAGGTCACCATGGTCGAGACCGGATTGCCCGGCAGGCCGAAAAAGAACGTCCCGCCGACCCGCCCGAACACCAGCGGCTGGCCCGGCTGGATCAACACGCGATCGAAGAAAAACTCCGCTCCCAGCTCCGCCAGGGCGCGCTCGACCACGTCGTACTTGCCGGCCGAGACTCCGCCCGAAATCAGTAGCAGATCCGCCTGCAAGCCCCGCTCGATCAAGGCGCGGGTGGCCTCGGTCCGGTCCGGCGCCGGCGGCAGCAGTTCGGCTACGCCTCCCGCCCGGCGCACTTGAGCGGCCAGCGAGTAGGCGTTGGAGTTGCGCACCTGGTGGTCCAGCGGTTGTTCGGGCAGCTCGACGATTTCATCGCCCGTGGCCAGCACGGCCACCCTCGGCCGCCGATACACCCGCAGGCGCGCCCGGCCCACCGTCGCCGCCATGGCGATCTCGGCGAAGCCCAGCCGCCGGCCGGCCTCCAGCAGCCGCTCCCCGCGGCGCGTCTCCGAGCCCTGCGGGTTGATCCATTGGCCGGGCTGGACGGCGCCCTCCACCGCCACCCAATCGCCTTCCCGGCGCACGTGCTCCAGCATGACCACCGCGTCAGCCCCTTCCGGCACCGGCGCCCCCGTCATGATCTCGACCGCCTGGCCCGCGCCTACGGCGCCCTGGAAGCGCTCGCCGGCGCGCACTTCCGCGATCACGCGCAACCGCCCCGGGACGTCGCTCGCCCGCACGGCGTATCCGTCCCGCAGGGAACGCGCCAGCGGCGGGTAATCCCGGTCGGCGGGGACTTCTTCGGCCAGCACCCGCCCGGCGGCCGCTTCCAAGGCCACCTCTTCGCTTGCAGGCGCCCGCCGCGCCGCCCGCACCTGCCGGATGACGCATTGCCGCGCTTGGTCGAAGGAAAGGGGAGCCACAAAGGCCATTCTAGCCGACCGCCCTGGAGGAAAGCGGGGACGACCGGCGGATGCCGGCCTGCGGTCCTGGGGTGGGTGATGGGATTCGAACCCACGACATCCGGAACCACAATCCGGCGCTCTACCAACTGAGCTACACCCACCGCTTGGCCGGATCCTTCCCAGTCTAACACAGCCGGCCCGCTTGACAGGCGGGCGCGCCCTCCTCAATCATCGAAGTTCTTGCCGGTTAAGGAGGCGCTTATGAGACACCGTTTCGCCCGCGGCACGGCGGCCCTGACATTGCTCGCCCTGGCCTGCGCCGCGCCCTCCCAGGTCACCCTCGTGGTCAACACGCCCATGCCGCCTCCCGACTGGGCCCTGCTCGAGCGCGAGCTGCTCCGCTACAACTCGGAGGCCTGCGAGCGCTTCGCCCAGCGCTACCTGGACGAGCGAGGCTACCTGCTGCACACTCCGCGCTGGGGCACGCTGGACGGCCCCGACGACGCCATCGAGACCTTCTGGAACTGGACCTTGCTGCACGCCCTGGGCGGCTCGGACAGCGTCCTTCAGCTCTACAAGAAGGCCCAGGAAGGCCACTGGAGACAGTACGGCGAGCTGCGCACCCGGCTGACCGAACTGGCCGCCAACGGCGCCTACTACAAAGAGTTCATCACCCAGTCGGACTGGTTCCACACCGGCGAAGGCATGCGCGCCTTCCTGTTTCTCGGCCTCTCGGAACCCGACAACGGCCTCTACCGCACGCGCATGAAACGTTTCGCCGGCCTGTATATGAACGAAGACCCCGAGGCGCCCAACTACGACCCGGCCCGCAAGATCATCCGCAGCCTCTGGAACGGCTCGAAGGGCCCCATGCTGCGCAAGGCCACCGTCTATGACTGGGTGGGCGACCCGGTCCCCGGCAGCTTCCATCTGCTGCACAATCCCGCCGGGCGGACCCGGCTGCTCGACCTTCCGACTTACTATCCCAAGATGCTCGCCCACTGCAACGACTATCTGGACAGCGCGGGCGATAACCCCCTGAATCTGGCCGCCACCGGGCTGGCGCTCAACGCCTACATGCTCACTCAGGAAAGCAAGTACCGCGACTGGGTGCTCGAATACGCCGGGGCCTGGCGGGAGCGCACCGCCGCCTGCGGAGGCATGATCCCCAGCAGTGTCGGCCTGGACGGCAAGCCCGGCAGCCTCTACGGCGGCCGGTGGTGGAAAGGCACTTACGGCTGGAACTTCACCATTTACGACGGCGAAATCGAGCGCATCGCCCATCGCAATTACTTTCACGCCGGTTCCTGGCCCGGCTTCGGCAACGCCCTGTTGCTCAGCGGCGACCCGGGCTGGACCGATCTGCTCCGCCGCCAGATGGACCTGATCTACGCCCAGAGGAAAGTGGAGAACGGCCGTGTGTTGCTGCCCCAGATGTACGGCGACCCGCGCGGTTACAAGTTCGACGGCCCGCCCCAGTGGTACCACTACACCGACAACCTGTTTCTGGACCGGCTCACCGAGATCTACCTGCGCTCGATGGACCGCAAGGACCTCGAACGCCTCCCCAAGACCGGCTGGATCGGCTTTCTGGAAGGGCTCGAGCCGGACTACCCGGCGCGCGCCCTGCGCGCGGAACTGGACGCGGTCCGGCGCAAAATTCAGGCCATCGAAAACGACTCCACCACCCCGGACACCCGCCTGGCCGACTACCTGCTCGACTTCAATCCGGCCCGCACCGACGAGCTGGTCAAGCTCACCCTGGGCGGCTTTTTCGCCGGCCGCATCTGGATCCTGCACAGCCGCTTCCGCTACTTCGACCCCCAGCGGCGCCGCGCCGGCCTGCCCCCCGAGGTGGGCGCGCTGGTGGAGAAGCTGGCGGCCGACTCGGCCGTCCTCACCCTGGTCAACCTCGATCCCCTGCGGCCCCGCAGCCTGATCGTCCAGGCGGGCGGCTACGGCGAACACCAGTTCGATTGGGCCGAACTTAACGGACGCCGCACGCCCATCGGCGGATCTTTCCTCAGCCTGCGTCTGCTGCCCGGCTGCGGCGCGCGCATCCGCTTCGGCATGACGCGCTACAAGAACCTGCCTACGCTGGCCTTCCCCTGGGATCGTGCCGCCAGCGAGCCGGCCCGCTGAGGCCCCCTACTTCAACACGCCGAAAAGGCTGGAGAAATCGTCCGTCCAGCCGCGGAAGCCCGGCCGCGCAGGGATCGGGGCGGCCTCCCCCAACGCCGGGCGGAGCGCCTCCCAGCGGCTCCGGCTCATGATCAGGGCCCAGGTCGAGCTGAAGCACTCCAGCTCCTCTTCCTCCGCCTCATACTCCACTACCAGGGCCGTTCTGCCGAAGGCGGCCGCGGCGCGCTCCATCACCGGCCGCAGGTCCACGTACTTGTTGGAAATGTTCACCGCCAGCACGCCCTCCGGCTTCAGGTGCCGCAGGTAGGTGCGAAAGGCCTCGCGCGTGATCAGATGCACCGGCACCGAATCGCCCGAGAAGGCATCCATGGCCAGCAGGTCGTAATGCTGGTCGGGCTCGCGCTCCATCATCAGCCGGCCGTCGCCCAGCACGATCTCCACCCGCGCCGGCGTATCGCGCAGGTAGCTGAACTGCTCGGCCGCCAGGCGCGGCACCGCGGGGTTGATTTCATAGAACCGTATCAGGTCCCCCGCGCGTCCCCAGGCGGCCAGCGTGCCGCTGCCCAGCCCCAGCACGCCCAACCGGCGAGGCGGCCCTTGTTGCGTCGCCGCCAGCACGCGGCCGACGCCGGACTCCCGGCAATAGTAGGTCCCCGGGCGCCGCCGGTAGTCCTCCCGCAGGATCTGTTCACCGTGGTTGATGACGCCGTGCAGCAACTTCCGCCGCACCCCCAGGCCGTCCTCCTCGTCCACATCCTTGACCCGAAGCTGCCCGTAGAAGTTTCGTTCCGCCACCCGCACCCCGCGCAGCGAGTCGTGCACGCCCAGGCCCAGCCAGGCGCCGTAACCGGCCAGCGCCGCCGGCACCGCCACCCAGGCGACCCAGGCCTTCCCGTTACTGCGCCACGGCCGCCGCTCGCGCGCCAGGGCCGCCGCAGCCAGCGCTCCGCAGGCCGTCAGCCCGATGGGCAGCTCCCAGTAGGCGCGGAACAGATTGGGCGCGACCAGGCCCACGAATGCCCCGCCCAGCGCTCCGCCCAGCGCGATCATCAGGTAGAAGCCCGTCAGATAGCGAGGATGCGGGCGGCTGCGCACGATTTCGCCGTGGCAAACCATGGAACACACCAGCAAGACCGCCGCGCCCGCCAGCACCGCAGTGGGCGCCTTGTATTCCGGTGCGTCGGGCGACAGCAGATAGCCCATCCCCGCCAGAGCCCCGGCCAGCAGGGGCAGCCACACCCTTCGGTCATACAGCCTGGGCGCCTCGAAGCAGACGATGAAGCTCAGCAGGTAGACGCTCAGGGGCAGGACCCACAGGAACGGGATGGCGGCCACGTCCTGGGTCAGATGGGCGGTGGTCGCCAGCAGCAGCGTCGAAGCGCAGGCCGCCAGTGCCGCCCACAGCAGGCGTAATCCCCAGGGGGGCGCCTGCCCCGCCGGCGGATCCTCCTGCGCTGCCGCCCGGCCGTTGCGCGGGCGCGCGCTCAGCCAGGCCGCCAGCCCGCACAGCGCCACGTAAACCGCGTAGGCGCCCGACCAGGCCAGCGCCTGCGTGCGCACCGCCATCCGCGGCTCGATCAGAGCCGGATAGCTCACCAGCCCCAGCATCGAGCCCAGGTTCGACAGCGCATACAGCCGGTAGGGCGTCGCGCCTGCGTGCGCCCGCGCGAACCACGCTTGGAGCAGCGGGCTGGTGGTGGCCAGCAGGAAGTACGGCAGGCCCACCGCCGTCGCCAGCAGGCCCAGGATCCGCCACTCCGGATTCTCCAGGCCGGTGCCTTTCCAGGAGGCGTCCGGCGCCAGCGGCAACGTCAGAAGGCTGGCCGCCAGCAGGACGGTGTGCACCAACGCCTGCCGCCGCGCCGTAAGCTTTTCGTGCAACCCGTGGGCGTAGAGGTAGCCTCCCAGCAGCCCGCATTGAAAAAACAGCATGCAGGTGCTCCAGACCGAAGAGGCGCCCCCGAACCACGGCAGGATCATCTTGGCCACCAGCGGCTGCACCTGGAAAAGCAGGAAGGCCGCCAGCAGGATGGTCAGAGCGTGTAAGGCCATGCGGGTCTCTTATTATGACGCCGAGGTGATCGGGCGGGCGCGGCCGGCGGCCGCGGGGGCCGCCCCCCCCCCCCTGTA
>JBBIMA010000020.1:26963-67283 GCA_037444625.1 Solibacteraceae bacterium
GCCCGCCAGCCGGAGGGCCAGCGCGGGCCAGGCCTGGGGGGGCCCTAGCCCCGCGGCGGCGGGGGGGGGGGGGGCGCGGCGGGCGGCCGGGGCTCCGGCCGCCCGCCGCTTGAAAGCCGAAGAGACCCTACTGAATGGCGAGGCGCGAACCGGGCGCCTGAGCAGTGCTTCCGTCCGGCAACTGCACGACCAGATCCAGCGGGATCTCGCTCCCGGTCCGCGCATCGGCGGGCACCTCGAAGGTCACCACGTACACGCCGATCATATTCTGCGCGTACTCGGCGGAAACCACCCGCACGCCCGCATTCGCCACCCCGACGATCACGGGCAGGAAGACCGCCTGGCCCGGAACGCCCGGCTGGTTGGTGGCGGCCAGAGGCAGCACCGGGCCCAGGCCGGTGGCGTACATGCGCAGGATCTCGCCCCGCTGCGCCGGGTTGGAGGGCGTCACGAACGTGCCGTTGGGCCGCGCCACCACCGCGTAGCGCCGGCCGTCCGCCCCCGCGGTCTCGAAGATGCCCGGCTGGGCGTAGACTACGCGCACGTCATTGACCAGCGTCGAGCCGCCGTCTACGGTCACCTGCACGGGCACTACTCCGGGCCCCAGCTCGAACGGCGCCTGGACCGTCACTTGCTGCACCCCGCCGACGTTGCAGACGTGAAAGATCGGCGCCCGGTGGCTCCCGAAGGTCACCGTTACCCCGGCCAGCGCCGTCGGCAGCGGCCCGATGATCGTGCCGGGCTCGATGCAGCCCTGGACGTTCGGCGCCAGGCCCGAGCCGCGAATCGTCACGATGCTGCCCGGCACCACGCCCGCCTGGCCGCCCGCTGCGTTCACGAAGCTGCCGGCCGTGATGCTGGGCCCGGGCAGCCGCGAACTCAGCGAGAACGTGACGCTGAACGTGCTCACGCTCGCCCGGATCGTGATCGCTCCCGCGGCCGCCCCCGCCGTCACGTTCACCGAGGCTTGCCCTTGCGCGTTGGTGGTGGCCGTCGCCGCGCTCAGCGTGGCGCTGCCGCTCAGGACCGCAAAGCTCACCTGGAGGCCGCCGATCGGCCGTCCGCGGTCGTCGTTAGCTTGCACCACCAGCGGCGCTCCGAAAGCTTGGTTGATCACCGTGGTCTGTCCGTCGCCCGAGACTTTGACGAGCTGGGCGATGGTCACGTTGACCGTCACGCTGAAGGTCGCTGCCGCGTTGCCCTCGACCGAGCGCACGCGCACCTGATGCGTGCCGGGCGTCGAGCCCAGCGTCACCAGCGCTGAGACGCGGCCGTTGTAAGCCGAACGGGCTACGACGTTCGAGAGCGTGAGCGTGCCCGGAGTGACCACTTCCCACACCACCGGGACGCCCTCGAGTACGTTGCCGCCCGCGTCGGTCACCTCGGCCACCAGCGCCAGGGGCAGCGTCTGGCCGGGATTGCCCGACTGGTTATTGCCCTGGAGGATTCGCATCTGAGAGGGCGGCCCCGGCGTCACCGTCAGCGTCACCACCTTGGCGTTGAAGCCGCCGGTGGTGACGGTCAGCTCGGCCGTGCCGATCTTGGGCCCCACCACCACGTCGCAGGTGGCGGTGCCGGTGCCGTCGGTCAGGACCGTGCCGCCCGCGCAGGAAGCCGTCGGCCCCACCGCGGGATCAATGCCGGTGGAGATGCGGACGCCCACATTCGGGATGGGTTGGCCTGCCTGCGGCCCCGCGCTCGCGTAGACCGCCACCACGATGCCTCCCGTCAGCGTCTGGCCGGCTTTGCCCTCCAGCCGCTTGTCTTCCTCAGCCGGCTTCACCAGGACCACGGAAGGATCCGGCGCCATGCCGCCGCCTGACAAGGCGGACAAAGTGGTGGTGACCGTGAAGTTCACCGACGACCCGCCGCTGGAAGCGGTCACCGTCGTCTGTACGTAGGAAAAGCCGGGCGTCACCATACTGGCCAGGAACAGCGCGCTGGCCTGCCCGTTGGCGTCCGTCAGCACACTGACGGTGAGGCCGCCGCCGCTGGCCCCCGCCCCGATCGGCCCGGCCGCCAGCGTCCCTTGCCCCTGCGCGATGGCGAACTCGACCGTAGTGGAGGGAACCGGATTGCCCGCCGTGTCCCTGACCTCGACTACCATCGGCTCGGGGATGGCCATGAACTCCCGGACCACCAGGCCGTTGCCTGAGACGATACTGATGCCGCCCGCCGCCCCGCCGCCCGGCGTGCCGGTGGTGACGTTCAGGGTGAAGCTGGCCAACAGCGCCCCGGCGACCGTGGCGTTCACCGTGAAGGTGCCCGCCGTGGCGGGCGCGACCACCGTGGCCTGAGCGAATCCCTGGGAGTTGGTCGCCGCGCTGGCCGCCTGGATGGTCGCTCCTACCGCCGCCGTCGTCCAGTTCACAGTCGCTCCCGAGGCCGGCCTGCCGGTGGAGTCCAGGGCGCGAACGATCAGGGGCAGCGAAGTCGCCGCCGGGATCAGCGTCTGGTTGTTGTTGTACTGCAACAAGCTGGTGGGGGGATTGGTCGAGGCCGGCCCGGCCGCCGAGATCCGGCTGGGCGTGCTGGTCAGGGCGAGTTGGCCCATCAACTGGTAGCTGCTCAGTTCGATCCGGTACAGGCTGGTCGAGGTAGCCAGGAACAGGAAGCGCGGCTGCGGCAACTCGCTGCTCACCGCCCCGGCGATGACGTTGGAAATCTCGCCCACCCCGCCGAAGCTGGGCACGCTGATGTTCAGCGGACTGATGCTGACTTCATAGACCAGCTTGGTCTGGCTGGAGAGCGCGAAGGCCCGGTTGTTGCCCGCCACCAGAATCGTATCCATCGCCACGCCGAAATTCGGGACGGTGCCGGCCAGCGTCTTGCTGATCAAATCGAAGAGCATGATCGCCGAGTTGCCCGCCACCGGCGTCTGGTTCACCGCCAGGGCGTACCGCCCGTCGGGCGTGAAGGAGAGCTTGCCCGGTTTGCCGTTCAGAGGGATTCCATCGGCCAGGGTGAGGGTCATGCTGCGGCCGTCGATTTCGTAGACCCGGTTGACCGTGGTCACGTACACCAGGCCGTTGGGCCCGACCGCCACCCCGGTGGACTGCCCCGGAATCGCCACCTCACCCACCCGGCTGTTGGTGGCCAGATCCACCGCCACCAGCTTCTGGTCGGTCGAGCTGAGCACGAAGGCCCGGGTGGAATCCAGACTCACCGCCACGTCGCTCGGGCTGGTGCCCGCATTCACCGGGATGGGATTGGGCAGCGTGGCGCCGGTTCCGGTGATGTCGAAGATGAACAGGCTGCCCGCGGTCACCAGTAACTTTCGCCCGTCGGGCGTCACGGCGCCGGCGGTGCCGTTGTTGAGCAGATCGAACGACTGCACCAGGTTGAAGGTGGTCCCGTCCAGCACCGCCACCGTGCCGGTGCCCGATCCCGCCACGACGAAATACTTGGTGCCGGCCGGGTTGGTCAGAGCCGCCAGGGAAGCGGGCGAACCCAGGTAGGAAGTGCGGAATACGAAGGGATCCGCCCCGAAGATGTTCACCGTCTGGTTGGTGGCCGGACCGCCCGGCATCACAAACAGATTCTGAGCCTGGAGAGCGGCGCCCTGCGCCAGGATAGTGAGAACGAGAAGGACACGCTTTAGCGAAAACATAGCGAACCTCGTTGGCTGCGAAACAGGATCGAGTGAAGCGGGCAAGATTCAGTCTAGCACCAATCCGCCGGGCCTGAGAAGCGCTTCCAAGCAGCTCGGCAGACAAAAAAAGAGGGGAGCCGAAGCTCCCCTCTTTGGGAAAGGGACAACGGGCGATTACTGGCCCAGCGTCTCGCTGGAGAAGCCGCTGCGAGCGCTGAGCGGGCTGTCCAGCACCAGCGCCAGGTAGCCGTGCGAGAGTTTCGCCGCTCCCAGGTCGCTGACGAAGGCGAAGCCGTGAGCATACTGGAACCGGCACTGGGCAATGATGTAGCCCTGGAAGCCGGGGGTCCCGGTGATGCCCAGGTTGCCGCCCGCCGAAAGCGTGAACACCAGCAAGCTGCCCGCGGGCACCGCGCCCGAGGTTTGGGCCGCCGGCGGCGCGCCGCCTCCCGCCGTCTCACCGTAGTAGTTCAGCGTGCAAGCACCGGTCTGAGTCGCCGTCCCGAAGGGATCCTGCGAGGTGTTGGCGATCGCGATGCCGGTGTCAAAGCCCGCCTGGTTGGTGACGAACGGGAACAGCAGGTTGGTGGTGCAGGGGTTGATCACGAACGCGTTCTTGGCCGAGCCGGTATCGGCAAACCGCGGCAGCGGCGCGCTCGAGCTCTGGCCGGTCACGGTCGAGATCGGCGCGAAGCTGACCGAAACGGTCGAGGTGCCGAGGCCAGGCAAGCCGGCCGCCGTGTTGGCCTTGTAAGCCACCACCACCGGGATCTCCACCCGTCCGGGGTACAGCGGGTTGGTCGCGACGACTTCCCAAACCGCGATGCCCGTGCCGCCCGAGATGGAGACCGGAGCGACGCTATAAGACACGCCGCACTGGTCGGTGCCCGAAGAGGTGGCCGAGGTGGCCGAGTAGGCGCCCGCGCCGTTGGAGTCCGTAGTCACCAGGTGAACGATGGTGCTCTCCGTGGTCGCCACGCCGCGGGTCCCCACGAACAGCACCACGCCGGCCGGAACGTTGCTGAAGACCGCCCGGAAACGGGTCCCGCTATCGGCCAGCCCGGCGATGTTCAGACCGTTGGTGGTCGTGAACGCCGGATTGTAGAACCCGGTCTCGGTGTTATACAACAGGCCGTCCGGGCCCACGCCGGTGGGCGCCGCCTGAGCCGCCGTCGCGGCCGGAGTCGTATCCGTGGTGGCTACGTTCCGCCTCTTGAACGAGGAAGCGAAGCCCTCGGTCAGCCGTATGCGGTAGGCCGTTGTCGAGAATGCCGCCGTCGAGTCGCCCGCGATGCTGGAGTTTACGCTCACGCATTGCAGGAAGGACGCCCCGGAGGACGACAGGCTGTCCGAGCTGCACGCGTTGCGCAGGCTCACCGACAGGCCGGGCAACACATAGCCCACGATCTGCTGCGGGTTGTTCACCGCCACCGAGGTCTCGCCGCTGATGGAGACGAACATCACGATCTGGGTCGGAACCAGCGTGGCCGAAACGCCGAGCTGGTTGGCGTTGGCGCGGATGTTCTTGATCCGCAGGATGCGAGTCGCCGTGGTCCCCGGAGGATCCACGGGAACACCCAGCCAGACCACCGAGTTGGCGCCCGCGTTGCGCGCCTGGTAAACGTTGCGAACGGCAATCGGACCGCCTTCGGAAGCGGGGGTGCCGTCCGGACCCGCCGTCGCGTAAGGCAACCCGGTGCCGACGCCCTTGTGCGAGCAACCGGAAGTCGAAGTGCACGGGTTCTGGTAGGCCGGCTGCGGATCGTCAATCAACAGCAAGGCTTCCGAAGCCGGGTCCGCAACCAGCCGGCTGGTGATGTTGGTGTTGAGGAACACCTGGATGTTCACTCGGGGCACCACCACCCCAGCCGCCGTCGGCGTGCCGCCGGTGCAATTGAGCACCAGGTCGCCGACCAGCTCGGCCAGACCTTCGGCCCGCAGAGTCGGCGGCACAGCGGCATTCGCCGTGCACTGGAATGCCGGTGTGGTTTGCGCGCTCGCCGTGATGGTGGCCACCAGGATCACGGCCAGCGCGAAAAGCAATTTGCGCAAATTTGCCATCTCCTTCTGTTCTCCTTAGTGAGATTCGAGTTGGTGAAAGATCTTTCTCAACCTGAACTGCCCGTACTGCTTGTTCCTGGTGGGCTTTGCCGCCGGCTCGCTGCCGTTCAGCCTGCCTTCACCAAGCCTCTCGAACCGTTGGCCGGTTTCTTGTGTTGTTGTCGCTCTTGGGTGCTCGCGGGATTGAAAACCTGAACAAAGCCGCCAAGCCTTTCGGACGCGGTCAAGTCTATAGTTAGCATTGCTCGCAGGGCCAAGTCAAGCCCAAACTGCGACTTTCCTTGCGCCTGCGCGCCCGCGAACCTCCGCCAACGATTCAGGCTGCCATTAAACCACGAGCCCAGGGCGCAAGTCAACGGGTTTCCGTCGGGCGGCGCGATTTTTCTCCAGCCCGGCGCCGGCCTCATTGGAGCGCCAGCGGGACGGCGTTGCTCACCACCTCGCCCTGCCTGAGCGTCAGGGACGCGTCCAGGCGGGGCGGCAGCGAGGCCGGCAGCCCTACATTGACCTGGTACAGCCCCCGGAAACCCGGTGCCAACCCCGCAAACGCGACCGCCAGCTCCACCCCGTCCACCAGCGCCGTCACGGGCCTCACCGCCGGGAACAGCGAACCCGACCGCTCGACCTCCCCCAAGCCCGTGCAGTACACCACAATCACCTGGCCCCGCCCGGCCGGGTTGCTCGGCTGGTTCAGCGTCCCGTCCTGGTTGAGGATGGCCCCCAAGCCGCCTTCGAGCTGAAAGATCGCAGGCGCGGCAGCCTCCAGCCTCACCGTCTGTTCGGCTTCTCCGTAAGGCGAGCGGACGCGCAACCGGTAGTCGCCCGGGGCAAGCTCCAGGGGCGCCTGCACATTG
Source organism: Solibacteraceae bacterium (assembly GCA_037444625.1). Lineage (GTDB taxonomy): Bacteria > Acidobacteriota > Terriglobia > Bryobacterales > Bryobacteraceae > DTHT01. Next base: position 33,471 of record JBBIMA010000020.1, read on the forward strand.
ACCTGGAACGGACCAGCCCCGAGCACCGGCGCTTGGACGCCCCCGATCTCGACCTCGGTCCTGCCGCCGGCGCGCGCCAGGCCGGTGCCGAAAATGGCGATGAGCCCGCCGGGCGCGATCGGGCTGGTGAAGCTGGCGGCGTTCACAACTCCTCCCGCCTGGATGGAGACCTTCTGAGGCGCCACCGCCAGCCTTCCCTCGGGGCGGTCCAGGCGGTAGGCCGAGGGACCCCCGCCCGAGATCTCGAACCGGCTGCCCAAGTTACCCAGGTCGGTCACCGTCAGCCGGTAAGAGCTTTGTGCGTCCACCTCGAGCTGGTAGACCGGGGCGCTGCCCTCGCAATAACGCGCGCGGAAAATCCCCACCGCGCCCTGCGGCGGCGCGCCGGTGGCGGTCACCGCGGGCCACTCCAGGGTCTGCCCGCAGGGGCCCGCGGCCGAATCGAGCTGGAAGCTCACCTCGCCCGCGGTCACCAGAAACCCGGTCGCGCCGGCCGAGCGCGGCAGCAGCCGCAGGGCGCTGCTGAGGGAGCCTTTCCAGTTCCGCCCGCCCAAGGCGAAGCCCGCCAGGTACTCATCCAGCGTGGCCCGCCCGAAGGCCGGGTTGGGGTCGTGGATCAGAATCGCGCCGTCGCCCCGCACCCCGACGGCCACCACGAAGTGCGCCCCCATGGGTTGGCCGTCGGCACTCAAGGCCAGCGCGGCCAGCACCGGCGAATCCTGCGCCAGCAAGTCGCGCAGGCTCGCCAGGTCCGTCTTCTCGGGCGCCACCTCCAGGTTGCCCGAGACGAAGCCCGCCAGCCGCCACAAGTTCACCACCGGCTCGCCGGAACCGGGCGCCGGCAGGAAGCCGTCGCAGATCTCGATGCCCTGCGCGTCCAAGGTGCACAGCCCGGTCAAATACTGGTTCAGCAGTGCGGGCTCGGCCAGACCGTTGGCCGCCGGCAGCGCGCCCAGATTCTGGTAGTAGCGGAGGATGGAGGCGGCCGCCGCCAGCAGGGCTCCTTGCTCGCCGATGGTTCCGGGTCCCGGCCCGAGCCGGCTCGAGCCGCTCGCCGTCAAGCGCGGGAAATTGCTCAGGCTGCCGGCCGCCGCGCGGGCGCTGAAAGTCACCACCTGACGCAAGGCTTCGGCGGTCACCAGCGCCACGCCTTCGGAAGCCGGCAGGCGCAGCCGCGTTTCAGCCGTCCCGGCCCCGTCGGTGACGGCGCCGGCGGGGCTGACCTGTGCGCCCGGAGACGCCGTGAAGCGCACCGCGATGCCCGCCATCGGGTTGCCGAACTCGTCCCGCAACGCCACGCGCAGCGGCTGCGGCAGCAGGGCGCCCGGCGGGCCGCTCTGCGCGTCCCCTTGGGTCTTGCGCAACTCGATGCGCTGTTCGGCGACCGCTTTGATCTGGTAGCTGCCCTCGGCCGTCTCCCCGCCGCCGGCGGCGCGGATGAGGACCACTCCGCTCGCCGCCGAAAGCGGCACGTACTGCTCCCAACTGTAAGCGCCCGTCTGAGCCGCCACCTGGAAGTCGGGCCGTCCGGTGACGGAGACCCGCAGCGTCGCGCCCGCCTGGAAACCGCCCACCACGATCCGAACGCGATTGCCGGGCGTCACCACGGCCGGCGTGGCCGAGACCAAGGGCCGGCGGGGCTTCAAGGCGGCACGCGCCTCGCTATCGCCCGGGCCGTATTCCAGCTCGCCCCCCTCGAACTGCTGCCGGTTCCGGCCCTCCATCTGGAATTCGTCGCTCACCGGCATGCCCAGCTCGCCCGCCGGGCCGTTCAGGGCGGCGTACTTGGCCAGCATCAGGCCGCGCACCAGCCAGGCACCGCCCGCCTGTGCTCCGGTCCGCGCGGCGTAGATCGCGCCGTCGCGGAAGGCCTGACCCTCGCCCGCGGTCCCGGCGAAGCTGAGAAACTGCGCCGCCTCGGCCACCGGCGGCCCGGCCGCTCCCGTCTCGTAACCCAGGACGGCCCACTTCGCCAGGATCGTCCCGCTGACCATCCGCACCGGCGCGCCGGCCAGCGCCGCGCCGTTCTCGAACATCTGCCGGCCTCCGGGCGTGGCGTCGGAGCTGGGGTAGCCTAAGGACCCGGTGGCGCCGCCCATTGCCTCCCAACGGCTGAGAATGGCGCCGCGCAGCAGGTAGGCCGCCGGCGAGCGGTCCCCCTTGGCGATCACGCAGCGCTCGCCCGAGGCGTCCGTGAACTCCTGAAGGTAGCCGTTGCCCACCCGCCGCACGGGGCTGGGCGTGGGCAGCCGCAGCGCCAGGCGATTGCGCGTGACGGCGTCCTCGAAAGCCTGTTGAATGGCGGCCGTCGGCGCCCCTTCGCCCACCTGGCAGCAGGGGGCCGTCACCACCACGGTGATGGGCAGGCTGTTCTTGCCCTCGCTGGTGGCTTGGATGACGGCCACGCCGCCTCCCACCGCTTTCAGCGTCACGCCGGCGCCGGAGACCTGAAGGCTCACCACCCGGCCGTTCGAGGTGCTCCAGTTCACCGCCCGGTCCGTCAGCTCGGCTCCGTTGGCGGCGTAAAGCGTCGCCCGCAGGCTCACGCTGTCGCCCAGGTTCATGCGCAGGGGAGTGGCGGCGGGCTGGACTGAGATGTAAGCCACCGGCAGCCGCAGCGTGGCCCCCGCTCCGGGGGCGTACTCCACGCTGCCGCCCTCGAAGCTCTGGCGCCGCCGGCCGTCGGGAAGCGTCACTTCGTCTGAGATCGGAAAGCCCAACAGGCCCGAGTAGGTGCCGTAATAGGCGTAGAGGTCCCAGACCGGCTGCTGGACGGCGAACATCCGCCCGCTGTAAGTACCCGAGCTGATCTGCACCAGCGCGCCGTTGGCGAAGGTCTGAAGGGTGCCTGAAGTCCCGCCGGAGGAGGTCACCGTGGTCTGGTTGGCGGTGGCCGGCCCGAGGCTCGCGACCCCGCCCAGGGAGTTCCAGCTCGTGTAAAAGGGATCGCGCACCAGGAAATTCTGCTCCCCGCCGGGGCCCTGCGAGTACACAAACAGGGCGTAATTCTTGTCGAAGAGCTGGTACTGGCAGGCGCCCGCGGCGGTCGCCGGGCAGGTGCGCGTGTCGGTGGTGGGGAAGCCCGCCGTGCCCACGCCGACCTGGTTGTAGTAGGCGTACATCGCCGCCAGCACCTGGAAGGTGTCAATGGGCAGGTTTTCCTCGCCCGCCGCCGGCGGCGGATAGGCGGTGGAAGTGTTGGCCTTGACGATGGCCAGCGTGTCGTTGGAGTTGGTCGCGCTGCGGAACAACTGGATCAGTCCCGTCCCGCCGAAGGAGCGCACCGGACCGAGGGGCGGCAGCGAGACCAGGGTATAAAACCCGTTGCGGAAGAAGGCGCTGATGAAGCGCTGGCGCAGGGCCTCGTTGGGCGCGCCCGAGCCCACCTCATAGGTCTGGGCCAGCCCGCACAAAGCGGCTGCCGCCAACAGCAACACGCGCAGATGCCTCATCGGGGATGAACCATCTTACAAGAACCCCCCGGCGCCGGCCAAGTTGCGCCCCGCGGCGGGCCCGGCCGAAGCTTTCCCTTACTCCTTCACGTACTTGCGCAGTTCCCGCACGCGCGCCTTCAATTCCTCGCTGGCCTCGGTGATCTCGGTGGTGTCGTAGATCACTCGCGGCGTCATGAAGACGATCAGCTCGGTGCGCTCCTTGGTGGTGCTGCGGTTGCCGAACAGACCGCCGACCAGCGGCAGGCGGTGCAGCACGGGGACGCCCTGCGAGCTTTGCGTGTTGGACTCCTGGATGATGCCGCCGATAGCGATCGTGTCGCCGTCGTTGACCGTCACCTGGGTTTGCACGCTGCGCTTGGAGAAGGAAGGCGACTGGATGGCGGCCGTGGCGGCGGGCGGTTGCGGCGCGCTCACCTCCTGGTTGATCACCAGCGTCACGATGCCGCTGGGATTGACCCGCGCCATCACGTTCAGCGTCACGCCGCTCTGGCGGTTGACGATCGAGTTGGTGAACAGCGAGGAGCCGCCGGACTGAATGGGACTGACGGCTTGGGCGGCCAGCGTCGGCACTTCGGTGCCCACGTTGATCGAGGCCGGAATGCTGTCGGTGGCGATGACGCTGGGGGCCGAGATGACCTTGGCCCGCCCGGTGGCCTCCTGGGCGGTGAGGAAGGCCAGCAGCTCGCGGCTCTGGCCGACCAGCAATCCGGCCGTCATCAGCGCGCCCTGGCCCGAGCTGCCGGCCTGGAAGGTGCGCGAGCTCAGACCGGCGTTGCCCACGTCGCCGCCGCCCCGCTTCTGCAAGAAGGCCTGCACTCCGCTGGCGAAGCTTCCGGTGAGCGAGACTTCGTAAATCTTGGCCTCCACCAGGACCTGGCGCGGGGGCACGTCCAGTTCGTGCAGCAGCTTGACGATCTGCTCGTACTCCTGGGGCGTGGCCTGGATCAACAGGGTGTTGTCGAAAGGATTGGGCACCACGCGAGGAACGCGGAGGGCGCCGGCCTGAGCCTGCGCGGCCGCGCCCAGATACGTCCCGGTCAGATCCGCCGGCTGAGTCCCGGTGGGCGCAGCGACGGGGCCGGTGGGGGTCAGCACTGTTCCGGGCTGTCCCGGCGTGTAGGCGCCTGGGTATCCGTAGCCCGGCATCAAACCGCCGTATCCGTAACCCATCCCCGGGTAGCCGTAGCCGCCCATGCCGTAAGCGCCGTAGCCGCCGTAGCCCATGCCGTAACCCAGGCCGCCGTAGCCCATGCCGTAACCCAGGCCGCCATAACCCATGCCGTAACCCAGTCCGCCGTAGCCCAGTCCGAACATGCCGAAGCCGCCGCCCATGTAAAGCATCATGATGGCCTGGGCGAGCGTCTCGGCCCGCCCGTACTTGACCCGGTAGACGTAGTTATCCACCGCGCCGGCGGTGATCTTGACGGGAATGTCCAGCTTCTGGAGCCACTTCTCGACCTGGTCGAAGACCCCCGGGTTGGGCGCCACCGCAATGATGGTGTTGATGCGATCCAGCGGCATGAAGCGCACCGTGGAGGTCTTCTCGGTGAGCGAGATGGACTTGAAAATGGTCTCCAGCTCTTTGGCGATGTCCGAGGGCCGGCCGTGCTTGGTCTGGAACAGCCGGACGCGCTGGGCGGCGAAGGTGTCGCTGTCGAACAGCGCGATCAGCTCCATGGTGCGCCGCATGTTGCGGGCGTTGTCCAGGATGATGAGCAGATTGGCCGGATCGTAGGAGGTCACCACCGCTCCCTCGCCCAGGAAAGGCTGGAGCAGCTTGCCCAGCTCGCCCACCGTGGCGTACTTGAGGAAGACCAGGTTCATCAGCATGCGCTCGTCTTCCGGGAAGCTCTTGGCCTCGGTCTGCGGGCTCAGAGGCAGGCGCGAGACGTCGCCCGCCGGAACGATCCGGTAGAACTCGCCCACCTGTACCATGGCCGCCCCGTTGATGCGCAGGATGGTCTCCAGCAGCGGGCGCACGTCCACCGCCCGGATCTCGCCGTAGGTGTTCAGGGTGACCGAGCCCTTGACCCTGGGATCCAGGATGTAGTTGATCTTCAGGCGGCGGGCCAGCACGTCAATGACGTCGGTGAGCGAGGCGTTCTGGAGATTGAGCACAAAGCCGCCCGAGGGCGCCGGCGCGGCTTGAACCGGCGCGGTGGGCGGCTGTCCCGCCGGAGCCTCGGGCTTGGCCGGCTGGGCGGGTTGCTGCGCCCACCCGGCCGCCATCCACAGCAACAGAACCGCTGCGCGCATGGGGTTACTCCTTGGGCGGCCGGGCGGCCTTCTTGCTTTGCTCCCGCTGCCAGGCGCGCTGCTCCATTTCGTTCAGCTCGGTCTTCTTTTTCCTCCAGCGGGTGGGGCCGAAGGGCGTCGGCCGCTCGAAACGCAGCTCGTCGCCTTCCTCGGTCACCGTCAGTCCCGCAGGCAACTCGTCGGCCGCCTGAGCGGCCTGGGGCCGTTCCTCGCCCTTCAACACGCCGAACGGGCTCTGGCGCAGAATCCAGGTCTTGCCCTGCGGGTCCCTCCAGCGGTACAGCCCCGGTTCGATCTGCTTGGCGTCGGGCGGAATGGCCTTAACGGCCTGCTCGGCCGCCGGCGGCGAGGATTTCCTGGCCGCCTTCTTCTGATCGGCGGCGCCCGCTACGATCATGGGCGCCAGCAACAACGCGACGATTTCAGTCATGGGATGCCTCTGTCGGGGATTACTTGGCAGGCTCCCAGCGGCACATGGCCCCGAAGGGAGTCTGCGTGACGATCTTGCGATAGCCGTCCCGGACCGTGCCCGGGGGATCGCTGTCGCCCGGCTGGCAGGCGCGTATCTCGCCGCCCAGCGAGGGACCGGGTCCGGAGACGCTGGCTTGCTGCACCACCGGTTGCGGCGGAGGCGCAGCGGAGGCGCGCTGAGCGGCTGCGGCCGCTTCCCCCGGGCTGCTGCGGGGAATCAGCTCCTCGAGTTTCTTGGTCACCTTGCGGCCCTCGAAATCGAAGACCGCTTCCTGAGCGTCCAGCGCCACCAGCAGGAACGGCCCGACCTTCTCGCCCGCGCGCACGCCCCGGCCCGGCGCACCGGGCTTCTCGCTCAGGATGGCGGTCAACCCGTCCCCCAGATTCAAGACGCCGTAGAGCACGGGCAGCGGCGGCAGCGGCTTTTCCGGCGGCTTCTCGATCACCACGGTGGGATTGCGGTCCCGGCTGAAGAGCATCTTCTCGGCCACCTCCGCATAGGCCGCCGCCTGCACCGGCTGGGGCGCGGGCAGGGGCGTCCAGGGCGGCGGCGGCAGCGGTTTCAGCGCCCTGCCCAAGACCATCTGCTCGCGGTGGCGAGCCTCGACCCATTGCTGCCGCAGCCGGAAGCCGGCCGCCGCAACCAGCGCCAGCAAAGCCACGTCCAGCAACAAGAGCCTGCGCTTCAAAACCGTCCCAATCCTTTCTTCTCGGGCGCCAGCGCGCGGGGCACAATGCCGGAAACCGTCAGCCGCGCGTTCACGGTCTTCTCTTTGGGGTTGCCCGCCCCGATCCGCAGTTCGCTCAAGGCGATCAGCTCCGGCTGCGCGGTGAGTTCCGCCAGCAGGTTCACCAGCTCCTCGATCCGGCACTCGAAGGAGACGCTCACCAGCGCCTCCCCGTAGTCCTCGCCGAAGGGCCGGATGGGCCCCAGCTCGATGGAGCGAATTTCCACCGGGACCGGCAGAGTCTTCGCCGCTCGCCGTACGATCTCCAGCACCCGGGCCTGCGCCTGGGCGCCGGTCTCCGCGTGCAGGATGCTGCGCTCGCGCCCCTCCAGTTCCGCCCGGACCGCCTTGAGCGCCTCCTGCTTGCCCGGCACCGAGGCCGCCAGCCGCCGCAGCCGCTCCAGCCGCTTTTCCGCCGCCGGGATGTCGCCGCCGGAGGGCGCCACGGGGGCGGGCGCTTCGCCCGGCCACAACCAAGAGACGGCCGCGAAAATCACTGCGGCCGCCGCCAGCACGAGCAACGCGCGGCGGTCGCGCTCGCTCAACCTCATCGCGGCCCTCCCTCCCGCGCCGCGCGGATGCGGAAAGTCTCCGCCTGGCCGACGCGGGCGATGGGCATGACGAATTCGGAGTTGCGCAGCAGCGGCGATTCGTCCAGAAGCTTCAGCAGGCCGGCGGCTTGCTCGGCGTCGCCCGCCAGGGTGACCGCCTCGCGCGTGATTTCGAGCTGGGCCAGCCAGGCAGGCGGCGCCAGGCGGCGGGTCAACTCGGCCAGTAGCTCCAGATCCGCCCGGGAGCGCAGCCGGAACTCGTCCAGCAGGCGTGTACGGGCGCGGGCGGTCTGGATGGCCCGGTCCAGTTCGGCCGCTTTGCGCGCCTCGGGCTCCAGGCGAGCGATTTCGGCCCGCAGCCTCGCCAGGTAACGGCGGTCCTCCACGGGGCGCACGGCGGCCAAGCCGGCGCCCAGCAGGAGCAGGAGCACGGCCAGCGCGGCCGTAGGGGCGTAAAGAGCCCGGGAGCTGGCGGCGCGGTGCTCCGGGGGCAGGAGGTTGAGGGGGAGAGCCAGCCTGGGGCAAGCGCCCGTGAGGGCGGCGGCGTAGGCCAGGGCGTGGCGGGCCAAATCAAAATCGGCCGGAAATGTCCGAGGCCGCGGCAGCCGCTCCCCCAGCTCCTCACCGGCCGCCTGCTCCAGGCGCAGCTCGGCCGCCGCCATCGCCGCCGCCCGTTCGCGGCTCGCGGGAAACTCAGCCGAAAACACCGGCCGCGCCGGGCTTTCCCCGTACACCTCCACTCCCTCCTCGCCCTCGCGCACGGCTACGAACCCCTCTGCCGGACCCTCGCCCAGCAGGCGCAACGCCGAGTACAGCGCGGCGGCCGAGAAGCTGAAGGCGGCCGCCTTCACGCCCGCTTCGGCCAGCAGGCTCACGTAGCCGGCCACGGTCTCCCGCCGGGCGATGCCCACCACCACCGATTCCGAGCCGTCCAGCCGCGCCCACACCCAGGCCGCCTCATCCTCCGGGTAGGGATGCAGGGCCTCGATCTGGAAACCGACCGCCGAGGCCAGCTCGCGCCGAGGCACCCCCGGCAGCGACAGCAGCCGCACGATCACCTCGCGCCGGGGCAGCAGCACCGTAGCCGCCAGATGTCCCAGGCCCAACCGCTTGAGGAACGCGGCGTACTCGGCGCCCCATTCCGCCGCCGGGCGTTCGCGAAAGCCCGCGATCACGGTCGCCCCGAGCACCTTGATTCCCGTGGGACGCACCCGCACCGCCGCCACGCGCAGATCGCGCGCGCCGACCTCGATGCCCACGCCGGCGCCGATCGCCAGCCACCTGCGCAGCGCCGCTTTGCCGCTCGCCCCGGTCATGGCTTCTCACATCGCGGGCGCCGGCGGCCAGGGCTGCTGGCCGGCCGCGAGCGCCCAGGCGTTGTCGTACCAGCGCAACACGTGATACGTGCGGTCCCAGCCCGGCGGCAGCCGCTTGATGGTGGCGGCTACCGAGCGGCGCAGATCCGAGAGGCCCCCGCCCGCCGTGCGCAGCCGCGCCGTGGCGCGCAGGGTGAAGATCGTGTTGCCGCCGATGCCCAGCCGGTGGAACCCGGGCTCGGCCGCCAGCGGCTCCAGTTGCCGCATGTCGCGGATGGGCGCCCGGCTTCTGGTCTGAAGGAGCCACTGGAGAGCTGCGGGACTCAACCCCACGGCCGCCAGCAGGGGCGCCGGGGCCGTGTTGACGTCCACCCGGCCGCCGCCCCCGTAGACCGTCACGCAGTCGCGGAAGCCGCCTCGCGGCCAGAGCCGGCCCTCGGCATCCGCCGCGTAGTCGCCGTAGAAGAGATCCGCCGTCATGCCCTTCACCAGCAAGGCTTCCTCAACCTCTTCGAAAGACGCATGGCGGGCGCGAAAAGACGGATTCAGCCCCAGGTAATATTGGTCGAACGGGCTGGGCTGCGCCGCCGGGCTGCGCCAGTCCAGGATCGCCAGGGCGATCTCGCGGGCCCGTTCCGGTTCGGCGCCCAACTGGATCAACAAAGCGTAGAGATCCTCCGCCGGGGCGGTGTTCAGATTCAGCTTGGCGCCCTCCGGAATGATCTCGACCATTGCATCGCCGGCGGGAAACTGAAAATACAACCGGGAGCGCCAGGGAGCCCAATAACGCGGCGCACCGTCGGGCCCCGTGGGGCCGGGCCCCCAGTCCATGTACAGGATGGCGCGCTCGATGGCCCCGGCGGCCAGATAGTAGGCCCGCAGGCCGTCCAGCGCGGTGGCGCTCCGCTCGGTCTCGGCGCGCACCGTGGCGGCGACCGAGAAGGCGATGGCCGACAGCGCGGCCGTCAGCCAGAGCACGGCCAGCAGCGCACCGCCTCGCTTGCCTGGGTTGCGCCTCTCAGTCCACATAGTCGGTCAGAGGAATCTTGTTGACGCGCACCGCCGCCGCCAGCTCGATCGGCTGGAGCTTCGAGCGGTCCGGCTCGAGCGGCGCCATCTGGATGCGGATCGCGCTGGGCCACTGGGGCAGCACCCAACGCGCCAGCCACCGCTCGGGCGCGGGCGGGGGCGGGCTTTCACGATACAGAAAGCGGCAATAGGCGAGGCGGTCGGCCAGCACGAAGGAGGCCGGCCCGACCTCGATGGGGCGGAACAGCGGCGCCGGAGCGCCCGACAGCGGATCCGGCCCCGTACCCAGGCAGAAAGCCCCCGCGCCCAGCGGGCCGGTGTAGAGGTGCTCGTTGACCACCAGCCGCACGCCTTGTCCCTGCTCCCCGGGGATGACCTGGTATTCCAGAATGCGCGGATAGCCTCGCCATCCTTCGGCCAGCGAATAGGCCGAGACGAAGCGCATGGATTGCGGCTCGCCCTGGAAAAAGGGCATCTTGACGCGCGGCCGGTCGGGCGCCGGCAGGCACTCAGCCACCACCGGGATGAAGCCTGCGATCTGCTCTTCCAGGATGCGCTGGGCGCGGGCCGCCCGCCGGTTGTCCAGCAGCCGGCGATCGGTCCGCTGAAAGGCGTCCAGGCCGACGCGCAGGGCCGCCAGCAAGCCGGCCGAAAGCAGGCTGAGCAGCGAGACCGCAATCAGCAGCTCCAGCAGCGTGACGCCGCGCTGCCGCCGCGTCCTCACGGTTGCGCCTCCCCGGCCGAGATCAGATCGGCGGGCGCCAGCACGCCCCGCCGGTAGGCCTCCAGGCGGAGGGAGCGCCGCCGGTCCTCCCCCGCCGTCCACCAGATCTCCAGCTCGATGCGTTCCAGCAGGGCGGCGCCCGGTCCGGCCTTGGGCTGCATCTCGAAGGGCGTCACCCGGGCCCGCCAGCCCGCGCGGACGCCGCCGGTGAGCGACCGGTCGAACTCGCCGCCGATCACGGCGAACTTGGGCAGGCGCGGATCCAGCAGCAAGGCGTCCATCTGGCGCCGGGCCAGCAGCGCCGCCCGGTCGGCTTCCGTCAGCCGGGAGGCGTTGCGCAGGGAGGTGGAAAGATTGGCCAGCAAGCTCACCACGGCGATGCCCATGATGGTCGTGGCCACCAGCATCTCCAGCAGCGTGAAGCCGCGGCGCCTCATGGGGCGGCCTCCCCGGCCCGGATGCGCGGAACGCCCGTGATCGGATCCAGGCTCACGATGCGCCGTGCGCCCCGGCGGTTGCGCAACTCCAGGCTGATGCGCGGCGCCGTCCCTCCGGGCAGCAGCAGGAAGCGGCGCGGGCCTTCCTCCTCCTGGGGCAAGGCGGGTTCCAGGGCGGCGATCCGGACTCCTTCGTCCAGCTCGAGGGAACGCTCGAAGCCGGGTTCGGCGGAGCGCACCCGCAGCCGGTTCTCCCGGGGCCAGACGGTCAGCTCGACCGCTTGCTGGCGCCGCTCGGCCCGGTTCAGCGCGCTGTTGAACAGGGCGGCGATGCGGTTGGCCGCGGCGGTGAGCCGCAGCGAGTCCACACCCGCGCCCACGGCCGGAAAGCTGATGCCCACCAGCAGGGAGACCAGCGCCACTACGATCAGCAGCTCGAGCAGGGTGACGCCGCTCAGGGCCGCGCGGGGCCGCCTCATTGACTCTTCCAGCTCACGATGTCGGCGTTGATGCCCTCGCCGCCGGGCTGGCCGTCGGCGCCGTAGCTGATGATGTCGGGCTCGTCGCCGTGCTCGCCCGGATAGCGGTACACGTAAGGCCGTCCCCAGGGATCCACCGGGATCTCCTGGGGCAGATAGGGCCCCTGCCACTGGGTGACGCCCTGGGGCTGGACCCGCAAGGCCTGAAGGCCCTGTTCGGTGGTCGGGTACAGGCCGGTGTCCAGCTTGTAGGCGCCCAGGGCGGTCATGAACGCGTTGATCTGGGCCCGGGCGGCCGTGATGCGCGCCGTGTCGGTGCGGCGCAGCATCCGGGGCACCACCAGGCCCGCGAACAGGGCGATGATGGTGACCACCACGAGCATCTCGATCAGCGTGATGCCCGCCTGCCGTCGCCTCGAATCGTTTCCCGTCGCCGGAGGATTGCTTGCTTGTCGCTTCACAGGGCCACCTCATTGATGCTGGTGATCGCCAGCAGCATGCTCAATACCAGTATGCCCACCATCACGCCCATCACCAGGATCACCAGCGGCTCGAACAGCGAGGTGAACCGCCGGATGGCGGCGCGCGTGTCGTTTTCGTAGATTTCCGCCATGCGGCCGAACATCTGATCCAGCCGCCCGGTTTCCTCGCCCACGCTGAGCAGGTGGGCGGCCAGGGCGGGAAACTGCCCGCTCTTGCGCACCGGCCCGGCGATGCCTTCACCCCGCTTGACGCCCTGGGCCACCGCCTCCAGCGAGCGGGCCATCCGCCGGTTGGCCAGGATGGCGGCCGCGATGTGGAGCGACTGCACCAGCGGCACGCCGTTGGCGGTCAGCGTCTCCATGGCCCGGGCGAAGCGCGAGGGCTCGGCCCGCCGCAGCGCCTCGCCCAGCAGGGGCAGGCGCAGGCGGAAGCCGTCCCACCACCAGCGGCCGGCGGGGGTGCGCACGTAGGCCCGCAGCCCCGCCCCGCCCGCCGCCAGCGCCGCCGGCGCCAGCCAGCCGTAGGTCTTCACCAGGCGGCTGGCCTCCAGCAGGATTTGCGTGGCCAGAGGCATTCGCAAGCGCGATTCCTCGAAGACCTGGGCGAAGCGCGGCACCACGAAGTACAGCATCAGGGTGATCGAGGCCAGACCTACCACGACCAGCAGGGCCGGGTAGATCATCGAGGAGAGGATGTAGTTGCGCAGTTCGTCGCGCGTGCGCTCGAACTCGGCCAGTCGCTCGAAGACCGGCGCCAGCGCCCCGCCCGCCTCCCCGGCGCGCACGATGTTGACGTACAGCTCGGAGAAGTACTCCGGGTGGGCGGCCAAACTGTCGGCCAGCGGTTTGCCGCCCTTGAGGATGCGCAGGACGTCCTCCGTCACCAGCCGGAACTCGGCCCGTTCGCTGAGCTCCGAGGTGACGGCCAGGGCCCGGTCCAGCGGCACGCCCGCCCCCAGCAAGGTGGCCAGCTCCTGGGTGAACAACAGCACGTCGCGGCGGCGCCCGCGCCGGAAGGCCGGCAGGCGCAAGCCCCAGGCCTTCTTCGGCTCCCGGCCGACGTAGACCGGGATCAGGCCCTGTCGGCGCAGCTCGCGCGCCACCTCGCGCTCGCTCTGGCCGCTGAGCGTGCCGCTGCGCAGCTTGCCGTCCGGAGCCACCGCGCGGAAGTAAAAGCCGGCCATCAGAACCCCTGGGTCACGCGCAGCACTTCCTCGGCGGTGGTCAGGCCGGCGCGCACTTTCAGCCAGCCGTCCTCCGCCAGCCGGCGCATGCCGTTGCGGCGGGCGGCGGCGGTGAGGGTCCCGGCGTCGGCGTTCTGCATGATCAGGGAGCGCAGCTCGTCGTTGAGTTCCATGAGCTCGAAAATGCCGATGCGCCCCGAGTAGCCGGTGAGGAAACAGCGCGGACAGCCGGCCCCGCGCCAGCTCTCGATGAGCTGGCCGTCCGGGGTGCGTTTCCTTCCGGCGGGCTGCTTGCAATCCGGACAGATCAGCCGCACCAGGCGCTGGGCCAGCACGGCCACCAGGGTCGAGCTGAGCAGGTAGTTCTCGACCCCCATGTCGGTGAGGCGCGTGACGGCGCTGGGGGCGTCGTTGGTGTGCAGCGTCGAGTAGACGAAGTGGCCGGTGAGGGCGGCCCGGATGGCGATGTCGGCCGTCTCGCGGTCGCGGATCTCGCCCACCATGATGACGTCCGGATCCTGGCGGACGATGTGGCGCAGCCCGCTGGCGAAGGTCAGCCCGATCTGGGGATTGACGTGGATCTGGTTGATGCCGTCCATCTGGTATTCGACCGGGTCCTCGATGGTGATGATCTTCTTGTCGGGCTGGTTGATGCGCTTGAGGGCGGAATACAGGGTGGTGGATTTGCCCGAGCCGGTGGGCCCGGTCACCAGGAAAATGCCGTGGGGCAAGGAGGTGAAGTGCTCCATGCGGCGCAGCATGTGCTCGTCGAAGCCCAGCCGGGCCAGATCGTAGAAATCGCCCGCCGAGCGGTCGAGCAGGCGCATGACCACGCTCTCGCCGTAGAGGGTGGGCAGGGTGGAGACGCGCAAGTCCACCTCGCGCCCCAGGACCTTGATCTTGATGCGCCCGTCCTGGGGCAGGCGGCGTTCGGCGATGTTCAGCCGGGCCATCAGCTTGACGCGCGAGATGATGGCCGCCTTCAGCTCGCGGGGCGGCGGCTCCTGGTTGTAAAGCACGCCGTCAATGCGGTAGCGCACTCGAAACTCGCGCTCGAAGGGCTCCAGGTGAATGTCGCTGGCGCGCTTCTCCAGGGCGGAGGCGATCAGGGCGTTGACCAGGCGGATGACCGGCGCCTCGCTGGCCATGTCGCGCAACTGCTCGAGATCCTCCTCCCGCTCGCCGACCGCGGCCGGGCCCTCGGCCGCCTGACGTTCCGCCTCGCCGTAATACTTCTCGATGGCGTCCAGGATCTCGGACTCGGCCGCCAGGGCGGTCTCCACCGCCAGCCCGGTGAAGCCGCGGACCGCCGAGACGGTCTCGAAATCCAGCGGGTCGGCCATGGCGATGGTCAGGGAGGCGCCTTCCTGGGCCACCGGGATGAAGCGGCACTGCCGCATGAAGCGGGGCGAGAGGCCCTCGACCTCCGGAGTCACGGGCGGCGGGCCGTCCAGGCTGACCAGCGGCACGCCGAGCTGCTCGGAAAGCGCCGCCAGCACGTCCCGCATGGCGACGAAGCCCAGGTCCACCAGGATCTTGCCGATCTTGTCGCCGCGCTCGCGCTGGATCTCGAGCGCCCGGGCCAGGTCCTCCTGGGAAATCAGCCCCCGCGCGATGAGCATTTCCCCCAGCCGCATGGCCGTTCAGTACTCCTTGACCAGCACGGCGGAGGCGGCGCCCGCCGGGCCCTGCTGCCTCAGCCGGAGCAACTGCTGGCGCGAAGCTTGCATCAGGATCTGGCCGGGCAGCCCGCTGCGGTCCTCCCAGGAGTAGTAAAACAGCGAGACCGCCAGCACGATCTGCTCGGCGGGCGGCACCGCCTCCAGCGACGCCGCCGCGTCCAGCAGCATCTCCCGCATGAGCTGCCGCAAGGCGGGCAGCCGCTGCTGTTTCTTCTGGTTCAGCCGCGCGATCTCTTCCTTGCTCAGGGCGGGGCGGAAGGGCGTCACGGCCGGTCCGGTCACCAGGTTGATCTCCGCCGTCAGCACGGCGCCGTAGCCGTCCAGATAGACCCCGCGCGTGGTGCCCAGCAGCAGGAAGGGCTCCTCGATGTTGGCTCGCTCCAGGCGGGCATCGAAAATCCGCTCCAGCGCCGCCAGGGATTCCCTCAGCAGGCGCGGGCGCTCGGCCGGGGCGGCCGCCAGGGCGGCCAGCAGGCATCCCACCAGCGGGGTCATCGCAGGCCCCCTTCCAGATTGCCGGCCAGGTGGATTTGCAGCACGTTCATGCGCTTCTTCAGCACGTTGAAGTTCTCCTCCACCGCCAGCAGGTCGGCCTTGCGCTGGAACTCCATTTCCCGGCGCACGGCCGCCACCTCCTCTTGCAGACGCCGCCGGTGCCGGGCCTCGGCCTCGGCCATCGCCTGGCGGATGAGCGGCTCCAGTCGCCGCTCGACCTCCGCGCTGACGCGCCGCTCCAGAGCCGCCGCGTCCGCCGCAGCCGGAGCAGGGGGCGCCGACGGCGAGCTCAGCAGGCCGTGCGCCGTGATGGCCAGCGCCAGCACCAGCGCCGAGGCGAAGCCCCAGCGCGGCCCCCAAGCCCACAACCAGCGCCGCCGGCCGGGCGCCGGTTCGGCCACGAAGGCGATGCGCCGCGGGATCTCCTCCTCCCGCAGGGTCAGCAAGGCCGCCTCGGTCCAGCGCAGCCGCTCGAGCTCCTCCCGGCAAGCCGCGCAGCTTGTCAGGTGCCCCTCGAGCTGAGTGCGCTCAGCCGGCCCCACTTCGCCCAGCAGGTAAGCTTTCAGATCGAATGCCGCACACTTCATTCCACACCCCGTTGAGCCGCGCTCAGCCTCCCTCGGCCCCCACCGGCGCCAGCATCTGCTTGAGCCGGTCCAGCGCGGCGTACAGCCGCGACTTGACGGTCGAGACCGGGCAGTCCAGCGCCTCGGCCATCTCCTCGAACTTGAAGCCCTGGTAGATCTTCAGGACCACCGCCTCGCGTTGCTCGGGGCTGAGTTGGGCCAGCGCCCGCTCGACCGCCAGGCTCATTTCGACCGGGTAAAGCCGGTGGCGCAAGGTCTCCCGGGGCGGATCGGCTTCCGGCTCGGCCTCCGGCCGGCGCCGCCGCAGCAGCGAGTAGGCCTCATTGTGGGCGATGCGGAACAGCCAGGGGCCGAAGCGCCCGGCGTCCTCCAGCCGGGCCAGATTCTGATAGGCCTTCAGAAAGACCTCCTGGGCCAGATCCAGAGCGTCCTCCCGGTCGCCCACCAGGCGCAGCAGGTAGTTGAAGACGCGCTTCTCCCAGCGGGACACCAGGAGGTTGTAGCCCTCGACGTCCCCGCGTCGCGCCCGGCGAACCAGGTCGCGGTCCTCGGCTTCCCGGAAGATCAACCGGCGGCTCCTTGTGGAATGACGCGGCGGCCGGCGAAAAAGTCGGCGGCCGGCCGCCTTCCCGCACTATTTTGCCGGAAGCCGCAGCCCGCCGGCCGCGATCCGCCCCGCCGCCGGGAGGCTATACTGGGTAGCGGATGGGGTTCCGCCTGGCCGTCAGCTACCAGCCGCGTGGGGACCAGCAGCAGGCCATTGATCAACTGGTGCGGGGCGTGCTCGAGGGCGAGCCGCATCAGGTCCTGCTCGGAGTCACCGGCTCGGGCAAGACCTTCACCATGGCCAAGGTGATCGAGCAGGTGAACCGCCCGGCCCTGGTGCTGGCCCACAACAAGACCCTGGCCGCCCAGCTTTACCACGAGTTCAAGGCTTTCTTCCCCTCCAACGCGGTCGAGTATTTCGTCAGTTACTACGACTACTACCAGCCCGAAGCCTACCTGCCCGCCACGGATACTTACATCGAAAAGGAAGCCACCATCAACGACGAGCTCGACAAGCTGCGCCTGTCGGCCACGCGCTCCCTGTTCGAGCGCCGCGACACCATCATCGTGGCCAGCGTGAGCTGCATTTACGGCCTGGGATCGCCCGAGGCCTACTACGGCATGCTGCTCATGCTGGAGAAGGGCCAGAAGATCTCCCGCCAGCAGATCCTGCGCCGGCTGGTCGAGATCCTCTACGAGCGCAACGACGAGGACTTCCGCCGGGGCGCCTTCCGGGTGCGCGGGGACGTGATCGAGGTCTTTCCCACTTACGACGATTACGCCTACCGCATCGAGCTGTGGGGCGACGAGATCGAGAGCCTGGCCCAGATTGACCCCCTCGACGGCCGCATCCGGCAAACCTACCTGCGCCTGCCCATTTATCCCAAGTCGCACTACGTCATGAGCGAGCAGACCCGCGAGCAGGCGCTGGCCTCGATCGAGGCCGAGCTGAAATGGTGGCGCGGGGAACTGGAAAAGCAGGGCAAGCCGGTCGAGGCGCAGCGGCTCTGGCAGCGCACCATGTTCGATCTGGAAATGATCCGCCAGATCGGTTACTGCCACGGCATCGAGAATTACTCCCGGCATTTTTCCGGGCGGCTGCCGGGCGAGGCGCCGCCCACCCTGCTGGATTATCTCCCCCAGGACGCCCTGGTCTTCATTGACGAGAGCCACCAGACCATTCCCCAGTTGCACGGCATGTACCACGGAGACCGTTCGCGCAAGCAGACCCTGGTCGAGTACGGCTTCCGCCTGCCCAGCGCGCTGGACAACCGCCCGCTGACCTTCGAGGAGTTCGAGAACCGGGTCAACCAGGTGATTTACGTCTCGGCCACCCCGGGGCCCTACGAGCTGACCAAGTCCGCCGGGGTGGTCGTCGAGCAGATCATCCGGCCCACCGGGCTGGTGGACCCTGAGGTCGAAGTGCGCCCCGTCAAAGGGCAGGTGGACGACCTGCTCAACGAGATCCGGCAGCGGGTCGAGCGCAACGAGCGCGTGCTGGTCACCACCCTGACCAAGCGGATGGCCGAGGATCTGGCCGAGTATTACTCGGAGGTGGGCGTGCGCTGCCGGTATCTGCATTCCGAGATCGAAACCCTGGAGCGGGTCAAGCTGCTGCGCGACCTGCGGCGGGGCGAGTACGACGTGCTGATCGGCGTGAATCTGCTCCGGGAGGGGTTGGATCTGCCCGAGGTCTCCCTGGTGGCCATCCTGGATGCCGACAAGGAAGGGTTCCTGCGCTCGGGCGGCTCGCTCATCCAGACCATCGGGCGGGCGGCCCGCCACGTGCGGGGCAAAGCTATCCTGTACGCCGAGACCGTCACCGAAAGCATGCGCACGGCGATCGAGGAGACCAATCGCCGCCGCAAGATCCAGACCCAGTACAACCAGGAGCACGGCATCACGCCCCAGTCCATCATCAAGCCGATTGACATGAGCCTGGTGGCGATCGCCGAAGCCGACTACGTCACCGTGCCCGCCGAGCCCGCCGAGCCCGCCGCCGAGATGAGCCCCGAGCAGCTCGAACGGCACATTTCGGAACTGGAGGCCCGGATGCGCGAGGCGGCGCGCAAGTTCGAGTTCGAGAAAGCGGCCGAGCTGCGGGACCGCATCAAGAGTCTGAAGGCGCGGCTGGTCTACGAGCAGGCGGGCACGGCGCCCGGGAGTCGGCCGGCATGAAAGCGCAGCCGCTCGGACTGGTGGGGGCGGGTCCGCTGAGTCGTTCCTGTCTGACCCGGCTGCCCCGGCTGGCCGCCCGGCTGGGCCCGGTGGCGGCCCCTTCCTATCGGCTGGCCAGCCGCCTGGTGAACACCCTGCGCGCCGGCTATCCGGTCGAGCGCTACGAAGAGCTCGGGGAGGCGCGGACCGTGCTGGTGGCGACGCCCGACGCCCTGCTGGCCGAGGTGGTCGGGGCGCTGGCGGCGGCGGTGGAGTGGACGGGCAAGGTGGTTCTGCTGTGCGACAGCCGGCAGGACTGCTCGGAACTGGCCCCGCTGGCTCGGTTGGGCGCCGCCACCGCTTCGCTCATGGCGGTTCCGGGCTTGGAGCACCGCTATGTGGTGGAAGGCGCCCGGCGCGCGGTGCGCGAGGCCCGCCAATTGCTCCACGGGGAACACGCGCGGGTGTTCGAGTTGCCGCAGGGCAATAAGGCGCTCCTGCTGGCCGCGCTGTCCTTTACGGGCGGGTTGCTGTTGCCGGTGGCCGAAGCCGGGACCAGGTGCCTGCGCGCCGCAGGGGTGCCGCCGCCCGCCTGTCACGCCCTGGGTGAGCAGCTCGTCGAGAAGACCCTGCGCGCCTTCCTGCACGCGGGCCGGAAGGGATGGAGCGGCGTGCTGGCGGAGGACAACCGGCGCGAGGTGGCGCGCGAGCTGGCGGCGCTCCGGCAGGCCGACCCGGCTCTGGCCGAGGCCTATTACAAGCTGGCCCGGCTGGCGCTGGAGCGCTTCGAGCGCGAGGCCGGCTGGCTGGAGGAACTGGTCGCCCGACAGCGGCGCTGCTCGGTTACAGTGGGAGGGAGTCCGATCTTGCCATGAGCAACTTCGATCCGGCGCGGCGGTTGATTCGGGAATTCACGGGCGCCGGCTTCGCTGACCGCTGACGGGGCCTTGGACGGCCTCTCGCACTGCCTGGAGGTGCTTTACGGCGCCGCGGGCAAGCCCCCCAGGGCCTCATGGAGCGCATCGCCCGGGAGGGCATCGGGCTGGTGCTGGAATACCTGCCGCGCGTGCTGGAGAACCCGGCCGCTGCGGCTGGCGGCCGAAGTCTGTCGGCGTGCAGGATATGTGCCGGCCGGTTGAGCGCGGCGGGCGGCATGGCGGACAATAGGGAAAAAGGGCGGGCAGGCAGGATCGCCGGCCGGGGAGAGGCCCCGAAATGATGGATTTCAGTCAGGCGCCGTGGTTGGTCATCTGGGAGGTGACGCGGGCTTGCGATCTGGCCTGCGTGCATTGCCGCGCCTCTGCCGATCCCGTGCGCCATCCTCTGGAATTGAGTACGGCGGAGGGCTGCGAGCTGCTCGAGCAGATCCGGCAGTTCGGCGATCCGCTGATGATCTTCACGGGCGGCGACCCTTTGAAGCGGCCCGACCTGTTCGAGCTGCTGGAATACAGCGTGGGTTTGGGGCTGCGCACCACGCTTTCGCCCAGTCCCACTCCGCTGCTGACCGGGCAGGCGATCGAACGCTTCCGCCGCTGCGGCGTGGCGCGGATCTCGATCAGCGTGGACGGTCCCGATGCGGAAAGCCATGACGGGTTCCGGGGCGTGCCGGGCTCGTTCGCGCGGGCGATGTTCGCCCTGGGGGAGGCGCGCCGGCTGGGTCTGTCCACCCAGGTCAATACCACCGTGAGCCGGCACAACTGGCGGCGGCTGGAAGAGATGGCCGATCTGGTCGAGGCCGGCGGGGCCGAGATGTGGGACGTGTTCTTTCTGGTGCCCACCGGCCGGGCCCACAGCCGGGACGAGCTGAGCGCGGCCGAGTTCGAGGAGGTCTTCGCCTTCCTTTACGAGCGCAGCCGCCGCGCGCCTTTCGTCATCAAGACCACCGAGGCCATGCATTACCGGCGCTACGCGGCCCAGCGCCGCAAGGCCGAGGGCGACGGGCGGCGATCGGAAGGCGGGGAGCATCCGCTGCACCGCTCGCTGGGGATCAACAGCGGGCGCGGCTTCGTCTTCATCTCGCGCACCGGAGAGATTTACCCGAGCGGCTTCCTGCCGGTCTCGGCCGGTAACGTGCGCCGGCGGCGGCTGGTCGAGGTGTACCGCGAGGCGCCGTTGTTCCACGTGCTGCGCGACAGCTCCCTGCTGCGCGGCAAGTGCGGCCGCTGCCTGTACAAGAATCTCTGCGGGGGCTCGCGCTCGCGGGCCTACGCCCTGACCGGCGACTACCTGGCCGAGGACCCGCGCTGCGCCCACCAGCCGGGCGAAGAGGCCGGAGCGGTCTAGCGCATCCGGCCTTTGGTTTCCGTCACCCGGCGGGCCAGATAGTTCACCACCCGCGCCTCGTTGCGCGCCACTTCGTAGTAAGCCGCCTTCAGCAACTGGTCCTTGCGGTTGAGCAAGGTCTCCCGGATGGTCTGCTGCACGCGAGGATCCGTGAGCTCCCGCTGCCCGGCCGGCTCGCGCGAGATCAGGCGCAGAATGCGGTAGCCCTCGGCCGTGCGCACGACGGGGGAGACCTCGCCCGGCTTGAGCGACAGCAGCAGCTTGCGCAGCTCGACATCGGCCTTCTCCAGGGCCGAGGCCGGGATGAAGCCGAAATCGCCCCCGTTGGCGGCCGTGTTGGGATCCTCCGAGTAGTTCTGGGCCAGCATCGCGAAGTCCTCGCCGGCGCGCAGGCGGGCGGCGATCATCTCGATCTTCTTGCGCGCCTCGAGCTCGTTCTGCGCCTTGTCGTTCTTGAGGTTGCGCACGTTGACGTCGGGGAAGGGGGTGACCAGGATCTGGGCGATGTGATACTGCGGCTCGGGCAGGTTGAAGCTGGCTTTGTTGGCCTGGTAAAACTCGGCCACCTCCTTGTCGGTGATGCCGATGTGGGCGGTGATCTCCTTGTTGAACAGCTTCTGAATGGAGAGGTCGCGGCGGAGCTGGGCCCGGAGGTCCTCCAGGGTGAGCTTGCGCGCCTGGAGCTGCTTCTGGAACTCCTCCTGGGTCGAGCCGGCGCGCAGTTCGTTGACCTTGGCGTCCACGTCGGCGTCCACCGCCATCAGGCCCAGCTTTTCGGCGCGCTGGAGCATGATTTCGTTGTCAATGAGGATGCGCAGCAACTCGAGCTTCTGGTACCAGACCTGCTCGTCGCTGGGCTGCTCGGGCGGATTGGGAAACTGGGATCGGTAATACTTGTCCAGCTCCTCGTAGGTGATGGGCCGGTCGTTGACGGTGGCGGCCACGTTGGCCGGCGGGGAGCGCCGGCAGGCCGCTGCCGCCGCCAGCAGCAACAGGGGCGCGAAGCTAAGCCAGCGCCGCACGGACTTCCTCCCATTGGTTCGCCTCGCCGAAGCGCAGGCAAGGCTTGTCGGGATCAATGCTGCGCAACAGGCCGCAGAGCACGCCCCCGGGACCGACCTCCAGGAAGCGCTCCACGCCCTGGGCGATCAGGTAACGCACCGACTGCGTCCAGCGCACCGGGCGCGTCACTTGCTCGATCAAGCCCTGGCGCGCCTCCGCCCCCGAACGCACTTCCCGGGCCTGCCAGTTGTTCACCAGAGGGCAACGCAGGTCCTGGAAGGCGGTGTTGGTCAGCTCGGGCGCCAGCCGCTGTTGGGCCGGCTTCATCAGGGGACAGTGGAAGGGCGCGCTCACCGGCAGCAGAACGGCGCGCTTGGCCCCGGCCGCGCGGGCCAACTCCATGGCCCGCTGGACCGCCCCGGCGTGCCCCGAGATGACCACCTGCTCGGGAGAGTTGAAGTTGGCCGCCGTGACCACCTCCAGGCGGGCGGCCTGGGCCAGCACGCTCTCCAGCTTGCCATCCGGCAGGCGGATCAGCGCCGCCATGGCGCCGACCCCGGGCGGCACCGCCTCCTGCATGTACCGGCCGCGCAGGCGCACCAGCCGGAGAGCGTCGGCGAAGGTCAGGCTGCCGGCGGCGACCAGGGCCGAGTACTCGCCCAGGCTGTGGCCGGCCACGTAGTCCGGCGCCAGCCCGTGCTGCTGGAGCACGCGAAAGGCGGCTACCGAGACGGTCAACAAGGCGGGCTGAGTGTTCTCGGTCAGCTTCAGCGTCTCTTCCGGGCCTTGGAAGCAAAGCCGGGAGAGGGAGAATCCCAGCGTTTGATCGGCTTCCTGGAAGACCGCGCGGGCGGCGGGGAAGCTCTCGGCCAGGCTGCGGCCCATGCCGACCTGCTGCGAGCCCTGGCCGGGAAACAGGAAAGCGGTCTTGGGCATCAAGCTAATCATTGTACGATGAGGGAGGGTAACCGCCGGGCGGAATTTCTCGCCTGTTTGGTTATCCGGCCCAGGAGGCTCCTGCGTGCGACTGACGGAAATCTGCGTTCAGCGACCGGTCTTCGCCTCGATGCTGATCCTGTTCGTCACGGTGCTGGGGGTCTTCAGCTTCCTCCAGCTCGGGGTGGACCTGTTCCCGCGCACCGATCCGGCCACGGTGTACGTTCGGGTGCGCCTGCCGGGCGCCAGCCCCGAGGAGCTGGTCTCGCAGGTGGTCATGCCCCTGGAGGAGGCCATCGCCTCGGTCAGCGGCATTGACGAGATGCGGGCCATGATCACCGAGGGGACGGCCAACGTCATCGTAACCTTCGTGCTGGAGCGCGACATCGGCGAGGCGACCGAGGACGTGCGCGAGAAGGTGGCCGGAGCGATGCGCCGGCTGCCCCCCAACGTGCTGCCGCCGGTGGTGCAGAAAGCCGAGCCGGACCGGGATCCCATCATCACCCTGGCCGTCAGCGGCGAGCGGGGCGTGCGCGAGCTGACCGAGATCGCCGACAAGCTGGTGCGCCGCTCGCTGGAGACCGTGGACGGCGTGGCCGCGGTGGACATCGCCGGCGGGCGCTACCGCCAGGTCAACGTCTTGCTGGATCTGGACAAGCTGGCGGGCTACAACCTCACGCCCCAGGACGTCGAACGGGCCTTGATCGCCGAGAACATCGAGGCCCCGGGCGGGCGCATCGTGCGGGGCGCCACCGAGGTGGGCGTGCGAACCCTGGGCCGCGTCCAGGACGTTGCCGAGTTCAACGACATCATCGTCAAGAACGTGGCCGGGGCGCCGGTGCGCATCCGCGACGTGGGGCGCGCCGAAGACGGCATGACCGAGAAGCGCAGCTTCGCCTACTACCAGAACACCCCGGCCGTCATCCTGGAGGTGCGGCGGCAGACCGGGACCAATACGGTGCGGGTGGTGGACGCGGCCCTGGAGCGCTTGAAGACGGTGCGGCGCGAGCTGCCGGCCGGCGTCCGGCTCACGGTGGTGCGCGAGCAGGCCACCTACATCCGCAATTCGGTCAAGGCCCTGGAGGAGCACCTGATGCTGGGAGCGCTGTTCGCCTCCCTGATCGTGTTCCTGTTCATTCGCGACTGGCGCACGGTGCTGGTCAGCTCCATCGCCATTCCCACCTCGATCATCGCCTCCTTCACGGTGCTCAAAGCGGCCGACTTCACGCTCAACTCCATGACCCTGCTGGGGCTGACGCTGGCGGTGGGCATCGTGATTGACGACGCCATCATCGTGCTGGAGAACATCTACCGGCACATCCAGGAAAAGGGCCTGCCGGCCCGCGAGGCGGCCGTCCGGGCGACCAAGGAAATCTCCCTGGCCGTGATGGCCACCACCTTCTCGCTGGTGATCATCTTCGTGCCCATCGCCTTCATGACCGGCTACGCGCGCCGCTACCTAAACCAGTTCGGCTGGACGATGGCGGCCGCCATCTTGATCTCGATGCTGGTGGCGTTCACGCTGACGCCGACTCTGAGCGCGCGGGTGCTCAAACGCGTGCGAGCGGGCGGCGCTCCGGTCCACGGCGTGCACAAAGGCGGCTTCTTCGACCGGCACTACGTGCGCCTGCTGGGCTGGTCGCTGGATCACCGCTGGGTGATCGTCTCGCTGGCCGTGATCACCTTTGCCTCGACCTTCCTGCTGAATCGCGTCATCGGCCGGGACTGGATGCCGCAGGAGGACCAGAACGAACTGTGGGTCTCGCTGGAATTGCCCGAGGGCAGCTCGATCGAAGAGACCGAACGGGTGACCCTGGAGATGGCCCGGCGCATCGGGCGCGTTCCGGGCGTCCGGGCCGTGGTGCCGGCCAGCATGGGCTTCATTGACCGGGTGACCATGGCCCAGATCGGGGTCTTGCTGAAGGACGTCAGCGAGCGCGAGGACATCACCACCATGGGCCAGCGGGTGCGCGAGGCGATCCGCGAGTTCGCCTACACCCGGCCCCGCGTCAGTTTCCCCAATGCGCTGGGCGGCCGCGAGACCTTCGCTCCCATCCGGGCCATGCTGCTCGGCCCGGACATGGATGTGCTGTTCAAACTGGCCAAGCAGGTCAACCAGGAGTTGGTCCGGGTGCCCTCGGTGGTGGATGTCAAGGTCAACCTGAACCTGAACAGCCCCGAGTTGCAGGTGGCGATTGACCGCACGCGGGCTTCGGATCTGGGAGTGCGCGTCTCCGATATCGCGCGGGCGGTGCGGCTGTTGATGTCGGGCGACGACGAGATCTCGACTTATAAGGAAGGCTCCGAACAATACCCCGTCACCATGCGCCTGATGCCGGGCCAGCGGGACGACCCGGCCGTACTGAGCCGGATTCTGATCCCGTCGGCCAAGCTGGGGCTGATTCGCCTGGATTCGGTGGCCCGGCTGGAGCGCGGCCTGGGCCCCAGCCGGATTGACCGCTTCAACCGGCAATTCGCCGTGAGCCTGTACGGCAACGTCGCGCCCGGCTACAACCTGGACCGGGCGGCGGCCGAGACGCAGGCGGCGGTCGAGCAGGTGGGCCTGCCCACGGGCTACGGGCTGGCGTTCTCGGGACAGGTCAAGATCCTCGAGGAAACCACCCTGAATATGATCCTGGCCATCGGCCTGGCTTCGATCTTCATGTATATGGTGCTGGCCGCCCAGTTCGAGAGCGTGCTGCACCCGTTCATCATCCTGCTGGCCTTGCCCCTTTCCATCCCCTTCGCCCTGATCTCGCTGCTGGCCACCGGCCGCTCGCTGAACCTGTTCAGCGCGGTGGGCGTGCTGCTGCTGCTGGGCATCGTCAAGAAGAACGGCATCCTCCAGATTGACTACATGAACCGCCTGTACGCAGCGGGCATGCCCCTGCGGGAAGCCATCCTGGAGGCCAACCGGGTCCGCCTGCGGCCCATTCTGATGACCACCTTCTCGATCGTGGCCGGCCTGATCCCCACCGCCATCGGTTTCGGGGCCGGCGCCGCCCAGCGCTCGGCCATCGCCGTCACCATCATCGGCGGGCAGACGCTCTGCCTGCTGCTGACCTTGTTGGTGGTGCCGACCGCTTACTCGCTGGTCGAGGACGCCAAAGCCTGGCTGGCTGCGCGGCGGGCCGTGCGCCTGCCTGCCCCCGCCCCGGGCGACTGAGTTACTTGCGGAACCAGTAGAGCAGGATGCCGTAACCCACCCCGGCCGGGTCCGCGCTCCGGGCCACCTGGAAAGCCATGAATCGCCCGTCGGTGGAAACCACACCGTTGGAGGCCTTGTATCCTTCGTAATCGTTGAAGTAAGTCAGGCGGACGAAATCCCGCCCCGTTCCGTCCAGCCCGAGCTTCCACAGGTCTATCTGACCCGAGCCGCCCTTGCCGCCCAACTGCTGAACCTGCCGGTCCGCCTCCACCAGGGTATACCGCCCGTCCGGAAAGATTCCCTCCGGTTCGTTGTAAGTTCCCGGGGCTTGGGAAAAGTTGCGCACCTGGCCGGTCTCCAGATCTATGCCCATGACCGAGGCCCGGTCGCCCGGCTCGTAGCAGGTGAAGATCATCTTGCGGTCCTGGTCGTAGAAGTCCTGGGCCTCGATGACGCAACTCCGATCCTTGCTCTCGTGAACCACGCGCCGGTTAACCAGGCGCGGCTGGGGAGCGGAAAGGTCCAGCTCGGCCACCACCAGGCGGGAAGAGCCGGGCGGCATCTCGGGGAACTGAGCGCTGGTCTCGGCAAATCCGATCTTGAGGCTGCGCTTGGAGACCGCCGCACCCTCGCTCATCTTCTGGTTCAAGCGGACAGGCTTGGATCCCGGCTGCCGGCTCAGAAACCAAAGCTCGTTGTCGCGCGAGCGGCTGGTGCGGATGTCCTGGAAGCGCTCCGGCCCGATCAGTAGATAGTCGCCCGTCGCCAGGTGCATGACCCGCAGGAAGGCCGCCCCCGGCACGTTGCAAGTCAGACAGCGAATGATGCGGGTTTCCAGATCTATCACCATGGCGTCGCCGAAGCTCTTGGCCATGAAGGCCACCCGCCGGTTGTCGGGCGAGATGTCGGCCCGCTCGCCGAAGTAGGTCAGGATCTCGATGTGGGCGGGAAGCTTCTCGAGAGGACTCCCCGGTTTGCGCTGGGCCGGCGCGGTCAGGGCGCAGGCCAGAGCGAGGGAGAGGACTGGGACGCGGCCTCCGGACATGCCTTCAGTCTACTGCGCGAGCGGCTGCGTTATGCTGGCCTCATGTCGGGCGGCTTCGAGGAGGTTTTCCTGGATTTTTCCCTGAGGAAACTGAGCCAGTTGGAAGGGCGCATCCAGGACTGCCTGAGACGGCTCAGCGAAGAGCAGATCTGGCGGCGGGGCGGGGAAAGCCAGAACGCGGTGGGCAATCTGGTGCTGCATTTGTGCGGCAACCTGCGCCAGTGGATCGGTCACGGCCTGGGGCGGCTGCCCGACATCCGCGTGCGCGACGAGGAGTTCGCCCTGCGCGGCGGCTTGTCCCGCGCCGAGCTGGGCGCCCGGCTGGCGGACGCGGTGGCCGGCGCCTCGGCCATCCTGAGGGGCCTGACCGCCGAGCGACTGCTGGAACCGGTCCTCATCCAGGGCTATCGGGTGACGGTCCTGGAGGCGGTCTATCACGTGGTGGAGCACTTCTCGCAGCACACGGGCCAGATCATCTTCGCCGCCAAGCTTTTCACCGGGCAGGACCCGGGCTACTACCGTCACCTCAGCCGGGCGGAGCCCGCGGGCGATCCCACGCCCTGAAGTCCGCGCCCCTTGTGACCGGCGTCACTGAGAGCGCGGCCCGGACGACCTAGCCTGAAAGGGATGGCTGCCGTTTCCGAGCCCGCCCTGCGTCCCGGCCGGGCCCGGGCCGGCCGGCGCCTCCAGCGCCGCCGCGGCGAGGGTTCCCAGCGGCTGCGGCGCGGCTTCCAGTTGGCCTTCGCGGCTTTGAATCTGTGGATCGGGGCCGAGTTCTACCTATGGGTGCGCCATTGGGAGACGGGCGGGGGCCCGCCGCCGGTGGCGCGTCCGGCCGGGGTGGAGGGCTGGCTGCCCATCGCCGGTTTGATGAACCTCCGGGCGTTCCTGGAGACGGGTCGCATCCCGGCCGTGCATCCGGCGGCCCTGGTGCTGCTGGCCGCCTTTTTGATCGTCTCCTGGCTGTTCCGCAAGAGTTTCTGTAGCTGGCTTTGTCCGATCGGCACGCTCTCCGAGTACCTCTGGCGCGCCGGCCGCCGCCTTCTCGGGCGCAACTTCGCCCTGCCGCGCGCCCTGGACGTGCCCTTGCGCAGCCTGAAATACGTGCTGCTCGGTCTGTTCCTTTACGCCGTCGGCGGCATGTCGGCGGCGGCGATCGAAGCCTTCATGCGCGGGCCCTACGGGCTGATCGCGGACGTCAAGATGCTGAATTTCTTCCGCTATTTGAGCGGGACCGCGGCCGCGGTGCTGGGCGCGCTGGCGGTGGCAAGCCTGTTGGTTCCGAACTTCTGGTGCCGCTACCTGTGCCCTTACGGCGCGCTGGTGGGTCTGGCGAGCCTGGCCGGTCCGCTGCGAATCCGGCGCGATCCGGCCACCTGCATAGACTGCGCCAAGTGCGCCAAGGCCTGCCCCGCGCTGCTGCCGGTGGACCGGCTGATCCAAGTCCGCTCGGCGGAGTGCACCGGCTGCCTGGAGTGCGTGGAAGTCTGCCCGGTGGCGGGGGCGCTGGAACTGACGGCGGGGCGCCGGCGGCGCGTGCCCGCCTGGGTGATGGCCGCCGGCATCGCGCTGGTGTTCTTGGGGTTGACCGGCTGGGCGCAGTTGGCCGGCCACTGGCGCACCGATCTGCCCGACGAAATTTATCGCGAGCTGATCCCGCGAGCTCACCAGTTCCGCCACCCGTGAGGTGCCGGCTCGGCTCGCAGTCTGCGTCGCCGCGCGCGGGGCGTCCGGACGGCCCGTGAGGCCGCATTACGCCGGTTTGCCGCCGCTGCTACGCCCCTTTGCCGTTTACGCGGGAGGCGATTCGGAAGCAGACGGGGCGCCGCCCGATGCTCGAGCCGGACTGGTGCACTCCGGCTTGCGCAGCCACAGGTAGTAGTGGTTGCCCAGGCGGGCGGCGCGCGGGTGGTCCAGCAACAGGCGGTCCAGGTAGCGCAGGGGGAACAGCAGCCAGCCGAGCAGGCCGTGGATGAGCGCCCGGCCGGCACGTCCCGGCGCCCAGAGCTTGGCGTACTCCAGCAGGAAGACCAGCAGCGTAGCGGTGGGCCCGGTGCGCCAGCCTTCGGACCGGACCTCCAGTCCGCCGGCCAGCAGCTTGAGGCCGTCGGGCGTGAAGCGGTGGTAATCCTTCGGGTATTCGTGCAGGGGATGGCAGAAGGGCGCCACGAGGCGCACGTGCCCGCCCGGGGCCAGCACCCGCTCGATTTCCCGCATGGCGCGTTCGGGCCGCCGCACGTGCTCGAGCACGGCGTCGCATTCCACCCGCTGGAAGACCGCGTCGCGGAAGGGCAACTGTTCGACGTCGGCCGCCACGTCCACCCCGGGAGCGAGCCGGATATCCAGGTTGACGTAGCCCGGGGTGCGCGCCCCCGCGCCCCCCACGTACAGATTCCAGCGCCCCAGGGGCGCCTCGCGCGGCTCCCGCGGATTGTGAATCAGCGGGCGAGGCGGCGCCAGCCGGCGGCGCAACCCTGCCCCCGGTCCTGAAGCAACGCCGGCGGGCATTCCCAGCGAGCTTAGCGCAGGCCGCCCCGGCCGTCAAAATTCCAGCCGGGCGTTGAATTGCACCGCTCGGGGAGAATTAGCCTGCCCGCTGATCCGGCCGAAGTTGGCCGAAGCGATGCTCAGGGCCGGCCCCGAGAACATCACCCAGTTGGCGAGGTTGAAGGCGTCCGCTTGAAGGCCGAGCTTGAGGGACTCGCGCAGCCGGAACTCCCGCCGCAGGCTCAGATCCAGGTTCTTGGATCCGGGGTTGCGCAGGCCGTAGGCCAGTGTCCGCGGCGTACTGCCGAAGGTGAACGCGGCGGGATTCTGAAAGGCGTTGCGGTCCAGAAAAGCGGGCGGGTTGGGTCCCAGAAGATCCCCGCTGCCGTAGGGACCGTTGATCCGCACCGAACCCGTAAAGTTCGGGTTGTAGTCCGCATAGCAGCTCCCCGCATTGGGCAGGTTGCAGCTCGCCCCGACGCCGCCGATGCCCGTGCCGTCCCGGTAGGTGAAGATGCCGGAGACCTGCCAGCGGCTAGCCAGGGCGCGCAGCACGGCGCCGGAGGGATTCAGGGCCCGGCCCTCGCCGAAGGGCAGTTGGTAGACGAACAGGGCGTTGAGGATGTGCGGACTGCCGGTGGCCTGGGCCTTCTCCTTGACGTAGCCGTTGCGGTAACCCAGATCGTCGAAGCCTTTTCCGCGCGTGTAGTTGAATTGGACGGTCAACCCGTGGGAGAGGCGCTTGTCGGCGGTGACTTGAAGTGAATTGTAGTTGGCGTTGCCCACCATGGGCCACAGATCCGTGACGCCGGCGTACTGCGGGAAGGGCCGCAACATCTGGGAGATGGCCCCGGTGTAGTTGGGGTAGGGCAAGCGAAGCTCCCCAAAGACGGCCTGAGCGGCCGCGACGTTGGCCGGCGTGGCCGAGGAGCGTAGCAGGTTGCCCAGGGCCAGATACCTGGGCTGGATGTGGCCGGACCACATCCCGCGCGGGCCGCCGTCCAGGTAATGCCCGTTGTTACCCACATAGTTTACCCCCAGGGTGAGCTCGCCCGGAAGGGCTCGCTGAAAGCCCACGCTCCAGTTCTGATAGCGCGGCGGATGGCCGCCGATGAAAGGATCGCCGTAAGTCACCGAACCGCCCTGCGGCTTGCCCACATAAAAGCCGGTGTTGAGAGTGGGATCGAAGAAGGGCGCCTTCTGATACGGAGGAACCCCGTCGTCCCAGTCGAAGGCCGGGCTGATGCCGCCGTCCAGGCTGGTGAAGGAAGCTTGAGCCGAAAAGCCCAGCAAGCCGGTGCCGCTGCGGCCGCCGCCGCGCCCGCCGGTGGCTCCGCGGTGGGTGGAGGAAATGGAGTAGCCGGCCCGAAGGGCGGTGCGCGGCGTCAGGGCGAAGGCCACGCCCAGGCGGGGCTGGAAGTTATAGTAGTAAGTCCTCACGTTGGTCCGGCACCCGCAGCCATTGGGGCCGCGCCCGGCGAACCTCAGCACCCCGGGGTAACCTCCCACGGCCGGGTTCGGGACGGTCGGATCGAAAAACGACATGCGGTCCTTGACCTCCACGTAGGGAGTCATGATGTCGTACCGGAAGCCGAGATTGAGGGTAAGTTGCGGCGTAGCCTTGACGGAATCCTGAAGCCACCAACCGTAGGTGCGATATCTTCCCCCTGTCCCCACCACCCAGTCTTCGACCACCGTGGCGGAGTTGACCAGGCCGAGTAAGTAGCTGGCGTAGCTGTTTCCGGTCGAGGTGAGCAGGGTGCCCCGGCTGTCGAAGCCGGCCGTCTGGGTGTTGCTGAAGCTCCAGGTGGCCAGGCTGCCGTAGCGGCGGTCCTTGATGTTGACCTGCATGCGCTGCGTCTGGAAACCGACCGTCAGGGAGTGGCGGCCCCGAGTCCATTGCAGGTTGTCCTGGAAGGTGTAGGTGTTGTGCGTCTCCTCGTTGGCCCGTGAGTTGGTGCCTCGCCAGCGGGTGGGAGCGTTGGGACCGCCGAAGGTGACCTCCGGGAAAGAGGAATCCGCCTCGCCCGGCGGCAGGCCCTTCAGCCCCGCCTTCTGGGGATACTTGCCGTCCATGGTGACGTTCTCGATGGTTCCCACGAAGCGCGCCAATCCGAAGCTCATTTGGTTGACCAGATTGGCGGTCGGCACATAGGTGTGGCGGAGCTGCGCGGTCCAGGGTATCTCATGGACCCTGCGGGCGTCGGCGTAAGGCAGGGGCAGGGTGCCGTAGCGGTAGGGCGTGGCTTGCCGGCGATGGCCGCGGGTGTAGAAACCGTAGAGCTGCTGCCGTTCGTTGAGGTTGAAATCGAGCTTCCCGTTGATGCTGTCGTTGTTGTAGCCGTAAGGCACCGAGCCCAGATAGTTGTTCTGGAGATTACTGTTAGTGGTCGGCGGCAGGAAGGACTGGAAGAAATCCGAGATGGGCGAGATGCGGTTAGCCGGAATGCGCCCGCCCGGGAAAGGCGCCCGGCTGCACGGACCGCGCGAGCAGTCGGTGGACTGCGGGTCGTAAATGCCGCCGGGGAAGGCGCTGAAGTCCCCGCGGCGCGCCGCCTCGGTGGGGATGGAGTAGAAGGTGGGCCGGCTCTCGGTGCGGTAGCGGTAGCCGTCGTAGTTGCCGAAGAAGAACAGGCGGTTGGGCAGGACCGGTCCGCCCAGGCTGGCGCCGTACTCGTTCTGGTGCTCGGTCGGGCGCGCTACGGCGAAGAAACCGCGGGCGTCCAGCAGCGTGTTCCGGAAGTACTCGAACAGAGCGCCGTGGAACTGGTTGCCGCCGGACTTGAGGACGAAGTTGGTCGCCCCCTGGCCGCCGTATTGCACGGGCGCGCCGGCCGTTTCCAGTTGGAACTGGTCAATGGCCTCGACCGAGACGCCCAGCGAGAGGTAGCGGACCTCGCCTTGCACCGCCGGGTCGGTCAGCGGCAGGCCCTCGATGTAGACCTCCTGCGAGTTCGGCTGGCCTCCCAGCACGTTGCCCGCGCTGTAGGTTCCGCCCGTTCCGGAGATCCCCGGCATGAGCCGGACGAACGCCGTGGGATCGCGCGGGGCGTTGCCCATGGCCAGCGGCAGGGCGGTGTAGATGTCGTTGCGCAGCGTCTGGCCCATGCGCGCATCGGCCGTGTTGACCGCCGGGGGTACGTCGGAGACCGTGATCTGCTCTGCCGTGGGGCCGATCTGGAGGGTGAAGTTCACCTCGACGGTGCTGAGCGCGTCCACCACCACTCGCTCGCGCACCACCGGCTTGAAGCCGGCCGCCTCCACCGAGACCGAATAGGTGCCCGGCGCCAGCGGCGCGATGACGTAGAAGCCCGCCGTCGTCGTCTGCCGGACGCTCCGCGCGCTGGTGGCCGCGTTCACGGCCGTGACCGTCGCTCCGGGCACCACGGCGCCGGAAGGATCGGTGACGAGGCCCTGGATCGTGCCCGTCCCCCCGATCTGGCCGAAACAGGCGGTCCCCAGCGCCAGCCCGGCGCAGAGGAGAAACCATCCCGCGTGCGTTCGCATTGTGACCTCCTTGGGCGGTGAGATTCGCCCCTGAGAGCTATGTTGGAACTCCGCGGGGCGCGTGTCAACCGCCGGATGGGGGCGGGCGGCGGCTTTATGCGGCGGGAACCCGAAGGGCTGGCTGGTGCGGAGAGGGGGATTTGAACCCCCACGGGATCGCTCCCGCTAGCACCTCAAGCTAGTGCGTCTGCCAATTCCGCCATCTCCGCGACTGCCATCATGAGCCTACTTGCCGGCCGGCGCGGGCTGTTGGGGCGCCGGCTGCTGCGCCGGTTGCCCCTGTCCGGGCGGCGGAGGTAAGGGCAGCGGCATGGTGCTCACCGGCCGGCCCTGTTCGTCGTACAGCGTCACGCTCGGTTTGCCGGCCGGCGCGGCCGGGGCGGCCGGCGCGGCCGGAGCCGCCGGCGTTTTCACGGGCTGCCGTTCCAGCACCGTCGAACCCGCGCCCGAGCTGCGCGTGGCGATGATGGCCAGCGTCAGCGAGGTGGCCATGAAGACGCTGGCCGCCACGGTGGTGGCCTTCGACAGCAGAGTGGCCGAACCGCGCGGGCCGAAAGCGGTTTGCGAGCCCATTCCTCCGAAGGCGCCCGCCAGATCCGCCGCCTTGCCGCTTTGCAGCAGCACGACGATGATCAGGAAGGCGCAAACCAGAATGTGAATGACGTAAAGCAGCGTGATCAGAACCGCCATGGGAAGCCTGGCGAACCGGCGCCCGCGCCGCCGGCTTCGCTTCCTCCAGTATAGGCAAGCCGCCGGGGAGGGGTCAAACCGCCCGGGCCGTTCGGGCGGGGAGCGCGCCGGCCGGCTCTCACCCGCTCATGGCGGC
>JBBIMA010000021.1:0-54538 GCA_037444625.1 Solibacteraceae bacterium
GACATCCTCGTAGCCCGCCAGGCGACTGTAGACCGACTGGCGAAACAGATCGGCCGGCGGAAACTGGGTGTTCCGGCCGCGGCGCGGATCGGTCAGGTAAGGGCCGGCCTTGTTTCTCACCTATTGGGTTTGGCTCTTCAGAGGGGCTGGATCCCATTGGAACCCGCGGGTTACAATGTGCGGCATGGGAATCCGGAGTTGCCTGCTGATGGTGCTTGTTCTGGCCGCGCAGAGCCCGCGCTCGGCCGATGAGTTCCCCACGGCGGCGGGGCCGGTGCGCATCACGCCCGTCCGCCACGCCAGCCTGATGATCGAAGCGGCCGGCGTGGTGATCCACGTGGATCCGGTGGGCGAGGAACTTTACCGCGAGCTGCCCCCGGCGGACCTGATCCTGCTCACCGACATCCACGGGGACCACCTGGACGCCAAGGTGCTGGCCAAACTGCGCAAGCCCGGCACACAGGTGCTTGCACCCGAGGCGGCCTTGAAGAGCGTGCCGGAGGCGGCCGTGATGCGCAACGGCGACAAGCGAAGCTTCGGCCGGTGGGAGATCGAAGCCGTGCCGGCCTATAACATGGTGCGCGGACCGGCGCCCGGCCGCCTGTTTCATGAAAAAGGGCGCGGCAACGGCTATGTCTTGACTTACGGCGGGAAGCGCTTCTATATCTCGGGCGACACCGAGGCGATCCCCGAGATGAAGGCTCTGCGCGGCATTGATGTGGCCTTCCTGTGCATGAACCTGCCTTACACGATGCCGCCGGAGGAGGCGGCCGAGGCGGTTCGAGCCTTCCGGCCTAAGGTGGTCTACCCCTACCACTACCGCAACTCGGACCTGGCGGTGTTCCAGCAGGCCCTGGCGGACACGGGCATCGAAGTGCGGTTGCGCGACTGGTATCGCTGAGGCGCCGACGCCCGGGGTGAAAGAGGCCCCGGCCCGCTGGAGGAGGCGAAAATGGAGCTTGCAAACTATACCCGGCGTACGTTCCTGGGCGCCGTCGGAGCGCCCGCGGTGATCCGCTCGCGGGCGGCGCGCCGGCCGAACATATTGATCGCGATCTCCGACGATCAGTCCTACCCGCACACCGGGGCCATGGGGGACAAGGTCGTCAGGACGCCTGCGTTCGACCGGGTGGCCGCGCAGGGGGTGCTATTCCGGCAGTGCTACAGCCTCTCTCCCGGTTGTGCCCCCGCTCGCGCGGGGCTGCTGACGGGGCGCTATCCGTGGCAACTCGAGGAAGCCGGCACGCACGCCAGCCTCTTCCCCCGGAAATTCACCGTCTACCCCGACCTGCTCGAGCAAAGCGGTTACTTCATCGGGCTGACCGGCAAGGGCGCGGGGCCCTGCAATTACCAGGACGCGGGCTGGGCGCGCAATCCGGCCGGTCCGAGCTTCGACAAGCACAAGGTATCCAGCCCTCCGCCGGGGATCAACCCGAACGATTACACGCGAAACTTCGAGGACTTTCTCAGCGCCCGCCCCAAGGACAGACCGTTCTGCTTCTGGTACGGAGGGAGCGAACCGCACCGCGCCTACGAGAAAGGCGCCGGGGTGAAGTCGGGCAAACGAATCGAAGACGTCAGGGTTCCGCCTTTTCTGCCCGATAGTCCGGAGGTTCGCAGCGACATCCTGGACTACTACCGCGAGATCGAGCACTTCGACTGGCATCTCGGTCGCATGCTCGAGCTGCTGGAAAAGCGGGACGAACTGGAGAACACCCTGGTGGTGGTCACTGCCGACAACGGCATGTCTTTCCCCGGGGCCAAGGCGACCATGTACGACTACGGCATCCACGTGCCGCTGGCCGTGATGTGGAAGGCGGAGTGCAAAGGCGGCCGGATCTCGGACGACCTCATCAGCTTCGCCGACTTCGCGCCGACGTTCCTGGAAGCGGCAGGCCTGCGCCCTCCGCCGCAAATGGTGGGCCGGAGCCTGCTGGCGTTGCTGCGCTCGGGCCGATCCGGAGTGATCGAGGCGGAGCGCAGGCGGGTGTTCTCGGGCCGCGAACGGCACTCACACGCCCGCTTCGACAACCTCGGCTATCCGGCGCGCGCCATGCGCCAGGGCAGCTATTTGTACATCTGGAACATGAAGCCGGACCGCTGGCCCGCAGGGGATCCGGAAATCTTCGCCGATATTGACGGGGGGCCGACCAAGGAGTGGATGATGCGACATCGCAAAGACCCGGGGGTCGCCCCGTTGTTCGAGCACGGCTTCGGCAAACGTCCCGAGGAACAATTGTTCGACGTGGCCGGCGACCCTGGGTGCCGGAGGAACTTGGCCGGCCTTCCCGCCTATGAGAGCCTGCGGCGGTCGCTGCGGGCGGCCCTGGAGAAGGCGCTGGCGGCGCAGGGCGATCCCAGGCTGTCGGGCAAGGGCGACATCTGGGAGAGCTACCCGCGCTTTTCGCCCATGCGCCCGGAACTGGGAGGTTTTGCCGAACGGGGAAAGGTGAATCCGAAGTATCTGAAGTAAAGCATGACCGGGAGGGGCCGAGGGGGGCGGCGGGCAGTCGGCGGGTCGCGCCGTGCGCCGGCGCGAAGGGTTCACTGGACGGCCCCCGAGAATTTCGGCCACAAAACGCCGGCTCGCACGTCTTAGTGGAATGAGGAGGTGGATCATGCGCGCCTTCTGGGAGGAGTTGCGGGAGCTGGCGGCCGCCCCGGATTTCCTGGCCATCGTGCTGTTGTGCCTGCTGCTCGGCGCCGGGGGCCGCATCGGCCGGCTCCTGGAATCCGAGCTTCCCCGATTCCGGCCCGCCGCCCCGCCGGAAAGCATCTGGTCGCTGCCGCCTCTGCCCGAAGTGCTGGAAGAGCTGCGGGAAGAACTGCGTCTGCCGCTGCCGCGCTGACCCGCCGGGCCCTACCCTTCATTACACTGGTGGTAATGTCTCTCGGCAGACTCACCGCCCACGTCAAGGCGGCCGGTTGAGCGTCCAAGCTAGGTCCAAGGGTCTTGGACCAGGTGCTCGCCGGGCTGCCTCGCGTGGCCGACGAAAACGTCTTGGTGGGCTTTGACACCGCCGACGACGCGGGGGTGTACAAGCTGACGCCGGAGTGCGCCCTGGTTCAAACCGTGGACTTCTTCACGCCCATCGTGGACGATCCGTTCACCTTCGGCGCCATCGCCGCGGCCAACGCCCTGAGCGACGTCTACGCCATGGGTGCGCGGCCGCTGTGCGCCCTTTCGATCGTGGCCTACCCGGCCAAGGGCGATCTGGAGGATCTGCGCCAAATCCTGCTGGGAGGGGCGGAGAAGATGCGCGAAGCGGGCTGCGCCGTCCTGGGCGGGCACAGCGTGGGGGACGAGGAGATCAAGTTCGGCTACGCCGTGACGGGCCTGGTGCATCCGGAGCGGGTCTTGACCAAGGCCGGCGCGCGCCCGGGCGACGTGCTGATCCTGACCAAACCTATCGGAACGGGCGTGATCGCCACCGCCTTGAAGCGCGGCCTGGCCGAGCCGGCCCATGTTGAGGCCTCGATCGCCTCGATGCTGGCTTTGAACCGGCGGGCGGCCGAGGCCATTGAGGATCTCCAGGCGCACGCGGTGACGGACGTGACCGGCTTCGGCCTGCTGGGGCACGCGCGGGAGATGGCCTCAGCGGGGGAGGTGACGCTGGAGATACACAGCGGGGAAGTCGGGCTGCTGCCGGGGGCGCTCGACTACGCCCGGCAGGGCGCCCTGGCAGGCGGTCTCAAGAACAACCGCGAGTTTGTGTCCTGCGCGGTGGAGACGGTGCGGGAGCTGCCCGAGGAGCTGGAGAATCTTCTTTACGACCCGCAGACCTCGGGCGGTCTGCTGATCGCGCTGCCCGAGGAGGACGCCGGACGCTTGGTTGAGCGCCTGGGGGGAGCGCGCCGCGTGGGCCGCGTCCTGGCGCGGCAGCAGCGGTTGATCCGAGTTCTATGAATCGCAACCCGATCATCGTAGCCCTGGATTTGGAGTCCGCCCAGGCGGCGCGCGAGCTGGTCGAGCGTCTGGGCGACGCAGTCTGCTTTTACAAGGTGGGACTGGAGCTGTACGCCGCGGCGGGAATGGAGTTCGTCCGCGAGCTGATCGCTCGGGGCAAGGACGTGTTCCTGGATCTGAAGTTGTATGACATCGGCGAGACCGTCCGGCGGGCCACGATCCAGGCGGCCCGCAGCGGAGCGCGCTTCCTGACGGTGCACGGCAGCAAGGCGGTGATGCGGGCCGCGGTCGAGGGCCGGGGCGAATCGCCCCTGAAGCTGCTGGCGGTTACGGTCTTGACGAGCTTCGATCAGGCGGACCTGGCCGAACTGGGCTACCCGTGCGCGGTCTCGGAGCTGGTGTCGCTGCGGGTGCGCAACGCGCTGGAGGCGGGCATGGACGGCATGGTCTGCTCGCCCCTGGAGGTGGCTTCCGTTCGCGCCCTGGCGCCGCGAGCCATCCTGGTCACTCCGGGCGTTCGCTCGGCCGGGGCGGGTAAAGGCGATCAGAAGCGCGTGGCCACGCCGGCCGAGGCTCTGCGCGACGGCGCCGACTACCTGGTCATCGGCCGGCAGATCACGCGCGCGCCGGATCCCCGTCAGGAGGCCCTCAGGATCCTGGCCGAAGTCGGCCTCGCCCCGCCGGCCGCCTGAGGCGCCGGGGCGGCCGAGGGCGCCACCGGCTCGCGCGAGGCGGTATCCAGGAAGCAGAACATCAGGAAGATCGCCAGCATCGCCAGCCCGGTAAGGAAGATCACGGCGTTCATGGGCCGCTCGTGGCGCAGATGCATGAAGTAGAGCGCCACCAGCGAGCCTTTCAGGCTGGCGATCGCCAGCGCGATGACGACGTTGACCGACGGGGCGCCGAAGTTCACCCCCGCCGCCAGCACCGTGACGGCGGTCAGGGCCAGCAGGACCGCCAGGACGCACAGGTAAGTTCGGGTTCCGCTTTCCGCCTGGGGCGTCGCGCTCATCGGTTCGCTCCTAACTGATCAGATAAAGCATGGGGAACAGGTAGATCCAAATCATATCCACCAGGTGCCAGTAAAGGCCGGCCAGATCCACCGGCGTGTAATACCGGGCCGAAAATTCGCCCCGAAGGGCCCGGCGGAGCAGCCAGCCGATCACGACCATGCCGGCCGCGACGTGCAGGCCGTGCAGTCCGGTCATCAGAAAATAGAAACTGAAAAACATGAACTGGCCGGGCGTTGCGTCGCCGCGGTGGGCATAAAACCGGCCGGGCAGCAAGCCGTCGCGGAACTTATGGGAGTATTCGACGTACTTGACGCCCAAGAACACGCCGGCCAGGGTCAAAGTAAGGAGCAAGAACAGGACCACTCTGCGCCGCTCGCCCCGGCGCGCGCTGTGCACCGCCATGGCCATGGTGAAGCTGGAGACCAGGAGCACGACGGTATTGAGGGCCCCCAAGGCGCGATCCAGGTGCGCGTGGGCCTGATGGAAGGCTTCGGCATGCAGCATGCGCATGACGCCGTAGCCCGCGAAGAGTCCGCCGAACAGCAGAATTTCGGTCACCAGGAAGAGCCACATGCCGATCTTGGAAGCTTCGGCCTGTTGTTCGGGCAGGGCGAAGTGATGTTGCAGGAAAGGCTGCTCGGCGCGCGGCTCGGCGGTCGTGCCGGAAAGGCTCATGGCCGCCTCCCGGCCGCCGCCTCTTCGGGAACCAGGGGGAAGTCATACGGCCCGCCTTCCACCCGCGGCGTGCGTTCGAAATTGTGGACGGGCGGCGGCGAACCGGTCCGCCACTCCAGGGTCAGGCCGCCCCAGGGATTGGGCGGGGCGTCCGGCGGGCGCCGGAGCGACGCCAGGAGGTAACCGGCCATGATGAGCAGGCCGAGGGCTAAGGTCCAGGAGCCCACCGTGGAAAGGATGTGCAGCGGCTGGAATTCGGGCAGGTAGTTATAATAGCGCCGCGGCATGCCCCGGCTGCCGAGTACGAACTGGGCCAGAAAGGTGGCGTTGAAGCCCACGAAGACCAGCCCGGCCGCCACTCGGGACCAGCGCTCCGAGTACATGCGGCCGAACATCTTGGGCCACCAGTAATGCAACCCGGCCAGAAAGGCGATGACCGTGCCGCCCATCATCACGTAGTGAAAGTGCGCCACTACAAAATAGGTGTCGTGTAGGTGGACGTCGGTGGCCAGCGCGCCCAGG
This sequence comes from Solibacteraceae bacterium, assembly GCA_037444625.1. Taxonomy (GTDB): domain Bacteria; phylum Acidobacteriota; class Terriglobia; order Bryobacterales; family Bryobacteraceae; genus DTHT01. The sequence continues at coordinate 6,118 of JBBIMA010000021.1, forward strand.
AACAGGCCGGTCAGCCCGCCGATGGCGAACAGCAGCAGGAAGCAGATCGCGTACAGCATGGGCGCCTGCAAGGAGATCGAGCCTCGGTACATGGTGGCCACCCAGTTGAACACCTTCACGGCCGAGGGAATGGCCACCAGGAAAGTGAGAAAGGAAAAGATGGCCGAGGCCAGCACCGACTGCCCGCTCACGAACATGTGGTGCCCCCAAACCAGGAAACTGACGCCGGCGATGGCCACGCTCGAGAAGGCGATCGCCCGATAGCCGAAAATGGGCCGGCGCGAGAACACCGGGATCACCTCCGAGATGATCGCCATGCCGGGCAGGATCATGATGTAGACCGCCGGATGGGAGTAGAACCAGAAGAAATGCTGGAACAGCACCGGGTCGCCCCCCAGCTTGGGGTCGAAAATGCCGATGCCCAGCAGCCGCTCCATCAGCAACAGCAGCACGGTGATGCCGAGCACCGGCGTGGCCAGGATCTGAATGACGGCGGTGGCGTACATGCCCCAGACGAACAAGGGCATGCGGAACCAGCTCATGCCCGGAGCCCGCAGTTTATGGACCGTGGCGATGAAGTTGATGCCCGTGAAGATCGAAGAGAAGCCCAGCACGAAGACCGCCAGGGTGACCAGATTCACCGCCCCGCCGGTGGAGGTGCTATAAGGGGTGTAGAAGGTCCAGCCGGTATCAATGCCTCCGGCCGCCAGGCTGGCCAGGGCCATCAGGGCGCCCGCCAGATAGAGGTAGTAACTGGCCAGGTTGAGTCGCGGGAAAGCAACGTCCTTGGCGCCGAGCAACAGCGGCAGCACGAAGTTTCCCAGGGCGGCCGGAATCGAAGGGATGATGAAGAGGAAAATCATCACCGCGCCGTGCAGCGTGAACATTTTGTTGTAAGTTTCGGCGCTCATTACGGTTTTGCCGGGCGTGAGCAATTCCAGCCGGATGAGCATGGCGAACACGCCGCCCAGGAAGAAAGCCAGCAAAGTGGACCACAAGTACATCACGCCGATGCGCTTGTGGTCCAGCGTGGTCAGCCAGGACCACAGACCGCGCCGTTCGTTGAGGTAATTCCAGTCCGTCACTTTTGCTCCTTGATGAACTCGATTAAGGCGGCGATTTCGCGCTCCCGGAGCAAGCCCTGAAAGGTAGGCATCACGGGTTGGAAGCCGGCCACCACCTTAGCCTGGGGTTGCAGGATGGACTCGCGAAGGTAATTCTCGTCGGCCGGAACGCTTCGGCCGTCGGCCAAGCGGACCGGGCGCCCGAAAACTCCCCGGAAGCTGGGGCCTTCGCCCCGACTGCCGTCCAGAGAGTGGCAAGCGTCGCAGCCGTACTTGGCATAGAGCAGGCGGCCCAGTTGCGCGGCGGGCACGGCCTCGGCGCCCTCCCCGCCCTTCTCCAGCCACTGGCTGTATTCCTCCGCCCCTTGGACATGAATGGCGCCCAGCATGTCGGAGTGGCCGGTGCCGCAGAATTCGGCGCAGAGCAGGCGATGTACACCGGTTTCGGCGGCCTGGAACCACAACTGGGTGTACTTGCCGGGCAGCACGTCCTGCTTGATGCGAAAGGTCGGCACATAGAAGCTGTGAATGACGTCTTCGGAAATCATCACCAGCCTGACCGGCTTGGCGACCGGCACGTGCAGCTCGTTGATCGTGCGCAGGCCGTTGGGATACTCGAACTGCCAGAGCCACTTTCGGCCGGTTACCTTGATTTCGAGGGCATCGGCCGGAGGAACGGCCGCGTTGATATAGCCGTGAAAGCCCCAGAAAAAGATCACGATCACCAGGGCCAGCGGAATGACCGACCAGGCGACCTCCAGGGCGGTGTGCCGGCTGGGGGCGGCGCCTCGGGCGGCCCCCCGCGCACGCCGGTAACGAACGACGAACCAGGCCGTCAGGCCCGCGATCAGCAAGAAGAAAAACAGCGTCAAGCCGGTCAGGAAGAGAAACAAATCGTCCACCTGCCGGGCGTAGGCCGTGCCCGCGGCCGGCATCAGCAGCTCGCGCAGCCAAGTGATCATCCGGAGACCTCGCCGCCGGCGCCCTTGCTCTGCCGGGCTTCCCGCCGCCACAGCCGGTAGAGGACGGTCCCCAGGGCCAGCACGCTCAGTACGCCGCCCGCCCGCATGAAATTGGTGGCGAACAGGACGTAGGACCGGGCTTGGGGATCGTAATGGAAGCAATACAGCAGCAGGCGGTCCACGCTCAAACGGGTCTTGGAACGCCCCGCCTCGGCCAGCGCCAGCCGCAGGTCCAGGGGCTTGAACTGCACGCCGTAGAGATAGCGGGATACTTTCCCTTCGGGCGTCAGGATCATGACCGCCGCGGCGTGGGCGTACTGGCGGGTGCGCGCGTCGTAACTGTAGCGGAAACCGACCTGTTCGGCCAGCTTTTTCACGTTGCCCTGATAGTCGGCGAGGAAGTGCCAACCGGGCGCGGGGCGGCCGTAACTTTCCAGGTAGACCGCCCGTTTCCGCCGCGCCAGATCGAAGGTCTCCGAGGGATCAATGCTCACGGTTACGATTTCGAAGTCCGCGCCGGGGCTTCCCGGAATCTGGCGCAGAGCGGCGGTCTGGCCGTTCAGCAGTAAGTTACAAAGCATCGGGCACGAGTAGTAGACCAGGTTCAGGATGACGGGCCGGCCCTGGTGAAAATACCGCCTGAGCGGCGCCGGGTATCCGCTCTCCTCGGTGAATTGCAGCTCCAGGTCCACGGTCCGGCCGATCTGCTCCGTCACGCCCACGCCTTCCAGTTCGGGCGGCAGGCCCGACTGAGCCCAGGCCGCCGCGCTTGAAATCAGCGCCGCCAGCGCCGCGAATCTAACGTACATGTCTTTCTCCCTGCCCTTGTTCCGCGATGAGCAACTCCATGGCGCGGCGGACCGGGATCCGAACTCTGCCCCGCGCCTGATCCACGTAACCATAAGAGTTCAGCTCCGCGTCCTCGCGCGCCCGCAGAGCGCGCAGGTCCTCGGAGACCGGTTGGAGCTGCTTGACGAAAACCTGTTGCTCGCGCGCCCGATCCACATAGCTCTGGAGGCCGAGAATCACGCCCGCCAGCGCGGCCAGCGTGAGCAGGCCGAAGACTGCGATCAGGCGGGCGCGCGGCTCGCTCGCATCGAAACCGGCCGGATCGGGAAGGTTCGCCTCCTCAGGCATGGTCGAACTCCAGGGATGCGGCCAAACGGGGGTCGCCGGCCGGGACCAAGGCCGCTCTCCGCAGATGGAACCAGAAGGCCAGACCTAGCGAGCCGGCCGCCGCCCCCAGGGCGGCCGCCTCCCGCCATCCCCATACCGGCCCCGCCGGATAGAATGCCGGCGCCACCAGCCAGTAGAGATCCAGGTAATGCATGGCGAGCATCCATAGCGCCACCGCGCCCAGCCAGGCGAGGTTTCTCTTGCCCGCCCGGGAAATCAGCGCGAAAAAGGGGATCAGAAAATGACCTGCCCCGAGTAACAGGGCGACCGGGCCCCACCCGCTCCCGATTCGCATGCGGTACCAAACCGTCTCTTCGGGCAGGTTCGCGTACCAAATCAGCATGTACTGCGAGAACGCGATGTAAGCCCAAAAGACGATCAAGGCAAACAGCCACTTGCCCAGGTCGTGATAGTGATCTATGCGCACCGCGTTTTCCAGGCGTCCCGCTCGCCGGAACATGAGCAGACCGACGATCAGGGCGGCCATGAAGCCGGCGGCGCCCCCGGCGTAGAGATAGACTCCGAAGACGGTCGAGTACCAGTGCGGCGTCAGCGACATGATCCAATCGAAGGCGGCGAAGGTCACCGTGACGACGGCCAGAACCAGCCCCCCCGCGCTCCAGCGCGCCGCCGAGCGCAAGGCAGCGGGGCCGGCGCCGCGATCCAAGGCCAGCGACAAGCCGTGCAGCCTTCGGCTGAACAAAGACCAGATGAGGAGGTAGACGGCCGCCCGGAGCAGGAAGGCCGCCGGGTTCAAGTAGAGCTGCTTGCCGCTCAGGAGGGGATCGGCGGCCGCATCGGCATGGCTCCACTGGTAAAGCAAAGGGATGTTGAAGGCCACCGGCAGGAACAGGAGGGCCGCGGCCGGCAGCGTCGCCATGCTGTTTTCGGCGATGCGCCGGCAGGTGACGCTCCAGACCGCCCCGCTCAGATGCTGCACCATCACGAAGAACCATGCCCCCAGGGCCAGGGTCAAGAAATACAGGAAGGCGATCAGGTAGGCGACCGCCATGCGTTTGGGCTCGGCCGCATAACCCAGAGCGCAGGCGCCCCAGCCGGCCAGAGCCAGAGCGGCCAGGCGGTTGCGCCCGCGCTTCCAGCTAGCCGGTTCGAGCTGATACTGTTGCCGGAGGGCTTCCGAGGCTTTCATCGCAACTGGCTCCTGAGCTCCGGCGGCACGTCGTCCGTGGTCGCCCAGGCGGCGCGCTGCAAGGCGCGCACGTAAGCCACGATGGCCCAGCGGTCGCGCTCCGGAATCTGGAAGCGATAGGGCGGCATCGTGCGCCTGCCCTGGGTGATGGTGTCGAAGATCTCGCCGTCGCTGATCTGCCGCAGCCGGGGCTCGCGCAGATCGGTCGGCGCCCAGGCGCCGCGGAGGGCGACCATGCCCCGGCCCGACCCGGTGCGATCGTGACAAGGAGCGCAGTAGATGTCGTAGCGCTCGCGGCCGCGCTCGAGCAGTTCGAGGCTCAACGGGGAGGGGTTGCGCGACGGCGTTGCGGTCTCGGCCAGCGTGCCGCGCGCCACCGTGCCGGGGACCGGCGGGCGCGTCATGCGCCGGTCAGCGAAGAAGTTCGTTTCGCCCTGCACGCGGAACTTGGGTTGCCGGTCCATGTCGGGGATGAACTCGAGCGGCGGCTTGCGCGTCGTTCCTCCGCAGCCTGCCAGCACCATGACGCCCAACAACCAGGCGGACCGCATTACTCCTCCAGAACCTCGGCCTGCCGGCCGCCCAGGGAACGCAACGCCTCCAGGGCCCGTTCGGGCTGGAAATGCGGGCCGTCGCTTTCCACGATCAACAGGAAGCCGTCGTCGCTGGCGCGGCGAAAACGCGAATGCCGGAGGCTGGGGTGGTAGAGCCGGGGCAGCCCGTTCAGCGCCAACATGCCGAGCACGGCCGCGAAGGAGGCCAGCAGGACCGCCAGCTCGAAGGCCACCGGCACCGAAACCTCGAGGGCGAAGAACGGCTTGCCCCCGATGACCAGCGGGTAGGCCACGCTGCCCGTCCACCATTGCAGCAGCAAGGCGCCGGCGGCGCCGGCCACCCCGGCCGCCAGCGCGACCCAACCCAAGGGCGAGCGCCGCAGGCCCAGGGCCTGCTCGATCCCGTGGACGGGAAACGGCGTGCAAGCGTCCAACCGCGCATAACCTCGCCGCCGCAACTCGCGCAGCGCATGGAGCAATCGGGCAGCGTCTTCGAACTCGGCCGCCACACCGTAAACGGAGGAGCCCGACGGCCCGCCTGTCATACACCCTCCCGAGCGGCCATCATGCCTTTGACTTCGCTCATGGAAATCAGCGGCAGGAAACGCACGAACAACAGGAACAGCGTGAGGAACAGGCCGAAGCTTCCGGCCAGGGTCAGCAAGTCCACCCATGTGGGCCGGAACATCCCCCAGGCCGAGGGCAAAAAGTCCCGGTGCAACGAGCTGACGATGATGACGAAACGCTCGAACCACATGCCCAAGTTGACCAGAATCGAGATCAGGAACATGGCCGGCAGGCTGGTGCGCACCCGGCGGAACCAAAAGCACTGCGGGGCGAGCACGTTGGCCGCCACCATGATCCAGTACGCCCAGCCGTAGGGCCCCAGGGCCCGATTGACGAAGGCGAAGCGCTCGTAAGGATTGCCGCTGTACCAGGCGATGAAGAACTCAACCCCGTAGGCGTAACCGACGATCAGACCTGTGGCCAGCATGACCTTGTTCATGTTCTCCAGGTGTTTCATGGTGACCAGATGCTGGAGCCCGAAGGCCTGCCGGGCCACCACCATGAGAGTGACCACCATGGCGAAGCCCGAGAAGATCGCCCCGGCCACAAAGTAGGGCGGAAAGATCGTGGTGTGCCAGCCGGGCAGCAGCGAGACGGCAAAGTCGAAGCTCACGATGGAGTGCACCGATAGCACCAGGGGCGTCGAGAGTCCGGCCAACAGCAAGTAAGCCATCTCGTAATGGTTCCAGTGCCGGGCCGATCCGCGCCAGCCCAGGCTGAGCACCCCGTAAATGACTTGCCGGGCCCGAGACTGCGCCCGGTCGCGCAGCGTGGCCAGATCGGGAATCAGGCCTACGTACCAGAACAGCAGCGAGACCGTGCCGTAGGTGCTCACGGCAAAGACGTCCCAGATGAGCGGGCTGCGAAAGTTGGGCCACAGGCCCAGCCAGGCATTCGGCGCCGGAAACAACCAGTAGGCCCGCCAGGGACGGCCCACATGGAACATAGGGAAAATCGCGGCGCAGGCCACGGCGAACAACGTCATGGCCTCGGCAAACCGGTTGATCGAGGTCCGCCAGCGCTGGCGGAACAGATACAGGATGGCCGAGATCAGCGTCCCGGCGTGCCCGATGCCGATCCAGAAGACGAAATTGGTGATGTCGAAGGCCCAGCCCACGGGCGAATTATTGCCCCAGACGCCGATGCCGGTGCTCACCAGGTAGCCCAGCATGGCGAGCAGGACCAGCGTGAGCGAGCCGGTCAGGGCGAAAGCGACCCACCAGGCGCGCGGGGTGCGCCGCTCGACGATGCCGGCGACCGTCCGGGTCACTTCCGCCAGGCTCGGCCGGCCCAGCACCAGGGCGCTTTCCGGGGAGGAGAAAACGGTCGCCATAACTAACTGCTCTCCAGGCCTTCCAGTTCGGGATTTGGGTTGCGCAACTTCGCCAGATAGGAGGTGCGGGGGCGCGTGTTCAGCTCGCCCAGCAGGGAGTAATTGCGCGGATCCCGCTTGAGCCGCGAGACCCGGCTTTCGGGATCGTTCAAATCCCCGAAAACGATCGCTTCCGCGGGACAGGTCTGCTGGCAGGCGGTGAGGATCTCGCCGTCGCGCAGCGGCCGCCGGCCTTCGGCCTTGGCCTGGATCCTCTTTTCCTCGATCCGCTGCACGCAGTAAGTGCACTTCTCCATGACGCCCCGCATGCGCACCGTCACATCGGGGTTATAGGCCATTTTGTGGATTTCCTCGAGGCCTTTGTGGTAATCCAGGAAATTGAACCGCCGCACTTTGTACGGGCAGTTATTCGCGCAGTAGCGCGTGCCGATGCAGCGGTTGTAAGTCATATCGTTCAGGCCTTCCGGGCTGTGGTTGGTGGCGGCCACCGGACAGACCGTTTCGCAGGGCGCCATTTCGCACTGCTGGCAGGCGACCGGCTGCCAGACGACCTGCGGGTCGTCCTCCCCTCCGGCGTAGTAGCGGTCCAGCCGGATCCAGTGCATTTCGCGGCCTCGCCGCACCTGCTCCTTGCCCACGATGGGGATGTTGTTTTCGGCCTGGCAGGCCAGCAGGCAGGCGTTGCAGCCGATGCAGGCGTTCAGGTCCACCGCCATGCCCCACTGGTGACCCTGCGTATAGGCGTGTTCCCGGAAGAGAGAGAAGCGCTCGACCTTGGGTCCTTCCCGAGCGGTGAAATCGGGGTTCCGGCGGAACTCATCGAGCGTCGCCTCGCGCACCAGCGGGCGGCCCTCCATGCTGTGGTGCTCCTGAGTGACGGCCAAGGGATACTTCCGGCCCAGTTTGCTGAGGCGCAGCCCGGCCGGGTGCGGGGAAGGGCCGCCCAAGCGCAGCGGATAGGCGTTGTGGCCGATGCCCCGGCCGACGCGCCCGCAGCGCAGGCGCCCGTAGCCCAGCGTCAGCGAGACCGCGCCGTCGGCGTGGCCCGGCTGGATCCACACCGGCATGACGATCCGCCGGCCGGCTCGCTCGAGCGCCGCCAGATCGCCCGCTTCCAGGCCCAACCGCCGGGCGGTGGCGGGACTGATCAGCGCGGCGTTGTCCCAGGTCAGCTTGGTAATGGGCTCGGGCGCCTCCTGAAGCCAGCCGTTGTTGGCGAAGCGGCCGTCGTAAGTGGAGGCGCTGGGCAGGAAGGTAACTTCGAGTTCTTCGCCGGCCGGAAGCGGCGCCGCCAACAGAGCGCGCAGGCGAGGCTCGTCCAGGACCGGCCGAACCGCCGGGAACGCCGTTTCGGGGATCACCCCGTCGTGCAAGCTGCGCTGCCAGAGCCGTTCCGCATCCCCCTTGGGCCAACGCGCCGTCCAGTAATCGCGCACCAGGTCGTAGGCGCGTTGCCTGGGATGGCCCGCGATCCACGCCGCCAGCTCTCCGGCCGTCTTGCCCCCGAACAGCGGCTCGATCAGGGGCTGCTGAATGGAGGCGGTTCCGTCGAGGGCCCGGCCGTCGCCCCAGGATTCCAGGAAGTGGGCCTCGGGCACGTGCCAGGAGGCCAATGCCGCGGTTTCGTCCGCCTCCGGCCCCAGATGAATGCTGACCGGCGCCTTCCGCATCACCGTGGAGAAATCCAGGTCCGCGGGCGCGTCGTAGACCGGATTGCCGCCCAGGATCACCAGCGTCCGCAAGCCGCCCGAGGCCGCCTCCGCCGCCAGATCGCGCAGACCCTCCGCCTGAGTCTGAACCGGCGGTTCGGTGTAATGGACGGTTCGCCCCACGTTGCCCAGCGCGTGGTTGATCCAATGCACCAGCGCGTGCACGGCCGCGGGCTGCCGCGGGCCGGCCAGCACCAGGCAGCGGCCCGGATGCCTCCGCAAGTCGCGCGCCACCGCCTCCGCCCAGGTGCGCGGGGGGCCGGGCTGCAAGACCGGCAGCTCGCCCGCCAAGCCCAGTGCGCGCGCCAGTTCCTGCGCCAGCGCAGGGATTTCGCTGGGACGCGCGCGGCGGCGGTGGTCGGCCATGGCTCCGGTGAGGGAATACGCGGTCTCGACGACGTAGAGGCGGTTCATGCCGCCGCCGGGGGAGGAGATCCGGCGCCGCCGGGCAAAGTCCTGGATCCAGGCGGGCGCCAGGCAATCCAGCCCCAGGAAGTCGGCGTCGAGCGAGAGGATGACCTCCGCCTGATCGAGGCGAAGCTGCGGTTGAAGCGCCCGGCCGAAGGCCAGGCGGCTGCCTTCCCATTCCTGTTCCCGGCCGAGCGGCTCGTACTCGATCCAACGCGCCCGCGGGTACTTCTCCAGCAGCAGCGCCTTCAGCCGCGCCAAGGTAGGCGAGCCGATCGCAGAGCTTACCACCCACAGCCCTTCCCCGCGCCCGGCGGCCCGGAAATGGCTCGGGAGGAAACCGGCGAGTTCCTCCCAACTGGAGCGCCGGCCCTGACGGAGCACGCTGCGCGAGCGGTCCGGATCGTACAAGCCCAGGATGGCGGCCTGAGCGAAGGCGGTGGCCGCACCGCGGCTGGAAGGATGCTCCGGGTTGCCCTCGATCTTGGTCGGGCGGCCTTCGTGAGTCTCGACCAGCAGCCCGGTCGCCAGCCCCGAGAGCGTCATGATGGTGGCGTAATAGAGCGGGCGGCCGGGCACGTAGCCTTCGATGCCGCGGCCGGCGGGCAGGATCCTCTCCGCCGGTCGCCGGCAGGCGGTGAGTCCCGCCAGACCGAAGGAAGCGGCCATCAAGCGCAGCAGCGTGCGGCGCGAACCGGTCCATTCGGATGCCAGTTGGGGAAACTCGCGCTCCAGCCATTGCCGGAATTCGGGCGAGTCCTGCCGCTGGCCCAGGCTGCGCCAGTAGCGTCTGCCGTTCATCGGTGACACCCCGAGCATTGCAGCGGCGGCCGGATGCCCCGAGCGGCCATCAGTTCGCTGCCGATTTCCCGCGGATCACGTTCCGGCTGCCAGTCCAGGCGGGTCACCAGCTCCGGGGGGCGAAGATAGGGCGCCGGGTCGCGGTGGCAATCCAGGCACCAGGCCATGCTGAGCGGGGCGACCTGGCGGACCTCGGCCATCTGATCCACCCGGCCGTGGCAGGCGGCGCAACTGACGCCCGCCAGCACGTGCGCCTGGTGGTTGAAGTGCACGTAGTCCGGGAGCCGGTGGATGCGCACCCAGGGCACCGGCCGGCCGCTCTGGTAACTCTCCCGCACCTTGGCCAGCAGAGGGCTCTGGCTCCTGACGCGCGCGTGACAGTTCATGCAAATCTCGGCGGCCGGCACCCCGGCCTGAGCGGATTGCTCCACGCCGGTGTGGCAATAGCGGCAGTCTATCCCCAGATTGCCGGCATGCAGTTTGTGGCTGTAAGGCACGGGCTGTATCGGCGAGTAACCGATTTCGGTCGCCTGCGGCCGGGAATAAAAGGAAAAAAGAGTTACAGATGCTGTTATGATCAACAGAAAAGCCGAGAAAACGATCCGCAAATTTCGATCAGCAGACCTGGTAAACGGCAAAGGCATCCCCGGACGGCGGTCTCTGATTCCTTTCTAACATGGCGCCGAGAGGGCCGCAACGAGACGCGCCCAAGGGTTTAGATGCGACCGGCTGCGGCAGGTCGCAGTATTTCGCTCCAGCGGCGCCCGGCCGCGCGGGCCGGACCCCCTCTGCTATAGTCGGCCGGTATGACGCGACGCGGCCTGATCCTCATGCTGCTGTGCGCCGCCTGCGGCCGGGCGGCGGAGATCGCCCGCTGGGTAGCGGGCGGCGCGGCCGAGGGCCTGGAGGCCGTGCGCGGCCCGGAAGCCGAATTCAGCCTGCAGAGCGGCCCGCACGGTCCGGTGGCGGTCCTGGCGCCGGTAAGGGATTATTTCCGCCGGGCAGCCTTCCTGCTGCGCTGTTCGCGGGCGGCGCCCGGGCCGGCCTGGCTGGTGATCGAACACCCGGACGCAGGCTACGGGCTGATCTCGGTCAGCGGCCCGGGCGTCACCGTGCGCTCTGAGCACGGGAGCGCGCGGCTGAACACCGGCCGGCTGCGGCGGGCGGTGTTCGAGCTGGGCGGCATCGAGGCCGGGACGGTGCTTCGCATCGAGGGCCTGGAGCGAGTGCGGGCGATCACGCTGGCGGACGTCGCGCCGCAGCTCGAGCCGCCGCCCCTGGTCGAACCCGCCCTCCGTTTCCGCCGGCCTTCCCAGCGGGTGACCACCGCCGGGGCCGACGCCGCCCGGCCCGAGGAGTTGCCCCAGGCGCTGGCCCGCCTGCGAGAACTCCTGCCCCTGGCCCGCGCCCTGGGCTTCAACGGCATCGAGAGCTACGTCAAATGGGACTTCGTGGAGCGCGCACCGGGCGTATTCGACTGGAGCTTTTACGACGCCGTGGTGGCGGAGATCGAGCGGCACGGCCTGCAATGGTTTCCCCTGCTGATTGTCGGCTCGGCCTACACGCTGCCCGAGTGGTATTACCGCTCGAAGGAGAACGTGGGCTTCGAGTGCCTGGAGCACGGCTTGCGCAACGACATCCAGAGCATCTTCTGCGAGAACCAGGTCCGATACGTGCGGCGCTTCCTGGCCGAATTCGGCAAACATTACGGAGGGCGGAAAGTGCTGCTCGGGGTGCGACTGGGGCCCAGCGGCAATTACGGCGAGGCGCAATACCCGGCTCGGGGAGAATGGGGCTGGCGGGGTTCCCCCATTCATACGCACATCGGCTACTGGGCGGGCGATCCCTACGCGCGGGCGGACTTCCGCCGCTGGCTCAGGCTGCGTTATCCGAGCCTTGAACAGTTGAACCGGAGCTGGGGCGATCGCTTCCAGTCCTTCGATCAAATCGAGCCCTTCCTGCCCGTCACCGCCCTGAGCCGGCGCAAACGGATAGACTTCGCCGACTGGTACATGGGGGCGATGAGCGAATGGTGCCGGAAGTGGGCCGAGTGGGCGCGCCAGGCCCTGCCCGCGGCGGTCATCCACCAGTCTTCCGGCGGATGGGGGCCGATCGAGATCGGGACCGATTACACGCACCAGGCGCGCGTCATGGCGCGGCTTAAAGGCGGCCTCCGCCTGACCAACGAGAGCGACAACTACCCGCAGAATTTCGCCATCACGCGCATGGCCTCCTCGGCGGCGCGCTTCTACGGCGCTGCGTTGGGTTACGAGCCGGGAGGCTTCGGCAGCGCTCGGGGCGTGGTGGCTCGCCTGTTCAACGCCATCACCAACGACGCCGAGCACCTCTTTTACTATCACGCCAACCTCTACGGCAACGACCAGGCCATCGCCGCCTGGCTGCGGCACGCCCCGCTGCTGGACCGCCGGGCCCGCCCGGTCGTGGATGTGGCGGCCTTCTATCCCGACACCGCCATCAAGCTGGACGACGAGGTCCTTCGCTACCTCTGGGCTTCGGCCTTCTTGAGCCGCGCCGAAGCGATGCGCGCCTGGCTGGACTTCGATTACGTCAGCGAGCCGATGATCGAGGAGGGTGCGCTGGAGCGCTTCCGGGTTCTCGTTTTCCTTTGGGGCCACGTCACCGAGCGGTCCGTGCTGGAGCGCATTGCCCGCTGGGTCGAACAAGGGGGCGTCCTGATCTACCCTGAGCGCCCGCGCGGGTTGCTGGAGACCGTGGAAGGCGATCTCAGCGTCTCGCGCCGCTGGCGGCAAGGGCTCACGGGCAAGGGACGCGTGATCTTTTTCCGGGGCGATCCCGAGCCGGGCGAACCCTATGCGCGCTTCGTGCGCGACCAGTTGCGGCAGCTTGATCAGCTTCGCCCCCCGATCCGCCGCGCCCTTCAGATGGACAAGCCGCCCACGGTTTACTGGAGCGTGCTGGAGAGCGGCGTGTTGGCCTTGCTGAATTTCAGCGACGACCCGGCCCTGGTCCGCCTGGCCGACGGGCGCAGCCTGGAGCTGGATCCCTACACCTTCCGGCTGGAAGACTCCTGGTGAGCAGCGCCGTGGTTGCGGCGGCCTTCCGGCTTCTGCGAGACTCAGGTTTCATGCGGTCCCGCACCCGCGTCCGCCGGATCGCCTGGGCCTGGCCCGCGACGGCGATCGTCGTGGCTTGCTTGGCTGCCGAGGCGCCTGTCCGGTCGCCCCAGGAAGCTGCGCCCTCCCCGGCCGCCGGGACTTTCTCGCTCCCCGGCAGCGAAGAGCTCAGCTACCGCGCCGAGTGGCGGCTGATTCATGCCGGCAACGCCCGCCTGAGCTGGAGCGCCGCGCCGGAGAGCGGAGGCTGGCGGGCGGGCCTGAAACTGGAGTCGGTCGGGCTGGTCTCGCGCCTCTACCGGGTCAACAATGAATACACGGCGGCGCTGGACGCCGGCCTGTGCGTCACCAGTTCGGTCTTGAAGGCGCGGGAGGGCCGCAAACGGCGCGAGACGCTGGTGACTTTCGATGCCGTACGGGGAAAGGCTGCGTACCTGGAGCGCGATCTGGTTAGTAACTCGGTGGTCGGGACGCACGAGATTGACATCCCGGGCTGCGTGCACGACGTCATCGGCGGGCTGTACCGGTTGCGCGCCATGCGCCTGGAGCCGGGACAGGCGGCCCAGCTCCCCATCAGCGACGGCAAGAAGAGCGTGCTGGCGCGCGTCGAAGCGCAGGAGCGCGAGACCTTGAAGATCGCCGGCATCTCTTACCCGACCATCCGCTACGAGGCGTTTCTGTTCAACAACGTCTTGTACCGCCGCCGGGGCCGCCTGTTCGTCTGGCTTACCGACGACGCACGCCGCCTGCCCGTTCAGCTCCGGGTGCGCCTGCCTTTTTACATCGGCACGGTCACCCTGGAGCTGGTCCCCGAGCAGAAGGCCCGAGCCGGCGGCTCGACCGGAAAGGAGAGCGAATGAGAATCATCATGGCAAGCACCGCATGGTTGCTGGCGGCGGCCGCGGCGCCGGCCCAGCAGGGCGGCCTGCTCGCCTCCAAGGAATTGCTGGCTGCCTGCACCCAGGCGGGCAACCTGATCGAATCCACCGCCGCCGCGGTTCCCGAGTTGGCCCGAGCGAGCGCGCCGCTGCTGGAGAACGCCCGCCAGGCCTGCCGCAACTTGAGCGCGATCTCGCCCCAGCACGGCGCGTTGACTTATCACCTGCTGACTAACCTGCGGGCCTACCTCGCCCTGTCCGATGCGCTGCCCAGACCGGAGCCTTTCCCGGCCGAAGCCGAGACCCAGTTCGTGCAGTTGCGCGGCCTGGCTGCGCGCCTGGAGGCTCACTTCCGTGCCCTGCTCGAACAGAAGGAAATCGCCCTGCGCAATCCCGACCGCGACAATCTGCGCCGTTACGCGGAAGCCAACCGCAAGCTGCCGCCGCCCCAGCCCGGCCGCCCGCGCGTGGTGTTCTTGGGGGATTCCATCACCGACGGCTGGCGGCTGAACGAGTACTTCCCCGACCGCGACTTTGTCAACCGGGGGATCAGCGGCCAGATCACGGGCGAAATGCTGGGACGAATGAAGGCCGACGTGATTGACCTCAAGCCGGCGGCCGTGCTGGTGCTGGCCGGCACCAACGACATCGCCCGGGGCGTCGGGCAGGAAACCATCCGTAACAACCTCACCATGATCGCCGACCTGGCCGAAGCCCACGGCATCAAGCCCCTGTTCGCCTCCCTGCTGCCGGTCTCCGATTACCACAAGGACAAGAATCCGGCCTGGGAGCAAACCCGCCGCCGCCCTCCGGAAGCGATCCGCGAGCTGAACGCCTGGATCGAAGCCTTCTGCCGCAAACGGAATTTCGTTTACGTGGATTACTTCTCGCAGTTGACGGACGCCGCCGGCCGGCTGCGCGCCGAGTGGGCCGATGACGGCCTGCACCCCAATGCCGCCGGCTACCGGGTGATGGCTCCCATCGCCCTGGCGGCCATCGAGAAGGCCCTGGCTCCCGCGCCCAGACGCCGCCGCTGAACGGGTCCGGCGCAGCCACGCCCGGGCTCGAACGCGCCGCCCGGCTTGCGCGACAATGAAGCTATGGGGCGCAAAGCCGCTCTGGCCCTGCTCGTCCTGGTGCTTTGTCTGGGGCAGGAGCGCTGGAGCGTTCAGCAGTTGGTTGCCTTCGTGCGTTCCTCGATCCAACTGCGCCATCCGGACGGCCAGGTGGCGGCCTATCTCAGGAAGATCCGGCTCAGCGAGCGTCTGGAGGATCGCATCCTCGAAGAACTCCAGGGCTTGGGCGCGGGACCGCGCACCTTGGAGGCCCTCCGCGCCCTGCGAGACGCCTCGGCCGCTCTGCCGGCGCCGGCCGCGCCGGCCCCCAAACCGGCCGCGCCTGTGATCCCTCCGCCCAGCCCGGCTGAACAGCAGCGCATTCTCCAGGAAGTCCGCCAGTACGCGCTGAACTACGTACGAAGCCTGCCCGACTTCATCTGCACCCAGGTGACCCGCCGCTATCTGGATCCCACCGGCCTGGAGTTCTGGAGCCAGCAGGACGTCATCACCGCCCGCCTCAGTTACTTCGAGAACCGGGAAGATTATAAAGTCGTTCTGATCAACAACCGCCCGACCAATGTCAATTACCACGACCTGGGCGGCGCGACCTCGACGGGCGAGTTCGGCAGCATGATGCGCGAACTGTTCGCGCCCGAAACCGGGGCTCGTTTTCGCTGGGAGCGCTGGGCCACCCTGCGCGGCCGCAGGACGCACGTCTTCTCCTACCAGGTCGAGCAGCCGCGCTCGAAGTGGCATATCACTTACCAGAAGACTCTGGACATCGTGCCCGGCTACCAGGGCCTGGTCTACGTAGACCGCGACACGCTGGCCGTCGTGCGCATCACCCTGGAGGCGGTAGGCATTCCGGCCGATTTCCCCATCCAGCAGGCCTCCACCGTGCTCGATTACGACTACGTGGACATCGCCGGCCGGCAGTACTGGCTGCCGCTGCGGGCCGTGGTCCGCATGCGCGAAGGCAAGCTCCTGGTGCGCAACGAAGTCGAGTTTCGCATGTACCGCAAGTTCGCGGCCGAGGCCACCATCACCTTCGAGACTCCCGAACCCCTGCCGGAGGAAAAGACCAAGGAGCAGCCGCCGCAATAGGCCTCCGCCGCCGGGCTACACTGGAACTTTATGAGAGCCGCGCCTGCTCTGTTCGCCGTACTGGCGGCCGTGCCGGCCGCCGCTCCGCCGCCTGTCACCTTCAACGACGACGGCGGCTGGTGCTGGTTCCAGGACGAGCGCGCCCTGATCGTCCGAGGCCGGCTGGTCATCGGGTCGGTCGCGGCCGGCGTCCACGATCCGGCTCGCCGGGGCGACATCGAGGTCGTGACCTATGACCTGCACACCGGCCGTACGGTGCGCTACGAGTTACACGACCGGCTCCAACTCGACGACCACAACGCGCCCGCGCTGCTCGCCCTGCCCGACGGCCGTCTCCTGGCGGTCTACGCCAAGCACGGCCCGGAGAACCGCTTCTATTACCGGATCTCCGCGCAGCCCTACGACCCCACCCGATGGCAGGACGAGCAGAGTTTTTCCCCCAGCCCCACCTCCCGCATCACTTACTCGAATCTGTTTTATCTCAGCCGGGAAAGGCGGGTCTACAACTTCTTCCGCGGATTGGATAACAGCTTCAAGCCCTCCTATACCTATTCGGACGACTTCGGCCGCACCTGGAAGAGGGGCGCGGTGCTGATCCAGGTCCCCGGCACTTTCCGCCACCGCCCCTACGTCAAATACGCCTCCGACGGCGCCGGCACGCTTCACTTCTTTTACACGGAAGGCCACCCGCGCGATTACGACAACAGCGCCTACCATGCGTATTACCGGGCGGGCCGCCTCTATCGCTCCGACGGCTCGCTCATCGGCAGCCTGGCCGAAGGCCTGAGCCGGCCCGAGCAAGGGACGCGCATTTTCGCGGGCGACGCCGACAACGTCGCCTGGGTGAGCGACATCCGCTTGGATCGCCGCGGCCGCCCCTACGTTGCTTACTCGGTCCAGAAGGGCGGCGCCGGGCTGCCCCGCGAGCGCCACGGCGAGGATCACCGCTATCGTTACGCCCGCTGGACGGGCAGCCGCTGGGAGGACCACGAGATCGCATACGCGGGCAGCAAGCTCTATCCCGGCGAGGACGACTACACCGGCAACATCGCCCTGGATCCCGCCGACCCCGACACGGCCTACATCTCGACCAACGCCGATCCGCTCACCGGCCGCCCGCTCATCAGCCGCGCCGACGGGCGCCGCCACTGGGAGATCTTCCGGGGCCGGACCGCCGACGGCGGCAAGAGCTGGCGCTGGTCCGCCCTGACTCAGGATTCCGCCTGGGATAACATCCGCCCGCTCGTCCCCCGCCCGGAGGAGGGTTACGGCGCGGTGCTTTGGCTGCGGGGCACTTACTCGGCCTACACCAACTACGATTTGGATGTGGTAGGGATTGTCCTGCCGCGCTGAGCTTCGGGCGTCAGGCGGCGGCGCCCTCCGCGCCGGCCGAAGGGATCAATCCGGCTGCACCGTGCGGTCGGGCGGGATGCCCAGCTTCTCGTACAGCTTGCGCCTTCCCGCCTTATCGGAATCCAGGATCTGCCGCGCCGCGCGCGCCACCGCTTCGGCGTGCTCCCGGGGGACCACCACGACGCCGTCTCCGTCGGCCACCACCACGTCGCCCGGCCGCACCAGCACGCCGCCGCACATGACCGGCCTGTTCACCGACTCGATTTCGTTGCGTCCCGGACGAATGCCCCGCCCCGGCCGGCGATAATACAGCGGAACGCGCTCTTTGATGATCTCGTCGGTGTCCCGCGCGCCTCCGCTGGTCACCACGCCCACCATTCCGCGCAGCTTCCAGGCCAGAATGTTGTTCGAGCCGATCGTCCCGGTGTCCCCGTCCTCGCCCCCGTCAATCACCAGAGCGGAGCCGGGACGCAGCAGGCTGACGAACGGCTCGGGGGACAGCTCCTTGTACCAGGCCGCCTCCCATCGGCGGAACTCCTCCGGCGTCATTTTCGGGGCGCGCTTGTTGGTGGGCACGTAGCGCGCCGTCACCGCGATGCCCACAAAGCGGTGGGTGAAGTTTTCCGTATCCCGCCACAGCGGCCGGATCTCGGGATTCATCAGACCCACATCCTGCAGGCCCACGATATCCAGCCCGTCGCTGACGTCCGCCACCCGCAGGCCTTCGTAAAGCTTCAGAATCTGCGCGTCCTCCTCGGCCGAGTATGGCCGGAAAGCGATGTCATCCTTCCGGGCCGCTTCCTGCGCGCCGGCCGGCGCCAACAGCAGCAGCCACCATGTCCCGATCGCCACGCGGATCATCCGCCTCACCTCCTTGGCCGTATTCGATCTTGTCGAAAGCGCCGCCCTCAATCGGCGCGGTCCAACACCTCTCGCACCTTGCGCGCCAGCGTATCCGGCAGGAAGGGCTTTTGCAGGCAGACCACGCCTGCGCTGGAGACGCCCTGGCGCACCACTGCGTCCTCGGTGTAGCCGGTCATGTACATCACCTTCAGACCGGGCAGCATGGCCAGAAGCTGTTCGGCCAGTTCCCGCCCGTTCATCTGCGGCATGACAATGTCGGTGAGCAGCAGGTCAATGCGCCCCGGGTAGCGTTCGACCAGACGGAGGGAATCCGCCGCGTCGCCCGCCTCCAGCACCTGGTAGCCTTGCTGAGCGAGCATCTGCCGGACCAGCTTGCGGACTCCCGGTTCGTCCTCGACCAGCAAGATGGTCTCTCCCCCTGCCGGCGCGGCCTCTTCCTCCAAGGGCGCTGCCACGCTCACCGGCGCAGCCTCCGCCCGCGGCAGATAAATCGTGAACGTTGTGCCGGCGCCGGGCGCGGTCTCGACGGCGATCTCGCCGCCGCTCTGCTTGACCACCCCGTAAACGATCGAGAGGCCCAAACCCGTCCCTTTGCCCGGCCCTTTGGTGGTGAAGAAGGGTTCGAACAGGTGACTCCGGGTTTCGGCGTCCATGCCGTGACCGCTGTCGCGCACCTGGAGCACCACCCAGCGGCCGGCGGGCGGGCCGCCCGGCCCTTCCTGCATCACTTCCAGGTTGGCGGTTTGCAGGTACACCTTCCCGCCCGAGGGCATGGCGTCGCGCGAGTTGATCACCAGATTCATGATCACCTGCTCGAGCTGGGTCGGGTCGGCCCGGATCTTGCTGAGATCCTCGGCGAGTTCCGTGATCAGCTCGATATCTTCTCCCACGATGCGGCGCAGCAGCCCCGCCATGTTCCGGACCACCTCGTTCAGGTCCACCAGCACCGGCTGGATGACCTGCCGCCGGCTGAAGGCCAGCAGCCGGTCGGTCAAGGCCGAGGCCCGCTCGGCGGCGGCCAGGATCTCCTGCGCGTAGCCTCGCACCGGGTGATCCTCGGGCAGGTCCATCAACAGCATGTGGCTGTAGGCCCCGATGATGGTCAGCAGGTTGTTGAAGTCGTGCGCGATGCCGCCGGCCAGCCGGCCGATAGCCTCGATCTTTTGCGACTGCCGAAGCTGCTCCTCCAGCCGCTTGCGCTCGGTCACCTCGCGCGCGATACCCAGAGTCCCTACCGGCTTGCCGTCCTCGAAAAGCAGGTGGCTGCTGACCTCCACGATCAGCCGCCGCCCGTCGCGCGTGAGGATGGCCGTTTCGTAAGTGGTGGGTCCTTCGCCTCCCAGCTTGCGGGCGATCATCTGGCGTGCCAGCTCGAGATGCTCCGGGGCCACCACGTCGGCGATGTTCATCCGCAGCCCCTCCTCGCGCGTGTAGCCCGTGATGCGTTCGGCCGCCCGGTTGATCGAGGTGAAGTTGCCTTGCAGGTCGTGGGTGTAGACCATGTCGTTGGCGCTGTCGAACAGATTGCGGTAGCGCTCTTCGCTGGCCCGCAGGATCTCCTCGGTGCGCCGCCGCTCGCTGATCTCGGCCTGCAAGGCTTGGTTGGCCGCGGCCAGCTCGGCGGTCCGCTCGCGCACGCGCAGCTCCAGCAAATCGCGCGCCTGCGCCAGCTCCTCCTGGGCCCGCTTGCGTTGGGCGACCTCCCGCTCCAGCTCGCGCAGGGCCGCTCCCGTTTCCAGGGCTCGCCGGCGCGCGGCCTGGCCCCAATAGACGGAGAGGGACAGCAGGGCGGCAATCGCCACGCCCAACACGCTCACCACCGTGGGCAGCGCCAACCAGCGGGTGGTCACCCAGCCCGGCTGCGGCCACACCCGCACGCTCCAGCGCCGCCCGCCCGCCTCCAACCGGCCCTCCGAGGCCCACTCCTGCCGGGAACCGGCGCCCGCGGCGGAACTCAAGTAGATCGTCTCTCCCTCATCCCTGATCTCGATCACGAAGCCGGCCGCGGCGCTGCGCGCCAGCGCGTCGTTCAGCATGCTCCGGTAGTCCAGCAGACCCACGACGTAACCAGCGAAGCGGTCTCCCGGAAACAACGGCGCCGCCACCGCGGCCGTCATACCGTTGGGCAGCCGGATCGAGGCGCTCAACCTAGGCTCGTCCGTGCGTCGGGCGGCAGCCCACAGTTCGACCAGGCGCCGGTCCTGGAGCAAGTCCAGCCGCTGAAAGCCGCTGCCGGAGGCGGGCGTCTCCCACCGGAGCCTCATGCCCGGGTCCACCCAAGCCAGCGCAACGAAGCCGGGGATGTCCCGCAGGTAAAGGGCGGCGTCCGACTCCCATTCCTGCTGCGTCATGCCGCCCCGGATCTCCCAGCGGCGCGCCATGCGGTCCATGGCAGAGAGTCGGGCGTCCACCGCTGCGGTCACGTCGCCGCAGACCCGCGTCACCGCCAGCTCGACGTGGCGCTCCAGTTGGGTCCGCTCGATCGAGCTCAGCAGGCGCGCCAGCCACAGCGCGGCCGCCAGCACTGCCGCTCCCGCCAATACGGCGCCCGCGGGCCCGCGCAGCCAGCACAGGGTGGTACGAATGGCCGCCCTCTTGTCGGATTGCGGAGTTGTGACGGAGTCGGTCTCCACGGCCTGCTGAGCACGTTCCGGCGCGGCGGCCTGCCGCATCGGTTAAAGCGCAAGTATATCGCAGGCGGCTTGAACAGCGAAACACGGCCGCGCCGGACGGCGAGCCCTGAAACGCCGGGCTGATGGTGCGGATGAGAGGGCTTGAACCTCCACGGCCTTGCGGCCACCAGCTCCTAAGGCTGGCGCGTCTGCCAGTTCCGCCACATCCGCGAGCGGCAGGCTTTCGAGCTCAGCATATCACAGCGGCCGAAGCCCCCTGGGCCGAGTGCAGAAGCGCACTCGAACCGACGCGCGCCGCCCCGTCGCGCTCTAACAAGAGCCGCTCACCCGCCCGCCCGCAGCCGCAAAGCCGCTCGGTCAGTCGCCCGCGCCAGCCGACCGCCAGGCGAAGCAGCGGATGAGCCAGATCGGCCAGCGAAGTCACCAGCAGGCACGCCTCTCCCCGCCGCACTTGTTCCTCCACCACCACCGCCTCGCCCACCATGTGCAGCCCTTGGTGAGCCTCGCACTCCCAGGCCAGCAACTCCCCGGCAAAGCCCAGGATCTGCTGGTAGATCGGCACCTGGTAGGCGGCCCAAAGCCGCTCGCGCTCGGCTTCGCCGAGGGGCGCCTGGTCCAGGCGCGTCAGAACGATCACCGCATGGCTCGGCGAGCGCATGGCGAGCGCGCCCGATTGCAGAAGGGCCGCCAGCCGCTCGAGCTTCCAGAGCGGTCCGGCCAGGACCTCGGGCCGAAACCACGCCAGCCTCCATCCCAGTCCGTCGGCGAACACGCGCACCCGCCGCCCGCCGCCCAGGCCCTCCATCAGCACGGCGGTCCGCGGAACCTTGCCGTGCGGCCAGACGAACCGCGCCGGCCGGCGCGCGGGCGCCGCCGGGTTGCGAAACTGCTCGGGGTGGGCCAGAAACACCCGGGGCTCGAGCCAGGGCAACCTATCCAGCCCCTGCTCGATCGAGCCCAGGGCGGCGATCTGTTGGGGCGTGTGGAGCGAAGCCGCCTCCAGCCACGGCCGGTAGTAGGACGTTCCCAGCGCGGCGGCCAGGACCCGGCGGAAACTTGCCAGGCGAGCTGAACTCATGGCGCCGTCCGCCGACTGCCATGCGGGTGTCTGGCTATTAGTTCTGGTGCAGGCCGCGGGGAAGAAATCTCAGAGCGGATCCCTGCCGGGCGGAACTTCCATGGTGGGCAGCCGGGTCAGTCCGCTGGCCAGCGCCAACTGCGTCAGCCCGGCCACGTTGCTGGCGCCGACCTTCTTCATCATGGTCTTGCGGTAGCTGCGCACGGTTTGCAGGCCCAGATCCAGGATGGCGGCGATCTCCTTGCTCGTCTTGCCCTCGGCCACCAGGCGCAACACTTGCAGTTCGCGAGGCGACAGCGCATCCAGTACCGACGAGCCGGCCTTCGGCTCCAGGTCACCTTTCTGGATGCGGGCTTGGACCCGGCTGGCCACCTCCGCGCACAGGTAGAAGCCTCCCTTGGCCACCGTGCGCAAGGCGTCCAGCAAGTCCTCGGAGGTGGCGCTCTTGAGCACGAAAGCGCGCGCGCCGGCCCGAATGGCGCCCACCACCGAGCTGTCGTCGTTGTACATGGAGAGGATGACCACCTTGGTCTCGGGACAGTGCCGGACGATCTCCGCCGTGGCCTCGATGCCGTTCAGCCCCGGCAGCCCGATATCCATCAGCACCAGATCCGGGCGGTTCTTCTTGCAGAATTGAACCGCTTCCGCTCCGCCGTCGGCTTCGCCCGTCACCTGGAACTCCTCGCGGCGCTCCAGGATGGACTTCAGACCGTCGCGGAAAATCTTGTGATCGTCCACCAACAGGATCGAGTACGCCATAATGCTGCCACCGCCCTGCTGCGTTCTAGCCGCGGCGGTCACGTCCTTGGCCGCCGGCCGCGGCGCGCTCGCGCAGCCGATAGATCGCCTTCACAATTGTACCCTTTTCCGGCTCGCTCGCCAAGGAAAGCTCCAGACCCCCGCGGCGGGCCAGGTGCTCCATGAGCCTCAAGCCCATCCCTCGCCCCGGCCGCCCCGCCTGCCCGGCCGCGAAGCCGCAACCGTCGTCGCGGATCTCCACGATCGCCTCCGGCCCCTGGCGCCGGCAGCGGACTTCAATGCGGCCCGCTCCGGAGTGCCGCAGCGCGTTTTCCAAAGCCAGCTCGACAATGCGGTAGCAGGCCTCCGCCGCCTGGCCCGGCAGCCGCAGCCCGCCGTCCCAAGCAAACTCCAGTCTCCCGGAGAAGACCTTGCGGCTGCGCTCGATCAGCTCCTCCAGGGCCCCCTTCAGTCCCGCCCGCTCGACGATGGCCGGATTCAGGGCGTAACTGAGCGAGCGCACCTGTCCCACCGCCTGTTCCAGCAGTTTCTGCGCCTCCGCGATCCGGGCCGCCAGAGGAGGCTCCTGCGCGCAGTCCATGCGGAGCAGATCCAGTTGCAACCCCGCTGCGCTGAGCACCTGCCCGACCTCGTCGTGCAGCAAGCGTGAGATCCGCGCGCGCTCCCGGTCGCGCGCCTCGATGATGTAGCCCAGCCACTCGGGCTCGGCCGCTTTCTCCCCCATCGTTGCCCCCGCTCGACCGTCTCGTGCCGGCCCGCGGCTGCCCTGCCGCCCCCCGGCCCCCGGCGCGCGCTCAGCGGCCGCGCTTGCGGGCCAGGGCCTTCCGCGCGGCGGCGGCGATGTGCGGCGCCGTCAGCCCGTACTTCTCCAGTAAGGCCTCCGGCGGCCCGGACTCGGCGTATGTGTTCTGGATCCCGACAAACTCCATTGGGCAGGGCTGCAGCTCGACGACCGCCTGGGCCACCCGCACCCCTGTCCCGCTATCCACCAGGTGCTCCTCGGCCACCACGATCGCCCCCGTCTCCGCCGCGGCCCGGCGGACCGCCTCCCTATCCAGCGGCTTGACGGTGTGCATGTCCAGCACTCGGGCCGAGACACCCTCGCCCTCCAGCAACTCCGCTGCCCGGATGGCTTCGGCCACCATCAGCCCGTTGGCGATGATCGTCAGGTCGGAGCCCTCCAAGACCTCGATGGCCCGGCCGATCTCGAATTCCTGTTCCGGCGGGTAGACCACCGGCGCCTTCGGGCGGCCGGTCCGGATGAAGACGGGGCCGACGTGCGCCGCGGCTGCCCGCACCAGGGCCCGAGTGGCCACCTCGTCTGCCGGCGCCAGCACCACGAAGCCGGGCAGCGAACAAGCCAGGCTGATCTCCTCCACGCTCATCTGCGAGGGGCCGTCCTCCCCGATCGAGATGCCGCTATGGGTGCCCACGATCTTCACGTTGGCGTTGGGGTAGGCCACCGTCACCCGCAGTTGCTCGAAGGCCTTGTTCAGCAGGAAACACGAGAAACTGGCGGCAAAGGGAATCTTGCCGTGGCCGGCCAACCCGGCCGCCACCCCCACCATGTTGGCTTCGGCGATGCCGCAGGAAACAAAGCGCTCGGGGAACTCCTTGGCGAACAGGTGGGTGAAAGTGGACTTGGACAGGTCGGCGTCCACGGCCATCACGTTCGGATTCTCCCGCCCCAGCTCGACCAGCGCCCGGCCGAAGGCCTCCCGCGTGGCCATCCCCATCTTCAATTCGAATCGAGTTCGCAACGCCATCAGGCCAGCTCCTTCAGCGCCAGTTCCACTTCCTCCGGCGTGGGCGCCACACCGTGGAACTTGGGATTGTTCTCCATGAAGGACACGCCCTTGCCTTTCACCGTATGGGCGATGATCACGGTGGGCTTGCCCCGCACGGCGGCCGCCTGAGCGAAGGCCGCCTGCAAGGCCGGAATCGAATGACCGTCCAGCTCGATGGTGTGCCAGCCGAAGGCCTGCCACTTGGCGACCAGCGGCTCCAGCTCCATGATGTCCTTGATGAATCCGTCCAACTGCATCTTGTTGTAATCTACGATCGCCGCCACGTTGTCAATCTTGTGGAAGGCGCCGAACATGGCCGCTTCCCAGATCTGTCCCTCCTGGATCTCGCCGTCCCCCAGCAGCACGTAGGTGCGCGAGGGGCTGCCGTTGAGGCGCGCCGCGAAGCCCATCCCCATAGCCACTGAGAGGCCCTGTCCCAGCGACCCGGTGGAAGTCTCCAGCACCGGCAGGAAACGCTTGTCAGGATGGCCCTGGTAGGGCGAGCCCAGCTTGCGCAGGGTCTTCAGCCGATCGCGCGGCGCCGCGGCATAGCCGCATTCGGCCAGCACGGCGTAGAGCGCCGGCGCCCCGTGGCCTTTCGACAGGATGAAGCGATCCCGCTCGGGCCAGTCCGGCCGGGCGGGATCGTGCCGCAGGACGCCCCCGAAAAACAGCGTCACCAGGATCTCGACCGAGGAGAGCGAGCCGCCCGGGTGCCCGGACTTGGCCGCTCCCGTCATCTCCACGATGTGACGGCGTATCTGCTTCGCTATCGCTTCCAGCTCCTCCAAACTCCGCTTCGGTTGCATAGGAAAAAAGGAACCTAACACTTTACCACAGCCCGCCCCGCCTCCTCCGCCCCTCAGATGTGAAATTCCAGGATGTCCTGATCCTGCACCAGATGCGTCCGCTCCACCATCAGCCCGTCCCGGTCCCCGTCTATGCGGTAAAGACGCGCGAACTTCAACCGCTCGGCGAAATCCTTGTGCACCATGCGGGCCACGTCCAGCACCGTGTCGCCCCGGCGGGCCACGTAGGGCGCCCTCAAGTCCGCCTTCTTTCCCGGCACCTTGGTGTAGACTCGAACCAGCCCCAGGGCGTCGAACACCGCCCGCGCAAAACCGGCCAGGTTCTCCCCGGTGAGGGCGGAAATCAGCAGGCAGGGAAAACGCTGCTGATACAACTCCGCCAGGGCGGCGAAATTCTCACGGGCGCCCGGCAAGTCGGCCTTGTTGGCTGCCAGCAGGCCCGGCGGCCGCAGGCGCCACTGCTCCAGCAAGCCCGTGATGAACTCGATCTGCTCGAGCACGGCCGGCTCGTTGGCGTCCACCAACAGCACGCTCAGGTGGGCGTAGCGCAGCACCTGCGGCAGCCAGCTTTCGGTGAACTCCGGCGCCAGGGGCGGCAAGTCCACAAGCTGGATCTGGACGTCCTCGAAGCTCATCATGCCGGGCGTAGGCAGGCGCGTGGTGAAGGGGTATTCGGCCACCTCCGGCCGGGCGTTGGTCAGCGCGCTCAGCAATTGCGACTTGCCCGCGTTGGGCGGCCCGATCAGCGCCACCTGGCCGGCGCCTTCTTTCTCGATCAGATAGAAGGGGGCCGAATGCGCCCCGCCCTTCTTCTGTTGCGCTTCCTTGCGGGTCTGCGAGAGCCGGCGCTTGATGTCCGCCTGGAGCTTCTCGGTCCCCTTGTGCTTGGGGATGGTGGCCAGCATGCGTTCCAGGGCGGCGATCTTCTCGGCCGGCGTCCGGGCGGCTTTGTACTCGCGTTCCGCCTCCAGGTATTCGGGGCTGAGATTGGCCGGCATAGCCCTCTCGGGAGCAAGGTTAGCACGCCGCCGGCTTCATACCGCAGGGCGCTTGCCCCAGCGCGCCAGCCGGCGGAACAAGGTGGCCGCCCGCCGGGCGTCCTGCCGGATCTGCTCGCGCAGGGCGGCGGCGTCCGGGAACGCCCGTTCCTCACGCAGGCGGCGCAGGAACTCGACGCGGATGGCGCGCGGCGCCGGCCCGTCCAGAGGCGCCAGCAGGAAGGTCTCCACGGTCAACTGGCCCCCGCCGAAGGTCGGGCGGTGGCCGACGTTGGTGACCGAAGGCCAGCGCCGGCCGCCGGCTGAATCCGTGGTCCGGGTGACGTAAACCCCCACGGCGGGCGTGAGCCTTTCCCCGGGCGCCAGGTTCAGCGTCGGCACGGTCTGCCGCGAGCCGACGCCCCGTCCCGGCACCACCTCGCCCTCCAGCCGGTAGGGCCGCTCCAACAGCCGGCAGGCGATGGAGACCGCGCCCGCCCGGATCAGCCGCCGGATCTCACTACTGGAAACCAACCGGCCCCTCACGGTCACCGCCGGCAGGGCCTCGGTGAGGAAGCCCAATCGCCGGCCCAGCTCCTCCAGGCGCCGCGTGTCGCCCGCGTGCTGGTAACCGAAGCGGAAATTCTCTCCCACCAGCACCGCGCGTGCGTCCAGCCGCTCGCGCAGGATGCCCCGGGCGAACTCCTCCGGCGATTGCCGCGAAAGCTCGGGCGTGAACGGGAGGATCAGCACCTGCTCGATGCCCTCCTCCCTCATCAGCTCGCAGCGCTCGGCCGGCGTCGTCAGCAAACGGGGCGCGCGTTCCGGCGCCACGATCCGGGCCGGGTGCGGATCGAAGGTCAGGGCCGACGGGATCCAGCCCCGCTCCCGCGCCAGCGCCGCCACCCGCCGCAGAATCCGCCGGTGCCCGGCGTGCACCCCGTCAAAATTCCCGATGGTCAGAGCGCACGGCCCGAAGGTTCCGCCCGTCTCTTCCAAGCTCCGGCAGATGCGAAACGGCCTCCCCATCTAGCCCCCTGCCTCCACCGTGATCTCCAGGCCGTCGTAGGCCAGCCGGACGTGCGGGGGCAGCGCCCGCTCGGTCTCGGCGTGCGGCAGGTCGTGGCAGATGTGGGTCAGAAAGGCCCGCCGCGGCGCAAGCTGCTCGACGTATTCCAGCGCCCGCTCCAGCGTCGTGTGGGTCGGATGCGGGCGGCGCCGCAGGGCGTCCAGGAACAGCACGTCCAGCCCGCGCAGCAGCGCTCCGGAACTCTCCGGGATCTCGCTGTGATCGGTCAGGTAGGCGGCCGCGCCGAAGCGGAATCCGTACACCCATCCCCGTCCGTGCTTGAGCGGCACGGGCGTCACCTCCAACCCGAACAGGTCGAAGCTTCCGCCGTCGAGCACGTGCGTCTCCAGGCGCGGGATGGAAGATTCGGCTTCGCAGCCGGCGAACACGTAATCGAACACGCGGCGGATGGTCTCCAGCGTCTGGGGCGAACCGTAGATCGGGATGGCCGCCTTTTGCCGGAAGTTGAAGGGCCGCACGTCGTCCAGTCCCATGATGTGGTCGGCGTGGGCGTGGGTGAACAGCACCGCGTCCAGCCGGCGCAGGCCGGCGCGCAGGGCCTGCTGGCGAAAGTCGGGCGTGGCGTCAATCAGGACGTTGCGCCCGTTGTAAGCCAGCAGCACGCTGGGACGCAGCCGCCGGTCGCGCGGGTCCTCCGAGCGGCACACGGCGCAGTCGCAGCCGATGGTGGGCACGCCCACGCTGGTGCCCGAACCCAGCACCAGGATCCTCAGGGGGTCGGCGGGAGAGGACATTCAGGACCGCTTGCGGCTCTCTTCCAAGGCCTGCACGAAGCGAAAGCGCAGCTCCGTGAGGGAATTCTCCAGCAGCCGCTTTTCCTCCAGGGTCAGATTGCCGCGCGTCTTCTCCTCCAGCATGGCCATCAGATCAATCGTGTGGCGGGCTCGGCGAAAGTCCGGTTGGGGCCGCTCGGGACTTCCCCAGCCGGCCAGGCCCAAGTGCACCTCGGCCTGCGCACGCAGCGACAGCGTGAGGAACTCGAAGCTGGGCGGCGGCAAGGGCAGATCGTCCGCCTCGGGCTCAGCCTCCGCTTGGGCTGCCTCCGCAGGCTTTCCCTGTTCGCTCCTCTCCTGGTCGCTCATACGCTTTCTATTTTAGCCGGAGCGCGGCTGCCTGCTCTGCGGGCCGTGATAGAGTGGGAGGGTTCGCCCGAGCCGGTTTCCGGCGCAGGGTTCAGACCGCGTCATGCCGTCCGCCTCCCAGCTCCGCGCAGGCCGCAAGTTCCAGCGATTGCTCCGCATCATGGCGCGCCTGCGCGCTCCCGACGGCTGCCCCTGGGATCGCCGGCAGGACTTCGACACCCTGAAGCCCTATCTGCTGGAGGAGACTTACGAGGCGCTGGACGCGGTGGATCGCCGGGACTGGCCCGCCCTGGCCGAAGAGCTGGGCGACCTGCTATTGGAGATAGTCTTCCTCGCCCAGATCGCCGCCGAGCAGAATCTGTTCTCCATCGAGGACGCTCTGGACGCCATCAACCGCAAGCTGGTCCGCCGCCACCCCCACGTCTTCGGCAAGGCGCAGGCGGAAACCCCCGAGGATGTCAAGCAGCGCTGGCAGGAAATCAAAGCCGAGGAGCGCAGCCACGGCGGCCGGCCCCAGGAGGGGCTGCTCGAGTCCGTACCCCGCTCCCTGCCCGCCTTGGTGGAAGCCGCGCAGATCTCCTCGCGCGCCGCGGCCGTGGGCTTCGATTGGGAAAACGCCGATCAGGTCCTGCTTAAACTCGAAGAGGAACTGGCCGAGCTGGCCGCCGCCCGGCGCGACGCCTCGCACCGGCGCCTGGAAGACGAGATCGGCGATCTGTTGTTCACCCTGGTCAATCTGGCTCGCTTTCTCGAAGTGGATCCCGAGCAGGCCATGCGCCGGACCAACGCCAAGTTCCGGCGCCGCTTCGCCTTCGTCGAAGAGCGCCTGCGCCAGAGCGGCCGTTCTTTCGCCCAGGCTAGCCTGGAAGAAATGGAAGCTCTCTGGCAGCAGGCCAAGCAGGATTGAACCGCCTCCGCCAGGCCTCGACCAACCCGCGCGCCAGCGCCTCCAACGGGTCCGTCATGGGCAGCTCCGGCAGGTCCGCCTGCCTGAGCGCCAGCGGGATTTCGGTGCAGCCCAGAATCAGCGCCTCGGCCCCCGCCTCCAGCAGGCGCCGGGCCGCCGCTTTCAATACCCCTCGGGGAGCGGGGTAGCCCTCGTCGGCCTGCCGGCCCGACTTGATGCCCCAGGTGGGATCGCTGATGGCGTGATGGACGTCATTCTGAAGCGGAGCCAGGCCACCGCTCAGAATCGCATCCCGCCGCGCCGCCCGTTCTTCGTCCGGCATGGGCCGCGGCTCGTAAGCCAGGGCTACGGCCTCCAAGCCGTGCTCCTCCAGGGCGGCGGCGTAAATACGGTGGAGGTATGTGCCGTTGGTGGAGAGCACCCCGACCCGCCGTAGGCCCGCCCGCAGGGTCCTCACTTGCTCTACGGCGGCCCGGATCATGTGCACGATCTCCAGCCGCTCCGGGCCGGAGCTGAGCTCGGCCAGCTCCCGCTCGAAGACCGCGAAGATGGCCGGGGCGTGAAAGGTGTTGCACGGGATGCCCACCACGCGCGCGCCCGCGCCGGCCAAGATCCGGGCCGCCTGCGCCGCGGGCAGCGCCGGGTTTTCCGAGGCCCGTCCGGCTTCCAGCGCCGCCAGATAATCCGTGCGATCCTCCAGCAGCGCGGCGAACTGCACGAGCACGACCGGAATGGCCTCCTGATCCCGGCGCATGCCCAGCGCACTCTGGTAGCTCAACAGCTTCTGGAGCAGCAACGGGTCCACCCACGGGCCCATGCCTCCCACGATGCCGATGGCGGCCGGCAGTCGCACGCGCCTTCCCTCTGGAGGAAGGGGCGGGCACGGGGAGGAGCCGCACCCGCCCGTCGAACTAGAAGGTCAGCTTCAGACCCAACTGGAACGAGCGCGGCCCCGTTCCCCCCACGCCCTGGTTCGAGATCAAGCCGGCCAGCGTGCCCGTCACCTTGCCGAAGTTGGCGCTCCCCAGCGTGGTGTCGGGGTTGGCGAAAGCCGGCGTGTTGGTGGCGTTGAACGCCTCCACGCGCAACTCTCCCTTCAGCCGTTCGCTGAAGGTGAACTTGCGGAACAGCGACAGATCCAGGTTGCTCAAGCCGGGGCCGGAGAGACAGTTGCGCCCCGAGTTGCCGAAATGGGGCGTCTTGCCGTCCGGGTCCAGTGGCTGCCGGAAGGCCGAGGTGTCGAACCACAGATCGGACCCGGCCGGCCCGGCGACGCCCTTCAGGATCCTCACCGGCCCGATCAGGTCCGCCGTGGCGCTGGAGCCCGGGGTGTTGATGCTGACCGTCGTCCCGAAGGTCAGCGGCCGCCCGGTCATGAAGGTCAGCACGCCGCCCACCTGCCAGTCGCCCAGCAGCCAGCGGCCCGGTCCGCTCTGCAACCACCGCTTGCCCGGCCCGAAAGGCAGATCGTAAAGGTAGCTCTGCACGAACGTGTGCTCGCGGTCGAAATCCAGGCGCGCATAACTGCGGCGGGGCTGGATGTAATTCCACAGGCCGCTGGTCTCGGAAGTATACCCCAGGGCCTTCCCATAGGTATACGCCGTCGTCATCAGGAAACCGCCGCTGAAACGCCGGTCGAACTTCACCTGAAGGCTGTTGTAGTTGTTGCTAAAGCCCGCGTACCGCAACGTTACGTCGGTGTTCTTGCGGAACTTCTGGTAAAGCGGCCGTCCGGAAGCGCCCGAGTTGAACACCGTTGCCGCATTCACGTTGTAAGCCACCGGCGCTCGAACCGTATGGTTGCCTACGTAAGCCGCCTCCAGCGTGAAGTTGCCCGGCAACTGCCGCTGGAGGGCGATGTTCCAGGCCTGAACGTAGCCTTCGTGATAGTCCAAAGGCACGGCCGAGTTGATGTTCTGCGCCAGCAAGTAAAGGGTGTTGGCCTCGATCACGCCGTTGCTCGGGATTACCGCCACTTGCGGGGCCGGAAAACCGGTCGCCATCGAGCCGTAGACCCCGGGCGCGCTTTGCGCCTGGCCGTAAGAGCCCAGCGCCTGATAGTCGTTGCTCTGCTTCACCGGGTAGTTGTCCCAGGCGTACTTGTTGTCCGGGAAAGGCACCCAGGAAATGCCCAGGCCGGAGCGCAGCACGGTCTTGTTGTCAATGCGGAAGGCGAAGCCCAGCCGCGGGGCGAAGTTCCGGTAGTAGGTCTTGCGCCCCAGGTTCATCGGGTTGCCGCCCACGCCGGCCACCACCAGCCGGTTGTTCTCGAAATCGTAGTTGGAAAACCCGCCGGGCAGCCGGGGCGTGGCGGGAGGATAAAAATCGTGCCGCAGGCCGAAGTCTACGGTCAGCCTCGGACTGGCCTGCCACTTGTCCTGAATGTAAGTGAACAGCATCGTGGCGCGATAGGCCGGGAACATCACCGCCAGGTCGCGCCGGAAGCGCGAGGGAACGTCCAGCAAGAAGCTCGCCAGACCGTTCACCTGACTGAGCACCGTGGCGCCCGGGGTCGAAGTCTGGTTGTTCCCGAACTGGAACTCCCCGCGGGGACCGCCCGCGTCCTGAGTCTGCAACAGATCGTCCCGGATGCGGCGCACGTCCACGCCGAACTTGATGGTGTGGTTATGCAGGAGCTTGGTCCAGTTATTGACAAAGTCAATGTTGGTCTCGGCACGCTTCCAGGGCAGGCTGGCCGAATAGCCGACCAGCGGGTTGGCGTAGCCGCTGACGTTGATCGAGGTCAGCCCGCTGGTCCAGCGATCCAGGTTGACGCCCCTGATCCCGATCGCCTCGGAAGCGTTGCTCCCGGCGTCTATGGTCTCGGCAATATTCGCGTAGCGGCCCAACCCGACCCGGGCCTCCGAGATGAAGGTGGGCGAAAACAGGCGCGTGTAGTTGATCCCCGCGCTCTGCGTGCGGTTGGTTCCCGTACCGGCAAAGCCCTTGCCGCCGCCGCCCGCCACGCCGAACCGTCCCGGGTCGGTCACCACCGGCCGCTGGAGGCTGTAGCGGGCCGAGAAGCGGTCCTTCTCGCTTTGCTGGTGGTCCACCTTGACGTCGAACGAATCGCTGTCTTTCCTGCGCGTGGTGGCGCTGGCGTAGTTATTGGTGATGTCGCCGCCCAGGTTGGGCAGCGGAACCATGGCCAGAATCTTCTTGGCGATCGGGCTGATGCGGGTGTCCGGAATCACATTGCCGGGGAAAGGCTGCCGGCCGGCGCCCGTATCTCGGTTGCCGGTCGCGGGGTCGTAGATCAGGGCCCGCGATTGCAGCCCGCTGAAATCCCCCGCCCGCAGCGGCGCGGTCGGCACGGTGATGATGTAGCCGTCGCCCCGCCGGTCTTTCATGCCCAGGTAATCTCCGAAGAAGAAGGTGCGGTTCTTGCGGATAGGCCCGCCCAGATTGAAGCCGTAATAATTGTATGTGGTCACCGGCTTGCTTGGCTGGAAGGTCGCCCGGGCGTCCAGAGCGCTGTTGCGGTGAAAGGCGTACAGAGCGCCGTGGAGTTCGTTGGTGCCGGATTTCAGCATCAGGTTGATGACCGCCCCGCCCGCGCGCCCCAGCTCGGCCTCGTAGTTGCTGGTGCTGACGTCCACCGTCTCCAGTGCTTCGATGGGCGGCACCAATACGCTCAGCAGCCCGGTTCGGTGATTGTTGTCCACCCCCTCCAGTTGGACATTGTTGGCGTGCCGGCTCATGCCGTTGACCTGGTTATCCAGCGCGCCTTGGGAGTTGAAGAACTCCGAGTGGGGCTGGAAGGCCCGGGTGGTCCCCGGCACCAGATTGAGCAGGGCGTAGTAGTTGCGGTTGTAAGCCAGCGGCATGTTGACGATCTGCACGGCCTCGATCTTGCGCCCCGTGTCGGCCCGGTCGGTTTGCAGCATGGGGACTTCGGCCGTAACCGTGATGGCCTCCGTGATCACACCCGGCTCCAGGGTGAGGTCGGCCCGCACGGTGGTGTTGACCAGGACGTTGACGCCGTCCTTGACCGCCGTGCGGAACCCGGTCTGCTCCACGGCGACCCGGTAGACCCCGGGATCGAGCGCCGGGAAGACGTAGTTGCCGCTTTCGTTGGTTTGCGCGCTGCGCCGAATACCGGTATTGACTTCCGTGATGGTGACCCTGGCGTTGGGAACCGCGGCGCCCGTCGAGTCGGTCACCGTTCCCAAAAGAGTGCCTCGAACCGCTTGCGCGCAGCCCGGCCTGACCGTCCAGAACAGCCAGGCGGCCAAAACGCCGAGCATGATGATTCGGACCTTACGCATCGGCTTGCTCCTTGCTTGTCGTAGTGGCCTTGCGGCGGAACGAGCGACACGCCCCTTCCCGCCGCTCATGGGACCCCGCATGTATTTATACACCCGCAGCCGTGCACGGTCAACCTGGACGGTCGCGGACGATCTCCCGTCTACGGCGCGGCCCCTGCGGTCCCCGGCGCCTTCCGCGCAGTGACCGTGATCTCGATCCGCGCCTTCCCCACCAGCCCCGCTACGCCCACCGTGGTGCGGGTGGGGCGGGGCTCCGGGAAGTACTTCACGTAGACCGCGTTCATCCGTGGGAAAAGAGCCATATCGGTCAGGTAGACTTGCACCGAGACCACATCGGCAAAACTCATCCCGCCCGCTTTCAGCAGAATCCCGATGTTATCCAGGCACTGCCGGACCTCGTCCTCGAACTCGGCCGGGATCTGCCCGGTCTTCAGATCGGCTCCCACCTGGCCGGAGACGTACAGGGTGTCGCCCACCAGCAGAGCGGCAGAGAAGGGGCGGCCCGTCCCGAACTCCGGCGGCTGGATGGCTCGCTTCTGAGCCCCGGCCAGGGAGGCCGACAGCCCCAGGACGAAAACAATTGAGGACACTCTTGTCGCAGCCATAGGGTCATGATATCGTAGGGATTACTTTGGTTCCAGTCCGTTCGGTACCCCGGCCGGCCTTCAATTTGAACCGATTGGCCTATGGCCGGCCGCGTCCGATCCGGCTCATCATAAAGGAGAGGAGCAAGCAGCACTATGACGCAAGGCGCCCACGGCACTCGGAGGCAACTGGAACGGCGCTCGGCGGCCCGCTTCGCCATCGAGCAGGAGGTCCGCTACAAACTTTTCAACCGTCACGGCGTGGAGGTAGGCGTCGGAAAGACCCTCAACATCAGCTCGCGCGGCCTGCTGTTCACCACTGAGCACGCCCTCAGCCCCGGCGAGCGCCTGGAGGTCTCCGTCAACTGGCCGGCCCAACTGGACAACCACTGCGGGCTCAAGTTGGTGACCACCGGCAGGGTGGTTCGAGCCCAGCCCGGCATGGCCGCGGTCTCCATCGAGCGCTACGAGTTCCGCACCCAGAGCGCCCGAACCCTCGCCGCCAACGGCCGCTCCTGAGCGCTCCGGTTAGAACGCCCTCTTGTTGACCCCGTCCCACCCAGGGTGTATAGTTGACTCCTGCGCCCGGCCCACCGGACCGGGTGCCAGCCCGAGCATCAGAGAGAGATTCTATGCCCGACGAAACCCCCGCTCCCCATTCCCGCCGCCGCTTCCTGGCCGCCGCCGGCCGCACTGCCGGCGCTTCCGCCCTCGCCGGCGTCGCTCTGCCGCCCGTGCATGCCGCCGAGGACAACACTCTTCCCGTCGCCCTGGTGGGCTGCGGCGGGCGCGGCACCGGGGCGGCCGCCAACGCGCTGTCGGTACGTAACGGGCCCATCAAGCTGGTCGCCATGGCCGACCTGCTGCCCGAGCGGCTCAACAGCAGCCTGGACAAGCTCCAGTCCCAGTTCGCCGCCCAGGTGGATGTGCCGCCCGAGCGGCGCTTCCTCGGTTTCCTCGCCTATCGCGACGCCATGGACGCCCTCAAGCCGGGCGGCATCGTCATCCTGGCCACCCCGCCCGCCTTCCGCTGGGTGCACTTCGCTTACGCCATCGAGAAGGGCCTGCACTGCTTCATGGAGAAGCCCGTCACCGTGGACGGTCCCACCACCCGGCGCATGTTCGAGCTGGCCAGGCTTTCCCTCCGCAAGAACCTCAAGGTCGGCGTCGGTCTGATGGTGCGCCACTGCCGCGCCCGCCAGGAGCTCTACGACCGCATCCGCTCCGGACAAATCGGCGAGATCGTCGCCCTGCGCGCCTATCGCATGGGTCAGGGCGGCGGCACGGCCCCGCCCCGGCCCCCGGGGATGAGCGAGGTCCTCTACCAGGTGCAGCGTTTCCACGCCTTCCTCTGGGCCAGCGGCGGCGTCTTCAGCGACTACTACATTCACCAGATTGACGAGTGCAGTTGGATGAAGGGCGCCTGGCCGGCGGAGGCCCACGCCGTCGGCGGCCGCCACTACCGCGGCGATTCGGTGGATCAGAATTTCGATGTCTACTCAGTGGAGTACGAGTTTCCCGACGGCACCCGGCTGTATTTCGACGGGCGCAACATGAAGGGCTGCCGCAACGAGTTCGCCAGTTACGCGCACGGCACCAAAGGCTCCGCCGTGATTTCTACCTTGGGGCATGCGCCCGGCCTCACCCGTATTTACAAGGGCTACAAGATTCCGCGCGTCGAGAGCCGCCAGGATCTTCCGCTCCCGGCCGACCCCAATCTCGTCTGGGCCTTTCCCCAGCCTGAGAAGTCCCCTTACCAGTGGGAGTGGGACGATTTGGTCGAGGCCATCCGCCAGGACAGGCCCTTCAACGAGGTCGAGCGCGGCGCCCAAGCCAGCCTGATAGCCTCGATGGGCCGCATGGCCGCCCACACCGGCCGCATCGTCACGTACGAGCAGATGCTCAACTGCCCGCACGAATTCGCGCCCGAGGTGGACAAACTGACGCCCGACGGACCGGCCCCTCTGCAAGCCGGTCCCGACGGCAAGTACCCGGTTCCTCAACCCGGCATCCTCACCGATCGCGAGTACTGAGACCGCGGCCTTGCACTTGCAGGGCCTTCGGAGGACCCCACTCGGAACCGGCGGCGGTTCGGCGGCGCTGCCGGCCCCGGGGCCCCATGCCTGGCTTGACCCCGCGGCTCCGTGCGGATAGAATCCAGGCAGGAGGGAAGCCATGTCGCTTGGGAGAATCGCCCGGCCCTCGGCCTGCCTTTGGGCGGCCATCATCTTGAACGGCCTGACGGGCCTCGCCCAGGATCCTCGCGGCGCCATCGCCGGCACCGTCACCGATCCCAGTGACGCGGTCATTCCCGGCGTCACCGTTCGGGCCACCAATAAAGATACCGGCGTCAGCGCCTCGGCAGTCAGCAACGCTGCAGGCGGCTATCATATCCCGTTTCTGTTGCCCGGCCCCTACCGCGTCACGGCCGAGTTGACCGGTTTCAAGCGCTTCGTGCGGGACAACATCGAGGTGCGGGTGGGCGAGACGGTGGGCCTCGCCATCCGGCTGGAAGTCGGGGCGGTCAGCGAAACGGTGGAGGTCAGCGAGACGACGCCTCTGCTGGACACCACGGGCTCCTCACTCGGCCAGGTGTTCGATCAGCGGCGCATCCAGGAACTGCCCCAGCGCGGCTACAATCCCATGGAACTCACCCTGCTGGCGCCCGGCGTCATGAACGCCACCAATCTCCGGCTGCGCAAGGCCATGGCCCCGGAGGCCACCTCCGAAATCATGGCGGACGGCGCCGGCAAGTACAACAACGAGTTTCAAATTGACGGCATCACCAATATGTCCACCGACCGCGGCCGGGGTTACTCCCGCATCGCCTTCAGCCCGCCGATCGGCGCCGTCCGGGAATTCAACATGCAAACCACCACGTACGACGCCGGCGTAGGGCGCACCATGGGCGCCGTCATCAACGTCAGCACCAACAGCGGCACCAACGAGCTGCACGGCGAGCTGCACTACGTATTGCGCCATAGCGCCCTGGACGCGCCCAACTTCTTCAACAACAAAGCCGGCACCGTACCCGCCGTCTATCAGGACCACCGCTACGGCGCCTCGGCCGGCGGCCCGCTGGTCCTCCCCGGCCTTTATAACGGCAGAAACCGTTCCTTCTGGTTCTATGTTTTCGACGACAACCGCTTCGGTTCCCCCAAGCAGTTCACCAGCACGGTCCCTACCGCGGCCGAACGGCAGGGCGACTTCTCCGCCTTGCTCAAGCTCGGCTCCCAATACCAGATCTACGATCCCTTCACTACCCAGCCCGCCCCCGGCGGACGCTTCAGCCGCCAGCCGTTTCCCGGCAATCTCATCCCGCCCGCCCGATTGGACACGGTGGGCCGCAACCTGACGGGACTCTATCCCCTTCCCAACCAGCCCGGCACGGCCGACGGCCGGAATAATTTCTACTTCGAGGGCAAGTCCATTCAGAAGATCTACCAGCACCTGCTGCGTTTGGACCATGCCTTCAGCGAGAATCATCGCGCTTTTCTGCGCCTGCATTACGATTTCTGGAAGGAGAACAAGAACGACAGCTTCGGCACCGGGATCCAGGGTTTGTTCTCCAACCGGCCGAACCGCGGCGTGGCTTTGGACGATGTGCTGGTGCTCAAGCCCACCCTTGTGCTCAACCTCCGCTACGGCTTTACCAGCACGAAATGGTGGGAGATTCGCCGGACGCGCGGCTGGGATCTGGCCGCTCTCGGCTTCTCGCCCGCCTTGGTGAAGCTGACCGAACGCAAGGTCTCGCCCCTCCCCCGCGTGCAGGTGGGCGCCTTCACCACCCTGTCGAACTGGGAAAACGGGGACGGCGCCAATTCCAGTCTGACCCACAGTTTCGCGGCCGTCTTTACCAGGCTGCAAGGCCGCCACGGCATGAAGTTCGGCGCTGATTATCGGGTCTATCGGAGCTTCGCCAACCGGCGGCCTCAGGGCGTAGCGCCCGATTTCTCCTTCGGCACCACTTACACGCGCGGGCCGCTGGACAACTCCCCGGCCGCTCCCATCGGCCAGGACCTGGCCTCCCTGCTCCTGGGCATCCCCGGCGGCAGCATGGGCATCATCGCCAGCGCCGCCTTGCAAGACCAGTATACGGCTCTATACTGGCACGATGATTTCAAGCTCACCGCCAGGCTCACCTTGAACGTCGGCCTGCGCTGGGAGTACGAAACCCCCATGACGGAACGTTTCAACCGTCTGGTCTCGGAGTTCGATTTCAACGCCCCCAATCCCATCGAGGGCCAGGCTCGGGCCAACTACGCCGCGCGCCCCATTCCCGAACTCCCGCCCGGCGAATTCCGCGTGCGCGGCGGCC
Organism: Solibacteraceae bacterium; assembly: GCA_037444625.1. GTDB lineage: Bacteria > Acidobacteriota > Terriglobia > Bryobacterales > Bryobacteraceae > DTHT01. The sequence goes on from JBBIMA010000021.1 coordinate 44,486, forward strand.
TGACCTGGGTCAACCAGGCGGGCCGGGGCCGCAGTCCGTTCCGCGGCGAACGAAATAACCTCATGCCGCGTTTCGGCCTCGCCTACCAGCTCGATGCCAAGACCGTCCTGCGCGCCGGTTACGGACTCTTCTACAATCCCAACGGGACCGCAGTCACCGTTCCTATCCAGACCGGCTTCACCCAGATGACGCCCATCCAGGCCTCGCTGGACAGCGGCTTGACCTATATTGCCACCACCGCCAACCCCTTCCCGGGCGGCTTGCTCCAGCCGGCCGGCCCGGCGGGCGGGTTGACTACCAACCTCGGCCAGGCCATTGATTTCTACAATTACCGGGAAAAATACGCCTATGCCCAGCGCTGGTCGCTCGGCATCCAGCGCATCTTGCCCGGCCAATTCCTCATCGAAGGCTCCTACGTGGCTAACCGCGGCACGCGCCTCAGCGTCGCCCGCCAGTACAACCCGGTTCCTTCGCAGTACCTCAGCCGCAGCCCCTTGCGCGACCAACCCACTATAGACTTTCTCAGCGCCAGCTTCCCCAATCCTTTTCGAGGTCTGGCTCCCGTTTACGGTGCGAATATCTCCCGCGCCAACTTACTCCGGCCCTATCCCCACTTCGGCAACATCAGCGCCGAAGAGCCGGTCGGATACTCCTGGTACCACTCCTCGCAGTGGCGCCTCGAAAAGCGCTTCGCGCACGGCTACACGCTTCAACTGGCCTACACCTTCTCGAAGTTGATGGAGGCGACCAGCTTCTTGAACCCCACCGACCCGCTCCCTTATGAGGTGATTTCCTCGCTCGACCGGCCGCACCGCCTGGCCGCCAGCGGGATCTGGGAAGCGCCCTTCGGTCCCGGCCGCCGCTTCGGCGCCGCCTGGCCGGCCCCGCTTCAGTGGCTGGCGGGCGGCTGGCAGTTGGGCGTCGTCGTGACCCGGCAGAGCGCCGCCCCATTGGATTTCGGCAATGTAATTTTCGTCGGCGACATCAAGAATATCCCGCTGCCCAAGAACCGCCGCACCGCCGATCGTTGGTTCAACACGGAGGCCGGTTTCAATCGCAACTCGCAGCAACAGCTCTCCTACAACTTGCGCGCCTTCCCGCCGCGCTTCAGCGGCGTCCGCGGCGACGATCAACGAAGCTGGGATTTCTCGATCACCAAGGATTTCCCCCTGCGCGAGCGTCTCAAGCTGCGCTTCCGGGCCGACGCCTACAACGGCTTCAACCAGACCAACTTCGCCACGCCGAATCGCACCCCGACCAGCTCGGCCTTCGGCACGATCACCAGCACGGACGGCGACGCGCGCAACTGGCAGCTCGCCCTGAAGATCACTTTCTGAGGAACGCCCCGCACCTTCTCCTGCGCAGGGACAATGGCCGGCGAGCCGGGCGGAATTCGAACCGCCCGGCCCTTGGCCCACAGGGCCAAGGGAACGAAACTTTCGGCGTTCTTAGCGCACTTTCCCCCGAACGGCCAGCAGAATCACGGCGTAACCCACCGGATACAGCACGCCGCAGACTGTGAACACGGGAGCGAATCCCACCGCGTCCACCACGTGGCCGGCGCCGAGGTTGGCAGCGAAGCCCGCCAGCCCGCCGGCCATGCCTGCCAGGCCTACCACGCCGGCGACCGTTGCAGCCGGAAACAGATCGGCGGTGAGCGCCATGTAGTTCGTCATCCAGAATCCGTGGGCCAGCAGCAGCACACCGAGCAACAGCACCGCCCATAGGGCACTCGGCGCCCACAATGCCAGAATGGAGACCGGCGTCAAGAAGGCGGCCGCTCCCATTACGGTCTTTCTCGCCGTTGCGAGCTGCCATCCGCGCCGCACCAGCCAGTCGGAGACCGCTCCGCCCATGCAAGAGGAGAGGCCGAGCGTCAAGAAGGGCACCCAGGCCAGTCTGCCGATGTCGCTCACGGAAGCGCCCCGCTCGATGTGCAGGTACTGCGGGATCCAAAACATGTAAATGTAAAAGACGGGATCCAGCAGGAAGCGCGTCAGAACCAGCCCCCACACTTCCCGCCGGCCAAGCAGCCGGGCCCACGGCCAGGGGCGAGCAGCCGCACGACTGCCGGCGCGGTCGCTGCTGCCGTTGGCCGGTGCGGTTTGAGCCGGCGCAGAAGGATACAGAGCGAACCACAGGATGGTCCACAACGCGCCCAGCAGTCCCGTAGTCAAGAAAGCCGCTCGCCATCCGCCCAGAGCCGCCAGCCACGCAATGACCGGCGGCGCCAACACCGCACCCACGGCCGAGGCCCCCGTCGTCGAGATGCCCATGCCGAGCGCCCTTTGTCGCTCCCGGAACGACTCCGCCACCCCTCGCGCGACGGCCGGGAAGCACGCCCCTTCCCCCAGGCCCAACATCAAGCGAAACAGCGCCAACCGCCTGCCGCTGCCCGCCGTAGCGTGCAGAGCGCTGGCGACCGACCAGAAAGCGACCGAAACGCCGAGCCCCGTCCGCGTTCCCAGGCGATCAATCAAGCGCCCGCCTATGGCGAACATCACGCTATATGCGAGAGTAAACGCCGAAACCGCACGGCCGTAATCCGCATTGCTCATTCGCAGTTCGGCCGTGACGGCGGGAGCAAGGACCGAAAGGACCTGACGATCGAAAAAGTTCAAGGCGGAGGCTGCGCTCAGCAGCGCCGCCGCAACCCACAGGCCCCGGGAGCGGCGCGACACCTAAGCCGTCTCCCGGGCTACCACCGCGACCTCGATGCCCAGCACCGAGCCGATCTTTTCCAGGGTGGAAGCGTGGTGGCCCACCCCGAGCGCGAAGTGATGCGTGGGACCTTCCGCCACCCACCGCTTCAGGAACGTCCTCACGTCGGGTTTGAAGAAGCCCCGTGTGTTCGTGTTCCCGGTGGCCGGGATGGGACCGCGCACGCTTTGCCCTTCAGCCACGATGAATTTGAACCGGCCGCTGCCGGTTACACCGATGCCCAACATCGTGATGGGGCCTTCCTTCAGCTTGAACTCCACGCTCGCCCCGCTGCCGGGCTTGCCGTGATACTTGAGCAGGCTGCGCAGTACGGGACGCCCCTGCGCCACGTTCAGATGATGCGGGCCGTCATGGCCCACCAACACGAAGCCCTCGTTGAAGTCCACGGGATGGAATTCCGCGAAGCTGCCCCCGATCTCCAGCCGGTCCAGAATGAGCATGGCGATGCACGTCTTCAGATCCGATTCCCCGCACATAGGAAAGCCGGCCGCCGTCAGCAAGGAATTGCCCACGATCAGACTGCTGAGCACGGACCTCAACTCGCTGTCCGGCTCTCCTTCGTAGTAGTACGCCAGCCCGTCCAGCTCGTACTCTTCGATGAAGCGCTCCAAAGCGACCGATACGCGCGCCGACATTTCCAGATCCTCCGGCGTCAAGCGGCGGGTAATGGGATCAGACTTCGGATCGGGCGTTTCAAACACTTCGAGAATGATCCGTTTCTTCTCGGCGATCTCCGCCGCCGTCACCTGCCGGTAGTGCCGTAGCAGATCGTCCGCCTCGGTCTGCACGATGTGGCAGCCGAAGGCGCCGGTGAGCGCCGCCTGGTCGGTCTGCATGTCGAGCATGTGTTCGATGGGATGGCCGAAATGCCCGATTCGGGCCCGCTTCAGATCGTGCAAGACGTGCGCGATCCGGCACCACTCGGAGAGCTCCTCCTCGGCCTCCGGATCGTCCTCCAGCGAACCCAGGATCACCGGAGGCGCCGGCCTGCCCATGCGAATGGCCACGCCGGTGAATTCCGGCACCGAAGAAAAGTCGTCGTTCGCCAGTTGCATGCGCGTGGTGGCGCGGGCGTAGTCCAGCGCCTTCATGGGCTGTAACGCCACCAGCACGACGGGAACCGGAACGTCCCGGATGATCGCCGCAAAAGTGGCGGACGTGGCGTAGGTCACCATGTCGCAGAAAATCAAGTCCGGATTCTCCGCCAGCAACCGGTCGCGCAAGCGGTAGGCCGCTTTGGCCGAATCCACCAATCCGAAGTTCCTCACCTCCACGCCGCGCTCCCGGAGTTTGCCCTCCAGCACGGCGATTTTCCCTTCCATCTCCTCCCGCAGTCCTTCGAACTGGCCCCAGTAAGTCTGATGGCCCACGCCGAACAAGCCTACCCGCGCCGTCAGAGGCTTCCGGCGCGGAATCAGCGGCGCGGCTAACAAGGCGGCTTCTGTGCGAACCCGCTCCTCGGTCCTGTTTGCATCAATCCTTCGGGAAATCAAGTTCTGATAACCTCCGGCTAAGCGGCATTTGCCTCTTGTCGTTCAACAAAAACCCGTCGCACCGCCTCCAGATAACTATACCCATACACCGTGTCGGGCAGCAGCACATGGTCCTCGGTCCACTCGTTCCAGGACGAAAGGAAGACGACGTTGGGAAGATTCCCGGCCGCTTCCGCCAGGTGATGCTTGGCCGCCAGCATCAGCCGCTCGAATTGATCGGCCGTACGCTGCGTCACCATTCGTGCGCTACGTCCCACGCGGGGGCTGTTATCCCACCCGACGGAGCAGGAGGGGAAAAACGGCACCGAGCACGCCGCTCTCAGCCGGCGCCAGTATGAGACGGCCTGCGCGGCCAGCCTCCCGTAAGGCGCCCGGCCCCCTCTGGGCACATCCTGAAGCAAGGGTGTGAATGTGTGATACAGGGTGGCGCTTTGGAAGCCGAGATCTCTCAGCTTGGGCGCATTCGTCGGGTTGGCGGAACAAGCCATCAGGTGCAGGTCCCCCAACCCCGCCTTAGCGACCTCCTCCCTCATGCGCGCCAGAGCCCGGCGGCATTGCTCCGGCGAGAGATCCCTCAGCAGGCTCTCGACGGAATAAATCCCGAAAACCGGGCCCGCGGGCATACGCCAGTAGTTGGGCCGCCTGAAGTAATGTTCAATGCAATACTCTACCACCCGCAGCATGTCCTGTTCGCTATGGCGCTGGCGCGACATCAAGGCAGTCTGTCCGTCGGAAGCGGCAGGCCAGTGATTGCGCCAATCGTGGTTCGCCCACATGAGCGCGAACTTGATGCGGTGATTGTTCGGCGCCTTCAGGAAGCCTCGCTCCAACTGAAGCTGGCACCTTTGTGTTCCTTCATGCCAGTACCAGCAGATCATCCAGGCGTGGATGCCGTAGTCGGCCGCGGTCTCGATTTCGCGCGCCGCCCAGGCGGGGTCCGACTCGTCGTATTCCCCCCACAGCGGGTACTTGGGGAAGAGGTGTCCCGGGTAAAGCGGCTTGGCGTCCCTGAGCGACTGGAACTGCGTCCATCCTTTGCCAAAATGCTTTTCGAACCAGGGACACGGATGCCAGCAGGGGTAGTAATAGACGGCAACCTGGTAACCTGTGGCCGGCAGCGGCCTGCTCGAATCCACCAGGGCCCGTAACTTGTCGTCCGTAAAGTAGGATTCGGCGTCCCCGGGAAGGACCGCAGGCACCGACGAATAGTTCGCCGCCGGGCAGGATGAACACTCTTGCGACCGGACGGTAGCGACCGACCCGTACAGAGGGTCGCTCCAAGGGAGCAGCGCCAGGAGATTACGTCGCTTCATATAGGTTCCTGCGTTCGGCAGCCGACTTAGCAAGGGCCCCCTGAAGACCGCCCGGCTTCAACGAACGGGGGATCTACCCTCCCCGGCCTCCGGCGGGCAGCGACTTGCCCGGGCCAGGACGGCGGTCGAGAGGCAACAGGCTTCGCTTCCCCATGATCTCAGAATTCAAACCGAGCCGCCAACTGCATGATGCGGGGACTTCGCGAGCTGGTGAACTCGCCGAAACGCGTATTCACCTGCCGGCCCTGGGCGTCGAAGCGCGCGCTGGTGTCCAGCCCGGAGAACTGCGTGTGGTTGAAGGCGTTGTAAAGCTCCCAGCGAAGCTGCACCCGGGCACGCTCCCGCATGGGAAAGTTCTTGAAGACGGCAACGTCCCAGTTATTGATACCGGGCCCTCGAATCAGCGTCTTCGGTGCGTTGCCCAGGGTCCCGACCGCCGGCATCTGGAACACCTCCGTCCGGAAGTTCCGGCTGAACGTGCGCTCACTTTTCGGCAGCACCGGGTCGCCTGTGACAACCACGCGCGCGCCCAAGCTGGGGGTGCCCGTGACATCCACGCCCGTCACCGAGCTCCAGCCTATCCCCAGGGGAGCGCCGCTGATGAAACTGGTGATGCCCGAGATTTGCCAATTATTCAACACGGCCTTTACGACGGCATTCTGCCATGGGCTGTTGGGAATGTCCCAGATCCAGTTCAGTTTCATGATGTGCGTGCGGTCGAACGAAGCCGGTCCGTAATGCCACACGCGCGGCGAGACGAAAGGCGCAATGGCCCCCGAGTCGTCGTAATCCACGAAATCCATGGCCTTGGACCATGTCCAGGAAGCACCGAACTGAAGGCCCCTGGCGAACCGCCGGTTCGCACTGACCTGCAAGGAATGGTAATTCGAGGAAGCGGCCGCCTCCTTCTGCACGATGCTGGTGTACCCGCTGATCGGCGTCAGGAAGGCTGTCGGCAAGGCTGTGCCCGGCCGGGTGGGGTCCTGGTAAGCGCTATCGAATCGCCTTCCGAGCGGCACCGGATTCAATTGCCGTTGCCAAAACAGATTCCGCGACAGCGAGGTCGAATAGCCCACGTCCAGCACCGTCCCGGCCGGCAACCTCTGCTGCACGGACAGGCTCATATTGTAGGTGCTTGGCGTCTTGGAGTGCCGGTCGGCGGCAAGAACGCTCTGAGGGAAAATGACCCCCGCCGAAGACAACAAGGTCGCAATCTGTCCGTAGTAAATCGTAGGGGTAACCACCAGCGGCGGCTGGCTCGCGAATTCGTAATACACGTACCAGCCGGGATGGTTGTAATACATCCCAAAGCCCCCGCGAACAGCCGTCCGGCCGGTACCGAACACATCGTAGGCGAAGCCGAACCGCGGGCCCAGATGAACGCCGCGCCGCTCGTACAGTCCGCGCGGGTAACCCGGGTTGTCCTTTACCAAGAGCATGCCGTTGAACGGGTCCCCCGAGCCCCCCGCAATGGCGCCGATGGCCGCCTCCGGCAGGTACTCTCCGGTCGCCGGGTTGTAACCCCTTCTGGCTCCGCCGATTAGCACCGGCTGAACCAGTCTCACCTGTCGGGCGGCATCGAACTTTTCGAATGTGAACGTGGCCAGCATGTCCTTCGCGTCCCACATGGGACCGATCGAGTGGAACCGAACGCCGTATTCGAGAGTCAGCCGCCGCGCCGCCTTCCAGCTATCCTGCGCGAACCACTCGACGGCCGCTTGGCGCCCCCGATTCATGGGCCGGAAGCTGGCCTCCTGGTACGTGCTGAAAACGCCCAGGATCGCATTGGAGTACGCGTAGTTGGTATCCAGGGGATTGACCGTGTTGCGGTCGAAGTTGAACCGACCGAAAATCAGCGGGGTCGTGTTCGTGTGGTACCTGGCGACATCGGCCGTTACGCCGACCTTGACAGTATGCGCCGTAAATGTCTTGGTCAGCGTCCAGGTGGCGCTGGGCACCTTGGCGTTCTGGAAGAACGGAAATCTTCCTTCCTGGTAAAGGTACGCAGCACTGGGCACGCCGCCGAAATAAGCATCGGGGATGATATTCAACGGATTGTTCTGCGGATAAAACTGACCCGCCTTGAAGCCGACCGTATTCCGCTGGTTGCGCCGCAAGGCTTCTTCGATGACCGTATTTTTCTGCGGTCTCCGGCTGAAACCGAGACTGACCTCGCTGATCAGCGTAGGCGAGATGATGGCCGTGTGGCGCCCCACGAAACTCTGGCCGCGAAAAGAGTACCCCTTCTCGAACTGGGGCCAGTTGCTGCCGCCCGTATCCAGGCCCATCTTGCCCGTCTGCTTGTTGTAGTAGTCGAGGTAGGAAAACGACAGGCGGTGGCCGGAGCTCACATTGTGATCCAGGCGCAAGGTCGTCATGCGGTGGGGTTTGGACACGGGCGTGTCGAAGACATAGTTGTAGTTGCCTTTAGAGATGCTGCGGTCGAGGAAATTGGCCGGATCGAAAACCTTCAACAGGGCCTGGCCGTCGGAGTTGATGCGAGCGGCGGGCACGATGTTGCCGGGGAACGGCTGCCGGTTGGCGAAGGGGTCCCGTACGACGATCAGGGCGTTGTTCAAATCCACGCTCTGTGAGAAGTCCCCCGTTCTCTCCCGTTCGGTAGGCACCGTCACACGGCCCGTGATCAGGGATTCCTGGGGCCAGAATTCCTGGTTCCAGAAGAAGAACAGCTTGTCGCGGTCCTTGTTGAACCTGCCCGGCACGTAGACCGGTCCGCCGATGTTGTACGTCCAGGTGTTGTAGCGATATCTGGCTTTAGGCTGCCCGTTCCGGTTCCGGAAAAAGTCGTTTGCATTGAACTGCTCGTGCCGTTTGAAGTAAGAGAACAGACCGTGAAACTGCTGTGTGCCGGATTTTCCGATGAGGATGATATTGGCTCCGGAGCGGCGCCCGTACTCCGCCTGATAGTTGCCCAGCAGCACCTTCACCTCCGCGACGGAGTCCTGACTGATGGCGGCGTCGTAGGCGTAGGCCAAGCCCCAGGAATTCAGAACCATGCCGTCCATGGAAATGCTGTTGGCCGTCCGCCGGTTCCCCTGGACGAAAACGCTGAAGGTGCGGGTGAGGGCGTCCACCGCCCCGTCGTTGGCGTCCACGACGCCCGGCAGCAGCGACAGCAGCGACATGATGTTCCGGCTCTTGGTAAGAAGGTTCTGGATCTGATCGGAGGCGATCAACCCCGAGCGTTCGCTGCTGGCGGTCTGCACCAGGGCTCCCTGGGCCGTTACGGTGACGGTCTCCACCAGGCTGCCCAGCTCGAGCACAAGTTTACCCACCGAGAGCCTTTCGGCCGCGCTCACGGCCAGATCCGTCCGCTCGGCGCGCTTGAAGCCGGATGCTTCCACGGCCAGAGTGTAGCGGCCGGGCTCGAGATTGCTAAAGACAAAGGCGCCTTGGGCATCGGTGGCAAGCTGCCGCTGCATCTGCGTAGCCACGTGGCGCAGGACCACTTTCGCGCCTGGAACCGGCAGGTCGCTCGAGTCCACAACTGTGCCCACAATCGAGCTGGTGATGGTCTGCCCGCAGGCCAGAACGGCCCCGAGGATGACTGCGATCACGGTCGTCCTCATGGCTGGAATACCTCCGCCCCCTATGCTACCGGCAGACCGGCGCCCCGGAAAGGCGAAGTTGCGTTGCAATCTCCGTCTCACTTCGCGAGACCGGGCTCAGCGAGGCAGCAGCCGGTCCAGCGGGTAATAGCGGTCCACGTTTTCCGCGGTGATCAGCGCGTGCCGGGTGTAGGTGGCCGGGGGAACGGGCCTGCCCGCCAGTATGAGCCGCGCCAGGCGGACGATGTGGTCCCCGTAATGCTCGGGAAAGTAAGCTACGGATCCGATCAGAGCGGTGTGCTGCCGGCGCAACTCGTTACGCCCCTCCAAGCTGGCGTTCTGGCTCATCGCGGCGCAGAGAGGCGCCCGTCCGGCCTCTTCGATCGCCCGAATGGCGCCCAGGGCGGATGGATCGTTGGCCGCCAGAACTGCCGTCCGTTGCGGTGATGTCAGCCGCAAATGCCGCCGCATGACCTCCAGGGACTTCTCGAACGAGCCTTCCCCGTCCAGCTCGAAGATCTCGGCCTGCGCGGTAGCCGGTAGGCTCTCGCGCAGGCCTTCGAGCATCCCGGTGACGCGTAACCGGGCGACCGCTCCCGCACGCTCCTCCACCAATTGGACGACCCGGTCGAGCCTTCCCTCCCAGTTGTCCCGGATCCATCTTCCCAAGGCGCGGCCCCCGAGCAGACCCGCCTCGTAGTTGTTCGCCCCGAAGTACACCGCCCCTGGGTGCGGTATCTCGACCGCGATCACGGGAAGTCGGGCTTCCAGAAAGCGCGCGGCTATCAGGGGCGCCACACGTTCGTGGCTTTGGAATTCCACCACCAGCTCGACGCCTTCCCGTACCAGGCGCTCCGCGTCGCGCAGTGCGGCCCGGGGGCTGCGATGGCTGTCCAGGACCAGCAGCTCCATGCCCGCCTCCTCGGCGAGGTTGCTGCCGGGCAGTCGCTCCTGCAC